>NZ_JAHUWU010000004.1:0-406340 GCF_019218845.1 Aeromonas sp. sif0611 | reverse complement strand
CAACGACAGCAAGGCGGGTGCAACGGGCACCGGGTTTGACGACAGCATCACCATCGGGGTGAACGGGGTGGGCGGCACCAGTGCCAGCGACCAGTTAATTGTGCGCATCGTGGACGACGTGCCGACGCTGGGCAGCTTTATGTCAGGTTTCATGGCAAATGAACCACTGACATCCCTCAAGGGGTTCTTTGATGTAGAGCCGGGAGCCGATGGCCTGTCTGCCTTCAACATCACTGGGCCAGCCATAACTGGTGTGAGTTATGGCTCATCCAGTGCATACAATCTGGATGGCAGTTTGCTGAGTACCACCTTGTTGGCAAGCGCCAGTGGGAGTGGCTTGTTCTCCTTGACCGTGTTTGCTGACGGGCATTATCAGTTCAATCTGATCAACTCGGAGGTCGCCCGTGACGAGACGTTCTCGTTGTTGAATCTCACGGCAGGAGGGCCGCAGCCATGGGTACAAACGGCGGATGGGCGGATAGAGTTTACGGGTACCAGTAATGGTGTGAACTCTTCTACCCAGGGTTTTGGT
The DNA here is from genome assembly GCF_019218845.1 of Aeromonas sp. sif0611. Classification (NCBI taxonomy): domain Bacteria; kingdom Pseudomonadati; phylum Pseudomonadota; class Gammaproteobacteria; order Aeromonadales; family Aeromonadaceae; genus Aeromonas; species Aeromonas sp. sif0611. The sequence continues at coordinate 405,808 of NZ_JAHUWU010000004.1, read as the reverse complement.
GTCGACAACCAGTTCCTGGGCAATGGTGAGAGTGTCACCATGGAGTTTCATAATGTGGGAGCGGCTGGTGACAACCCTTCTACATCCGATCCCAAGTTGATCGATAAATTGACGCTGACCAATAACAGTATCAATGGTTCTTTGACCATACAGTGGACTGCCGTAAACACCCTTCTGGATCCGTCCGATCCTCACTATACCCAGACGGGCACCATGGTGGTGACTGGTACGAGTACGGTGATTGACCCTTCGATTAGTTTCAACGTAGTAACTATTACAGGTATCAGTGGATCAGGACAAGGTGTGCGTTTTACGGAAGCAATTGTCTCGACACGGATTTTGCCTGCTGATCAGGATCTGTCTTTTGGCATTGAAGGAACGGATGGAGACGGTGATACAACGGCCACTTCGACTCTCCACATTGGCGTCGTATCGGGGGATGGGAGTTATACCCTGACAGGCACTGGCGGTGATGATGTTCTCGCGGGCAGCTCACAAGATGATGTGATCTCCGGTGGTGGGGGAGATGACTTGGTGGATTACAGCGACGACAGCGCTGCGCATACTATCAATCTGCTCACTGGCACCGGTTCTGGGGGCGATGCAGAAGGAGATACCTATAGCTCCATTGAAGGTGCGATTGGTGGATCTGGCAGTGATACTCTGATCGGCAACGGAGCAGATAATTTACTGATTGGCGGGTTGGGCAACGATATCCTGACAGGAGGAGATGGCAAGGATACCTTCAAGTGGCTAGCAGGGGAGGCCGATGGCAGTGTGGACAAGATAACCGACTTCACCTTGGGTTCGGGCAGTAATGGTGATGTGCTGGATCTGTCGCAATTACTGGATAATGTGCCGGGCAGTGCCAGCAATAGTGAGTTAGCCAGTACCCTCAACAGCTATCTGACGTTTGATACGGTCAATAACAAGTTGACTATCGATACCAATGGCAGCACTGCGGGTGGTGGGCAATTGACGGTTATGTTCCAGGGGGGGCCAGATCTGACCCATGGTGGCACCATCACCACAAACCAGGCCATCATCGAGCAATTGCTTAACGATGGTAACCTCAAGATAGATCCGCACCCCTGATGACGCAGATGGAGGGCAGGCTTGCCTGCCCTCTGTTGCTTGTGAATGAAGGGCGTTAAGATAGGCAGGATCGAAGATGTGAGGGAAATATGGAACCATTCAACTGGGTCGACATCGATGGTATTCGCTACAGCTGGGACGGACAGGACAACATCGTCTGTTCGGGCCGGTTTGGCTATCAGGCCACGATGACGGGGAACAAGATAAACGCCCTGGATCTGGAGAGCGAGGATGGTGAGGTCGCGGGAGCGCTCAATGTGGATTTCGCTGCATCGAGCATCAGCTTCACGCCCGCAGAGGACGCACCCTTGCCCCACATGGTGGTGCTGGTTGGCCACGAGCTGGGGCAACAGGAGTATTCACTGCAGAGTCTGAGCGACAGTTCCTTGCAGGATCTGCTTGGTCATGGGGATGACTTTGACTGGAGCTCGCTGGCGGTTGTCACGGCACCAGACCCGGTATTGCCATCCCAGGGTCATGTTCTGTCGTGGGACTCCTTTCATTTCGAAGAAGACTCGCTGCTGGGTGCCCAGGGGCCAGCCCCCGTGCTTGCGAGCCATGGTAGCCCGCTGGCAGGCGAGATCAGCATCAACATTGACATGACCAATCAGGTGCTGGATCAGATCCCCCCATTGCACGATATATGAATCCCAATCGACGACGTGCATAATGGCCTCCATCTAATCGACGGAGGTTTTTTCTATGTGGCGTCCCCTTCTTACCCTGTCTGCGCTCGTTATCAGTGCTCCGCTGCTTGCCATCGAGGTCCCCGAAGCCCCTCATCTGGTAGTCAGTGGCTATGCGGAGCAGAAGGCCGAGCCCGATATGCTGACGCTCAATGTTGCCGTCACTGCGCTGGAAAAACAGGGCATCAAGGCCAAGCAGCAGGTCGATACCAAGGTGGCCGCATTCTTTGGTCAACTGGAGAACCTCGGCATCAAGCGCAGCGATGTGGAGGCCGGCAATCTGGTGATCTCCCCCGAGTACCAGTATCCGCAGAACAAGCAGCCCGAGATGGTGGGTTACCGTGCCCAGCGCCAGCTGGCGGTCAAACTCTACCAGCTCGACAAGCTGAGCCAGTTGATGGACACCGCCCTCAAGGCAGGCCTGGAATCTGTCTCCCAGATTGAGTACGGCCTCAAGTCGCCTCAGGTCATCAAGGAGCAGGCGCGTCTTGGTGCGGTGGCAGACGCTACCAGCAAGGCAGAATCTCTGGCCAAGGCCTTTGGCATGAAACTTGGCAAGGTGTACAGCGTGGAGTACCGCAACAGCTCTCCCATGCCGATATATAGCCGTGCCATGAAGGCTGCCGCGGCACCCGCCGCCGACATGGCGGAGAATAGCTACCAGCAGCAGCAGATCAGCATCACGGACAACGTGGAAGCCGTCTTCCTGCTGGAATGATGGACTGCAAAACTAATCCTGATCTCCCCAAACCCGAGGCTCCTGTCTCGGGTTTGTCGTTATGGAGTCCCTGCTCATGGAAGTTAAATGGCAATGCCCAGTGGCGTCCCTCATCTGTGCATGCCAGAGGCAGGGGAGTGATGGACCGCTTCACTACTGCCGGGGGGGATGGAGCACATAAAAAAATGCCGGTCAGTGACCGGCATTTTCGTAAGAGAAGCGGAGAGACTTAGCCCAGATTGGTGGCTATCCGTTCCTGGCGCTTCTGCTTGAACAGATAGCCCAAGCCCAGCACCAGTACCCAGGCCGGGATCAGCTCGACCGAGATGCGGGTGCCATCGTTCATGTACATGATCACCAGGATGGCGGCCATGAAGGCGAGGCAGAGATAGTTGCCAAACGGACTCCACAGTGCCTTGAACTTGGTAGTCACCCCTTCGGCAGCCTTGACCTTGCGGAACTTGAGGTGGGCGAGGCTGATCATGGCCCAGTTGATGACCAGGGCGGAGACCACCAGCGACATCAATAGGCCGAAAGCCTTGCCCGGGATCAGGTAGTTGATCAGCACGCACAGCAAGGTGGCTGCTGCCGAGATGGTGATGGCGGTCAGGGGAACACCGCTCTTGTTGGTCTTGAGCAGTGCCTTGGGGCCGTTGCCCTGCTTGGCCAGGCCAAACAGCATGCGGCTGTTGCAGTAGACACAGCTGTTGTAGACGGAGAGCGCGGCAGTCAGCACCACCAGGTTCAGCACGTTGGCCACCAGGTTGCTGTCCAGGGCATGGAAGATCATCACGAACGGACTGCCGCCTTCGACCACCTTGCCCCAGGGGTAGAGGGAGAGCAGCACGGTCAGGGCGCCAATGTAGAAGATCAGGATGCGGTAGATCACCTGATTGGTGGCCTTGGGAATGCTCTTCTCGGGATTATCCGCTTCCGCCGCCGTGATGCCGACCAGCTCCAGACCGCCGAAGGAGAACATGATGAAGGCCATGGCCATTACCAGGCCGCCCACTCCGTTGGGGAAGAAGCCTCCCTGAGCCCACAGGTTGCTGACCGTGGCCTCGGGACCGCCGGTGCCGGAGAACAGCAGGTAACCGCCGAAGCCTATCATGCCGAGGATGGCCACGACCTTGATGATGGCAAACCAGAACTCCATCTCGCCGAACGCCTTGACGTTGGAGAGGTTGATGGCGTTGATCAGCACGAAGAAGAAGGCCGCCGACATCCAGGTCGGGATCTCGGGCCACCAATACTGCACGTAGATGCCGACCGCCGTCAGCTCCGCCATGCTCACCAGCACATAGAGCACCCAGTAGTTCCAGCCGGAGGCGAAGCCAGCGAAGTCGCCCCAATACTTGTAGGCGAAGTGGCTAAATGAACCGGCCACCGGCTCTTCCACCACCATCTCGCCAAGCTGGCGCATGATGAGGAAGGCGATGAAGCCGCCGATGGCATAGCCAAGCAGCACCGAGGGGCCTGCCATCTTGATGGTGTCGGCAATGCCGAGGAACAGGCCGGTACCGATGGCACCGCCCAGTGCGATGAGCTGGATGTGGCGGTTTTTCAGGCCGCGCTTCAGCTCTTCGCCGTCTTGTTGAAGATCCATTCTTCCTTCCTTACGTCGCTGAATTCACTCGTCTCGCGCCCCGTCTGCCATGGCACCTCCTGTGCCCGACGCGGCATCTTGTGCCGAAAACGTGACGAAATCCGTATTAATATCGTTACGGTTTGCCGCGCACTGTTTTTTGTAGCGGCTACCAACCCGAGCAGAATAGTGATAATCGACCGTTTGTGCACCTGTTTTCCTCATCATTGGTTTGCTTTGTGGGCAATGTTCAGGTTTTTCATGATCTGGAAAGGGGTTTTGGAAGTGATTGCTGGTTTTGTGTTCAGTTGGTCTTGGTGCTATTGACCTGGCGGTGATTTGATGTGCTAGTAGCCGTTTTTCAAGGAAGGACTCATATGATCGAAGGTATTGTCGGTGGCTTGCTGCTCGCAGCGCTCTGGCTGGGAGTCTGGCTATCCCCCATGTTGCTGACCATGGCGGCGGCCTGTCTCATGGTCTGGGGATGGCAGGGGGCGGATTATCTGGTGAACAACATTGCCATGGTGCTGACGCTCGCCGCCGTGCTGGGCCTGCTTCCCGCCTGCTGGTTGAGCGAACGGGCACGCAAACGCCATGGTTTGCTGCGCTTTCATGGCATGTTGATGAACAATCGGGAGCTCAACAAGCCAGCTTCCCGCCCTCGCCCCTGAGCCTCATGACGCCGGCGGACCCGCTGGCGTCATTTCTCCCTGTCTTTCTGTTTCGTTATCTTGCCACTGGGCTGTCGTTGTGCGGGTTTATCCTGCCTTTTTTATGTTATCTAGCAGAGCTGGCGACGAAGGCCGGTTGCTTCCAGGATCTTGGCGCTGATCTCTTCCACCGAGTGGGAGCTGGTGTCGAGGAAGCGGATCGCCTCCTGGCGAAACAGCCGCTCCACGCTCGCCAGCTCCTGTTCGCACTGCTCAAGAGAGGAGTAGCGACTGTTGGCGCGGCGCTGATTGCGGATCTCGTGCAGTCGCTGGGGAGCGATGGTGAGGCCGAACAGTTTGTGGCGGTTGGCCTTGAGGGGGGTTGGCAGTACCAGCGAACCCATGTCCTGCTCGATGAAAGGGTAGTTGGCGGCGCGAATGCCAAACTGCAGCGCCAGATAGAGGCTGGTCGGCGTCTTGCCGCAGCGGGAGACCCCGATGAGGATGATGTCCGCCTCGTCATACTCCTTGGTGGTGATGCCATCATCGTTGCTCAAGGCAAAGTTCACCGCCTCGATGCGATCGTCGTAGAGCTTGCGGTTCTCCATGCCATGGGTGCGGTGCTGCCTGGGCTCGGCCTTGATCCCGAGCTCCTGCTCGAGGGGACTCACGAAGGTATTGAGAAAATCGTGACTGCTGGTCTGGGCCTTGAGTACCTCTTCCCTTACCAGGGGGTCGACTATGGTGTGAAACAGAATGGGGCGCACCCCGGTCTGGCGAAACTGCTCATCGATGCGAGCCCGCACCTGGCGCGCCTTTTCCAGAGTCTCCACGAAGGGAATGGTGACCTGTTCGAAGACCAGCGGAAACTGGCTCAACACGGCATGGCCGAACACCTCGGCGGTGATGGCGGTGCCATCGGATACATAGAATACGGTGTGCACAGCGGACTCCTGTGGTGTGCCCCTGGGGGGTTGCGAGCATTAAGTATCTCTCGAAACCATATCTCTTTTGTCAACAGGTCTGCCATTCCCAAGTTGTGAACTCGCTTGCAAACCTGAGTCGTTACCTTTTTGTGTCGGTATTGTAGAATGCCTGTGTCAAACGGCCATCCCCAACTCTTGCTCGGGGATTTTTTTGACAATAATTAGAAAACGTTTTCATGGTCGTTGGCAACAGACACTAACAAAAACACACGACTTGGCACAGCAGGTGCGTTGACACCCTGGCCCACCAACCTGGAGACATGCAAATGCAACAGTACGTACTTTGGTACGAACAGCTCGGTATGCAGGACGTAGAGCGCGTCGGCGGCAAGAATGCATCCCTTGGCGAGATGATCAGCAACCTCTCCGGTGCCGGCGTGTCCGTACCGGGCGGCTTTGCGACCACCGCCTTTGCGTTTAACGAGTTTCTGGAGTTAAGCGGCCTCAACGGCAAGATCCACGACCTGCTCGACAGCCTGGACGTGGACGACATCGCCGCCCTCAACAAGGCCGGCCAGCAGATCCGTGACTGGGTGGTGGATGCTCCCTTCCAGCCCGCGCTGGAGCAGGCCGTGCGTGCCGCCTACGACAAGCTGAGCGCCGGGCTTGAAGCCTCCTTTGCGGTACGCTCCTCCGCCACCGCCGAGGACATGCCGGATGCCTCCTTCGCCGGTCAGCAGGAGACCTTCCTCAACGTGCGCGGTATCGATGCCGTCATGACCGCCATCAAGCATGTGTTTGCCTCCCTGTTCAACGATCGCGCCATCTCCTACCGGGTGCATCAGGGGTACGATCACAAGGGCGTGGCGCTCTCCGCCGGGGTGCAGCGCATGGTGCGCTCCGATCTCGCCGCTTCCGGCGTCATGTTCACCCTGGATACCGAGTCCGGCTTCAACGACGTGGTCTTCATCACCGGTGCCCAGGGCCTGGGGGAGATGGTGGTGCAGGGGGCCGTCAACCCGGACGAGTTCTATGTGCACAAGCCGACCCTCAAGGCTGGTCGCCCAGCGGTGGTGCGCAAGACGCTGGGCTCCAAGCTCATCAAGATGACCTATTCCGAGGACGCCGGTCACGGCCGTCAGGTGAAGATCGTCGATACCGTGGAGGCCGAGCGCAACCGCTTCTGCATCACGGACGAGGAGGTGATGGCGCTGGCCAAGCAAGCGCTCATCATCGAACAACACTACGGCCGCCCGATGGATATCGAGTGGGCCAAGGATGGTCAGGACGGTCAGCTCTACATCGTCCAGGCGCGCCCGGAGACCGTACGCAGCCGCCAGGAGGCGAACACGCTCGAACGCTTTGCCCTGAAGCAATCTGGCAAGGTGTTGATCGAGGGGCGCGCCATCGGCCACAAGATTGGGTCGGGCCCGGCGCGAGTCATCAGCTCCATCAGCCAGATGGACGAGGTACAGCCCGGCGATGTCTTGGTCACCGACATGACCGACCCGGACTGGGAGCCCATCATGAAGCGGGCCTCCGCCATCGTCACCAATCGGGGTGGGCGTACCTGTCACGCCGCCATCATCGCCCGTGAGCTGGGCATCCCGGCCGTGGTCGGCTGTGGCGATGCCACCGACCGCATCGAGGCAGGTCAGCTCATCACGGTTTCTTGCGCGGAAGGGGACACCGGCTTCATCTACGACGGCGAGCTCGACTTCGACGTAGCGGTGACCGAAGTGGGCAATATGCCGCCCTTGCCCATCAAGATCATGATGAACGTCGGCAATCCGGACAGGGCATTTGATTTTGCCCAGTTGCCCAATGCCGGTGTGGGGCTGGCGCGGCTCGAGTTCATCATCAACCGCATGATAGGTGTGCACCCCAAGGCCCTGCTGGAATTCGACCAACAGACCCCCGAGCTCAAGGCCACCATCACCAAGATGATCGCGGGTTACGACAGCCCCCGTGAATACTATGTGGCCAAGCTGAGTGAAGGCATTGCCACCCTGGCCGCCGCCTTCTGGCCGGAGCGGGTCATCGTGCGGATGTCGGACTTCAAGTCCAACGAATACGCCAACCTGGTGGGGGGCCGCGGCTACGAGCCCCACGAAGAGAACCCCATGATCGGCTTCCGTGGCGCTTCCCGCTACATCGCCGACAGCTTCCGTCCCTGCTTCGCCCTCGAATGCGAGGCGATGAAACGGGTGCGCGACGTCATGGGCCTGACCAACGTCGAGGTGATGATCCCCTTCGTTCGTACCGTGGGCGAGGCGGAGCAGGTGGTGGAGATCCTGGCCGAGAACGGCCTGCGCCGCGGCGAGCGGGGCCTGAAAGTCATCATGATGTGTGAACTGCCCTCCAATGCCCTGCTGGCGGACAAGTTCCTCGAGCACTTCGACGGCTTCTCCATCGGTTCCAACGACATGACCCAGTTGACCCTGGGGCTGGATCGGGATTCGGGCCTCATCGCCCACCTGTTCGATGAGCGCAACGAGGCGGTCAAGGCGCTGCTGGCAATGGCCATCCAGGCCGCCCGCAAGGCGGGCAAGTATGTGGGTATCTGCGGTCAGGGGCCGTCCGATCACCCGGACTTCGCCGCCTGGCTGGTCGAGCAGGGGATCGACTCCGTGTCCCTCAACCCGGATACCGTGGTCGACACCTGGCTCTATCTGGCCGAACAACACAAGGCCGGCTAAGCCCGTCCCCCGCTTTTCAATGACACGGCGCCGCAAGGGCGCCGTTTTTTTGATAGCGCCATTTTCTGGTACAAGGGAGAGGGAGCAAGGTGCTCCGCACGAATCACAGGACGACCCCATGACCTCATTGCAGTGGCAATCCGCCGCCCTGGCCCTTCGTGGCCACCACACTCTGGTTATTCCAGAACTTTGTCTCACCCCGCAGGACTGCTGGGCCTTCGTCGGCAGCAATGGCAGCGGCAAGACGGCGCTGGCCTCTGCCCTGTGCGGCGAGCTGGCCGTCCGTGCAGGGGAGGTGACTGGCCGGGTGAGGGCCGTGCGCCTCTCCTTCGAGTCGCAGCAGCAGTTGGGGGAGCTGGACTGGCAACGGCGCAACACCGACATGCTGGGGGAAGAGGAGGAAGCGGGCTATCGGGTGTCGACCCTGATGCTGGAGACGGGGGGAGAGGAGGTGCAAGCCCGATCGCTGCTGGCGCGCTTCGGCATCGAGTCCCTGTGGGAGCGCCCCTATCGCTATCTTTCGAGCGGGGAGGGGCGCAAGTTGCTGCTGGCCCGCGCCTTGCTGGGGCGACCCGAGCTGCTGGTGCTGGATGAGCCCTTCGATGGGCTGGATCAGGGGGCCAGGGCCTCCCTGATGTCGCTGCTGGCGCACCTGGTGAGCGAGGGGCAGCGCCTGGTGGTGATCGTCAACCGTTTCGACGAGATCCCGCCCTTCGCCACTCACCTCGGCCTGCTCGGCGAACGCCGCCTGCTGTTGGCGGGGGAGCGCGATGCCGTGCTCTGCAGCCGGGAGGTGGCCCAGCTGGCGCGCGCCGAGGGGCAGAGCCCGCAGCTGCCCCCGCCGCTCCAGGCGCCCACGCCCCTGCCCGCCGGCCCCCGGGTACAGATGCGCGCCTTGCGTGTCGCCTACGGGGAGCAGGTCATCATCGACGGGCTCGACTGGACCATAGAGGAGGGAGAGCACTGGCAACTGGTGGGGCCCAACGGTGCCGGCAAGTCGACCCTGCTCGCCCTCATCACAGGGGATCATCCGCAGGGGTACAGCAATGATCTGCGCCTGTTCGGAGTGCGCCGGGGCAGTGGCGAGAGCATCTGGGAGATCAAGCGCCACATCGGCCTGGTGAGCCCGGCCCTGCATCTGGACTATCGCGTCAATTGCTCGGTGCAGGCGGTGGTCCTCTCCGGCTTTTATGACTCCATCGGCCTCTATACCCACCCGGGGGATCGCCAGCTGGCGCTCGCCGACCAGTGGCTGCTCCTGCTGGGGCTAAAGGAGCAGGGAGCGCAGCCCTTTCACTCCCTCTCCTTCGGCCAGCAGCGCCTGGTGCTCATCGCCCGGGCCCTGGTCAAGCATCCGCCGTTGCTCATCCTGGACGAGCCCCTGCAGGGGCTGGATCCCTTGAACCGCCACCTGGTGCGGGAGATGGTGGTGCGCCTCATAGGGGAAGGTACCCAGTTGCTGTTCGTCTCCCATCACCCCGAGGATGCGCCCCCCGGCCTCACCCACCGGCTGAGCTTCGTGCCAAACGGCGTGGGGGGTTATCGCTATCTGCAGGAGCGGCTGGGGGACTGAGCTCTCGGGTGGTCATGATCAGAGAGGGGGCGGCTCGGCAAGGAGCGGGGGCATGCCCAGCAGCGCCCACCACAGCCCGAAGAAGAGCATGATCCCCAGCCAGAGCCAGGCCAGATAGTGGCGGGTGGCCGCCATGCCTGTCATCGTCACCGTGAGCGCCACCCCGAAGGCGATGAGGGCAAACATCAGGGGGGCCATGTTGTCCATCATGACGGTCACTTCACCAGGGCCAGGATCTGGCGAAACGCCGGATGGCGGCAATCCCCCATCAGCTCGTAGAGACACATCTCCACCGAGGTGAGGGATGCGCCCATGGCCGCCAGCTGACCGATGGCGAGCTCCCGGTTGGCGGCGGTGCGGGACGACACCGCATCCACCACCAAAGAGACCCGGGCGCCGCTCGCCAAGAGCCCCAGCACGCTCTGGTAGACGCAGATATGGGCCTCAATGCCGCACACCAGCCAGTGGCTGACCCCGGTTCCGGCCAGGGCATCGGCGACCGTCGGCTCCCCCAGGGCGCCGAAGCTGTATTTGGCCAGCACAAGGGTGCCCGCCTGGAGCGGCTGCAACTCGGGCACTGTGGCGCCGAGCTTGTTCGGGTTCTGCTCCAGCCAGACAACTGGCAGCCCCAGCGTCTTGGCTCCTTGCACCAGTCGGGCCGTGTTGACGATGAGCGACTCGCTCCCCTCCACCAGGCGGGCCAGTTTGCCCTGGATATCGACCACCAGCAGGCCGGTGTCGCGGCTTTCAAGCATGATTTTCTCCTTTGTTTGTGGCGAGCTTCCTAGCCCCGAGCTCAAAGACGCCGGGCTTCTGCTGACAAGCTGCACGGCGCCCCTTCACATGCTCGCCATGCCAGGGGGTCAAGGTAGGCCATTGCCTCTATGTTGTTGCCGTCCGGATCGCGCAGGAAGGCGGCGTAGTAATTGGGGGCATAGTGGGGGCGCAGCCCCGGCTGCCCGTTGCAGACAAAGCCGGCCCTGACGCCAGCCTGATGAAACTCATCCACCTGCGCCGCGCTGCTTGCCGCGAAGGCGAGATGGCAGGGGGCACCCTGTTCGCCCCGCTCTATCAGGAAGCCCACCTTGTCGTGACCAACGCGGCCGAAACCTGCGGCGTCTTTGTCTGCCCATTTGAGTGCTATCAAGAGGGGCGCCAGCACGGTTGCATAGACGCGTCGGCAGTCGTCGACGCGCACCACCTTGATTTCAACATGATCGAACACGGCTACTCCTTGTGCTGTCTGGGGGCTGAGCAGGCTCTTGGCACCCGGATCGGATCCCATGATGATGGGTATCGAATGACCACAATAAGCCGGTTTTGCGTCAAGCGGGGAGAGTGCAAGCCGCATAACTGCGTGCTCTGTCAAAGATTTCTCATCCAGGGGCCGGATGGGCTTTGCCTCTCTTTGGCCAAGCTTGCCCGGTTTTGTTGCTTGGCGAAGGGAAAAAGCTCTGTTATGGTGTCTCTAGATAGCCGTTTGGATGGCTAGATGGTTGTGGTGTCGGCCTTCATGATAACACCCGCAGCCCCACCATTTTGATGATCACCTCGACAGGGAGTTTCTATGCAGCGTCGTTCCTTCTTCACCCTCTCCGCCCTCGCGCTGCTCGCCAGCAGCCTGCCGCTGTCCGCCTTTGCCATCGATGAGGCGAAGAAAGAGATAGTGATAGGCACCACGGTCGGGGACTTCGCCGACATGGTAACCGACTCCATCAAGCCGCAGCTCGAAGCCAAGGGTTACAAGGTCAAACTGGTGGAGTTCACCGACTACGTGACCCCCAACATTGCCCTGGCGGACGGGTCGCTGGACGTCAACTGCTTCCAGCACAAGCCCTATCTGGACAGCTTCTCCAAAGACAGGGGCCTCTCTCTGGCACCCATTACCCAGGTACCGACCGGCCCAATGGGGCTCTATGCCGGCAAGTTGGGGGATCTCAAGGCCCTGAAAGAGGGGAGCACTGTCGCCATTCCCAACGACCCTACCAACCAGGCGCGGGCCCTGCTGATGCTGCAGGACCTGGGCTGGCTCACCCTCAAAGAGGGGATCAACCCCCTCAAGGCGAGTGAATTCGATGTGGTGAAGAACCCCCACGACATCAAGTTGGTGTTGCTGGAGGCGGCGCAACTGCCCCGCTCCCGTGAAGACGTGGACTTCTCCGTCATCAACGGCAACTTCGCCGCCTCGAGCGGGATCCCGTTCAGCACGGGTCTTTTCCTGGAACGCAGCTATGACTTCATCAACTGGGTGGTGGTCAAAGGGGCCGATGCGGACAAACCGTTCGCCAAGGATGTAGCGGCGGCCTACAACTCCCCCGAATTCAAGGCCTATGCCGCCAAACGCTTCGTCGGCTACAAGTACCCCCAGGGCTGGCAGAGCCAGAGCTGAGAGCAGAGCCAGGGCTGAAGGCAGCACCAGCGATCAAAAACGGGCACCAGGGTGCCCGTTTTTTATTTGGAAGGTCAGTAATGGCGCAGCCACCAGCGGGCGGCCACGAGGGCGGTGAGGCTGCCAAGCAGGGCGCTCGCCAGCACGTCCAACGGCCAGTGCATGCCGATCAGGGTGCGCGACAGGCCGATGCCGATGGCCCAGAGCGGCAGCAGCCAGACCCCGGCGGGGGCCCGGGCCAGCCAGATCAGCCCGAAGAACTGGGCCAGGCTCATGGCGGCGATGCTGTGGCCGGAGGGGAAGGCGTAGTTCACCTCCGTCTGCCAGTGGTGGCCGAGCCAGGCGGGCAGCGCCAGCAACTGGGTCGCGGCATGGACCTGTTCGCTGCGAAGATCCTGGCTGCCGGCATAGAACTGGCGGATGGCGGGGATAAGCTCCTGGCTCTCCAGCCAGAGCAGATAGGGCCTTGGCTCCTCGGTCAGCTGCTTGATCAGGCTCTTGATGATCCAGTCGCTCGCCAGCGTGGCAAAGAGGGCGCCCGCGAGGGCCAGCAGGGCGGTGTGGCCGAGCGTCAGTTTGTGTCGGGTCAGCAGCAGCAGGGCGGCGATGGTGATGGCGAGGCCGGGCAGGTCCACCATGCGGGTGAGGGCGTAGGGCCACCAGAGCCAGTCCGATTGCAGGGCACTCGTCATGAAGGGATGCCAGGGCAGGCAGACGAGCAGCAGCAGCGGCAGCAGCAGTATGGCGTTGAAACCAAGCACCAGGCGGCGTGGCAACGAAGAGGCATGAGTCGGCATGGGAGGGCTCATAACAGGTGCGCATGACAGGGGCGGATCATAAAGAGGCGTCATTGTGCCAGCATGGCCCCCCTGGTCAAGGCAGGGGAGGCGAGGGCAACATGTTGTTACATATGAGTGCCGCGCCTCATCCATGGATGCCCGGGAGCCCGCTTCGATACTCTGGCTCCCTGTGGCTCCAAGAGAGCGGCGCACTCTTTGTCCATGACAACCCGAGAACAAGCCTCTGAAAATTCGATGCGTTTGGGCTAGAATGGCGCGCCTGTGGCCGGTTGTGGATGAGAAGAGAGCGGATGAAGATCGTCGTTGATGAAAATATGCCCCATGCCTGCGAGCTGTTTGCCGAATTTGGCGAGGTCGTGCCCCTGCCCGGGCGGCAGATAGGGGCGGCAGATCTGCAGGATGCCGACGTGCTGCTGGTGCGCTCGGTGACCCGGGTCGATGCCGGGCTGCTCGCCAGCTGCCCGCGGCTCGGCTTCGTCGGCACCGCCACCATAGGCACGGATCACATCGACACCGCTCTCCTGGCCGAGCGGGGCATCCCCTTCTTCAGCGCCCCCGGCTGCAACAAGTATTCGGTGGGCGACTATGTGCTCTCGGCCCTGCTGGTGCTGGCGGAGCGCCATGAGCTCAGCCTCGATCAGATGAGCCTCGCCGTCATCGGCGCGGGCAACACAGGGGAGTGCGTGGCGGGCAAGGCAGAGGCGCTCGGCATGCGGGTGCTGCGCTGCGATCCGCCGCGGGCACGGCAGGAGGGCGCCGCCGGCTTCGTCGACTACCGGGCGGCGCTCTCGGCCGACATCGTCAGCTTCCACGTGCCCCTGACCCGGAAGGGGCCGGATGCCACCTTCCACCTGCTGGGGCAGCGGGAGATAGCCGCCCGTCCGGCCGGGCAGATCCTCATCAATGCCTCCCGAGGCGAGGTGTGGGACAACCAGGCCCTGCTCGCCCGCCAGCAGAGCCAGGCGCCGCTCAAGCTGGTGATGGATGTGTGGGAAGGGGAGCCCGAGCCGCTTGCCGCCCTGGTGCCCCATACCGAACTCGCGACCCCGCACATCGCCGGCTACAGCCTGGAGGGCAAGGCCCGCGGCACCTGGATGCTCTATCAGGCGCTCTGCCAGCAGCTGGGGCGCGTGCCACGCCAGGATCTGCAATCTCTGCTGCCCGCCCCCGAGGTGCGCGAGCTGACGCCGGGTCAGCCCGCCGATCAGGGGTTGATCAAGCAGCTGGTGCATCTGATTTATGACGTGCGCCGGGACGATGCCCGCTTTCGCAACCGGATCGGGTTGCCCGGCAGCTTCGATGGGCAGCGCAAGGACTACCCGGAGCGGCGCGAGCTCTCCTCCTTGCACCTGAATGGCCCCTTCGCCTGCGACAGGCTGGCCCGACTGGGTTTTGCCATCTCGCCAAAATAAACCGGAATTCATGCGGGGGCTCCGATCATCGGATCGGGGCCCTCCGTTTCGGCCCGGCACCCTGCCGGCCGACCATCAGACAGATCACGCCTGCCACCCCTGATGCCGACCCGGTCGGCCTCATCGGCGGGCAATATCACAGGAGAGAACATCAGTGAGTCAACAATTCAACGTAGCGGTACTGGGCGCGAGCGGCGCCGTGGGTCAGGCCATGATCGAGATCCTGGAGGAGCGCGGCTTCCCGGTCGCCACCCTCTATCCCCTGGCCTCCAGCCGCAGCGCTGGCGATACGGTGCGCTTTGGCGGCAAGAACATCGAGATCAAGGATGTCGAGGAGTTTGACTGGAGCCAGGTGCAGATCGCGCTCTTCTCCGCCGGCGCCGAGGTCTCGGCCAAGTGGGCACCCATCGCGGCCGAGCAGGGCTGCATCGTCATCGACAACACCTCCTGCTTCCGTTATGACGAAGACATTCCCCTGGTGATCCCGGAAGTGAACCCGGAGGCCCTGGCGGATTTTCGCAATCGCAACATCATCGCCAACCCCAACTGCTCCACCATCCAGATGCTGGTTGCCCTCAAGCCCCTGCAGGACGAGGTGGGCATAGCCCGCATCAACGTGGCGACCTACCAGTCCGTTTCCGGCTCTGGCAAGGAAGGGGTGAGCGAACTGGCCGGCCAGACCGCCCACCTGCTCAACGGTCGTCCGGTGGAGCCGACTATCTATCCGCAGCAGATCGCCTTTAACCTGATCCCGCAGATCGACAGCTTCACCGACAACGGTTACACCCGTGAAGAGATGAAGATGGTGTGGGAGACCCAGAAGATCCTCGGCGATGCCAGCATCGCCGTGAACCCCACCTGCGTGCGGGTGCCGGTGTTCTACGGTCACGCCGAGGCGGTCCACGTCGAGCTGCACCAGCCGCTGGACGCCGAGCAGGTCAAGGAGCTGCTGCGCAATGCCCCCGGCGTCACCCTGTTTGACGACGATGCCGACTACCCGACCCCGGTGCGCGACGCCACCGGCAAGGACGAGGTACTGGTCGGCCGGGTACGCCAGGATATTTCTCATCCGAGCGGTATCAATATGTGGATCGTGGCCGATAACGTTCGTAAGGGCGCGGCGACCAACAGCGTGCAGATCGCCGAGCTGCTGGTGCGCGACTACCTCTGAGGCCGTTTTGCGGCCAGTGGCGGGGAGGGAACCCCGCCCGAGGAAGTGAGCCAGGGTTCCGGGATGTGACCGGGGGCGCACTCTCCGGTTTTAAGAATGTCGCGTGATATCAGTGGACTAGGTTTTTTTCTACACTCGGGTTCATGTCTGGGACTCACATCTGGTGTGGATCGGGTTCGCGCCTGATAGACGCCGAACGCAAAATGTGTCGGATCGCTGGCTTGAGACCGGCGCCTGATTTATATTGAGCCGATTGTTTTGGGGTAACTATCCAGATTTTTCAATGTGATAGGGCCATCATACGAAGGAACGAATATGGGACATTCCCGCATAACGCTGGCAACGCTACTCGCATTGGGTCTTCTGGGCACGGCTCAGGCCGACGAGGCGGGGCGAGAGCCTTTCTTTGTCGAGCTCAAGGGCCCGGACGGTGCCGCGCCTCCTGTCGTTCAACCTCAGGCCCAGCCCGTGGCGCCGGCCCAGCCTGCTGCTAGGGCTCAGCCCATAGTGCGTCAGGCGCCCAGCGCGGCGGCGGGCAGCTATGGCCCTGTTCGTTCCACCGATACCCTCTGGAGCCTGGCGAGCAAGCATCGCCCCTCCAACCGGGTGACCGTCTACCAGACCATGGTGGCGATCTATGACAAGAATCCCCGCAGTTTTGCCGACGGCAACATCAACCACATCCTGGTGGGATCCCGCATTCTGCTGCCAAGCGCCGCCGAGGCGGGCCGCATCACGGACGCCGAGGCCCGCCGCCGCTTCAACAGCGACAACGCCAGCTGGAAGGGGCTGAGCCCCAAATACCTGGCCGAGAAGCAGACCCATCCGGTGGCGACCAAGCCGGCTGCCAGCGCGCCGGTCAAGGCCGTGGCCAAGGCGGCCCCCCTTCCGACGGCCGCCCCCAAGGTGAGCACGCCCCAGGCGGCGACCGAGGTGACGGCGATCGCCAAGGCTGCAGTCCCGGTGGCGAGTACCGTCGCGCCGACCGCTGCCCCGGCCCCCTTGCCGGTCAGTGCCGCGACCGTGGTGGGCAAACCCTCCACCGAGATGGCGCTGGCGCTGGAAGATGCCAACGCCCAGCTTGGTCAGGTCACCGAGATGAACCACAGGCTCAAGCTGCGCCTGCAAGCCCTGACCGAAGAGGTGGAGACCCTCAAGGCCCAGTTGCAGGATCAGACCGCGCTGCAAAAAGAGGTGGCGGAGCTCAAGGCCAAGCCGGTACCGCCCGTGGTGGCCCCCGAGCCCAAGCAGAACTGGGTGATGGAGCTGCTCGCCTCGCCGCTGAACCTCGCCATGATCATCCTGCTGCCCGTGCTGCTGGTGTTGGCGCTGGTGACGCTCTGGCTGCGTGCCCGCGCCCGCCGCGAATTGGAAGAGCAGGAAAAGAGCCTGTCCGAGTCCACCTCCATGGTGATGGGGGAGGAGAGCAGCGAGTTTGACCAGCTGATGACGGTCGGCATCGCCGATGACGAACCCATGCACCCCATGGCGGATCTCAATGGCAGCCAGGAGGGGGCAAATGCCTCCACTGACGTCATCTTCAGCGATGACGAGGTGGCCCTGTCCGCCTTCGATGTGGAGCCTGCGGTGACGACGGCCAACCGGGATCCGGATCTGGTGCCCGAGCTCGATCTGGCTCTCGACGGAGACTTTGAGCTGCCTTCGGCCCCTGAGCTCGATCTCTCCGGCGAGTCCGATGCCAGAGCCCGGGCCAGCGACGAGATCATGAGCGAGGAGGAGCTGCAAGCGGCCCTGTTTGCCGAGCTGGACGCCGATCTCGAGGCCGATCTGAACCAGGCGCAGGAGCAGAGCCGAAGCCAGCAGGATACGGAACTCGCCAACTTTGATCTCAGCGATCTCGAGACCGGCTTCCAGGAGCCTGCCACCGACACCGCTGCCCGAGGCGACGACGCCTATGGCAAGGATGATATCGATGACATGCTGGCCGAACTCGGGCTGGAGCCCACCAAGCCGGCGGCGCCGGCCTGGGATCCCAACGAGCTGGCCCTGGCGGACTTCGAGGATGCCTTCACCGAGGTGGAGCCCCATCAGGGCGATCTGAAGCCTCGTGAGCAGGCGGAGGCGAACGACTACGTGGAGATAGACAAGCTGCTGGCCGAGGCCAACGCCAGCAGCTCGGAGCAGGAGCCCTACCAGGGCTTCTCCCTGGACGTGGGGCTGGATGGCTTCCCCGAGGTGTTGCCGGAATCCACCGGGTTCGATGTGGATGCCGATGACGGCGGCGTGGGGGCAAAGCTGGATCTGGCCCGCGCCTACCTCGAGATCGACGACAAGGAGAGTGCCCGCGAGCTGCTGCAAGAGGCGGCGGCCCAGGGCAGCGAGCATCAGCGCAGCGAAGCCGAGAAGCTGCTCAGGCGCCTAGGGTGATCCCCTTTGCCAGTGATCAACACAGAGGGCAGCCCGCGGGCTGCCCTCTTTCATGTTGGCCGCCGGCACGGGATGCCGGCCCGAACTGGGACTTTTGGGCCCAAGGGCGTATAATCCGGCCCGTTTCTTTCATCCTTTCCCCACAAGACAAGATTCATCCATGCGAATTGCCCTAGGTATTGAATACGACGGCAGCCGGTATTTCGGCTGGCAGCGTCAGCGCGAAGTGATCAGCGTGCAGGCCGAGCTGGAAAAAGCTCTCAGCCGCATCGCCAATCACCCTGTTTCCATCCAGTGCGCCGGTCGTACCGATGCCGGGGTGCACGCCACCGGCCAGGTGATCCATTTCGATACCGAGGCGAACCGCGCCGAGGGCGCCTGGACCCTGGGGCTCAACTCCAACCTGCCGCCGGACATCGCCGTGCGCTGGGTCAAGGAGGTGGACGAGAGTTTCCACGCCCGCTTCAGCGCCACCGCCCGTCGCTACCGTTATGTCATCTACAACCACAACTTCCGCCCTGCCATCCTCGGCAGCGGCGTCAGCCACTATCACGAGACCATAGATGCCGAGTTGATGCACCAGGCGGGCCAGAGCCTGCTGGGTGAGCATGACTTCAGCACCTTCCGCGCCATCGCCTGCCAGTCCAACACCCCCTGGCGCAACGTGACCCACCTGTGCGTCAGCCGCTCCGGCCCCTACATAGTGCTCGATATCAAGGCCAACGCCTTCCTGCACCACATGGTGCGCAACATCACCGGCTCCCTGCTGCTGGTGGGGCAGGGACTCAAACCCGTGGAGTGGATAGCCGAGGTGTTGGCGGCCAGGGACCGCAACCTAGCGGGGCCGACCGCCAAGGCGGGGGGGCTTTATCTGGTGGACGTGGACTACCCGGCAGAGTTTGCCCTGCCGCAGTTGCCGCTCGGCCCGCTGTGGCTGCCGGACTCGGCACCGGGTACGACCAGTTTTTAGTAACTGGGCCCGAAAATTTGTGGTTTAATGATCCGTCATTTATTGCCATCGAGCCGTAAGTCATTGAACAATCAAGGCCCGATGCGTTTTGTCAGGCACAAAAGCATTAAGGAATTCCATGAGCTGGCTTGAGAAGATCCTTCCCAAGAGCAAGATCACTACACCGCGTCGTCACAACATTCCGGAAGGGGTGTGGACCAAGTGTACCGCTTGCGAACAGGTGCTCTACCGGGCAGAACTGGAGCGCAATCTCGAAGTGTGCCCCAAGTGTGATCATCATATGCGGATCAGCGCCCGCGCCCGCCTCGAGAGCTTCCTCGACGAGCAGGGCCGCACCGAGATCGGTGCCGAGCTGGAGCCGCAGGACATCTTGAAATTCAAGGATTCCAAGCGCTACAAGGATCGTTTGTCTGCCGCTCAGAAAGAGACGGGAGAAAAAGATGCGCTGGTGGTGATGAAGGGGACCCTCAAGGGGGTGCCGGTCGTCGCCTGTTCATTCGAGTTCTCCTTCATCGGGGGCTCCATGTCCTCCGTGGTCGGTGCCCGCTTCGTGCGCGCCGTCGAGGAGAGCATCAAGGAAGGTCGCGGCCTGGTCTGCTTCTCCACCTCAGGTGGGGCGCGGATGCAGGAAGCGCTGTTCTCCCTGATGCAGATGGCCAAGACCAGTGCGGCGCTCGACAGGCTCACCAAGGCGGGTCTGCCCTTCATCTCCGTGCTGACCGACCCCACCATGGGGGGCGTCTCCGCCAGTCTGGCGATGCTGGGTGACATCAACGTGGGCGAGCCCAAGGCGCTGATCGGCTTCGCCGGTCCCCGTGTCATCGAGCAGACCGTGCGCGAGAAGCTGCCGGAAGGCTTCCAGCGCTCCGAGTTTCTGCTGGAGAAGGGCGCCATCGATCTCATCATCGACCGCCGCGAAATGCGCAACCGTCTGGCCGGCCTGCTGGCCAAACTGATGAACACTCAGGTCATCGAAGACTGAACATGAGTTCGCACATGCAACAATCTCAAAGCCGGTCGCTGGTCGACTGGCTTTCTTATTTGGAACAGATCCACCCGGTCAACATCGACATGGGGCTGGATCGGGTCGGCGCCGTCGCCCGGCGCATGGATCTCACCCAGTTGCCGTTCAAGGTGATCACGGTGGCGGGCACCAACGGCAAGGGCTCCTCCTGCTCCATGGCCGCCAGCATACTGATGGCCGCGGGTTACAAGGTGGGGGTCTACTCCTCGCCGCACCTGCTGCGCTTTACCGAGCGGGTGCGCATCGACGGGACCGAGCTCTCCGACAACGAGCACTGCGCCGCCTTTGCCGAGGTGGAAGCCGCCCGCGGCGAGATTGCCCTTACCTTCTTCGAGTTCGCCACCCTGGCGGGCCTGTGGCTCTTCCGGCGCGCCGCCCCCGACGTGCTGCTGCTGGAAGTGGGGCTGGGCGGTCGGCTGGATGCCACCAATGTGGTGGAGTCCGACGTGGCCCTGATCACCTCCATCGCGCTGGATCACTGCGACTGGCTGGGTGATACCCGCGAAGCGGTGGCGGTGGAGAAGGCGGGAGTGTATCGCGCCGGCAAACCCGCCATCAGCGGCGAGCCCAACCCGCCAGCGACCATCGCCAGCGAAGCGGCGCGTCTTGGCGCCTGCCTGCGCCAGGTCGGTCGCGACTTCCACGGCGATGAGCAGGATGCAGACTGGGATTACCATGGCCTGAATCATTGGCTGGGGCTGCCCATACCCGCCCTGCCGCTGATGAACGCGGTCACCGTGCTGGCGGCGCTGGAATCCCTCGGCTTGCCTCTCTCGGAGTCCGCGATCCGTGACGGGCTGGCCAATGCCCGGCTGGCGGGGCGGATGCAGCGGTTGCAAAACGAGCCCCTGGTTATCGTCGATGTGGCCCACAATCCCCATTCGGCGGCCTATCTGGCGAGCCAGCTGCGCCAGATCCCCTGCAAGGGCAAGCGCCGCGCCGTGGTCGGCATGCTGAAAGACAAGGACATGGCAGGGTCGCTGGCCGAACTCGACGGCCTCATCGACCAGTGGTTCCTGGCGAGCCTCACCGGCCCGCGCGCCGCCACCGCAGAGCAGCTTGCCGCTGCCCTCGGGGACGGACAGGGATCAGCGGCGACCTTTGACGGCGTGAGTGCGGCTTATGGTGCCGCCATGGCCGCATCGAGTCCTGATGATATGGTTATCGTCTTTGGTTCGTTTTACACTGTCGCCGACGTGCTGGCCGGGCAGCCGGCCTGATGAATCCGGCCATCATCGTTGTCCATAAAAAGCAGCAGGTTCTAAGCAACATGGGTGGAAATTAACTTGGCTTCGAAGTTCCAAAATAGATTGGTGGGGACCGTCATCCTGGTCGCCCTGGTTGTCATCTTTCTGCCGGATCTGATGGACGGCAACAAGCTGGAGCAGAAGGAGGAGGCGTTTGCCAAGATCCCGCTGCGCCCTGAGCTCGAGCCCGCCAAGCCTGCCTTGCAGGTCTCTGCCGCCAGTACCCTGCCGGCCGATCACCTGGCGAGCCAGCAGCAGGCCTCTGCCGCCACCCAATGGCAGGTGGAAGAGATCGGGGATACGGTGACTCTGGCTGCCAATCAGGCCGCTGCTGCCGCCCAGGCACAGCCAGCGACCCCGGCTGCGGCCAAGCCTGAGCCCAAACCCGCGCCCAAGCCCGAGGTAGTGGCCAAGAAACCGGTGGAGCAACCCAAGCCCAAGCCGGTGCCGCCCAAGCCGGTCGAGGTGAAGAAGCCAGTGGAGAGCAAGCCGCAGGCGGGCCAGATCAAGTCCATGGACGATCTCATCGCGAGCAAGATGACGACCCAGGCGGCCACGCCGGCACCCGCAGCGGCAGCCCCGGCCCAGGGCAGCTGGATCCTGCAGCTCGGCGCCTTCAAGAATGCTGACAGCGTCAATGCCTTGGTGGGCAAGCTGAGGGCGGCCGGCTACTCGGCCCAGACCTCGCCGAGAACGCCGGTGCAGGGGCAGATCAACCGGGTCTTTATCGGGCCGGATGTCTCCAAGGCCAAGCTGCAGGGCATGCAGAGCAGGATAAGCCAGATGACAGGGCTGAGCGGCTCCGTGGTGGCCTACAACCCCTGATGCAGGTTTGACGAACGCCGAACACAAAAATACCGCGCCTCATTTGACAGATGGGCGCGGTATTTTTTTTGAACCTGTTGATGGTCTCTCAGGGAGAAGCCGATCTGGTTTTTAGATGCACTTCACCGGCTTGGGCAGGCCTGCGATCTTGGTGGCCTGCTTGGCGGGCCCCTCGGGGAACAGCTTGTAGAGGTAGCGGCTGTTGCCCTTGTCCGGGCCGTACTGTTTCTCCATCGCCTTGACCAGGGCGCGGATGGCGGGGGAGGTGTTGAACTCCAGATAGAAGGCCCGCACGAAGCGCACTACTTCCCAGTGCGGCTCCTCCAGCACTATGCCCTCCTGCTCGGCCAATACCAGCGCCAGCGCCTCGCTCCACTCTTCGCTGTGGCGCAGATAGCCCTTGGCATCGGTCTCGATGAGTTGGCCGTTGAAATGCAGCTGATGGTGTTCGGACGGGTGCTCGGACATGGGGGCTCCTCGGGCTGTCGGGATTGGGCGGGCATGGTAGCGCCTTGATCTTCGGCGAGCAACCGGCGCAGACGCGCCAGGGGGCATAATTCACCGGGCAGGGCCGTCGCCCCGCCCGGTGTGCGTTCTCTGGACTGGTGCCTTTCTTCGCCCGTCAGACGTTGCCTTGCCGGGTGAGCAGCTGGCCGTCGTTGGCCAGCATCAGCAACTCGTCCGCCAGTTGGCTGATGAGGGTGAGCTGCTGCGTCAGCATCAGCTGCTCCTCGCTGCTGTCCGGGGTAATGGCCGGGCATGCCCCCTCGAGCCGGGCCGGCATCTCACCCGCCAGATGGCCGGCGGCCCGCTCCAGGGTATGGCTGATGTGGCGGCTGATCTCGTCAAGGCCCTCGATGGGTTCCAGCCTGTCCCGATGGGCCCCGAGGGCCGAGATGTAGGAGAGCAGGGCGTGGTTGCGCCAGGTGAGGGTGAAGCAGAGATCGAGGAAGCGGCGGCGCTTGCTCGGCTCCACCAGCATGCTCTGCCAGGCCATTGCCAGCTCGCTGTCGGCCAGGTGGGCACACTTGCGGGCCACCCGGTAGTCGAGGGACTCGTCCCGCTGGCGGTGCAGGCTGGCGAGTACCGCCGACAGATAGCGCGCGTTGGCGGAGAGGGAGTTGGCAATCAGGGTCGGCAGCCGCTTGTATTGCCAGTCCGGCCAGAGCCAGGCCACCAGGGCGTAGGAGAGCAGGCAGCCGAGCAGGGTATCGAGCAGGCGCGGCCCCAGGATGGCGAAGCCGATGCCGTCCAGCAGGTTGAACGCCATCAGCACGTAGAGGGTGATGAAGCAGACGGCGGCGCTGTAGTTGCTGCGCACCTGGGTGAAGAACAGGAAGGCGGCCAGCCCCATGATTCCCAGTTGCAGGTGCAGCTCGGGGAAGAGCCAGAGCACGGGCACGCCTATCAAGATGCCGGCGAAGGTGCCGAGCATCCGCTGCACCAGCCGGCGCCGGGTGGCGCTGTAGCTCGGCTGGCAGACGAACAGCACCGTCAGCAGTATCCAGTAGCCCTTGTCCAGGTTGAAGGCCTGCAGTATGCCATAACCCACCACCAGCCCCAGCGACAGTCGCAGGGCGTGGCGAAACACCATGGAGTCTGGGGTCAGGTGCTGCTTGAGCAGGGTCAGCAGCGGCAAGGAGGCTGGCCTTGCCAGCGGCGGCAGGCTGGCAGGAGGGGCAGCGGGGTTTTGCAGCTCCTCGGCGCTGGCCAGCAGCTCGTTGATGCTGGCCAGGTTGCGGCGCAGGAACTTCATCGGCGTCAGCAGTGTCTTGGGATAGTGCTGCTTGAGATGGGTGAACTCCAGCTGATCGCCGAGGGCCTCCAGGGTCCAGTGAATGCGCTTGTGATGGGCATAGGGCTTGTGCACCAAGATGGCGTAACCGAGTCGCTGGCACGCCTCCGAGAGCTGCAGGAACACCTCCTGGAAGCCGTCGAGGACGATGCCCTGCTTGAGCTCCGCTTCCAGCTTGCTGTAGGGGTAGTGGCTGGAGGTGGCCCGCTCCTGGATCTCCAGCGCCAGCAGGTAGAGCCGCAGCAGGCCGGCCAGCTCGGGCGCCGCCTGATGGCGGGTACTGAGGCGGGCATTGAGCGCCGTCTTGGTCAGGTTCAGGGCATTGACCAGGTTGATGTTGAGCTGGGCCAGGTTGTGGCGAATGGCCTGGGCGCCGTGCTCGTCCGCCGGGAAGAAGCGGGACTTTTCCAGCAGGTAGCGGCCGAGGGCGAAATAGCTCTGGGCCAGTTGCTCGTGCAGTGTCTTGTAGGGCAGGAGCCAGAGCCAGACCAGCGACACCAGGCCGTACCAGAGGGCACCGGTACCGAGCGCCAGCGGCTGGTAGAAGAGATCCGGCGCCTTGGCGGCCCCCAGCATGGTGTAGATGGCGATGAGCAGGGAGCCGAAGCTGATGGTGGCGTAACGTTGCCCGAGCGCCCCCACCATCACGAAGATAAAGGTGGATCCCGCGAGCCCAAGGGCAAACAGCCAGGGGGTGGGGAAGAGGTATTGCACGCACAGGGAGGCAAACAGGAAGCAGACCAGCGTCATGGCGAGGTTCTTGACCCGGCCCCAGAGGCTGTCGTCGGTCTCGGCGATGGCCCCCGCCACCACCCCGAGGGAGAGCAGCACGGTGAGCTGGATGTCGCCGGTGGCCAGGGCGAAGGCGAGCAGCCCCAGGATGGCCAGCAGCACCTTGAGGGCGAAGTAGATATGGCTGTCAGACAGCAGGCGGCGCAGCAGGCCCGCGAGATCAATGGGCATGGGGAACACTGTCCTTGTGTGCAGGGGCATCGGCAGCGTGAGCAATCAGTAAGCGGTGCCGCAGATCGGCAGAAACCATGGGCATGGGATAGATGCAACCCTTGAGCGAATCGAAAGCGAGAGAATAGCCGGTTGGCTACGAAAGAGCCCTGATCCAAATCAGGGCCGGGTTCTTCATACCGGTTTTGTACTGACGCCTTCACCCTAGCAGGGGAGGCGGACAATAAAAACCCCGCCGTAGCGGGGTTTTGTTCATCAGAAACAGCGCTTAGTTGCGGTTGCCGCCAAGCAGGCTCAGCAGACTCAGGAAGATGTTGTAGATGGAGACATACAGGGTCACGGTGGCGGAGATGTAGTTGGTCTCGCCGCCGCGCACTATCTGCTGGGTGGTCAGCAGGATGGCGCCGGAGGAGAACAGCATGAACATGGCGGACAGGGCCAGGCTCAGGGCGCTCATCTGCAGGAAGATGTTGGCGACCATGGCCACCAGCAGCACCCAGAAACCGACGAACAGCATGCCGCCGATGAAGGAGAGGTCACGCTTGGTGGTCAGGGCGTAGGCCGACAGACCGAAGAAGGTGAGCGCGGTGCCGCCAAGGGCCGTCATCACTATCTCGCCGCCGCCATTGTTCATGTACATATTGATGATGGGGCCCAGGCTGTAGCCCATCAGGCCGGTCAGGGCGAAGGTGAATACCAGCCCCATGCCGTTGTCACGGTTCTTCTCGGTCAGGAACATCAGTCCGTAGACACCGACCAGGAAGATGGCCCAGTGCAGGGGCGGCATGTTCATGACGGTGGCGACCCCGGCAACCACGGCAGAGAAGCCAAGAGTGAGGGAGAGCAGCATATAGGTATTGCGCAGCACCTTGTTGGTGTCGCGCACGGCACCCTGGGTGCCAGTGTAGATAGAACGGGTATCCATCTTGATGTCCTCTTGATTTCCGGGGTGAGGCGGCAGATTCCGCTTCGTTAACGCATTGTATGCACTGAATGTGTGGATGACGAGCGCTGATTTCAAGCGCCCCCCAACTGTGTCGGCTCCTACTATTCCAGAGCAAAGATGTATTGCGCATGAACAAGGGGGCGAAGGTGCTCCGTTAGCCAGGCCTGGGCCCTGTGATTGTGCCGGTCCCTGCTGTGTCTGGAATCGTCACAGCGCCGCCCTGGATGGCTGTCGGCCCGGGGGGATGGCTGGCACACTGCCGGTGTCAGGGGCGCATGGGTGCAGGCGTGCCGATGCATGTAACAGATCATGACAGGGAGTGGCAGATGGTTGTCATATGGAAGAGAGTGGTGTTGTCAGGGGCGCTGTTGCTGGTGGGTCTGGTGTCGGGTTGCAGTGTCCTTGCCCCGACCCCCATCACCTATCTGAGCCAGGATCCTGCACCGGGCATCCTCCCTTATGGGAAGGTCGCCTATGTGGACGACGGCAAATGCCCGGCTGACCAGGTGAAGAGGTTGATCGGTGGCGATGCGAAGAAGAGTATCCCGCGCCGTGTGGAGTGCGTGGCGCGTCCGCAACCACAGGCGGATGAGTGGTGGAGCAGCCCCGCCAGCGGCCAGGGTGAGATAAGTCCTTGAGGTGAACATCATCACAAAGAGGCCCAGGCAATCGCTTGGGCCTCTTTCATGTCGGTGGCGAAGGGGCTAGAAGGCATCCCCTGGCACCCGCACCCAACCTTCCATCAGGATGCGGGCGGAGCGCGACATCACCGCCTTGGTGACCGTCCACTGTCCCTCTATCTGCCGCGCCTCTGCACCCACCCGCAAGGTGCCTGAGGGATGGCCGAAGCGCACCGCCTCGCGCTCGCCGCCACCGGCCGCCAGGTTGACGAGGGTGCCGGGAATGGCCGCCGCGGTGCCGATGGCCACGGCGCAGGTGCCCATCATGGCGTGATGCAGCTTGCCCATGGAGAGCGCCCGCACCAGCAGATCGATCTCACCGTCCTTCACCTCCTTGCCGCTGGCTGTGCGGTAATCCTTCGCCGGCGCGACGAAGGCAATTTTCGGCGTGTGCTGGCGGGTCGCTGCCTCTTCTGCGGTCTTGATTAGCCCCATGCGCAGGGCCCCGGCGATGCGGATCTGCTCGAAGCGGGCCAGTGCCTCGGGGTCGCCGTTGATCTGCTCGCGTAGCTCCGTGCCTTCATAGCCAATATCTTCGGCGTTGACGAACACCGTCGGGATACCTGCGCTAATCAGGGTGGCTTTTAATGTGCCTATGCCCGGCACCTCCAGTTCATCGATCAGATTGCCGGTGGGGAAGAGGGCGCCGCCGTCCTCGCCATCGTCGGAGGGGTCAAGAAACTCCAGCACAATTTCGGCGGCGGGGAAGGTGACCCCGTCCAGCTCGAAGTCGCCTGTCTCCTGCACCTGGCCGTTGTGCACCGGCACGTGGGCCATGATGGTCTTGCCAATGTTGGCCTGCCAGATCCGCACCACGCAGGTGCCGTTGTCAGGGATGCGGACCGGGTCCACCAGCCCGGCGTGAATGGCGAAGGCGCCGGCGGCGGTGGAGAGGTTGCCGCAGTTGCCGCTCCAGTCCACGAACGCCTTGTCGATGGCTATCTGGCCGTATAAATAGTCCACGTCGTGATCCGGTTGGCTGCTCTTGGAGAGGATCACGCACTTGCTGGTGGAGGAGGTGGCGCCCCCCATGCCGTCCATGTGGGCCGAATAGGGGTCGGGGCTGCCGATCACCCGCAGGAAGAGCGCATCGCGGGCCGGGCCGGGTACCTGGCAGCGCTCGGGCAGATCAGATAAGCGGAAGAAGACGCCCTTGCTGGTGCCGCCGCGAATATAGGTGGCCGGGATTTTCACTTGAGGTTCGTAGGCCATAGAAATCGTCCTGATTTGGATTGATGGCTTGCTGGAGTGGGCGCGAGCCCCCTTCCCGGCCTCCCCCTTGAAAAAGGGGGAGGAGTAACAACCCCTCCCTTGTCAATGGGGAGGGGCTGGGACTTAGCTTGCCGCCTGGTGCGCCGTCGATGCCAGGAAGTCCTGGGCGAAGCGTTGCAGCACGCCGCCCGCCTCGTAGACCGAGACCTCCTCGGCGGTGTCGAGACGGCAGGTCATGGGCACTTCGATCACCTCGCCGCTGCGGCGACGGACAACGAGGGTGAGATCGGCGCGCGGCTGGCGCTCCCCCACCACATCGTAGGTCTCGGTGCCGTCCAGCCCCAGGGTGAGGCGGCTGGTGCCCGGCTTGAACTCGAGCGGCAGCACCCCCATGCCGATGAGGTTGGTGCGGTGAATGCGCTCGAAGCCTTCCGCCGCGATGGCCTCCACCCCGGCCAGCCGCACCCCCTTGGCCGCCCAGTCACGGGACGAGCCCTGACCGTAGTCGGCGCCGGCGACGATGATCAGCGGCTGCTTGCGCGACATGTAGGTTTCGATGGCTTCCCACATCCGCATCACCCGACCTTCCGGCTCGACGCGGGCCAGCGACCCCTTCTTCACCGCGCCGTTCACCACCGCCATCTCGTTGACCAACTGGGGGTTGGCGAAGGTGGCGCGCTGGGCGGTCAGGTGATCGCCGCGGTGGGTGGCGTAGGAGTTGAAGTCCTCCTCCGGCAGGCCCATCTTCGCCAGGTACTCACCCGCCGCGCTGCTGCGCAGTATGGCATTGGAGGGGGAGAGGTGGTCTGTGGTGATGTTGTCCGGCAGCAGCGCCAGCGGCCGCATCCCCTTGAGGGTGCGCTCACCCGCCAAGGCGCCCTCCCAATAGGGCGGGCGGCGGATATAGGTGCTCATGGGGCGCCAGTCGTACAGGGGCGCCACCTTGGGGCCGCTCTCTTCCTCGAGGGTGAACATGGGAATGTAGACCTGACGGAACTGGGCCGGCTTCACCGAGGCCTTGACCACGGCGTCGATCTCTTCGTCCGACGGCCAGATGTCTTTGAGGCGAACGTCCTTGCCGTCCACCACTCCCAGCACGTCCTTCTCGATGTCGAAGCGGATGGTGCCGGCGATGGCGTAGGCCACCACCAGGGGTGGGGAGGCGAGGAACGCCTGCTTGGCATAGGGGTGGATGCGGCCGTCGAAGTTGCGGTTGCCCGACAGCACAGCGGTGGCGTAAAGGTCGCGATCGATGATCTCCTGCTGGATGGCAGGATCCAGGGCGCCGGACATGCCGTTGCAGGTGGTGCAGGCGAAGGCCACCACGCCGAAGCCGAGTTGCTCCAGCTCGTCGTCCAGCCCCGCCTCTTTAAGATACAAGGCGACTGTCTTGGAGCCGGGCGCCAGGGAGGATTTGACCCAGGGCTTGCGGCTGAGACCGAGCCTGTTGGCGTTGCGCGCCAAGAGGCCGGCGGCAATCACGTTGCGCGGGTTGCTGGTGTTGGTGCAACTGGTGATGGCGGCGATGACGACGGCGCCATCCGGCAGCAGGCCGTCCGCCTCCTGGGCGCGGGCGCGGTCCAGATCCACCGCGATGCCGCGCGTGGCCAGCTCGGCCACCGGCAGGCGGCGATGGGGGTTGGAGGGGCCTGCCAGGGTACGTACCACGGTCGACAAGTCGAAGTGCAGTACGCGCTCGTATTGGGTATCCACCAGGGCATCGGCCCAGAGGCCCGCCTCCTTGGCGTAGGTCTCCACCAGCCTGACCTGCTCGTCGTCACGGCCGGTGAGTCTGAGGTAGTCGATGGTCTGGCCGTCGATGAAGAACATGGCCGCGGTGGCGCCATACTCCGGCGCCATGTTGGAGATGGTGGCCCGATCGCCGAGGGTCAGGGCGGCGGCGCCCTCGCCACGGAACTCCAGATAGGCGCCGACCACCTTCTGCTGGCGCAGGAACTCGGTGAGCGACAGCACCAGATCCGTGGCGGTGATGCCGGCTTGCGGCTTACCGGTCAGCTCCACACCGACGATCGAAGGCAGCCGCATCCAGGAGGCGCGGCCCAGCATCACGTTCTCGGCCTCTAACCCACCGACCCCGACGGCTATGACGCCGAGGGCATCCACGTGGGGGGTGTGGCTGTCGGTGCCGACGCAGGTATCCGGGTAGGCCAGGCCGCGATCGGCGTGGATGACAGGGGACATCTTCTCCAAGTTGATCTGGTGCATGATGCCGTTGCCCGGCGGGATCACCTCGATGTTCTTGAACGCCTGCTTGGTCCAGTTGATGAAGTGGAAGCGATCCTCGTTGCGGCGATCCTCGATGGCGCGGTTCTTCTCGAACGCCTGCGGATCGAAGCCGCCGCACTCCACGGCGAGGGAATGGTCGACGATGAGCTGCACCGGCACCACGGGATTGACCTGGGCGGGATCCCCCCCCTGATCGGCGATGGCGTCGCGCAGCCCGGCCAAGTCCACCAGGGCGGTCTGGCCCAGGATGTCGTGGCACACCACGCGCGCCGGGAACCAGGGGAAGTCGCGCTCGCGCTTGCCATGGACTATCTGGCCGAGGCACTCGCCGAGGATGGCCGGATCGCACCGACGCACCAGGTTCTCGGCATGGACGCGGGCGGTGTAGGAGAGCCTGCCCCAGGCGCCGGGGGTGATGGCGTTCACCGCCTCCCTGGCATCGAAGTAGTCAAGCACCGTGCCTGGCAGGGGCTTGCGGTATTGAGTGTTGATCATCACTTGCGCTCCTTGAGCGGCACGAACACCAGGTCTTCCGGGCCGACGTAGTTGGCGCTCGGGCGGATGATCTTGCCGTCGATGCGCTGCTCGATGACGTGAGCGGACCAGCCGGAGGTGCGGGCGATGACGAACAGCGGGGTGAACATGGCGGTGGGCACCCCCATCATGTGGTAGCTGACGGCGCTGAACCAGTCGAGGTTCGGGAACATCTTCTTGGCTTCCCACATGGTGGACTCCAGCCGCTCGGCGATGTCGAACATCTTGGTGTTGTGCTGCTCCAGGCTGAGCGCGCGGGCCACCTCCTTGATCACCTTGTTGCGGGGATCGGAGACGGTGTAGACCGGGTGGCCGAAACCGATGACCACCTCTTTCTTCTCGATGCGGGCACGGATGTCGGCCTCGGCCTCGTCCGGATTCTCGTAGCGTTTCTGGATCTCGAAGGCCACCTCGTTGGCGCCGCCGTGTTTGGGCCCGCGCAGGGCACCGATGGCGCCGGTGATGCAGGAGAACATGTCGGAGCCGGTGCCGGCGATGACGCGGCCGGTGAAGGTGGAGGCGTTGAACTCGTGCTCGGCATAGAGGATGAGGGAGGTGTGCATGGCGCGCACCCAGGAGTCACGGGGCTTCTCCCCGTGCAGCAGGTGCAGGAAGTGGCCACCGATGGAGTCGTCATCGGTCTCCACATGGATGCGCTTGCCGTTGTGGCTGAAGTGGTACCAGTAGAGCAGCACGGACCCCAGGCAGGCCATCAGCTTGTCGGCGATGTCCCGGGCACCCGGGTGGTTGTGATCGTCCTTCTCCGGCGACAGGCAGCCCAGCACCGAGACGGCGGTGCGCATCACGTCCATGGGGTGGGCGGAGGGGGGCAGCTGCTCCAGGGCGGTCCTGACCCCGGTGGGCAGGCCGCGCAGGGCCTTGAGCTTGGCCTTGTAGGCGGCCAGCTCGGCCACATTGGGCAGATGGCCGTGCACCAGCAGGTGGGCGATCTCTTCAAATTCGCAGCTGGTGGCCACATCCAGGATGTCGTAGCCACGGTAGTGCAGGTCGTTGCCGGAGAGGCCCACGGTGCACAGGGCGGTGTTGCCGGCGGCGGTGCCGGAGAGGGCGACGGATTTCTTCGGCTTGAAGCCGGTGGTTTCGGGAATGGCGCTCATCACATGTTTCCTCATTCAGTCCGTTGAAGCGCCGGCCGCCAGCATGAGACGGCCGGTCGCCGTGTTATTCCTTGGTAGACAGGTCCTGGGTAAACAGCCTGTCCAGGGTCTGCTCGTAGTGGTGGTAGCCGAGGAAGTCGTAGAGAGACTCCCGGGTCTGCATGGTGTCGACCACGGCGCGCTGGTGGCCATCGCGGCGCAGCTGCTGATAGACGTTGAGGGCGGCCTGGTTGGCGGCGCGGGTGGCGCTCAGGGGGTAGAGCACCATGTCGACGCCGTGGGCGGCGAGGGCCTCCTTGTCAAACAGCTCGGTCTTGCCGAACTCGGTCATGTTGGCGAGGATCGGCACCCCGGCTGCCTGCTTGAAGCGGTCGTATTGTTCCAGTTCGGTGACCGCCTCGGCGAAGATCATGTCGGCGCCTGCCTCCACATAGGCGGCGGCGCGCTCCAGCGCCGAGCCCAGCCCTTCCACCGCCAGGGCGTCGGTGCGGGCCATGATGACGAAGTGCTCGTCCCGGCGGGCATCCACCGCCGCCTTGATCCTGTCGACCATCTCGGCGATGGAGACCACCGCCTTGTTCGGCCTGTGGCCACAGCGTTTCTGGGCCACCTGATCCTCCATGTGGACGGCGGCCACCCCACCGCGCTCGAAGGCACGGACGGTACGGGCGATGTTGAAGGCGCCGCCCCAGCCGGTATCGATGTCCACCAGCAGGGGGATCTCGGTGGCGGCGGTGATGCGCTCGGCATCGATGAGCACGTCGTTCATGGAGGTCATGCCGAGATCCGGCAGACCATAGGAGGCGTTGGCCACCCCGGCGCCGGAGAGGTAGAGGGCCTTGAAGCCGCTGCGTTCGGCCATCAGCGCCATATAGGCGTTGATGGTGCCAACGATTTGCAGGGGTTTCTCATTGGCCAGCGCGGTGCGAAAACGCGCCCCGGCCGAGGGGGACAAGTTAGACATAGTGACTCCTTTCATGCTGCTCATGTTTCGCTGTGAATAGAACCATCTCACACTACGTTGACGTTAACGTCAATTATGCTTAGGTCCAAGGCCCGTCAATCTGCGGGTACAGGCGGCCCCTCTTTTGATAACTACTTGCCATTCAATTGGATAGCTCTTGATGCCCCAGGTGCGCCGGGTCAATGGCATGACGCCGCCATGGGGAGCAGGGCCGATTCTGTCGTCTTCCACGAGGGGGGGCAACGAATTCGAAGGGGGGTGTCATGAGATGAAAAGTGGCTGTCGCCCGATGCAAAGCGGACGTTTACGTAAACCCCTAGATTCACTCTGGACGATGTTTTCACCCATGAATGAATCTGGAGAACAGCCATGGCCAACGCCATTCGCTTTTATGAAACCGGGGGGCCCGAGGTCCTGCGTTATGAAGAGGTCAGTGTTGGCGAGCCCGGGCCAGGCCAGGTGCGCCTGCGCCACGCGGCGGTCGGTCTGAACTATGCCGACACCTATTTTCGCAACGGCACCTACCCCATCCCCATGCCAAACGGCCTCGGCGTCGAGGCGGCCGGTGTCGTGGAAGCGCTGGGCGAGGGGGTGACCAACGTCGCCGTCGGGGATCGCGTCACCTACACCGGCTTCATCAATACCCTTGGCGCCTACGCCACCCAGCGCCTGATCCCGGCCGCCCCGCTCATCAAGTTGCCGGATAGCATAGCGTTCGAGACCGCTGCCGCCATGACCATGCGCGGTCTCACCTCCGCCTACCTGATGCGCCGCATCCATGCCTTCAAGCCCGGTGACAGCATCTTGCTGCACGCGGCGGCGGGCGGGGTTGGCCTCATCGTCGCCCAGTGGGCCAAGCTGCTGGGGCTGACGGTGATAGGCACCGTGTCGAGCGACGCCAAGGCCGAGCTGGCCCGTGCCCACGGCTGCGACTTCACCATCGACTACAGCCGTGAAGACGTGGCCACCCGGGTGCGTGCCCTGACTGGTGGCGCCGGGGTCGACGTGGTGTTTGACAGCGTCGGCAAGAGCACCTTCATCGGGTCGCTCGATTCCCTCAAGCGCCGCGGCCTCATGGTCTGCGTCGGCACCGCCTCCGGCCCCATCGACGGCTTCAACCCCCAGTTGCTGGCCATGAAGGGCTCCCTCTACCTGACCCGTCCTGCGCTCGCCGACTACATCGCCGACCCGGCCGAGAAGGAGGCGCTGGCCAGCGAGCTGTTCGATCACGTGGCCAGCGGCCGGATCAAGATCGAAATCAACCAGAAGTACGAGCTGCAGGACGCAGCGCAGGCCCACCGGGATCTGGAGTCGCGCCAGACCACGGGCTCTTCAGTCTTCATCATCTAGGCCACGGATCTCAGGCCAGTCCGCACTCAAGGGCGGCGCCTGACAGCATCGACTTGTCATTCAGGGAGAGAGACATGCGTGTAGAACAACTGACCTGCCATATCGGCGCCGAACTGAGCGGCGTGCGCCTGGCGGACGCCGTTCATGATGAAGGGCTGTTCGCCGAGCTCCGCACCCTCCTGCTCAGGCACAGAGTGCTGTTTTTGCGTCAGCAGGAGATCAGCCGGGCCGATCACGTGGCCTTCGCCCGCCGCTTCGGCGAGCTGGAGGATCACCCGGTGGCGGGCAGCGATCCGGACAACCCCGGCCTGGTGCGTATCTACAAGTCGCCGGATGTGCCGAGTGATCGCTACGAGAATGCCTGGCACACCGATGCCACCTGGCGTGCCCAACCCCCCATGGGGTGCGTGCTGCGCTGCGTGGAGTGCCCACCCGTGGGGGGCGACACCCTCTGGGCCAACATGGTGGTGGCCTACGAGCAGCTGCCTGACGAGATCAAGCAGAAGATCGCCGGTCTGCGCGCCCGTCACAGCATAGAGGCGAGCTTCGGGGCGGCCATGCCCACCCCGAAGCGGCTCGCCTTGAAGGCGCAGTTTCCGGATGCGGAGCACCCCGTGGTGCGCACCCACCCGGAGACAGACGAGAAGATCCTGTTCGTCAACGCCTTCGCGACCCATTTCACCAACTACCACACACCGGCCCACGTGCGGGTCGGCCAGGACTACAGCATGGGAGGCAGCGATCTGCTGCGTTACCTCATCAGTCAGGCCTATATCCCGGAATATCAGGTGCGCTGGCGCTGGCAGCCGGGCAGCGTGGCCATCTGGGACAATCGCAGTACCCAGCATTATGCCGCCATGGACTACCCCCCCAGCCATCGCAAGATGGAGCGGGCCGGGATCATGGGTGACACCCCCTTCTGATAGACAGGTTCTGATCAACGATGCCCGGGCGAGTGGATCGCCCGGGCAGAGCTTCACCTCAAGGAGAGAAACAGATGCAATTTTTTGACGATTCCCTGCACCCGGAAAACATGGAAAAGGTAGTGATCACCGTGGCGCCCTACGGCCCCGAGTGGGCGCCGGGCGACTTCCCGGAAGACATCCCGGTGACCATGGAGGAGCAGATCCAGAAGGCGGTGGAGTGCTACGAGGCCGGTGCCACCGTGCTGCACCTGCACGTGCGCGAGCTGGACGGCACCGGCTCCAAGCGCCTGTCCAAGTTCAACGAGCTGATCGCCGGGGTCCGCAAGGCGGTGCCGGACATGATCATCCAGGTCGGCGGCTCCATCTCCTTCGCCCCGGAAGGCGAGGGCGAGGCGGCCAAGTGGCTCTCCGACGACACCCGCCACATGCTGGCGGAGCTGACCCCGAAACCGGATCAGGTCACCGTCGCCATCAACACCACCCAGATGAATATCATGGAGCTGCTCTATCCGGAGTATCTGGAAGGCACCTCCCTGGCGAACCCCGCCTACCAGGCCGCCTACAGCGAGATGACGGTGCCGGCCGGTCCGGCCTGGGTGGCCGAGCACCTCAAGCGCCTGATGGCCAGCGGCATCCAGCCCCACTTCCAGCTGACCGGCATGCACGCCCTGGAGACCCTGGAGCGCCTGGTACGCAAGGGCATCTACCGCGGCCCGCTGAACCTGACCTGGATCGGCATCGGCGGCGGCTTCGACGGCCCGAACCCGTTCAACTTCATGAACTTCGTCCACCGTGCGCCGGACGGTGCCTGCGTCACCGCCGAGTCCCTGCTCAAAAACGTGCTGCCGTTCAACATGATGGCCATGGCCATGGGCTTGCACCCGCGCTGCGGCATCGAGGACACCATCATAGGTCAGCACGGCCAGCGCATGAGCTCGGTGGAGCAGATCCAGCAGTGCGTGCGCGTCGCCCACGAGCTGGGCCGCGAGGTGGCCAACGGCAAGGAGGCCCGCGCCATCTACCGCATCGGCGTGCAGTACGACAGCATCGAAGAGACCCTGAAGGCCAACGGCATGGCGCCGAACCGCGTTCCTGGCCAGCTCGGTGTGCCGCAGCGCTGAGCCAGATGGGTCGCGGTATGAAAAACCAGCACCGCGCCCCGTCAACTCTGTTTGCCAAAGGGCGGCAGCCCTTGCACTATGCAGCACCCAGTAAAACTGAGCGATGCATCAGTAGTGGGTGCCCGGTGGCTCCGGCCACCGGTGCCCTGACCGGGATCCTGCCCAACTTGAAGTAGCACGAGGGATTGTATGGCTACGTATCATATCGATGACGACCCCCAGGCCGGCAAGGTTGCCGTGCCCCGTCGTTATGCCTGGATAGTGTTTGCGCTGACCTTCGGTCTGCTCATCTCAGATTACATGTCGCGCCAGGTGCTCAACGCCGTCTTCCCCATGCTCAAGGGGGAGTGGGCACTTTCCGACACCCAGCTTGGGCTGCTCAGTGGCATAGTGGCGCTGATGGTCGGCCTCTTGACCTTTCCGCTCTCCCTGCTCGCCGACAGGTTCGGCCGGGTCAAGAGCCTGGCCATGATGGCCGCGCTCTGGAGCCTGGCGACCCTGGGCTGCGCCCTGGCTCAGGACTATGAGCAGATGTTCATCGCCCGCTTCCTGGTGGGGGTGGGGGAGGCCGCCTACGGCAGCGTCGGCATCGCCGTGGTGGTCTCGGTGTTCCCGCGGGAGATGCGAGCCACCCTCTCCGGCGCCTTCATCTCCGGCGGCATGTTCGGCTCCGTGCTCGGCATGGCCACCGGGGGCGTGCTGGCGCATTTCCTCGGCTGGCGCTGGGCCTTCGCCGGCATGGCGCTGTTCGGTCTGGTGCTGGCGGCCCTCTATCCCCTCATCGTCAAGGAGGCGCGGATCTCCCAGACCAGCCGGGCGGCACGGGGGAGCACGGAGGCGGGTCGCAATCCCCTGCGCAGCCTCTACTCCAGCCGCTCGGTGATCTCGGCCTATGTGGGCAGCGGTCTGCAACTGTTCGTCGGCGGCACCGTCATCGTCTGGATGCCGAGCTATTTCAACCGTTACTACGGACTGGACACGGACAAGGCGGGGCTCATGGCCGCCATCATAGTGCTGTGCAGCGGGGCCGGCATGATCCTCTGCGGCATGCTGAGCGATCGGCTGTGCCGCAACCGGCCGGATCGCAAGATAAGCCTCGCCATCGCCTACTGCCTCGGCAGCTGTGCCCTGCTCTCCCTGGCGTTTGCCCTGCCGGCCGGGTTGCCCCAGCTGCTGCTGATCGGTCTGGGGATGTTCATCGCCACCGGCACCTCCGGCCCCGCCGGTGCCATGGTGGCCAATCTCACCCACGCCAGCGTGCACGGTACGGCGTTTGCGACCCTGACGCTGGCCAACAACCTGCTTGGCCTCGCGCCCGGTCCCTTCATCACCGGCAAGGTGTCAGACCACATCGGCCTGGACAACGCCTTCCAGCTGGTGCCCCTCATCAGTGTCGCGGCGGCGGTGGTCTTCTTCTACGGCAAGCGCCACTACCACAAGGACGTGGCCAGGCTCGAAGGTGACGCCCGCCTGGTCACCACCGGCCCCCAGGGCAGCGAGGTGAGGGCATGACGCTCAGGATCGAGGTCTATTTCGATTTCATCTGTCCCTGGTGTCTCATCGGCAAGCGTCAGCTGGATCAGGCGCTGGCCCAGTTGCGGGTGGCGCAGCCCGAGGTGCAGGTTGCCGTGAGCTGGCGCGGGGTGCAGTTGCTGCCCGCGTTGCCGGTGCAGGGGGAGGCGTTTCACGACTTCTATCTGCGGCGCCTTGGCAGCGAGCAGGGGATGAGCCTGCGTCAGGCCCAGGTGCTACAGGCAGCGGCCAGCGTCGGCGTTGAGCTGGACTTTGGCAAGATCCCCCGCATGCCGAACACCGCCGATGCCCACCGCCTGTGGCAACGGGCCTGCCAGCTCGGCAGCCCGTCCCAGTGCGAGGCGTTGCTGGAGTCCCTGTTCGCCAGCCACTTCCTGCACGGTGGGGATCTGGGGGATGGCAGTACCCTGCTGGGGCTGGCCGAGGCGGCCGGTTTCTCGTCCGCCGAGCTGGTGAGCAGCCTGCAGGGGGATGGTACCCCCTTCCTTGGTACCGCCGAGGGGGCCGCCAGCCAGGGGGTTCCGAGCTTCGTGCTGGGAGGACGGGTCCTCTCCGGAGCCCAGCCGGTGGAGCGCCTGCTCGCCAGCCTGCACCAGGCCGTCGCGGCGGCGGCCCGGACGTCGGCGACACGGATTGCGGTGCCTGCCGAGCGGGTGCCTGCGCCGGGCAAGCGGATCCTCATCGAGGCTGAGGGCAAGAGCCTGGTGCTGTTCAACGTCGATGGCCGTTTCCACGCCATCGATGACGGCTGTCCCCATCAGGGCGCTTCCCTGTGCGGTGGCCGGCTGGAGGGGGAGGTGATCCAGTGCTGTGCCCACGGCCTGCGCTTCAACCTGAACACCGGCTATCTGCTGGGCTCCACCCAGCTCAGAGTCAACCGCTACCCGGTCGAGCGGGCGGGTGACCAGCTCCATATCGTCATTCCACAAGAGGACGCCGCTTCATGCACGCGTTGAACCCCACCGCCACTGCCCGTTTCTCGCGGGTACGCGAGCTGGCCCCCGGCATGGCGGTCAGCATCACGGTGGCGGCCGCCGCCACCTTCCTGTCCGAACACTACGGGGCTCCCGTGCTGCTGTTCGCCCTGCTGCTCGGCATGGGGCTGAACTTCCTCAGCGCCGAGGGGACCTGCAAGGCCGGCATCGAATTCACCGCGCGCAGCGTGCTGCGCATCGGGGTCGCCCTGCTCGGCATGCGCATCACCCTGGGCCAGATAGCCGAGCTGGGCTGGATGCCGGTGTTGCTGGTGGTCACCCTGGTGGTGGTCACCATAGGCCTGTCGGTTGTCGCCGCCAAGGCGATGGGCTTCCAGCGCCTGTTTGGCATGCTGACCGGCGGGGCTACCGCCATCTGTGGCGCCTCCGCCGCCCTGGCCCTGGCCGCCTCCCTGCCGAGCCATCCCCAGAAGGAGCGAGCCACCCTGTTCACCGTGATAGGGGTCTCGGTGCTCTCGACCCTGGCGATGATCCTCTACCCCATGATCGCCCGCTATTTCGAGCTGACGCCGGTGGAGGCCGGGGTCTTCCTCGGCGCCACCATCCACGACGTCGCCCAGGTAGTGGGAGCCGGCTACAGCATGTCCACCGAGACGGGTGACGTGGCGACCGTGGTCAAGCTGATGCGGGTCGCCATGCTGCTGCCGGTGATCGTCGTCGCCGCCATGATCACCCGCAGGCAGGGGGCGGATCCCGCCTCCGGCAAGCGTCCGCCCCTGCTGCCGCTGTTCGCCGTCGGCTTCCTGGTGCTGGCCTGCATCAACAGCACAGGCCTGGTGCCCGCCATGGTTCAGGGAGGGGTCAACGAGCTGTCGCGCTGGTGCCTGGTGATCGCCATCGCCGCCATCGGCATGAAGACCCAGCTCAAAGAGCTGGCGGCCGTCGGCATCAAGCCCATCCTGCTGATGGTGGGGGAGACCGCCTTCCTGGTCGCCCTGGTGCTGACCCTGATGCATTGGGGCATCAAGCCATAACGTACGGAGAAACCCCGACCCTGGTCCTCCTCTCACAGGGGGGCTGGGAGGGGGGAGACAGGTCCAATCAAGACGCCCCGTCATTGAAGAAGAGCAAACGCCCCGTGGCCAACGGACTAGCCAGAGAGCAGAGAGGTATTTATGAACAAGGTTTATCCCAGCGCCCAGGCCGCCCTTGGCGATCTGGTGCAGGACGACATCACCATCGCCTCGGGGGGCTTCGGCCTGTGCGGCATTCCCGAACAGCTTATCGAGGCGCTGCGCCAGAGCGGCAAAAGCGGCTTCACCATCATCAGCAACAATTGCGGGGTGGATGAGTTCGGCCTCGGGCCGCTGCTCCATAGCCGCCAGATCAGGAAGATGATCTCCTCCTACGTGGGGGGCAACAAGGAGTTCGAGCGCCAGTACCTCGCGGGGGAGCTTGAGCTGGAGTTCACCCCCCAGGGGACGCTGGCGGAGAAGCTGCGGGCCGGCGGCGCCGGCATCCCCGCCTTCTTCACCCGCACCGGTTACGGCACCCTGATTGCGGAAGGCAAGGAGACCCGCCAGTTCGACGGCGAGTGGTATGTGATGGAGCACGCCCTGACGGCGGACCTGGCCCTCATCAAGGGGGCCAGAGCGGATCGGGCGGGCAACCTGATGTTCAACAAGACCGCACGCAACTTCAACCCGCTCTGCGCCAAGGCGGGACGGATCTGCGTGGCCGAGGTGGAGGAGATAGTCGAGGTAGGCGAGCTGGACCCCGACGAGATCCACCTGCCCGGCATCTATGTGCAGCGGCTGGTGCTGAACCCCCATCCCGAGAAACGCATCGAAGTGCGGACAGTGAGGAGCTGACGATGGCCTGGACCCGTGAAGAGATGGCGCCGCGTTGCGCACAAGTGCTGCCAGCAGCGTTCGTTTTACAGCATTGCGCACTGAGGAGCAGATAGCGATGGCCTGGACTCGTGAAGAGATGGCGCAGCGCGCCGCAAAGGAGCTGCAGGACGGCTTCTACGTCAACCTGGGGATCGGCCTGCCGACCCTGGTGGCCAACTACATCCCGGACGGCATGGAGGTGTGGCTGCAGAGCGAGAACGGCCTGCTCGGCATCGGCCCCTTCCCCGGCGAAGAGGAGCTCGATCCCGATCTCATCAACGCCGGCAAGCAGACCATCACCACATTGCCCGGCAGCAGCTTCTTCGACAGCGCCGAGAGTTTTGCCATGATCCGCGGCGGCCACATCAACCTGGCCCTGCTCGGGGCCATGCAGGTCTCAGAGCGCGGCGATCTCGCGAACTGGATGATCCCGGGCAAGATGGTCAAGGGCATGGGGGGCGCCATGGATCTGGTGGCCGGCGTCAAGCGGGTGGTGGTGCTGATGGAGCACTGCGCCAAGGGGGGCGAGCACAAGATACTGGAGTGGTGCTCCCTGCCGCTGACCGGGGTCGGCGTGGTGGATCGCATCATCAGCGATCTCGCCGTGCTGGATGTGACCCCCACCGGCCTTCGCCTGGTGGAGCTGGCCCCCGGCATCGAGTTCGAGGCGCTGCAGGCCGCCACCGGCTGCGCCATCGCGCGCTGATCGTCTGGCTTTCGGTGGGGAGGGGGCCTGGCCTTTCCCCGCCGTTTTTATGTCTGACACCCGTCTTCCTTTCGTCCTGACTCTTCCCCACGCATCCTGCCCATCCCGCCAGACAGGCAAACAGGCCCGTAATCGGGGTTGTCTGGCACCGCTTTGGGCGCCCTTTGCCATCCTCCGCCGGCGCTGTCATCAAATGAAAAGTGGCTGACGTTCAATGGCAAGCGTGGCCCCGGAGGGAGGCCTTACAGTCGGCACACAAGAGAGAAAAACCGAGCTCATCAGCGTGAGCGACACCCCGGGGCCGATGCAAAAACAGAGCTGCATCCTCGAGTGCCAAACAAGGTGGTGCGCCATCAGCCAGGTCATCTCCCTTGCATCAATGCAAAGCCAACGGAAACGGCGATCAAACAGATAACAACAACTAAATCAGATGACGACACTCGGAGAGACTGTAATGGATTACATGCACACGAGTCATGGTTGCGGCGTCCTGCGCCTCAGCCTGCTGGCGACGGCCATTGCGGCCGTCCTCATGCCCACCGTTCAGGCGGTCGAAGTCGATACCGGAAGCGAAGAGTGGTCCGTTCGCTTCGACAACACCGGCAAGTTCAACTACGGCGTGCGCACCGAGAGTGCCGACGAGCGGATGCTCGCCACCCCGAACAACAACGATGGGGATTACAACTTCAAGGATGCCGGCGATACCGTCACCACCCGCTTCGATCTGCTGACCGAGCTGGATGTGGTGAACAAGGGCAACACCGGCTTTCGCATCAGCGCCGCCAGTTGGTATGACTACGCCTATCGCGACGTCGGCGCTGACGAGAACCCCTTCATCAACGGCAACAGCGCCAGCTCCGGCATCGTCGGGCAGCCCCCGGTGGCGGGCAACCGTCATCTGAGCGACTATGCCGACCGCTATTACCATGGCCCCTCCGGCGAGCTGCTCGACGCCTTCGTGTTCCACAACATGGAGCTGGGTGACGAGTCCCTGCTCGGGGTCAAGATAGGGCAGCACAACCTCTACTGGGGAGAAACCCTGCTGAGCCCGGTACACGCCCTCAGCTATGGCCAGTCGGGGCTCGATCTCGCGAAGCTGGCGGCCTCCCCGGGGACGGAAGCGAAAGAGCTGTTCGTGCCCCGCAACCAGGTTTCCGCCTCCTTCACCCTGAACCCGGAATGGACCTTCGCCGCCCAGTATTTCCTGGACTGGAACGCCGCCCGCCTGCCGGAAGCCGGCACCTATTACGGCAGCTCGGATCTGGTGGGCTTCGGTGCCCAGTCCTTCCTGCTGGGCCACACCGGCGGGCCGGGCCTCGCCGGACCGAGCGGCACCCTCAGCAACATTCGCCGGGGGGATGACATCGAACCGGGCAAGCACGGCGACTGGGGCATCATGGCCAAGTGGTCCCCCGAGGTGCTGGATGCGACCCTGGGGGCCTTCTACCGCCGCACCGCCGACATCCTGCCCCAGGC
This sequence comes from Aeromonas sp. sif0611, assembly GCF_019218845.1. Classification (NCBI taxonomy): domain Bacteria; kingdom Pseudomonadati; phylum Pseudomonadota; class Gammaproteobacteria; order Aeromonadales; family Aeromonadaceae; genus Aeromonas; species Aeromonas sp. sif0611. The sequence continues at coordinate 363,252 of NZ_JAHUWU010000004.1, read as the reverse complement.
GGTGCTCGATGCCCGTGGCCTCAGTGTCCGTGGTGCCACCGCCAACCCGATCCTCAACCTGCGCAATTCGATCTCGACCACCAGCTACTCCATGGCCTATGGCGACGACATCGACATCTTCGGCCTGAGCCTCTCCAAGGACGTGGCCGGGGTCAGCGTCGGCAGCGATCTGAACTACCGCCACAAGATGCCGCTCTCCAGCATCCCGGCCCTGCTCAGCGCCCCGGGCCCGGGCGGGCTGGCCGCCGGCCTGGGCGCCCTGCCTCCCCGCAATGCCGACACCGGGGTGATCACCGATGACTCCGATGGCTATGGCGCCACCGGCGATACCCTGCACTGGACCCTCAACGGCCTGATGACCATCGCCGATACGGCGCTGTTCGACGGGGCCGCCCTGCTCGGCGAGCTCTACTACAGCAACCTGCTGAGCCTGGATGACCACAACAAGGCGCTCTACAAGGGGGAGGACAGCTACACCGGCATCGACAAGCCGACCCGCGATAACTGGGGGCTGGCGGTCAACTTCACGCCGATCTGGTACCAGGTCTTGCCGGGTGTCGACATGAGCATGCCGCTCTCGGTGAACTGGGGGCTGGCGGGGATCTCCCCGGTCCAGGCGGGCGGGGCGAAAGATACCGGGAGTTACGCGGTGGGCCTCGGCGCCACCCTCTACAACCAGTACTTCGTCGATCTGAAATACGTGGACTCCTTTGGCGAGTCTGCCGAGTGCAATGACGGTGCCGAGGATGGCACCACGCCCAACGCCCTCGATGGCGCCCAGCGCAACACCTGTTATGCCGGTGGTTACGCCTCTTTCTCCGGTGGCGGTGCCACCACGGAAGACAGAGGTGCCCTCTACCTGACCCTGAAGACCACTTACTGAGTCAAGCGACCGAGTCGGAGAACGAGATATGACATTCAACAAGACCATGCTGACCGCCGCCCTCACCCTGGCCCTTGCGGGCCAGGCGCTGGCCGCCGTCTCCAGCAGTGAAGCACAGCAGCTCGGCACCAGCCTGACCCTGGTGGGCGCCGACGCGGCCGCCAATGCCGACGGCAGCATCCCCGCCTACAGCGGGGGGCTGACCACGCCCCCCACCGGCTTCAAGGCCGGTGACAGCATGCGCCCGGATCCGTATGCGGGCGAGCAGCCGCTGCAGGTGATCACCGGCAAGAACGCGGCGCAATACCAGGGGGCGCTGACCGCCACCACGGCGGAGCTGCTCAAGCGCTTCCCGGACTTCCGGGTGGACGTTTATCCGACCCATCGCAGCGTGGCGCTGCCCCAGGCGGTGCTGGATAACACCAAGCAGAACGCGCTGAACGCCACCACCCTGGCGGGGGGCATGGCGGTGGACAAGGTGTTGCCGGGCATTCCCTTCCCGATCCCCAAGAGCGGGGCCGAGGCGATGTGGAACTTCCTGCTGCGCTACCAGGGGGTGAACATCGCCACCAAGTACGACTCCTGGAACGTCGATTCTGCCGGGGTCGCGGCCCTCTCCACCACGGGGCAGGCCTTCATCAACTACGCCATCTACGAGGACATGACCAAGCCCATCTCGGCCAAAGACACCTACTACCAGATGAAGCTCCATTACACGGGGCCGGCCCGGCGCGCCGGCGAGGCCATCATGCTGCGCGATGCCGCCAACCCTCTGGAGCAGCCGCGCAAGGCCTGGCAGTACCTGCCGGGGCAGCGCCGGGTCAAGCTGGCGCCGAACCTGGCCTATGACACCCCGAACCCGGGCACCTCGGGGGCGGGCACCTATGACGATGTGTTCGTGTTCAACGGCGCGCTGGACCGCTTCGACTGGAAGCTGGTGGGCAAGCAGGAGATGATCGTGCCCTACAACACCTATCGACTGACCTATCAGCCCGATGCCAGTGCCCTGACCACCCCGAACTTCCTGTCACCGGATCACGTGCGCTGGGAGAAACACAGGGTCTGGGTGGTGGAGGGCAGCCTCAAGGCCGGGGAGCGCCACATCTACGCAAAGCGTCGCTTCTACCTGGACGAAGACAGCTGGGTGGCGCTGGCCTCCGATCAGTACGACGCCCGTGGTCAGCTCTATCGCGGCTCCTTTGCCTTCCTGAGCCAGAGCTACGACAAGGAGACCCCGGATGCGACGCCCTTCATGATCTATGACCTGGTGGCGGGCAGCTACAACATCAACGGCGTGGTGGGTCCCTACGGCGGCATCAAGTACGGCACCTCCCTGTCGAAGGCAAAGTGGTCGCCGGAGTCTCTGGCCGGGGCGGGGATCCGCTGACGCTGACGGGAACCAGGCTCGCCGTAGGCGAGCCCGGCTCCCGGCTGTTCGTGCCGGCGTGCCCGGCGCATATGGAGACAAGGACGTATGGGTTCATTCAACAAGTTGGCGCTATGCTGCGCCCTGCTGATGCAGGGTGCCGTGCTGGCGTCTGAATACATCGACGTGCTGGATCTGCCGGCCAGGGCGAGCGCCCTGGCCCGATACAGCCCCCTGCTGGATCTGACCCGTGCCGGGTCGCGGCTGGTGGCGGTGGGGCAGCGGGGTCACATCCTCTACTCCGACGACGAAGGCAAGGGCTGGCAGCAGGCCAGGGTGCCAGTGAGCTCGGATCTGAACGCCGTCGTCTTCCCTACTCCCGAGCAGGGCTGGGCGGTGGGGGGGGATGGCGTGGTGCTGCACAGCCAGGATGGCGGCACCAGCTGGCAAAAACAGCTGGATGGCCGCCAGATCGGGGAACTGGTCTTGCGTCATTACACGGCGCTGGCCCGTGCCGAGCCAGACAGCGCGCAGTGGCCGCAATGGGTGGAGGAGGGCCAGCGCCTGGTGGAGGAGGGGGCCGACAAGCCGCTGCTCGACGTCTGGTTCCAGGATGACAGGGTCGGCTACGTGGTCGGGGTCTTCAACCTGATCCTGCGCACCCAGGATGGTGGCCAAAGCTGGACACCGCTGCAGGATCGCACCGACAACCCCCAGGGGCTGCACCTCAATGCCATCGCCCGGGCCGGTGACGACCTCTATCTCGTGGGTGAGCAGGGCCTGCTGCGCAAGTGGGACTCGGGGACGCAGCGTTTCGTCTCCTTGCCAAGCCCCTATGACGGCAGCTTCTTCGGCCTCATCGGCCGACCCGGCGAGCTGCTGATCTACGGGCTGCGCGGCCATGCCTATCGCAGCACGGATGACGGCCAGCACTGGGTACGGCTGGCCAGTCCGCTGCCCATCAGCATCAGCACCGCGATGCAGGGGGCCGATGGCCAGTTCCGCCTGTTTACCCAGGCCGGTCACATGCTGCTCCAGCGTGGCAACGAGCCGCTCACGCTGCTGCCCCAGGCCGAGCCATCGCCGGTGGCGGGCGCCGCCCTGACCGCCGATGGCACCCTGGCGCTGGTGGGCAGCCGCGGGGTGCGCATGCCGACTGCGGCCAAATAACGTGTGTGAAAGCAGGCCGTCACCGGATGACGGCCCCATAACGATAACGAGGATCCAGAGATGGGCCATGTGAAGCAAGATGCAATGCCGGTGATCCGCGAGTTGGCACAGTTCGACAGGCACTCCGGCAACCTGCTGGAGCGGCTGGTGTTCAACCATAGAGCCCTGTTCATGTTATTGATGACACTGGCGACCCTGGTGCTTGGCTACATGGGGACGACCCGCCTGGCGCTGGCACCCAGCTTCGAGAAGATGATCCCCCAGAGCCAGCCCTACATCAAAAACTTCCTGGAGAACCGGGACTCCCTGCGTGGCCTCGGCAACTCGGTGCGGGTGGTGGTGGAGAATACCCGGGGGGACATCTTCGACCCCGACTATCTCGGCGTACTTAAACGGGTCAATGACGAGCTGTTCCTGACGGAAGGGGTCGACCGGGCCTGGATGAAGTCCCTGTGGAGCCCGGCGGTGCGCTGGACCGAGGTGACCGAGGAGGGGTTCCAGGGCGGGCCCGTGATGCCGGATGCCTATCAGGGCAAGCCCGCCGACATCGAGCAACTGCGCCAGAACATCAACCGGGCCGGCATCGTCGGCAGCCTGGTGGCGAGCGACTTCAAGTCCAGCATGCTGATCGTGCCCCTGCTGGACAAGGCATCGGCCACCGGCAAGCCCCTAGATTACCATGCCTTTTCCCAGCGCATCGAGCAGCTGCGCAGCCAGATTGAATTTGACGGCAAGCCGCACCAGGCGGGGGAGGAGGGGACGGGTCAGTACAAGATCCGGGTGATCGGTTTTGCCAAGCTGGTGGGGGATCTCATTGATGGCCTCATTCAGGTGATCCTCTTCTTCGCCCTGGCGGTAGTCACCTCGCTCGTCATCATCTTCCTCTACACCCGCTGCGTGCGCAGCACCCTGCTGGTGGTGGGTTGCTCGCTCATCGCCGTGGTGTGGCAGCTTGGGCTGGTCGCCTGGCTGGGGTACGCCATCGATCCCTACTCGGTGCTGGTGCCCTTCCTCATCTTCGCCATCGGGGTCTCCCACGCGGCCCAGAAGATGAACGGCATCATGCAGGACATCGCCCGTGGCACCCACCGCCAGATAGCGGCGCGCTATACCTTCCGCCGCCTCTTCCTGGCCGGGGTCACGGCGCTGCTCGCCGACGCGGTGGGCTTCGCTGTGCTGATGCTGATCGACATCCCGGTCATTCAGGATCTCGCCATCACCGCCAGCATCGGGGTGGCCGTGCTCATCTTCACCTCCCTGCTGCTGATGCCGGTAGCCCTCTCCTATGTGGGGGTGGGCCGCAAGGCGGCCGAGCGAGCGCTCAGGATAGAGACCCACGCCGCCGCCAACCAGGGGTTCGGCAGACTCTGGGCGCTGCTGGATCGCTGCACCGAGCGCAAGTGGGCCACCGTTGTGGTTCTGCTGGGTCTGGCCATGGGGATAGGCGGCTACCTGGTGAGCCTGAACCTGAAAGTGGGCGATCTGGACAGCGGGGCCCCCGAGCTGCGCGCGGATTCCCGCTACAACAAGGACAACGCCTACATCACCGGCCACTACGCCCTCTCGAGCGATCTCTTTGCCGTCATGATCAAGACGGCGCCGGAGGGGTGCCTCGACTACCGGACCCTGATCCTGGCGGATCGCCTGGGGTGGGAGCTGCAGCAGCATCCCGGCGTGCAGGCCACCAGCTCGCTGGTCAACGCGGTGCGCCAGATCACCGCCGGCACCTATGAGGGCAACCCGAGACTCGCCAGCCTCCAGCGCAACCAGAACGTGCTGAACTATGCCGCCCAGCAGGCCTCGGTGAACACCCCAGAGTTGTTCAACACCGACTGCTCCCTGATGCCGGTGATCGCGTACTTGAAGGATCACAAGGCCGAGACCCTGAGCGGCGTGGTGGCCATCGCCGAGCGGTTTGCCGAGGAGAACGGCACCGCGGATCGCCAGTTCCTGCTCGCCGCGGGCAGTGCCGGCATCGAGGCCGCCACCAACATGGTGGTGCATGAGGCCAACCGCACCATGCTGCTTTACGTCTATCTGGCGGTGACCCTGTTCTGCCTCATCACCTTTCGCAGCTGGCGGGCGACCGTGGTGGCGCTGGTGCCCCTGATGCTCACCTCGGTGCTGTGCGAGGCGCTGATGGTATTCATGGGGATCGGCGTCAAGGTGGCAACCCTGCCGGTAATTGCGCTCGGGGTCGGCATCGGAGTGGACTACGCGCTCTACCTGCTGAGCGTGCAACTGCACCATCAGCGCCAGGGCATGTCACTGGTGGACGCCTATCGCCAGGCCGTGGCCTTCACCGGCCGGGTGGTGGGGCTGGTGGGGATCACCCTGGCCGCCGGTGTGGTGGGCTGGATCTGGTCTCCCATCAAGTTCCAGGCCGACATGGGCATACTGCTCACCTTCATGTTCCTGTGGAACATGCTGGGGGCCCTGATCGGGGTGCCGGCGCTCTCCTACTTCCTGCTGTCCGGTACCGGGGCGGCAGCGACCCGTGCATACCGGGAGGGGGATGTTCAAGAGGGCGGCAAGCCCTGCACCCCGGTGGGCGCTGACGCCAGCTAGCAAGACGACAGAACATGCAGAAGGAGAAAAAGAGCAGGGAGGCTGGATGCCTCCCTGCTCTCGTCTGGCCAATGCTCAGCAGTCTCAGCCGTAGGCGAGGCCGGCGCGTGCGGGTTGCGCCATCACGCCCTTGTGGCGGGAGCGCCAGGTGGCCGGCGGCATGCCGAACTGGGCGTTGAACCAGCGGGTGAAGGAGCTGGGCATGGAGTAGCCCAGCATGTCGGCGATGTGGCCGAGGGAGTAGCCGGAGTTTTGCAGATAACGCATCACCAGATCCCGGCGAACGTCGTTGACCAGTTCGCTGAAGGTGGCTCCGCTCTCTTCCAGATGACGCTGCAGGGTGCGCACGTTCATCCCCAGGGTGCGGGCGATCTGCTCTATGGTGGCGCGCCCCATGGGCAGCAGCAGGTAGACGGCCTTGCGTACGTCGGTCAGCAGGGATTGCTGGGTCTCCACCAGCAGGGTGTCGAGGTACTGGCGGGCATGGCGGGCCATGGCCTGGTTGGCCAGGGGATTCGGAATGTCCAGATCGGCGGCGTGACAGACGATGCCGTTGAACTCGCTGCCAAACTCCAGCTTGCAGCCGAACAGTCGCTTGTGGATGGCGAGGTCCGCCGGCGCATCATGGGTGAAGTTGACGCTGATGGGATGCCAGTTGGCGCCGACCCCGACCTGGGCCGCACAGAAGCGATACATGACGCCGACCGCGAGCTCGGTGGCCTGGCGTGAGGGCATGGGGGCGTCGGTGATGATCTCCTCGCGAATGATCACCGCCTTGCCCGCCTCCTCGATGAAGATGGCCAGGGCATTATTGAACAGGTGAATGTACTGGACTATGACCTGCAAGGCCTCGCGCAGGTTGGGCTGGTAGCTCAGCAGCAGGCTTACCTCGCCAAAGTCCGACAGCTGACGATGCTCCGCCATGCGCAGGCCCAGGCTCTGGCAGTTCCCGGTCCGGGCGGACAGCTCGAGCAGGTTGACGATGGTGGAGACGGGGATGCGCTGATTGGGCACATCCAGAATGGAGGCGCTGAGGCCGGCTTGCGACAACAGGTTGGGGGTATTGAGGCCCAGCTGGCGGGCGACATCGAGATAGTTGGTGAGGGTGGCGGCTCTGGCAAGGAGGGTCATGATGCAATTCCCATGGCGACAGCTCATCTGCTGGTTGCTTGTTGTTAACTGGTTTTTATCATTTCGTTTACAAGTTGGAAAGTGCTTATTAACTGATCTATTAGTCGCAGGTGCCATGTGATGACCCTGCGTGCCAGCCAGATCCATGGCCTTTCGAGTCCGGTTCTATGCAGCCCGGTGGCGCTCACGCCATCAGGCTCCTGTCATATAAAGACAACTCCATGGCATCCAAGGTAAAGCAGCCGGGGGGCTGGCACCTTACTGTGGTCCTGATGTCATCCGGCCGTCGCCGGAGCGCCTGAACAGGGGAAGAGAGATGAAGACATTTCAGCCCGAGGCCACAGTGCTGATAGTGCCCGGCCTGCGCGACCACGTGGCGGATCACTGGCAGACCCTGCTCGCCGAGCGGCTTGAGAAGGTGGTGACAGTGCCGCCGTTGACCTCGGACAAGCTGAGTTGCCAGGCCAGGGTCGAGGCCATAGCGCAGGCGCTGGCACGCATCCAGGGCCCGGTGATCCTGGTGGCACACAGCGCCGGGGTGCTGATGCTGGCTCACTGGGTGGCGCAGCAGGGCGAAGCCCTGCATCGTCACCCCATCCGGGGCGCCCTGCTGGTGACGCCGCCGGATCTGGATGCCAGCTGGCCATCCCATTACCCGAGCCCTCAAGCCATGCAGGCCGGAGGCTGGCACCCGCTGCCCCGCATGAAGATGCCGTTTCCGAGCCTGGTGGTGATGAGCCAAAACGATCCCCTGGCGAGCCCGGCGGCGGTGCGTGCCCTGGCCCAGGACTGGGGGAGCGAGCTGGTGGATGCCGGGGCCGTGGGACACCTCAACCCGGCGAGCGGATTTGGCCCCTGGCCCCATGCCGAGGCCTTGCTGCGGCGTCTCGACGCCCGCTAACCCAGATGGCGAGGGGAGAGAGGCTCCCCTGCGCCCAGACACGAATCGGAAGGAGTCCGTATGGTGAAGACAAGGATCATACCGCCAGCCCAGGGAGCCCATGCTTATCCGCTGCTGATCAAGAGCCTGCTGTTATCCGGGGTGCGTCAGCACCCGGACCGGGAGATAGTCTATGCAGATCGACTGCGCTATGACTATCGCACCCTCAACCAGCGCATCCACCGCCTCGCCAACCTGCTGACGGCCTCGGGCATAGGGCCGGGGGACACGGTCGCCCTGCTGGACTGGGACAGCCACCGCTCCCTCGAATGCTTCTTCGCCGTGCCCATGATAGGCGCCGTGCTGCACACGGTGAACGTGCGCCTCTCGCCGGAGCAGATCGCCTTCACCATGCACCACGCCGAGGATCATCTGGTGCTGGTTCATGACGACTTCCTGCCCATGATGGAGAGCATCCAGGAGAGGCTGCCCACGGTGCGCGGCTATATCCGGCTGACCGATGGGGAGTCGCCTTCCACCGGTCTGCCGCTGCTCGGAGAGTACGAGACTCTGCTGGCGGGGGCGGACGACCAGTTCGACTTCCCCGACTTCGATGAAAATTCGGTGGCGACCCTGTTCTACACCACGGGCACCACTGGGGATCCCAAGGGGGTCTATTTCAGCCACCGCCAGCTGGTGCTGCACACCCTGAATGAACTGGGCACCCTGGCGGCCCATGCGGGCCAGTCGCTGCTCTGCTCAGACGATGTCTACATGCCCATCACCCCCATGTTCCACGTCCATGCCTGGGGCGTCCCCTATGTGGCGACCATGCTGGGGGTGAAGCAGGTCTATCCGGGACGTTACGAGCCGGACAAGCTGGTGCGGCTCTACCGCGACGAGGGGGTGAGCTTCTCCCACTGCGTGCCGACCATCTTGCAGATGATCCTCGACAGCGAGGAGGCAGCAAAGACCTCCCTTGCGGGCTGGAAGATGCTGCTGGGGGGCAGTGCGCTGCCGCTCGGGCTGGCGACCCAGGCTCACCGACAGGGGATACTGGTACACGCCGGCTACGGCATGTCGGAGACCTGCCCGCTGCTGTGCGTGGTGCACCTCGCTCCCGAGGAGCTGGCGCTGCCCATGGCCCAGCAACTGCCGCTGCGGATCCGCACCGGCAAGCCCATCGGCCTGGTGGACTTGCGCATCATCGACGAGCAGGGCCGGGCGCTGGCCCACGATGGCCAGACCATGGGGGAGATAGTGGTGCGTGCTCCCTGGCTGGCCCAGGGCTACCTGAAAGAGCCGGGCAAGGGGGCCGAGCTCTGGGAGGGGGGCTGGCTGCACACGGGGGACATGGCCTCCATCACCCCGGACGGCACTGTGGAGATCAGGGATCGCATCAAGGATGTGATCAAGACAGGGGGCGAGTGGATAAGCTCGCTGGCGCTGGAGAGCCTCATCAGCGCCCACGCCGACGTTCATGCGGTGGCCGTGATCGGGGTGCCGGACGAGCAGTGGGGGGAGCGGCCCCTGGCCCTGGTGGTCGGCAAGGAGGGGTCGCATCTGGATGCACAGGCCATCAAGGCCCACCTGCAGGGGTTCGTCGACAGCGGTCGCATCAATCGCTGGGCCATTCCGCGCCAGATCCACATAGTGCAGGAGATCCCCAGGACCAGTGTCGGCAAGGTGAACAAGAAGCTGATCCGGGAGCGTGAATGCCGTCCGGCGGCGGAAAACTGAGGGCGCCATCATGGATCCAGAGGCCTGTCTCTCAGTCATCCCCACTGCCTGAGGGGCCGCGTTGGCCTGGCTGCCATGGCTTGACTACGCTAACTGAGTTATCAAACAAGAGGCGTGCGCCATGAACAGAACCCAGATTCATCTCGTTGATGAAGAGGTGGATTTTCCGTCCAGTGAACAGTTGGTTTCCACCACGGATCTTCAGGGGGTCATTACTTATGCCAATGACCACTTCTGCCGGGTGGCGGGATACAGCAGGGCAGAGATGATAGGCCAGCACCACAACATGGTGCGCCATCCTGACATGCCCAAGGCGGCCTTCGCCGATCTCTGGGGCAAGCTGAAGCAGGGCAAGCCCTGGCGCGGCATGGTGAAGAACCGCTGCAAGGATGGTCGCTACTACTGGGTGGATGCCTATGTCACCCCCATCTTCGAGCAGGGGCGGATAAGCGGTTATCAGTCGGTACGCAATCGGGCCGAGCCCGCGATGAAGGCCGTCGCCGCCGCAACCTACGGGAGATTGAGGGCGGTGGAGCGGGGGGATCGCAAGGCGGGCCTGAGCCTGCGCCCCGTGCGCCATGGGCTGGCCATCGCCGGGCTCCTGTCGATGCTGGCGGCGGGTGCCTATCTGACCGGGCCCTTGGGGGCCTTGTTTATGCTGCTACCCCTTTTGTGGCTTGGCCTCCTCTATCGCCACGCCATCATCACCACCCCCCGCTATCTGCAACAGCTGGCCGAGGAGTACGACAGCCTGACCCGGCTCATCTACTCGGGGGATGAACCCAGCGCCATCGCCGATTTCCACATCAAGCTGCTGCAGGCCAGGATCCGCACCGTGCTCGGGCGGGTAGACGATGCGACCCTCTCCCTGCAGGATCTGGCGGTCCATCTCAAGACGGCCTCCAGCGAGGCGAGCGCCGACATCGCCGAGCAGGACATCCAGACCCAGCAGGTGGCGACCGCCATCACCGAGATGGCGGCGACGGCCCATGAAATAGCCCGCAACATCCAGGAGACGGACAACCAGATTGCCCAGGCCAAGGTGCACTGCCAGCATACAGACCAGCAGCTGGAGGATACCCAGCACAGGGTCACCGAGCTGGCTACCCAGGCCGAACACGCCTTCACGGCGGCGGTGGCGCTGGCGGAGGAGTCGGATCGCATCGGGGTGCTGATGAGCGAGATCCAGGGCATCGCGGATCAGACCAATCTGCTGGCCCTCAACGCCGCCATCGAGGCGGCCCGGGCAGGGGAGCAGGGGCGTGGTTTCGCCGTGGTGGCTGACGAGGTGCGTACCCTCTCTACCCGTACCCACAAGGCGACCGAGCAGATCCAGGGCAGCATAGGGCAGATCCAGCGTACCCTGAATGGCTGGAAGGGGATGATGCAACAGAATCTGGAGCAGACCCAGTCCTGTGTGACCCTGACCCGGCAGGGGTCACAGAGCCTGCATCAGGTGTTGACGGAGATAGAGCGGGTAGTGGATCTGTCGACTCAGATCTCGGCGGCGGCCGAGCAGCAGCAGGCGGTGGTGGAGGACATCAGCCGAAACGTCAACGCCATCTCCCAGCACTCCCACACCAACAGCAACAAGATGCACGACATGGATGCCTCGAGCGACATCCTGCTCACCAAGGCGCGCCAGCTCAAATCCCTGGGGCAGACCTTCGGCTGACGTCCACCTCGAGCAAACACAAGATGACAACAAGGCCACCCTGGGGTGGCCTTGTTACGTGAGCGCTGTGGGTGGCCCCGCCGTTGATGGCACTGTCAGCTGGATTGCTCCGCCAGCGCAATGAAGCCGCCGTTCTTGTCGCAATACATGGCCCTGTCCGCCTGGATGAGCCATTGCTCTGGGCTCCAGCCGCTCTGGTAGTGACTGACCCCGATGCTGATCCCGACCTGCATGGGCTGGCCATTGACCACGAACGGGGCCTCCATGGCCTGCCGGATCACCTCGGTGACCTCCTCTGCCTGATGGGTGTTGTAGCCGGGCAACAGCAGAATGAACTCATCTCCCGCCAGGCGAGCGAAGAAACGGTGATGGCCGATGGCATCGTTGATCCGCTGAGCCAGCTGGCAGAGGAGCGCATCCCCCTGGCTGTGGCCAAAGTTGTCATTGATTCGCTTGAAGTCATCGAGATCACAGAACAGCAGGCAGCCGGGGCTGTCGCTCTTTACCTGTGCTTTCAACTGCTCCATCAGGTTCAGGCGATTGGGCAATCCGGTGAGGGGATCGCGCCTGGCCAACAGCAGTATCTCCTGCTCCCGCTGCTTGCGCAGGGCCACCTCCCGGTAGAGTCGCTTGTTGTTGGCGAGCAGATAGAGGGCGAGCAGCAGTATGATGCTGCCGACCCCCAGGCTCAGCAAGAACCAGGGGCGCCAGAAGATCCACTGCTCGGAGGGGGCCTGATAGAGAAAATGGGTCAGTGGCACCGGCTTTGGAACCAGCCCTATTTCGACCAGTTGCTGCATGATGTGGGCGAAGCGATCCGGATTCATATACCCGATCTCCACATAGAGCGGCTGTATCATCTCCTTGCTCATCTGCAGCTCGTACTCCATGTGGGCCTGGCTGCGGTTGACGCCATACTCCTTGCGCAGCAGGTCGATGGCCTCGGCCGGGTGGGCGAGGGCGTAGCGCCACCCCTTGAGGCTCGCGGCCCGAAACCGCGCCACCCGATCCGGGTTGGTGTGCTCCTCGTCCTGAGTGGTGAACAGGATGTCGCTGTAAAAATCGATGCCGTAGTTGCGGGGATTGATGACGGAGACCGAGACGCCGCGCTCTTCCAGGTAGAAAGGCTCGTTGCTCAGGTAGGCGTTGAAGATGTCTATCTTGCCGGCGATCAGATCGTCGATGTTGACCGAGGTCGGCACCGGGATGAGCTGGCGTTCGTGCAGCCCCTGATAGTAGAGGGTGGCGAGCAGCTCGGCGTCCTGATGGCCGGGGAACATCATGATCCGTTTGCCACGCATGTCCGCAACGGTGAGAATGCCGCTGTCGCGACGGGCCAGGAAGATGGACGGGGAGTGCTGGTAGACACTGGCCAGTGCCAGCAGGGGTTCGCCATTGGCGTAGCCGGTCAGCACCTCGGTGTTGCCGACGCCAAAGTCGGCGCGACCGCTGAGTACTTCCTGGACCGGGCTTATGCCCTTGCCGCCGGGTCTTATCTCGACGTCCAGTCCGGCCTCGGCGTAAAAACCCTTGGCCTTGGCCATGTGGTAGCCGACGAACTGGGGTTGATGCAGCCAGCGCAATTGCAAGACGACCCGATCCGGAGGTTCATGGGGACGGTCACTTGCCTGGACAGGGAAAGCGTAACTGGCGCCAAGCAATAGCAGCCAAAACAGGTATCTCGTCATCCGTGCGATTCTTGTGCTGAGGATCCATGGGGTGGCCAGCAGGCCCGCATTCAACTTGTTAACAAATCACATTCTAAAGGGTTATAGATGTACCGGATACAGTTGCAGCACAAAGATTTCATGGTGATCAACAAGGGTCCAGGCCTTGGCATGCATGACGAGGGCGGTGAGCCCGGGCTCGTCAATCGGGTCAAGATGGATACCGGCCTCGAACTCTATCCTGTCCATCGCCTCGACAAGATGACCTCGGGACTGGTGCTGCTGGCGCGCACCCCGGAGGCGAACCGGGCCCTCAGCATGGCCTTTGCCGCCCGGGAGGTGAGCAAGCAGTATCTGGCCCTCTCCGATCGCAAGCCGAAGAAGAAGCAGGGCTGGGTCAAGGGGGACATGGAGAAAGGGCGTGGCGGCAGCTGGATGCTGGCCCGCACCCAGCAGAGCCCGGCCATCAGCTGGTTCGATTCGGTGGCGGTGCGGGAGGGGCTGCGGCTCTATCGCATCAAGCCCCAGACCGGCAAGACCCACCAGATCCGGGTCGCCCTCAAGAGCATTGGTGCCCCCATCCTCGGGGACGCGCGCTACGGTGGCACGGCCGCCGATCGCGGCTACCTGCATGCCTGGCGCCTGCAGTTTACCCTGGCAGGGGAGGCTTTCGATCTCGTCTGCCCACCGGATGAGGGGGCGCTGTTCCTCCTGCCCGAATTGCACGCCGCCATCGCGGGATTGAGTGAATGACAAGCTCACGCGGGGCGCCCAGCTCGGGCTGGATCCTGGCCGACTTTGACGACACCCTGGCGCCGGGGGACAGTCACGCCGGCCTGCTGCGCTTCATCCTGCGCCGCCGGCTTTGGCCACTGCTGCTGCTGCCGGTGATCGCACTGGGTGGCCTGGTGTATCTGGTGCCCAGCCTGCGGCGTCAGGGGATCTCGCTTATCTGGTGGGCCATCACCCTGGGGCTCTCGCCACTCGGCTGGCGCCAGCTGGTGCGGGCCTATTGCCACACCCGGCCGGGGTTGTTTCGGGAGGCACGCGCCCTGCTGCTGGCCGAAGGGCACCGTTGCTGGGTGCTTTCCGCCAGCCCCCGCGCCCTGGTCCGGGCACAGCTCCATCGGCAACTGCCACAGCTGCCCCATCGCATCATCGGCTCGCGAATGCACTATCGTCTCGGCGGCCTGGTGCCGCGCTTTTACTGCCACGGCTGGCACAAGATCCTGCCCGGGATCCGCGCCCTCGGCGCCACGCTGGCCTTGAGTGACAGCCTGCATGATCTGCCGCTGCTGGCACTGGGGGAGGAGGCCTGGCTCATCAATCCCAGCGCCCGCCGGCTGCAACAGGCCAGGGGCAGCCTGCCCCATCTCGAGGTGAAAAACTGGCGGTTGTAAGGCAAAGCTGACAGCCTTGCGGTGCGCCGTGGGGCTGTCCGCAAGGCTCAGGCTGTAATGTCACAATCTATTTACATCTTCTGGCGGTAGTTCTCGCCAAACTATCTGAAACCCGCCTCTTCTCTTCTGCTCCGCCCCTGCTTCTAATGAAACAAGTTGTTAACAACGCCGGTGGCGACTGCCTGTCGTGGCCCCGGTGTGACCCGTTTCGTTATCAATCCATCGCAAGGAGCGCATCATGACGACCTCTTCTTCCCGTTCCCATACCATCAATCCCCTCGGCACCGATGGGTTCGAATTCGTCGAGTACACGGCCCCGGATCTCAAGGGCATTGCCGCCCTCAAGGCGCTGTTCGTCTCCCTGGGATTTGCGGAGGTGGCCAGACACAAGCACAAGCAGTGCTGGCTCTACCGCCAAGGGGATATCAATTTCGTGGTCAACGCCGAGCCCCACTCCCAGGCGGAGCAGTTTGCCAGCCTGCACGGGCCCAGCGTCTGCGGCATGGCATTTCGGGTGGCGGATGCGGGCCGTGCCCAGCAGTATGCCATCGCCAAGGGGGCCAAACCCTTCGTCGGCAAGATAGGGCCCATGGAGCTCAACATCCCCGCCATCTACGGCATCGGCGAGAGCACCCTCTCCTTTGTCGACCGCTACGGCGAGCAGGGCTCCATCTATGACGTGGATTTCGTCTTTTATCCCGACTGGCAGGCGCGCATGGCCGAGGTGGATGCGGGGCTCTACGAGATCGATCACCTGACCCACAACGTCCATCGCGGCAACATGGACGTCTGGTCCAACTTCTACGAGCGGATCGGCAACTTCCGGGAAATTCGCTACTTCGACATCGAAGGCAAGCTGACCGGGCTGCATTCCCGCGCCATGACGGCCCCCTGCGGCAAGATCCGCATCCCCATCAACGAATCCTCCGACGACAAGTCCCAGATCGAGGAGTACCTGCGCCAGTACAAGGGGGAGGGGATCCAGCACATAGCACTGGCCTCCAGCGACATCTACCAGACCATCCGCACTCTGCGCGGGCGGGGAACCGGTTTTATGCCGACCCCGGACACCTACTACGAGAAAGTGAACAGCCGGGTGGAGGGGCATCAGGAGGATCTGGAGGCGCTCAAGGCGCTGCGCATCCTCATCGACGGCTCGCCCACCAAGGACGGCATCCTGCTGCAGATCTTCACCGACACCGTCATAGGCCCGGTCTTCTTCGAGATCATCCAGCGCAAGGGCAACGAGGGGTTCGGCGAGGGCAACTTCCAGGCACTGTTCGAATCCATTGAACTGGATCAGATCCGCCGTGGGGTGCTGAGCGGAACCGAGCAGGGCGAGAAGAAGGGGGAGCCGAGCGATGCGTAACGGGATGCTAGCTCGTCGGCCGGTATTCATTTCATGGGAGATACACAGCCATGCGTAATTGGATAAGTTTCCCCCACCGGGAGGGGACCCACTCCCGCCAGGCCCACGCCGACCTGCCCGAGCAGGCCATCTACGAGCGCGAGCTCGGGCGCAGCGGCTTTTTCGGACCGGCCACCCACATGCACCACAAGCATGCCCCCACCGACTGGAGCAGCTGGGAGGGGCCGCTGCGACCGCGGCTGTTCGATCTCAATGCCCTCGGCGAGGCGGTGAGCTCCCTCTCCCCCTGGGTGATGCCGGATCTGCTCAGCAACCCCCACTGCCGCTACCGGATGTGGCGCCTGACCGAGACAATGCCGTTTCTGGTGCGCAACGCCGACGGCGACGAGCTCTTGTTCATCCACGAGGGGGGCGGGGAGTTCTTCTGCGACTACGGCCATCTCACCCTGCGGGACGGGGACTATGTGGTGATCCCCCGCGGCACCATGTGGCGCATCGAGCCGACGGCGCCGCTCTTCATCCTGATGATAGAGGCGACCGAGGACAGCTATCAGCTGCCGGACAAGGGGTTGGTGGGCAACCACGCCATCTTCGACTCGGCGGCCCTTGACGTACCCGCCATCGATGAGTGTTTCCTGGCCCAGCAGGACGAGAATCCCTGGTCGCTGCAGGTCAAGCGCCACGATCAGGTCTCTGTCATCACCTGGCCCTTCAACCCCCTGGATGCCCAGGGCTGGCACGGGGATCTCTGCGTGGTGCGCCTCAACTGGCGGGACATCCGCCCCCTGATGAGCCACCGCTACCATCTGCCGCCCTCGGCCCACTCCACCTTCGTGGCGAGCCGCTTCGTCATCTGCACCTTCGTGCCGCGCCCCATAGAGAGCGATCCCGGTGCCTTGCGGGTGCCCTTCTATCACAGCAACGACGATTTTGACGAAGTGCTCTTCTACCACGCCGGGGACTTCTTCAGCAGGGACAACATAGAGCGGGGCATGGTCACCTTCCACCCCGCCGGTTTCACCCACGGTCCCCATCCCAAGGCCTTTGCGGCGGGGCAGGCCCACGCTAAGACCTTCACCGACGAGGTGGCCGTGATGCTCGACACCCGGGATGCCCTGGGAGTCGGCCAGATCTGCGAGGGGATAGAGAATCCCCACTATGTGTCCAGCTGGCAGCGGCCAGACGGCACACCCGGCAAATAAGGAATTCGATATGAAATTGGCAACCTTGAACAATGGCAAGCGCGATGGCGCCCTGGTGGTGGTGAGCCGGGATCTGACCCGGGCGGTGGCCGTGGCCGACATAGCCCCCACCCTGCAAGGGGCACTGGACGAATGGGCCGAACTCGCTCCCCGACTGACCGCCGTCTATCAGGCTCTCAACGACGGCGCCTGCCCCGATGCCTTCCCCTTCGATGAGACCGCCTGCCTCTCCCCGCTGCCCCGCGCCTACCAGTGGGCCGACGGCAGCGCCTACGTCAACCACGTGGAGCTAGTGCGCAAGGCGCGTGGCGCCGAGATGCCGGAGAGTTTCTGGCACGATCCCCTGATGTACCAGGGGGGCTCCGACAGCTTCCTCGCTCCCCGCGGCCCCATCGTCATGGGGTCGGAGGAGTGGGGCATCGACTTTGAATCTGAGGTGGCCGTCATCACCGACGACGTGCCCATGGGCACCAGCGCACAGGGGGCCGAGGAGCACGTCAAGCTGCTGATGCTGGTCAACGATGTGAGCCTGCGCAACCTCATTCCCGGGGAGCTCGCCAAGGGCTTTGGCTTCTTCCAGTCCAAACCCTCCAGCAGCTTCTCGCCGGTGGCTATCACCCCGGACGAGCTCGGAAGCGACTGGCGGCAGGGCAAGGTGCATCTGCCCCTGGTGACCCAGCTCAACGGTGCCCTGTTCGGGGAGCCGGATGCGGGGCTGGACATGACCTTCAACTTCTTCGAGCTTATTGCCCACGCAGCCAAGACCAGACCCCTTGGCGCTGGCTGCATCATAGGCTCGGGCACCGTCTCCAACTACGACAGAAGCCGGGGATCCTCCTGCCTCGCCGAGCAGCGGATGCTGGAAATTATCGAGTCAGGTCAAGCCACTACACCCTTTCTGCGCTTTGGTGATACAGTGTCCATCGCGATGCAGGATCGCAACGGGATGAGTCTGTTTGGCACCATTTTGCAACGGGTCACGCAAGGGGACGCCAGTCAGACGAGCTAGCAAGGCCTGGGCCGGCCAAGGTCGGCCCAGGCGACACGGCAGGTGGCAGACACCTGCCACCATAGGGACATAATATGCTGCAGTTGTTTGGATATTGGCGTTCATCGGCCAGCTTTCGCGTACGTCTGGTGCTGCAACTCAAGGGACTTGGTTATGAGCAGCACCCGGTCAATCTGAGACAGGGTGAGCAGAAAGAGAAGGCCTATCGCCGGGTCAATCCCCAGGGGCTGGTGCCTTTTCTCATCGACGGGGATGTGCAGCTGGGTCAGTCGGTGGCCATCATGGAGTACCTCGACGAGACCTATCCGGCCTACCCCCTGATGCCCTCCGCTCCCGAGGAGCGGGCCAGGGTGCGCCAGATAGTCAACATGATTGCCTGCGACACTCACCCCCTCAACAACCTGAGGGTGCTGAACTACCTGGAGCAGGAGCTGGGGCAGGGCAATGCGGCGCGCGATGCCTGGTATCGCCACTGGATTGACGAGACCTTCACCGCCCTGGAGCAGTTGTTGATGACCACGGCCGGCGTCTATTGCGTGGGCAACGAGGTGACCCTGGCGGACTGCATGCTGGTGCCCCAGGTCTATAACGCCCACCGTTTCAACATGACGTTGGACGACTACCCCACCATCGCGCGCATCGTCGCCAACTGCGAGCAGTTGCAGGCCTTTGTCAAGGCCGCTCCCGCCAATCAGCCGGATGCGCAAGCCTGATTCTTCCCCGTGATAAACAACAAACACCCCGCACGGTCGCCTGACGGTGCGGGGTGTTTGCATCATGGTCAAGGCTTGTCAGCTACGAGCATCCTGGCGCTCAAAGTAGCTGATAAACTTGCCAAACTTGACCTCATCGTAACTTTTCCCCTTCTCCAGCAATCCGGTATTGAAGGACTCCAGCAGCTTGCCTCTGGCGTCCAGCACGTAGAAGTGGGGCACCCCCAGATATTCTGGATAGGCCTTGAGGAAGGGGGCGTTTTTGTTCTCCTTGCTGACGTTCACCTTGACCACCACGAAGGTCCGGTTGAACTGGTGCGCAAGCTCGGGCTCCCGATCCAGGAAGCGGTTCATCTCCTGACACCAGCTGCACCACTCGCCCCCCACCAGCAGCAATACCTGCTTGTCCTCTTGTTGCGCCTTGGCGGTGGCGGCCAGCAGATCCTTGGCGGGATCCCGTGTCTCGTCATAACCCTGGCTGTAATCGGGCAAGCCCCTGGCCCAGAGGTGGTCACCCGCGCGTGCGGCACCATTGAACAGCAGGGTGCCCAGCACCAGGGGCAGTAACAGTCGTTTCATCGTCTCTTCCTTGTATTGTCGTTGTTGCTTCCAAGCCGGAATAATGTGACACGAGCGAGCCCCTTCGCCAAGCCGCAAACAGAGAAGGAGAGAAGCAAAAAAGCGGGAATGAAATGGCAGAAAACAACAAAGCCCCTCGAGAGGGGCCTTGTTGTTTGGTCGGGCTCTGTCCGATTGCGGATCAGTAGCTCTGCTGGTGGACGTCCATCACGGCGCGACCGGAGGGGTCGGCCATCTCCTTGAACTTGGCATCCCACTCCAGCGCGGTCGGGGTGGAGCAGGCGACCGACTTGCCGTAGGGCACGGTGCGGGCTGCGGACTCCAGCGGGAAGTGCTCGTCGAAGATGGCGCGGTAGAAGTAGGCCTCCTTGGTGAGCGGAG
Organism: Aeromonas sp. sif0611; assembly: GCF_019218845.1. NCBI lineage: Bacteria > Pseudomonadati > Pseudomonadota > Gammaproteobacteria > Aeromonadales > Aeromonadaceae > Aeromonas > Aeromonas sp. sif0611. Next base: position 343,519 of record NZ_JAHUWU010000004.1, on the reverse strand, counting down.
TGTTGACGGGGAAGCGGAACGCCGCCGCCTCGAACATCTGATCCGTCACTTCGGTCTCGACCATGGCCTTCAGGCTGTCAATCCAGGAGTAGCCCACGCCGTCGGAGAACTGCTCCTTCTGGCGCCATGCCACCTCGTGGGGCAGCAGCTCCTCGAAGGCTTCCCGCAGGATGTGCTTCTCGATCTTGCCGTTGCCACACATCTTGTCGGCGGGCTGCAGGCGCATCGCCACGTCCATGAACTCCTTGTCGAGGAAGGGCACGCGGCCCTCCACGCCCCAGGCGGCCATCGATTTGTTGGCCCGCAGGCAGTCATACAGATGCAGGGAGGCCAGCTTGCGCACGTTCTCCTCGTGGAACTCCCGGGCGTTGGGGGCCTTGTGGAAGTAGAGGTAGCCGCCAAACAGCTCGTCGGAGCCTTCGCCGGAGAGCACCATCTTGATCCCCATCGCCTTGATGTAGCGTGCCATCAGATACATCGGCGTGGAGGCGCGGATGGTGGTGACGTCATAGGTTTCGAGGTGATAGATGACGTCCCGCAGGGCATCCAGCCCTTCCTGCACGGTGAAGTGGATCTGGTGGTGTATTGTGCCGAGGTGATCGGCCACCTTGCGTGCGGCGGCCAAGTCCGGCGAGCCTTCCAGCCCCACGGCGAAGGAGTGCAGCTGGGGCCACCAGGCTTCGCTCTTGCCGTCATCCTCTACCCGACGGGCGGCATAGAGCTTGGTGATGGCGGAAATGACGGACGAATCCAGACCGCCGGAGAGCAGCACGCCGTAGGGCACGTCACACATCAGCTGGCGTTTGACCGCCGCTTCCAGGGCGGCTTTCAGCTCGGCCTTGTCACTGACGTTGTGCTCGACCGCCTGATATTCCATCCAGTCGCGTTTGTACCACTGTTTGAGCTCGCCATCCTTGCTCCAGAGGTAGTGTCCCGGTGGGAAGGTCTCGACGCTCTTGCACACCGGCACCAGGGCCTTCATCTCGGAGGCGACGTAGAAGTTGCCATGCTCGTCGCGGCCGGTGTAGAGGGGGATGATCCCCATGTGATCGCGACCGATCAGGTAGGCGTCCTGCTCGGCGTCATAGAGGATGAAGGCGAAGATGCCGTTCAGATCGTCCAGGAAGGCGGGGCCCTTCTCCTTGTAGAGGGCGAGCAGCACCTCGCAGTCGGAGTGGGTCTGGAACTGGAAGTCGACCTTGAGATTCTTCTCCAGTTCCTTGTGGTTGTAGATCTCGCCGTTGACGGCCAATACGTGAGTGCGCTCCGGGTTGTAGAGCGGCTGGGCGCCATTGCCCGGATCGACGATGGCCAGGCGCTCGTGCACCAGGATGGCCTTGTCGGAGCTGTAGACGCCGGACCAGTCAGGCCCGCGGTGACGCAGTCGCTTGGACATCTCCAGGGCCGATTTGCGCAAGGCGGCGGAGTCGGTCTTGATGTCCAGAATGCCGAAAATAGAACACATTGGCGGTAATCCTCTTGATTTTTATATGAGCCCCCCACGTTTGGGCTCGAAATTCCATTTACATTCCTCGCCAATCACAATGCCTAGTGCAAAAACCTTTTGCAAGCGGGAAAACCGCACAAAATCATGCCGCAAACGTCAACCTGGCCGGCATGAAAAAGGGCCGCAGACAGGGCCCTGGTTGACGTTGGCGTCAAGTCGCGGCGGGCTCGAAGATCACATAGAGCTTGCGACAGGGGGTGAGGGTCTCCCACTCGCCGACGAAGCCCGCCGGGATGACGAACTGATCCCCCGGCTTGAGGTGCAGTTCGCCCCCCTGGCCGTCGTGGATCCGCGCTTCCCCTTCCAGCAGCTGACAATATTCGTGCTCTGTGTAGTGAATGGCCCAGCGCCCCGGCTCGCAGGCCCAGAAGCCCACGTGAAACTGCTGGCTGGGATCCGAATAGTGGTTCCAGAGGGTCTGGCTCGGGTTGCCGGCCCGGATCCGCTCGGGGGCGGGCATCAGCGGGGTAGGGGAGACGGGGTGCTGGTCCAGCAGGATCCAGTCGTTCAGGCTCTTCATGGTGCGTCCTTGGGGTGGCGAGGGGAGCGTCCTGCTCCCGTTTAGTTTGTTTAACAATGTTGCGCTTACGTTAAACGATGTGTGTCGCCTTGCCAAGGGGGCACCGATGACGGGGATCAGACGATATCGATGTCCACCACGGAGTCGAAGATGTGATTCGGTCTGAACGGCATGCGGTCGATGTCCGCCACCTTGCTCACCCCGGAGAGCACCAGCACCGTCTCGAGGCCGGCCTGGAAGCCCGCCAGGATGTCGGTGCGCAGGTTGTCGCCGATGATGATGGTGTCGTCGGAGTGGGCCTCCATCCGGTTGAGCGCCGCGCGAATGATCCAGGCGCTCGGCTTGCCGACGTAGAACGGCTTCTTGCCGGTCATCCGTTCTATGGGGGCGCAGAGGGCGCCGCAGGCCGGGTGCATCATGGGGCCGTGGGTATCGGGGTTGGTGGCGATGAAGCGGGCACCCTGATCCACGAACTTGGCCCCCAGCTGCATCATGGTCCAGTTGTAGTTGCGGGTCTCGCCCACCACCACGAAGTCGGGGTCGATGTCGGTGATGGTGAAGCCAGCCTTGTAGAGCTCGTGGGTCAGGGCCCCTTCGCCGATCACATAGGCCTTCTTGCCATCCTGGCGCTTGAGAAAGTCAGCGGTGCCCATGGCGGAGGTATAGAAGCACTCCTCTGGCACCTCGATCCCGGCGGAGCGGAAGCGGTTTTGCAGATCTTTCTGGGTCTGGGCCGGGTAGTTGGTGAGGAACAACAGCTTGCTGCCCTGCTCCAGCAGGCGATGAACGAAACGGTCGGCGCCGGGCACCAGATCGTTGTTGTGCAGGATGACGCCGTCGATATCGCAGATGACGCTTTTCTTCATGGAAACTCCTTGTAGGGGGAGGTGGTTGCCAACCTCGAATGTCTTCAATCACTTATGGCTTTTTTGTGCCGCCATTATAAGGCGCTTTGATGACAAGTCTCCCCCGGCGAGTCAGATGGGTGCACAATGACGGCAGAGGGAGGGCGCCGTTGGCGCCTGTACTTGCCTTAACCATCAGGCGCTGACGATGGAGCCGTCATCATGGAGAACTTTATTGCCGGCTTGCCCAAGCTGGAGTTGCACCTGCATATCGAGGGCACCCTGGAGCCCGAGTTGATGTTTGCCCTTGGCCAGCGCAACGGGGTGACCCTGCCCTGGCCCGACGTGGCGAGCCTGCGAGCCGCCTATGAGTTTGACTGCCTGCAATCCTTTCTCGATCTCTACTACCTGGGGGCCAGCGTGCTGGTCACCGAGCAGGATTTCTTCGACCTCACCTGGGCCTATCTGGAACGCTGCGCCGCCGACAAGGTGGTGCATGTGGAGATCTTCTTCGACCCCCAGACCCACAGTGCCCGCGGCATTCCCTTCGAGACGGTGCTCGACGGCATAGAGCGGGCATTGCAGCAGGGTGAGCGGCAGCTTGGCATCAGCTGGCGCATCATCATGAGCTTTTTGCGGCACTTAAGCGAAGAGGCTGCCTTTGCTACCCTGGACGAGGCGCGGCCTCATCTGTCCCGTATCCATGGCATCGGCCTCGACTCGAGCGAGCTCGGCAATCCGCCCGGCAAGTTTGCCCGGGTCTTCGCCCGCTGCCGTGAGCTGGGACTGCCGGTGGTGGCCCACGCGGGGGAGGAGGGACCGGCGACCTACATCTGGCAGACCATCCAGGAGCTGCAGGTCAAACGCATCGATCACGGGGTGCGCTGCGCCGAGGATCCAGCGCTGGTGCGCTACCTGGCCGATACCCGGTTGCCCCTGACCGTCTGTCCCCTCTCCAACGTACGGCTCAGGGTGTTTGACAAGATGGCGGATCACAACGTGCTGACCCTGCTGGAGCAAGGGCTCTGCGTCACCATCAACTCCGACGATCCTGCCTATTTTGGCGGCTACATGGGGGCCAACTTCCAGGCGCTGGCGAACAGTCTCGGTGCCACGCGGGAGCAGCTCTGCCGTCTCTCCCTCAATGGGGTGGAAGCGAGCTGGCTGAGCCTCGCCGACAAGGTGAAGCTGACCCAGGAGATCAGAGGTTATGGTGCCTGCCACGGGGTGGCTCTCTACTAGCGCCCGGATGTTCAACAACAACGCGCCCGCCGATAAGGGCGGGCGCGTGGCTCCGAGGCCAGGCTGGTTGCCAGTCTCAGGCAGGCTGTGACGCTGTCTCGGCCTGATAGACGGGATAGTCGATGAGCCCCTGCTCACCACCGCCAAACAGGGTGGCGGGATCGTGGGGGGCAAAGGGATAGCCGTGGCGCAGCCGGTTCGGCAGATCCGGGTTCGCCACGAAGGGGCGGCCGAAGCCAATCAGGTCTGCCCAGCCCGCCTGCAGCGCGGCTCTGGCTCGCTCGCCGTCATATTTTCCCGCATAGATGAGGGTGTTGGGGAAGGCGTCCCGCAGCCCCTGCTTGAAGCCCTCCGCCATCAGGGGCGCGTCGTCCCAGTCCGCTTCGGCGATGTGCAGATAGGCGACATCGAGTGCTCCCAGCAGTCTGGCGGCGGCCAGATAGGTCTCCTGCGGGTTCGCATCCACGGTGCCGTTGAGGGTGGTGAGTGGCGCGAGGCGCACGCCCACTCTGTCTGCCCCGATTTCGCTGCTCACCGCCTCGGTTACCTCTTTCAGGAAGCGCAGCCGGTTCTCAAGGGAGCCGCCGTAGTTGTCGGTGCGGGCATTTGACTCGGAGTCGAGGAACTGGTTGATGAGGTAGCCGTTGGCGGCGTGCAGCTCGATGCCGTCAAAGCCGGCCTCCATGGCATTGCGGGCGGCCTGGCGGAACTGACCCACCACGGCGTCGATGTCGGCCTGGGTCATGGCACGGGGAGTGACCGTCTCCACAAAGCCGGGGGCGTCGCTGCCGTTGTCGACAAACACTTTCACCCCTTCGGCCTTGATGGCGGACGAGGAGATGGGCTGGGCGCCGCCTATGTTGTCCGGGTGGGTGACCCGGCCCACGTGCCAGAGCTGGGCAAACATGATACCCCCCTTGGCGTGCACCGCATCGGTCACCTGCTTCCAGCCAGCCACTTGTTTGGCGCTGTGGATCCCCGGCGTCCACGCATAGCCCTTGCCCATGGGATCAATCTGGGTGCCTTCACTGATGATGAGACCGGCGCCCGCGCGCTGGGCGTAGTAGGTGGCCATCATGGCATTGGCCACGTCACCGGGCTGGCTGGCGCGGGAGCGGGTCATGGGCGGCATGACGATGCGGTTGGAAAGGTGCAACTGGCCGAGGCGAAGGGGGCAGAACAGGGGATCGTGGTTCATGGTGAATTCCTCGTGTTGAGATGGAGGAGACTCTAGAGGGGATTGTCATTGTGAAAAAGAGGGGTAATTGCAGAAGAGAATTGCCCTTGGCACAGCAATGGGCCTGAGGCCATGAAAAAGAGGGCCTGTCGGCCCTCTTTTGAGGTTGCGGCAGATCAGGCGGCGCTGGCGCCTATCGGGGTGACCCGCACCCGCTCTATCCGGCGCTCGCTCACCGCCAGCACCTCGAAGCAGAGCTGACCGAGGCGCAGTTGCTGGCCGCTGGTGGGCAGGCTGCCGAAGTGGGAGAGCAGCATGCCGGCGAGGGTCACGTACTCATCGCTCTCGCTCACCAGGCCGTCATGACCCAGGGTCTGTTCTATCTGGTGGATGTTGGTGCTACCGTTGATGAGCCAGCTCTCCCCCTCCTGGACGATGTCCGGGGTCTCATCCTCGTCCGGCAACTCGCCGACGATGGCCTCCAGCAGATCGTGGTTGGTGACCAGCCCCTGGATGATGCCGAACTCGTCCGCCACCAGAATGAAGCTGCCCCTGGCCTGGCGCAGCTCTGCCAGCAGCCGGATCACGTTGATGGTCTGGGGTATTATGATGGGGTCGTTCTGCTTGGCGAGCTCGGCCAGGGACTGCCCCTCGTTGAGGGAAAACAGCAGATCCCGCGCCTTCACCACCCCGATGATCTCGTCCAGCTCCCCGTCGCAGACCGGGAACAGGCTGTGGGGTGCCCGCTGCAGCAGGGCCCGGATCTCGTCCGGGGAGTCATTGACGTCGATCCACTCCATCTCGGCGCGGGGGGTCATGATGGTGCGGATGGAGCGCTCGGCGAGCGACAGCACCCCGGTCACCATGTAGCGCTCTTCTTCTCCGAAACTGATGGGGCGGGGGGCGTCCAGCTCCTCTTCCTCATCCTGCTGCGGGTGCTGGTTGGCCCGGCTGCCCCCCATCAGTTTGAAGATGGCGGCCGTGGTGCGCTCACGCAGGGGCTGCCTGGATTCGTGGCGCTGGGCACTGCGCTGGGCGAGCTGGTTGAAGAACTCGATGAGCACAGAGAAGCCGATGGCCGCATAGAGATAGCCCTTGGGGATGTGGAAGCCGAAGCCCTCCGCCACCAGGCTGAAGCCTATCATCAGCAGGAAGCTCAGGCAGAGCACCACCACGGTGGGGTGGGCGTTGACGAAGCGGGTCAGGGGCTTGGAGGCGATCACCATCACCACCATGGCGATGGTCACGGCCGCCATCATGACGCCCAGGTGTTCCACCATGCCGACCGCAGTGATGATGGAGTCCAGGGAGAAGACGGCATCCAGCACCAGGATCTGGGCGATCACCACCCCGAATCCGGCATAGACACCGGCCGGGCCCTGCTCCTCCGGCTTGGCCTCCAGCCGTTCATGCAGCTCTGAGGTGGCCTTGAACAGCAGGAACAGGCCGCCCCCCATCAAGATGAGATCACGACCCGAGAAGGGGTGATCCCAGATGTGCAGTATGGGGGTGGTCAGCGTGACCAACCAGGACATCACGCTCAGCAGGGCGAGGCGCATGATCAGGGCCAGGGAGAGGCCGATGAGCCGGGCCTTGTCCCGCTGGGCGGGGGGCAGCTTCTTCACGAGGATGGCGATGAAGACCAGGTTGTCGATCCCGAGCACTATCTCGAGGATGATCAGGGTGAACAGACCGACCCAGATAGACGGGTCCAGCAAGAATTCCATTAGGATGACCTCAATAAAAACAGACGCAGTGGATGTCGCTCACGGCAAGGGCCGTGGCAGGCTAAGGCTCGAGTGTTTTCAGAGGCGCTGATTGAGCAGGTACAGATAGGCTTTGATGGGGAAAGACGAAGGGCTACTTCGGGGGTTGTCCATGATGGGCAATAAAACCTCGGGTCAAAAGTGAGCCCTGATGATAACGGGAATCCCGTATTTGGCAAGAGAACACCCAAGGAAGAGCAAAGGGAAGAGGCATGCCGCCCACTGTGGGGGACAGGGGCGGGCGGAGCTTGCCGGGCAGGCTCCGCCTTGCTGCTTACTACAGCCAGCGCTTCTCGCGGGTGAAGCAGACCGAGAGCCAGGCATCCCCCAGGGTATCGCCGAGGCGGGACCAGAGCTCCTGGCGCAGGGCATCCTGGCGCTCGACGGGCCATTCCTGGCCGGGGGCCACCAGAATGTTGAGTTCGAGATCGAAGCGGCGGCCGCTTTTCGCCAGATGGCTGTAGCACTCGATGCCATGGCGCTGGCGCAGGGCATCTATCTCGCTCTCGACCCGCGCTGAAACATCCCCCTTGGGAGCGATTTTCAACACTTCTCGCAGGTTGCGACCGAGTACCTTGATGGGGATCAGGGTGGCGCACAAGGCGAGCAGGGTGACCAGCACGGGATCGATGTAGCGGTTGTAGTGGCCGTAGCCGAGGGCGTCGAGGCCGATGGCGACCACGAAGCCGATGAGCAGGGTGGCGCTGAGCAGGGTGTCGACCAACCACTCCTTGGCGTCGACCCGCACCAGTTCGGAGTTGAGCCGCTCGGCAACGCCCGCCTCGATCCGGTAGATGATGGCGCAGAAGAAGGTACAGACGGCGGCGTAGATGAGAGCGTGGCCGAGGTCTATCTCCCGTCCCCCTTCGAGCAGGGAGGTGATGCCGCTATAGAGGGCGCCGAGGCAGAGCAGCAGGATGACGGTGCCGTTGATGACGTTGGTGATGGGCTCGAAGTGGGCATAGCCGTACTGGAAGCGTGAGTCGGAGGGGCGAGTCACCAGGTAGGCGGTGATGAGTCCGAGTCCCGTCATGCCCATGCTGAACAGGGTGAAGATGCCATCGAGCATGATGGCGTTGGAACCGACGAACAGGCCGTAGCCGATCCCGAAGATGGCGAAGCTGATGCAACCGAACAGCGACAGGGTCAGCGCCTGTTTCTCGGTGCGAACCAGCGTACTGATAACATGGCTGTGATGAGCCATAAGAGTCCTCCTTTCAAATGGTGAAGATTGCACGCGCAAGCGGTTTTCTAGCTGATATACTGCCCGCTCACATGTGAGCGGACTGGTTCGGGGGCCCGCGAAGAGGCTGGCCCGAACGGTCGTTGTCGCCGGAGTTCCGGCATCAAGCAAAGGATGGGAACAAGGATTCATGATCCCGAGACTCGATTACCAGGACAGTTTGTCACCTACAACCCTGCAGTTTCTTGAGTTGCTGGCGCGCTCAGCATTTCGTGGTGATATCGAAAAGTCTTATGCAAGCCGGTTGGCGATGGCGACGGATAACAGCGTCTATCAGGTCGTACCTCAGGCGGTGCTCTATCCGCGTAGCGCGGATGACATAGCGGTGATGCTCAAGCTGGCCCAGGGGCCCGAGTACGCGGCCTTGAGTTTCTTCCCTCGCGGCGGCGGTACCGGCACCAATGGTCAATCCTTGGGCGGCGGCATTATCGTCGATCTCTCGCGCCATATGAACCAGATCCTGGAAATTAATCTGGAGCAGGGCTGGGTGCGGGCCCAGGCCGGGGTGGTGAAGGATCAGCTCAACGCCTACCTCAAACCCCACGGCTACTTCTTCTCGCCGGATCTCTCCACCTCCAACCGCGCCACCCTGGGCGGCATGGTCAACACCGACGCCTCGGGTCAGGGGTCGCTGGTGTACGGCAAGACCTCGGATCATGTGCTGGGGCTCAAAGCGGTGCTGGAGAACGGTGACATCATGGCGACCGAGCCGGTTAATGGCGCGCGTCTCGCCGACAAGCTGGCGCTGGAGAGCCGGGAGGGGGAGATCTATCGCACCCTCTATCGCATAGGCCGCGATCGCCGCGCCGACATCGAGGCCACCTTCCCCAAGCTCAACCGCTTCCTGACCGGTTACGATCTCAAGCATCTTTATGTCCCCGAGACCGACACCCTGGATGTGAGCCGGGTGCTGTGCGGATCTGAAGGATCCCTAGGTTTCATCACCGAGGCGCGCCTCAACATCACCCCTATCCCGCGCTACCGTACCCTGGTCAACGTCAAGTACGACAGCTTCCCGTCGGCGCTCAGAAACGCCCCCTTTATGGTGGAGGCTCACGCCCTGTCGGTGGAGACGGTGGACTCCCGGGTGTTGGGGCTGGCCCGTGCCGACATCATCTGGCATTCGGTCAAAGAGTTCATTCAGGACGTGCCCGGCAAGGATCTGCAGGGGCTCAACATCGTCGAATTCGCCGACACCGACGAGGCTGAACACCAGGCCAAGGTGGTCGAGCTGTGCCGCCGCATCGACGCCCTGCTGGCCAAAGGGGAGGCGGGCATCATCGGCTATCAGGTGTGCAGTCACCTGCCGAGCATCGAGACAATCTACGGTATGCGCAAGAAGTCGGTGGGGCTGCTTGGCAATGCCGAAGGGCGAAAGAAGCCGGTGGCCTTCACCGAAGACACCGCCGTGCCACCGGAGTCACTCGCGGACTTCATCATGGAGTTTCGCGCCCTGCTTGATGGCCACGGTCTCGACTACGGCATGTTCGGCCACGTCGATGCGGGTGTGCTGCACGTGCGCCCGGCGCTGGACTTGTGCGACCCCGAGCAGGAGGTACTGCTGCGGCGCATCTCGGATCAGGTGGTGGCGCTCACCGCCAAATATGGCGGCCTGATGTGGGGGGAGCACGGCAAGGGCTTTCGCTCCGAATACAGCCCCGCCTTCTTCGGCGAGCTGTGGGAGGAGCTGCAGCGGGTCAAGGGGGCGTTCGATCCGGCTAACCGCATCAACCCGGGCAAGATCTGCATCCCTTATGGCAGCGGTGCCGAACTGGTGTCGGTGGACGGTCCCAAGCGCGGCAAGTTTGACCGCCAGATCCCGATTGCGGTGCGCGAAAGCTACACCCGCGCCATGGATTGCAACGGCAACGGCCTCTGCTTCACCTTCGAGACCGACTCCCCCATGTGTCCCTCGGTCAAGATAAGCCGCGACCGCCGCCACTCCCCCAAGGGGCGGGCCGGGCTGATGCGCGAATGGCTGCGTCAGTTGGCGGAGCAGGGCTACGATCCCCTGGCCGAAGAAGTGGCGCTGCAAAGCGGCGGTCTGCGTTTCAAGCAGATTGTCGACAAGTTCCGTAATACCCTGGCCCGCGCCCGCGGCGAGTACGACTTCTCTCACGAGGTGATGGAGGCGATGGAGGGGTGCCTGGCCTGCAAGGCCTGCACCAGCCAGTGCCCCATCAAGGTGGACGTGCCCACCTTCCGCGCCCGCTTCATGCAGCTCTACCACAGCCGCTATCTGCGCGGCCCCAAGGATTACTTCGTCGGCACCGTCGAAGCTTATGCGCCCCTGCTCGCCAGGGCGCCCAAGCTGGTCAACTTCTTCCTGGAAAAAGAGTGGGCCCAGAAGGCGACCGAGAAGAGCATCGGCATGGTGGATGTGCCGCTCTTGAGTATTCCCACCCTGGCCGAGGAGCTGCGTGATCACAAGGCCCGCTACTTCGACCTGCCGGGGCTGGAGGCCATGAGCCCCGAGCAGCGCAAGAAGGTCGTGCTCATCGTGCAGGATCCCTTCACCAGCTATTACGACGCCCCCGTGGTGCGCGACCTGGTGAAGCTCGCCAGCAAGCTGGGCTATCAGCCCTACCTGCTGCCCTTCAAGCCCAACGGCAAGCCCCAGCACGTGAAGGGCTTCCTGCGCGCCTTCGCCCGCACCGCAGCCAGCAGTGCCCAGTTCCTCAACAGGATGGCGGCGCTGGGCATCCCCATGGTGGGAGTCGATCCCTCCCTGGTACTCTGCTATCGCGATGAATACGTGAAGGCGCTGGGCCCTGTCCGCGGCGACTTCCAGGTGCTGCTGCCCCAGGAGTGGCTGCTCTCTCTTCCTGCCCCGCAAGTCAGTGCCGCAGCGAAAGAGCCGGGAGAAGCCGAGCCCTGGTATCTGTTTGCCCACTGCACCGAGAAGACTGCCAAGCCCTCGACTCACGGTGACTGGGGTACCCTGTTTGGCCGCTTCGGCGCCACGTTGCAGCCGGTGTCGGTCGGCTGCTGCGGCATGGCCGGCACCTATGGTCACGACGCCAGGCAGGTGGACAACTCCAAGGGGATCTACTCCTTGAGCTGGGCCGAGCCGCTCGCTCGCCTGCCCAAGGATCGCTGTCTGGCCACGGGTTATTCGTGCCGTAGCCAGGTCAAGCGGATGGAGGGGGAGAAACTCAAGCATCCGCTGCAGGCGCTGCTGGAACTGCTCTGATGCTGCGCTTCCCCAAGCGGTTTCGGGTGCCGCAAGCCTATCGGCACCCGAGCTTTCTGCTGCTGCCTGCCAGCCCAACTCAGGCGGTGGTGGAGTTCGTCGCCATGCTGCGCGAGCGGGAGCAGCTTCATCAGCTGTTTCGCCCGGATGACGTCTGGCCCTCGGCTCAGTTCAGCCTGAGCCAGCACGAGGCCGATCTGGAGTGGCAGCGCTCGGAGTTTCTCGCCAAGCGCTCCTTCGCCTATGGCCTCTGGAGCCCGGAGCGGGAGCCCGAGTTCTGGGGCGGGGTCTATCTCTACCCCTCGGTGTTGCCGGAGGTGGAGGTGGAGCTCTTCTTCTGGAAGGTGGCCGAGGCCCCCCTTGATGACGTCGTGCTGGAGGCCGAACTCCGTGCCTGGCTGGGCAAGGTGTGGCACTGGCATCACCCGCGCCTGCCGGGGCGCGAGCTCCCCTGGGCCGAGTGGCCCGGGGTGACCTATCCCTGGTGACGCAAGGTACTTGTCAAGATGCCCCGGATCGGGGCATCTTTTTTCGCCGGCACTGATCGTGTCCAACTCATTGATCACATAAGGAGTCTGCTCGCCATGAGTCAAGAAAACGCCCCCATCTGGCGCAAACCCATGAGCCTCGAAGGGCTCAATGCCAGCTCCCGCAACACCCTGATGGCCCACCTTGGCATCCTCTATACCGCCTTTGGGCCCGACTGGCTCGAGGCCAGCATGCCGGTGGATCACCGTACCCATCAGCCCCTTGGCATGCTGCACGGTGGTGCCTCCGTGGTGTTGGCGGAGACGTTGGGGTCGCTGGCCGCCAACATGGCGGTAGGGGAGGAGAGCTACTGCGTGGGACTGGAGGTGAACGCCAACCACCTGCGTGCCAAACGGGAAGGGGTGGTGACAGGGCGTTGCTCGCCGCTGCATCTGGGAGCGACGACCCAGGTGTGGCAGATTGACATTCGTGATGAACGTGGGCGTTTATTGTGCACCAGTCGATTGACCATGGCGGTGCTCAAACACAAGCGGGACAAGGACTCCAGCGGGGCGTGACAAGCAATAACGCACCAGTAGTGCAAAATAAGCAAGCCATAGTCGCAAGATCCCTCTATAATTGCCAACGTCTTGAGACGCTTATCACATTTTTCAAGACAGCAGAACAAAGTGGCGCTATAATCGCCGCCTTTTTGCTATTCCGCGGTGCTTAGCCGCCTGCCTTACTCTGGAAGAATCTATGTCTGATACCCATACCGAACAAATGCCCCTTTTTAGTGAGCTTGGACTGGCCGCGCCTGTATTGAAAGCGCTGCAAGACGTGGGCTATGAGCGCCCGTCACCGATCCAGGCCGCAGCAATTCCCCACCTGATGGCGGGACACGATCTGCTGGGGCAGGCGCAAACCGGTACGGGGAAGACCGCTGCTTTTGCCTTGCCTCTGTTGTCTCGTCTGGAAGCTGGTAACCGTAACACCCAGATTTTGGTGCTGGCACCGACCCGTGAGCTGGCGCTGCAAGTTGCCGAGGCGTGCCAACGTTACGCCAAGCACATGCCTGACTTCCATGTCCTGCCCATCTACGGTGGCTCCTCTTACGAAACCCAGACCCGCGCCCTGCGCCGTGGTGCCCAGGTGGTCGTCGGTACCCCTGGCCGCGTGATGGATCTGATCCGTCGCAAGAACCTGGACCTCTCCGGCCTGAAAGCCCTGGTACTGGACGAAGCCGATGAAATGCTGCGTATGGGCTTCATCGACGACGTGGACTGGATCATGGAGCAGTGCCCGGCCACCCGTCAGGTTGCCCTGTTCTCTGCCACCATGCCGGACCAGATCCGTCGTGTTGCCCAGAAGCACCTGAAGCAGCCAAAAGAGATCAAGATCATCACCAAGACGTCCACCGCACCGACCATCCGCCAGCGCTACTGGCAGGTAACCGGTCTGCACAAGCTGGACGCCATGACCCGTCTGCTGGAAGTCGAGCCGTACGAAGCCGTACTGGTCTTCGTGCGCACCAAGAACGCCGCCGAAGAGCTGGCTGGCAAGCTGGCCGCCCGTGGTCACGCCTGTGAAGCCCTGCACGGTGACATCCCGCAGAAGCTGCGTGAGCGTACCGTCGACAAGCTGCGTCAAGGCCAGCTGGACATCCTGATCGCCACCGACGTGGTCGCCCGTGGTCTGGACGTCGAGCGCATCACCCACGTGGTGAACTACGACATTCCGTACGATACCGAATCCTACGTTCACCGTATCGGCCGTACCGGCCGTGCCGGTCGCAAGGGCGAGGCCATCCTGTTTGTGGCTCCCCGCGAGCGCCGCATGCTGCGCGCCATCGAGCACGCCACTCGTCAGGCCATCGAGCCGATGAAGATGCCGAGCACCGAGGACATCAACCAGCACCGCATGACCAAGTTCAAAGAGCGCATCCGGGAAACCATGATGGGCGAAGAGCTTGAGATCTACGTGAACCTGGTGAACGAGCTGATCGAAGAAGATTCTGCCGATCCGCTGGAGCTGGCTGCCGCCCTGGCCAAGCTGGTGCAGGGTGACCAACCGCTGCTGCTGGATGACTCCGTCACTGAACCGGCAAGCGACCGTGCTGGCCGTGAGTTCGAGCGCCGTGACTTCGGTGATCGTGCTCCCCGTGATTTCGGTGACCGTGGCGATCGTCCTGCCCGTCGCATGCCGTCCCTCGAGCCGCGTCCGCTGAAAGACAACCCTGACGTGGAGATGGAGCGTTACCGCGTAGACGTGGGTGCCCATCACGGCGTCAAGCCGGGCCAGATCGTCGGCGCCATCGCCAACGAAGCGAACATCGAGAGCCGTTTCATCGGCAACATCGACATCGCCGATGACTTCTCCACCGTCGACCTGCCCAAGGGCATGACCGCCGACGTGCTGGAAGTGATCAAGAAGGCCCGTGTCTGTCAGCGTCCGCTGATGATCACCCGCTACACCGAAGTGCCGGCTGGCAGCAACACTGCTCCCCGTCCGCCCCGCAGCGATCGTCCCTTCAACAAGGATCGCCGCCCCAGCGGTGACCGTCCGTTCAACAAGAGCGGGGAGCGCCGTGAAGGTGGTTTCAACAAGGATCGCAAGTTCGGTGGCAACAAGCGCCGCGACAGCTGAGTCCAGATCTGATTGATGAAAGGCCGCTCCATGAGCGGCCTTTTTTGTGCGCCTCGTTCGGGCAGGCCAATCGCACAAGACACCGGGGAGGATGGCATGCTGCCAACCCGCGGAGTGCGGCCGAGGGGACGGGATGCTACCTTGTGCCACGGGATGGCGGTGGCGCAAGATGACACGCCGCCAGGCGGTGACGGACAGGAGAGAGACGGATGGATAGATTGGGGGTGATGGAAGTCTTCGTGCTGGCGGTGGAGACAGGGTCTTTCTCTGCTGTGGGGCGTCGGCTGGGGCTGGGTCAACCCACGGTTTCCAAGCTGATTGCCCAGCTGGAGGAGCGTCTTGGCAGCCGCCTGCTGCTGCGCTCGACCCGTGGCCTGGCCCCCACCGAGGCGGGGGAGGCCTATTATCGGCGTGCCAGGGAGATATTGGCGCAAGTCAACGAGGCTGACGCCATGGTGCAGCAGTGCCGGGCCGGTCTGAGTGGTCGCTTGCGGGTGAGCGCCCCCGTCACCTTCGCCCGGTTGCACATCATCCCGCACCTGTCGGATTTTCTCAGGGATCACCCAGGGCTGGATCTCGAGATCCTGCTGGACGATGGCAACGTCGATCTCATCTCGGCCGGCATCGATGTCGCCTTGCGGCTCGGGGAGCAGGCGGATTCGGCGCTGGTGGCCCGCCGCCTCTCCCGCTGCGAGATGCGGGTGCTGGGCACTCCGGCCTACTTCGCGGCCAGGGGCATGCCGGCCACCCCCCAGGAGTTGCAGGATCACGATCTGGTGCTCTACAGTCCCAAGCCCGGCATGGGGCAGCAGTGGCTGTTTTGCCGCGAAGACGAACGGGTTGCGGTGCGAGGGCGGGGACGGCTGATGGTCTCGGCCGCCGAGGGGATGCGGGCCGCTGTGCTGGCGGGGCTCGGGCTAGGTATCGCCTCCGAGTGGATGTTCGCCCCCGAGCTTGCCCGGGGGGAGGTGGTGGTGGCGCTGCCGGGGTGGCAATTGCCGACGCTGGAGCTCTGGACCCTGCTGCCGGCAGGTCGCGAACTCAGCGCCAAGGCGCGCGCCTTCCTGACCTTCGTGGCCGGGCTGCCCGGCGTGGGGCAGGGGCCGGAGCATGCCGCGGTGGAATAGGTGTTATGGCGGGGGGCCTGCTACTGCCGCCCCGCGCCCAGGGGTAGTCTGTGTTCATCCAGCCCGTCTCTGCACGGGGTTCACTCATCAATGAGGATGACATCATGAGTTCATCAGATACCTCCGTTGGGACTGCCATGGCAAGCGGCACCCCCGGCCCCGCCCTTGTCTTTGCCATGGCTCTCTCCTGCGGTCTGGCGGTCGCGAACATCTATTACAACCAGCCCATGCTGGCGGTGATGGCACAGGATTTTCCCGGCCAATCCGCCATCCCCCTGATCGCCATGCTGACCCAGCTCGGTTATGCGACCGGCCTGTTGTTGCTGGTGCCGCTCGGGGATGTGGTCGAGCGTCGCTGGCTCGTCCTTGGGCAGTTCATGTTGATAGCGCAGGCGTCTGCGATGGCGGCCATGGCCACGGGGGCATCCCTGTTGATGTTGGCCTCGGTGCTGCTCGGGATCGGTGCCACGGCGGCCCAGCAGATTGTGCCGGTGGCGGCCACCCTGGCCGATCCCGCCAGGCGAGGGGCCGTGGTCGGCAGCGTGATGAGCGGCTTGCTCGGCGGCATCCTGCTCAGCCGTACGCTGGCGGGTCTTGTCACCGCCTATGGTAGCTGGCGGGCCATGTTCTGGTGCGGGGTACCATTGGCTCTGCTGGGGGGGCTGCTGATGGCCAGGATGATCCCGCTCGATCTGCCGCGCACCAGCCTGAGCTATCCTCGCCTGCTGGCCTCTCTCGCCGAGCTGTGGCGCGAGGAGCCCGCCTTGCGCCGCGCCACCCTGATCCAGGCCTTGCTGTTTGCCTCCTTCAGCACCTTCTGGACTGTGCTGGCTTTCTACCTCGCCGATCCCGCCTACGGGCTCGGGGCCGAGGTCGTCGGCCTGTTCGGGGTGATCGGCGTGGCGGGCGTGGTGGCTGCCCCGCTGGCGGGACGGATGGCCGACCGGCGGGGGGCGAGATCCGTGGTGCTGGTGGGTGCCCTGCTGGTGGTGCTGGCCTGGATCCTGTTCGAGACATGGCTCTCTCTGGTCGGGCTGGCGCTCGGGGTCATCTTGCTGGATCTGGGGGTACAGAGTGCGCTCGTCGCCCATCAGCAGCTCATCTATGGCCTGAGGGCCGAGGCGAGGGGGCGGATCAATACCCTCTTCATGACCGGCATGTTCCTGGGGGGAACGCTCGGCTCGAGCCTGGCCATGCTGGCCTGGCAGCAGGAGCGCTGGGTCGGTGTGTGCTGGGCGGGCCTAGCTCTGGCGCTGGCGGCCTGTCTTGGTGCCCTCGCCGGGAAGCGGAGTCTGCACCCCGCTTCCTGAGACGAACCAGAAACAACAAAGGCGACCCTGGAGTCGCCTTTAGTCTGCCTGCGTGGCGCCCTGTCAGAGCACCATGGCGGCTATCCAGCCGAAGATGATGAGCGGGATGTTGTAATGGATGAAGGTGGGCACCACGCTGTCCCAGATATGGTCGTGCTGGCCATCGGCGTTGAGGCCAGAGGTGGGACCGAGCGTCGAGTCGGAGGCGGGGGAGCCCGCATCCCCCAGCGCACCCGCAGTCCCCACCAGGGCGATGGTTGCCATGGGAGAGAAGCCGAGGTGGATGCACAGGGGCACATAGATGGTGGCGATGATGGGCACAGTGGAGAAGGAGGAGCCTATCCCCATGGTGATGAGCAGGCCCACCAGCAGCATCAGGAAGGCGGCCAGCCCCTTGTGGCCGGCCATCATGCCGGAGACGGACTGCACCAAGCTCTCCACCCCATGGGTCTCCTTCATCACGGCGGCGAAGCCGGCGGCGGAGATCATGATGAAGCCGATGAGGGACATCATGCGCACGCCCTGGGTGAAGGCATCCTGGCTCTCGCGAAACTTGATGACGCCGCCACAGGTGAAGATGATGAAACCAGCGAGGGCCCCCAGCACTATGCTGTTGGTCATCAACTGCAACCCCAGCGCCACGGCGATGGCCAGCAGGGCGACCCAGATATGGTTGAAGTTCAGTTCGACGGTTTCCGGCTCGGCGGCCAGGATCTTCTCCAGATCATACTGGCGCGGCTTGCGATAGCTGAAGAAGACCGCCACCAGCAGCCCGATGAACATGCCGAGCACCGGTATGGCCATCGCCAGCGGCAACTGGCTGAACTCGACCGCCACCCCGTTGTCGATCAGGTTCTTGGCCAGGATGTTGTTGAGGAAGATGCCACCAAAGCCCACCGGCAGCAGCATGTAGGTCGCAGTCAGGCCGAAGGTGATGACGCAAGCCACCTGGCGGCGATCTATCTGCATCTGGGCCATGACGTGCAACAGCGGCGGGATCAGGATGGGAATGAATGCAATGTGGACCGGGATCAGGTTCTGGGAGGAGATGGAGACGCCCAGCACCGAGGTGAGCAGCAGGCTCTTGACCCAGAGGATGCGGGACGAGCTAGCATCCTTGCCGAGCTGGCTGATGACCTTGCGGGCCAGCAAGTCGGTGATCCCTGAGCGGGAGATGGCCACCGCGAAGGCCCCCAGCATGGCGTAGGAGAGGGCGATTTCGGCGCCGCCACCCAGCCCGCCGGTGAAGGTGCCGAGGGTCTGTTCGAGGGAGAGGCCACCGAGCAGGCCGCCTACGATGGCGCCGATGGCGAGAGAGACCACCACATTGATCCGCAGCAGGCTGAGCACCAGCATCAGCGCCACCGCGATAACAACAGGATTCATTTGATTTCCTTATATATTGTGTTGCTGTCTGTCGGGGGAAAGTCAGCTAGTTTGCGAAAAACGTGACAAAAGTCGAGAAAAAAAACGGCAAAATGGCCTCTTCACGGCATTCCTGCCGAGCAAATTCGGATCAACCGGGATGGAATGCTGAAAACGGTGCTGTATGACCCTGTTTATGCCGTTCTGGTCAAACCAGCTGCCAGGCGTCGATTCCCCAGCAACCTCATGGAAAGAGGCTGCCAAGGCAGCCTCTTTCTCATGCTCAGGTGGAACTACTGGGGGTTGTCATCGGCGGGCGTTTCGTCCGGTGTGGCCAGTGGCCAACCCCCCAGGCTCTTCCAGCGGTTGACGATATGGCAGAACAACTCGGTGGTGCGCTCGGTGTCGTAGAGGGCGGAGTGGGCCTCTTTATTGTCAAAGGGGATGTTCGCGCTCTGACAGGCCTTGGCCAGCACCGTCTGCCCCAGTGCCAGGCCGGAGAGGGCCGCGGTGTCGAAGGTGGCGAAGGGATGGAACGGATTGCGCTTGAGGCCTGCTCGCTCGGCGGCGGCCATGACGAAGCCATGATCGAAGGTGGCGTTGTGGGCCACTATGATGGCCCGGCCGCAGTCGCTCTCCTTCATGCCCTTGCGCACCCCCTTGAAGATCTCGGTGAGCGCCTCCTTTTCGTCCACGGCACCGCGCAGTGGATTGAAGGGGTCTATGCCGGTGAACTCCAGCGCGGCCTTCTCCAGATTGGCCCCTTCGAATGGCGCCACATGAAAATGGAAGATCTGATCGGGCATGAGCCAGCCCTGCTCATCCATCTTGAGGGTATAGGCGGCGATTTCCAGCAGGGCATCGGTCTTGGCATTGAATCCGGCGGTTTCAACATCGATGACGACGGGGTAAAAGCCACGAAAACGGCCCTTGAGGGTGTGAACGGCGTCGGTCATGGTATCTCGGTCGGCGTGAAAGAAGGCGGCATTATGGCAAAAAAGCCGGCCCTTGTCCCTCCTGGGCCGCCATGCGCACGCCAACTGGTTCTATTAAAAGCAGTTGCGCTTATAATTGGCCACTTCAACCATGGAGGGGAGAGGCGATGAAGAAGCTGGGATTGGCGCACAAGATGTTGCTGGTGGTCTGTCTGCCACTGTTGGCCCTGCTGTTTTTTTCCGGTCGATACGTCTATGAGCGTTATCGGGTCGAGCAGGAGATGAGTCAGGCACAGGCTGCACTTGGAGTGGTGAGGGAGGCGGCGCAGCTCGCCCATGAGCTGCAAAAGGAGCGTGGCATGTCGGCCGGCTTCCTCGGCTCCGGTGGCAACAAGTTTCGTGATGCCCTGCCTGCCCAGCGCAAGGTGGTCGACACCCTGCTGGCGGGTTTTCATCAGGATCCTGCCTTGCTGGCCTTGTCCGAGGTGCAGCAGGAGCTGGTGGGGCTCACCGCCATGCGCGAGCGGGTCAGTGCGCTGGGAGTCGAGGTGGCGGAGCAGGTTGGCTTCTATACCCGTCTCATCACCCAGCTGCTGGCCGTGGTGGATCAGGTCAGCATCCGCAGTCAGGATGCCACCATAGCGCTGCAGACCAATGCCTACGCCGCCTTCTTGCAGAGCAAGGAACGCATGGGGTTGGAGCGGGCGACCCTGAGCAACGTGTTCGCACGAGACAGCTTCACCCCGGCGCTGTTGCAGCAGTTCATCTCCCTCCTTGCCGCCCAGAACACCTATCTCGAGCGTTTCCAGGCGGTGGCGAGTCCGTCCCAGCGCCAGTTGCTGGCCGAGAGCCTGGCTTCTCCCGTGGTGGCCGACGTGGCCGCCATGGAAAAACTGGCGTTGGACAAGGCGTCCAGCGGCGGTTTTGGTGTCGATCCCGAAGCCTGGTTTGCCTTGAGCACCGACAAGATAGGCCTGCTCAAGGAGAGCGAGGATCGCCTCTATCAACAGTTGGATGATCGGGTTGAGCAGATGCGAGCCAAGAGTGCCAGCGACTTCTGGTGGGCCGCCGTCGGTGTACTGTTGTGCGTGGTCCTGACCAGTGCCATCTGCTGGCGGGTGGTGCGCGACCTGCATCTGGGGTTCCTGGCGCTGCATCAGACCTTCAAACGGCTGGTGCAGGAGAACGACCTGACTGTGCGGGTCAACTGGCGATCCGGCGATGAGCTGGGTGCGTTGGCGCAGGATCTGAACCGCTTCCTCGAACACCTGGAAGGGCTGTTGCTGGCGGTACGCCGCTCCTGTGACGTGCTGGCTCGCAGCGCCGCAGCCTCGGCAGAGGTGATTGCCCAGGTCAACGCCGGTGTGGTCAAGGGGGTTGGTCAGGTGGATCTGGTGGCGACGGCCGCGACCGAGATGGCCTCGACGGTGGCGGAGATTGCTCGCAATGCCACCCAGACCTCGCTGGCGACCCAGCAGGCCATCGGACGTGCCCATCAGGGTGACAGGGAGGTAGACCAGACCATCGATGCCATCCAGCAGGTGGCGGGTACCCTGGTCGATACCCAGCAGTTGGTGGACAACCTGCATCGGGAGACGGAGTCGGTCGGCGAGGCGCTCAACCTCATCAAGCAGATCTCGGACAGAACCAATCTGCTGGCCCTCAACGCCGCCATCGAGGCGGCCCGCGCCGGTGAGTCCGGTCGCGGTTTTGCGGTGGTGGCGGAGGAGGTGAGAGCATTGGCCTCGCGCACTCAGCAGGCGGCGGATGACATCGCGCAGATGCTGGCCCGTCTGCGCCAGGGCGCCAGTCAGGCGGTGACGGCCATGCACCTGGGCACCGAGCAGGCGGGGCTGAGTGTGACCGAAGCTAAACGGGCAGGCAGCGAGTTGACCGATATCGTCAAGGAGGTGCGCAAGGTGAACGACATGACCGCTCAGGTGGCGACAGCCACCGAGGAGCAACGTTATGTGACCGACGACATCCAGCACAACGTGCTGACCATTCGGGAGGTCTATGAGGCCCACCGCCTGCACTCGGAGACCCTGCAACAAAACAGTGTCGAGCTGGATCAGCTGGCCCGGGATCTGACGGCCCGCATCGCCAGCTTCAAACTGATGGAGCGCCACGCTCCCCATTGAGGGTTTTGACCTAAAGCTTGGCTTGCCGCTGCCGATAGTTAATCCGAGATCGTGTGGAGGGCAAGCCGTTGAATGCTTGGGTGTTAGGGTTGATCAGCATATCCGTGAGTATGCAGTTGCAGGCGGGAGTGACCGAGTTCGGTGCCGGCTTGGATCAATCCGTCTGGCGGTTGACCTCGGATACTCAGGTGGAGTGCCGTCTCGAACATCCCATTCCCCGCTGGGGCACGGGCGCCTTCGTCAGCCGGGCCGGTCGCAAGATCAACCTGGACTTCGAGCTGAAGGGGCAGCGGCCGCAGGCCAGGACCCAGACGGTGAGTCTCGGGATCATGCCTCCCAGCTGGCGCCCCGGTGTCTCCGGACGCCAGATAAGTCAGCTGCAGTTCTATCAGCAGTTCGACGGCCTGGTGGCGGGGCAAACTGCCTGGACCATGCTGGACGAGCTGGAGGGGGGGCGCATGCCCACCTTTCAGTACAGAGACTGGTATCGTCAGGACAGGCCGGTACGGGTGTCGCTCTCTTCGGTCAACTTCAGGGTCAAATACCAGGCCTTCATGGATTGCCTGAGCGGCCTGCTGCCCTACAGCTTCAACGACATCGCCTTCAGCGTGCTCTCCTATGACAAGAACAGCGATCAGCTGTCGTCCGCTTCCAAGCGGCGGCTGGCGCTGATCGGCGACTATGTGAAGGCGGACAAGAGCATAGACGTGGTGGTGATCGACGCCTACAGCGACAGCTACGGCGGGCGTTGGCCCAATCAGAAGCTCTCCGAGAAGCGGGCAGATGCCATCAAGCAGGTGTTTGTGGATCTCGGCATCGAGGAGGGCAAGATCTCGGTGGAGGGGCACGGCGAGAAACAGCACGTGGCCTCCAACGAGACGGACGCGGGCAGAGCCAAGAACCGGCGAGTGGTGATAAACATGGGGCGCAACGGCACCATCTGATCGAGCTGATCGAGGAAACCCTGTTCTGGCTTGTGCCCGACCGCTTATTCTGCTCATCTGGAACGGGGCTGGGCCAGTTCCACGCTTCAGCGGCTTAGTTTCCCGATATCAGAGATAAAAAAATGCCAGTCGGCTGGGCCGACTGGCATTTTTTTCAAGGGTTCGCGACTTACTTGGCCAGCTTATTTAGCCAAAGAATCCGGCAGGTTTTCGCGGATCTTGCCGAGCATCTCTTTCAGGACGCGCGGGTTGGCAACCACGATGTTGCCGGAGTTTTCGTAGTTGTGACCACCCACGAAGTCGGTGACGATGGCGCCAGCTTCCTTGGCCAGCAGCTCACCGGCGGCCGTTTCCCAGGGCTTCAGGCCGATTTCCCAGTAGCCGTCGATGCGACCGGCGGCCACATAGGCCAGGTCCAGCGCAGGGGCGCCGGCACGGCGGATGTCGGCACACTCGATGAACATGCTCTGGAACATCTTCAGGTAGGGTTCGATGTGGTGCTTCTGCTTGAACGGGAAACCGGTCGCCAGCACGGTGCCAGCCATCTCTTTGGCCTTGCCCACGCGGATGCGGTAGCCGTTCAGCTGGGCGCCGTTACCACGGGTGCTGGTAAACAGCTCGTCACGAATGGGATCGTAGACAACGGCTTGTTCGGTCTTGCCCTTGACGCGCAGGGCAATGGAGACGGCAAAGTGCGGAATGCCCTTGACCAGGTTGGTCGTGCCATCCAGTGGGTCGATGATCCATTGGTAATCCGGATTGGTACCGGCAATCTCACCAGACTCTTCAGCCACGATGCTGTGTTCCGGGTAAGACTTCTTGATGGTGTGAATGATGGCCGCTTCGGCTTCACGGTCAACGTTGGTCACGAAGTCGTGGCTGCCTTTTTGGATAGCCTCGATATTCTCGGGCTGGGAGAAGGCTTTTACTACAACTTGACCGGCGTTGCGCGCAGCGCGCACGGCGATATTCAGCATCGGATGCATAGGTTCACCACTGGATGTTAAAGAACGGGGGATAAAAGGACGCGGTATCTTACCAAGATATTCTGGAATGGCAACCGTTATCCGCGGGCGCTGTCACGGCATTGACTGCCAGATCTGACGGCTCCAATAAAGGCCTGTTATCGGCTAGTCTTATCGCGACAGCCGGTTAACAGGCTGTGGTGAGCATAGGGACATGAGCCATGAATCTGTCATTAGTCAGTCAAAAACCGTCGGCAGCGACGACATTGGGTGTGCTGGCCGCACTGCGTGCCGCCAGTGGTGATGGGCATTACTTCACCGAGATCAGGGTCGCACAACCGGATAGGTGGCAACCGTCGAAGGAAGAGGCGGCCATCCTGCTGCTGGAAGACGATGATGCACCATGGCCGGAGTCGCGCTGGTCCGCCAGCGGCACTACGTTGGGATTGCCCGTTTTGCCACTGTTGGTTCATCGGCAATATGACTGCGCTCCCCAGGGACCGGATATCAGGGACCCGCGCTTTTACTTTGTCTCCAATGGCATAGTGCTGGATGAGACTGAGCTTGCTGATCCCGCCTGCAGCCTGGTCCTGCAGAGCAAACTCGAGTCCTATTTTCCGCTCCTCTCCCGCCTCATCCTGCTGCGCCAACGTCAACCCCTCACTCTGTGCGGCTAACTGTTTCCCCTGTATTCGGGCTGTTCAAGCGGTGCAATATTTGTCATAACAGACCGATGTTGCGCCGCTGGCCATGGTTCCCCGTGGGGATGGGAAGCGGCCAGCGGTCTTCATTCCCACGCAGGCGAGATGAAGATCTATAAGTTGAAGTGTGTCCCCAATGCCCGCCGGTTCAGGATGTTTCTGGCGGAGAAGGGCATCGAGATGAGTTATCAGCAGGTAGATCTGGGAACAGGAGAGAACCTCGAGCTTGCGTTTCTTGCCAAGAACCCGGCGGGGCGCATTCCGGTGCTTGAGCTCGATGATGGTACCTGTCTCAGTGAGACGATGACTATCTAGCGTTACGGTGAAGAGCTAAGCCTCTTTGCTGTACTCCATCGACTTTGGCAAGGTCGTCGGTCTTCGCATCGCCCCGCACCAGCATCACTTGCAGGCCTGGCATGAGCGGGTGAGTGCCCGTCCCAGCACCCAGGCCTGATCATTACGTTTGAACGACCAAGGAGTCCAAGATGATAGATTTGTACACTGCCGCCACGCCCAATGGGTTCAAGGTGTCGATCGCCCTCGAAGAGCTGGGGTTGCCTTACAGGGTGATCCCGCTGGATTTCTCGACCATGGAGCAGAAGAAGCCCGAGTTTCTGGCCATCAACCCCAATGGCCGCATTCCGGCCATCGTCGATCGGGATAACGGTGATTTCGCCGTGTTCGAATCCGGCGCCATCTTGATCTATCTGGCGGAAAAAACCGGCAAGCTGCTACCGCAAGATCCCAAGCGCCGCTCTCAGGCCATCCAGTGGCTGATGTTCCAGATGGGCGGCGTCGGCCCCATGATGGGGCAGGCCAACGTCTTCTACCGCTACTTCCCCGAGAAGATCCCGGCGGCCATAGAGCGCTACCAGAAGGAAGGGCGCCGTCTGTTCGAGGTGCTCGACGGTCACCTGGCGCACCATGAGTACCTGGCCGACGAGTACAGCATCGCCGACATCGCCACCTGGCCCTGGGTGCGGATCCATGACTGGAGCGGCATCTCCATCGAGGGTCTGCCCCATCTGCAGGCCTGGATGGCGCGCATGGAGGCCAAACCCGCCTGCCAGAAGGGCATCACCATTCCACCGCGCAACGAGAGCCCTGAGGATCAGGTCAAGCGGGCGCAGCAGATGGTGACCCGCTAGGATGATGACGATGGCCCGATGACGGGCCATCGCTTTTTATGATTGCCGCCCCATTGCCCGCCTGCTGGGCCGCTCATCTGTTCCCCCTTTCCCGCTGCAAATAAGCCATCTATCAAAAATGAAAAGTCATTCATCTTGATTAATTGTTATGTTATAACGTAAATTATTGGTTGGTAATCATTATCGTTTGGATGGAATGGATGACAAAAATACACACCTGTTCGGGGTGGTGCGCCCTGGTGTTGATGGCCGGAATGAATGTTGCTCACGGCAAGCCGCTGGCCATGGTGGGGCCCTGGGAGATCCACAGTGTCGACCCTGCCAGCAACGGGGTCTTCTTTACCCGCATGCAGGTGGCGGAGACCCTGGTCGAGGTCGACAGCCAAGGCAATCTGCAACCCGGGCTCGCGAGCCAGTGGTCTCACTCCGGGGATGGGTTGCAATGGCGATTCACCCTGCGCCCCGGGGCCCGCTTTCACGATGGCAGCGAGGTGAGCGCCGAGCAGGTCGCCTTTGCCCTGCAGCAGGCATGGCGCAAGCCCGGCGTCATGACCAGCGCCCCCATCGCGTCCATCGAGGCCCATGAGGGGGCTCTGCTGGTCACCCTCACCGGCCCCTTCGCCCCCCTGGCCGCCGTGCTGGCTCACCCCAGCACCCAGATCCTGGCGAAGGGGGCCTATGATGCCAAGGGGGAGGTGACCCAGGTCATCGGCTCTGGCCCCTATCGCATCACCCGCTTGCAGCAGCCCCAGCGAGTCGAGACCGAGCGCTTCGATGGCTGGCAAGGCCCCCAGCCTGCCATCTCGCAGGTGAGCTACTTGACGGTGGGCCGTGCCGAGAGCCGCACCCTGATGGCCGAGAGCGGTCAGGCCGACATTGCCTGGGGGCTGGATCCGGTCAGCATCCGCCGCTTGCAGCAGGCGTCCCGGGTCTCCATCGTCTCCGTTACCCTGCCGCGCACCATACAGCTCAAGCTCAATGGGGCCGATCCTCTTCTGAAGGATCCGGCGGTGCGCCGCGCGCTCAGCCTCGCCATCGATCGCCGTGGCATGGCGGCGGCCCTGCTGCGGGATCCCGAGATGGCGGCGACCCAGCTCTTCCCTCCCACCCTGGGGGAGTGGCATCAACCCGGGCTGACCCCGCTCGCCTATGACGTCAAGGCGGCTCAGGCGGCCTTGGCGGCGGCAGGCTGGCTGTTGGGGGCGGATGGCGTGCTGCACAAGGGGGAGGAGCGTTTCGCCCTGACCCTGCGCACCTTCCCGGATCGCCCGGAATTGCTCCTGCTGGCCACGGCACTGCAGGCGCAGTGGAAGGCGGTGGGGGTGGACCTCAAGGTGGCGGTGGGCAACTCGAGCGAGATCCCGGCCGGTCATCAGGATGGCTCGCTCCAGCTCGGCCTCTATGCCCGCAACTATGCCCTAGTGCCGGATCCCCTGGTCACCCTGCTGGGGGATCTGGCTCCCGCCGGTGCCGACTGGGGGGTAATGAACTGGCAATCCCCGGCCATGGAGCAAACACTGGCCCGCCTTGGCAAGGAGACCCTGCCCGCAGGAGAGGCCGCGGCACTGCGCCGTGAGATCGCCACCACCCTACAGCAGGAGTTGCCCCTCCTGCCCATCGCCTGGTATCGCCAGAGCGCGGCGGTCAGCCGTGAGCTGAAGGGCTTTGAGCTGGATCCCCAGGAGCGCAGCTATCGTTTGGACAAACTCACATGGAGCACACAATGACAGCGGCGCCCTTCTCTGCCGTCATGGGAATACTGGGCCAGCGGCTGGTACAGGCGCTGATGGTGGCCCTGCTGGTGGCCGGGCTCTGCTTTCTGATGGTGCAATCCCTGCCCGGGGACATCGCCTTTCGTATCGCCGCGGGCCGCTACGGCTATGACTATGTCACCGCCGAGGCCGCCAACGCGGTGCGAAGCGAACTGGGGCTGGCCGGCTCGGCCCTCTCCCGCTTCGGTGACTGGCTGGGCGCCCTGCTGCAGGGGGATCTCGGCAGCTCCCTGGTGACGGGCGCACCTGTGGCAAGCGAGGTGGGCCACCACCTGGGGGCCACCCTGTCCCTGGCGGTGGCCGCCGTGGCCCTGGCCCTGCTGCTGGCGCTGCCGCTCGGCAGCCTGAGCGCCCTGCGTCCGGGGGGATGGTGCGATCGCCTGACCCTGGGCTGGAGCGTGCTGATGCGCGCGCTGCCTCCCTTCCTGCTCGGCCTGGTGCTCATGGTGCTGCTCTCGGTGGAGCTGGGCTGGGTCAGCGCCGCCGGTCACGGGGAGGGGAGCAACCTGCTGTTGCCCGCCCTCACCCTGGGGCTGGGGCTCTCGGGTGTGCTCTCCCGGGTGGTGCGCGAGAGCGTGCTCACCGTGGTGCAGTCCGGTTATTACCGCTTCGCCTTCACCAAGGGGCTCTCGCCCGCCCGGGTCTTCAGGCGTCATGGCCTGCGCAACACCGGGGTCAGCGTCATCGCCTATACCGGGGTTCAACTGGTGCTGCTTATCGAAGGGGTCGTGGTGGTCGAGAGCCTGTTCGCCTGGCCCGGCATCGGCCATGCCCTGGTGCATGCCCTCTTCTGGCGCGACATCCCCATGGTACAGGGAACCGTGCTGGTGCTGGCGGCGCTCTTCGTGCTGCTCAATACCCTGACGGATCTGCTCTGCCTCGCCATCGATCCCCGCGGTCCCAAGGAGTCCTGATCATGTCTTTCTCTGTCAAGACGGGAGCAAGCCTGCTCCTGCTGGTGGTGCTGTTCGCCCTGCTGGGCCCCGTGCTCTGGCCCGATCCCGCCGCCCAGGATCTGGTGCTGTTCCTGGCCGATCCCTCCTGGCAGGAGCCGCTCGGGCGGGATCAGATGGGCCGCAGTCTGATGGCGCGGCTCGCGGCGGCGACCCGGCTCTCCCTGCTGCTGGGGATGCTGTGCGTCCTGACGGCGGCCCTGCTGGGATCGCTGCTGGGCTGGCTCTCAGCCTGGCGCGGCGGCTGGGTCGACGGCCTGCTGCGTAGCCTGGCGGACGGCGTGCTGGCCCTGCCGAGCCTGCTGCTGGTGCTGCTCTTCTCCGCCATGGCCCAGGGGGGCTTCACCATCCTCTATCTCGGGTTGGCCATGGCCCAGTGGGTGGAGTACTACCGGGTGGTGCGGGCCCGCAGCCGGGCGCTGCTTGCCTCGCCCCAGGTGGAGGCGTCCCGGCTGCTGGGCTTTGGCAACGCCCACATCCTGCGGCGCCACCTCTGGCCCGAGCTGGCTCCCCAGCTGCTCACCATGATGGCCTTTGGCCTCGCGGGGGCCATCCTGACCCTCTCCACATTGGGCTTCGTCGGGGTGGGCATCCAGCCACCCACCCCTGAGCTCGGCCTGATGATGACGGAGGCGCTGCCCCACTATCAGGAGGCACCCCGCCTGCTGCTGGCCCCCATACTGGTGATGGGAGTCATGCTGCTGGCCCTGGTGCTGCTCAATCAGAAGGGCACGCTTCATCCTGGATCCCCGCAAGGAGTCACCCCATGACGACCATTCATATCAAGGGCCTGCAGGTGGATGACGGCCGACAGACCCTGCTGCAGGCGCTGGATCTCACCCTCTATCCCGGCAGCGCCTTGACCCTGATCGGGGAGAGCGGCTCGGGCAAATCCCTGCTGGCCCATGCCCTGATGGGGACCCTGCCTGACCCCTTGCGCGGCCGAGGCGAGATGGCGATGGGCGGCCTGTGCCACAGCCTGGCGGACCCCCAGGCCCTGCGCGCCCTCTGGGGGCGGGAGCTGGCCATGCTGCCCCAGGAGCCGGTGCTGGCGCTGGACCCCACCATGGGGCTGCTGCCCCAGGTGGAGGAGGGCTGGTTGGCGGGAGGCAAAGAGGCGCGCTCGCGGGCGCGGGACGCCCTCGAGCGGCTCGGGCTTGCCGGGCGGGAGCGCCACTTCCCGCACCAGCTCTCCGGGGGCATGGCCCAACGTGCCGCCTTTGCCGCCGCCACCCTGGGGCAGGTGCGCCTGCTCATCGCCGACGAGCCCACCAAGGGGCTCGACAGCCGGGCCAGTGCCAGGTTGCAGACATTGCTGCAGGGCTATCTGACCGAGGGGCGCCACCTGCTGACCATCACCCATGATCTCTCCCTGGCCCGGGCGCTGGGGGGCAGAGTGCTGGTGGTCAAGGAGGGTGAGATAGTGGAGCAGGGGCTAGCCGAGCAGGTGCTGCGGGCGCCTTCCCATGCCTACACCCGCGCCCTGCTGGCGGCGGAACCCTCGGCCTGGCCCGAGGCCGTGCATCCCCCGACCGGTGACTGGCTGCTCAGGGGGGAGGAGCTCGCCATGGGCTACGGGGAGCAGACCCTGTTCGAGGGACTCGACCTGCCACTGGCCCGGGGGGAGCGGCTCGCCATCATGGCGCCGAGCGGTGCGGGCAAGAGTACCCTCGGCAATGTGCTGCTGGGGTTGCAGCGCCCGCTGCGAGGGAGGGTGCTGCGCCAGGGGGGCATAGCCCCCCACCGCTGGCAGAAGCTCTATCAGGATCCGGTGCAGGCCTTCGCCAGCCGGGTGTGCCTCGCCACCCAGTTTGACGACCTGCTGCGCCTGCACAGATTGCCCCGCCAGCCCCTCACCGACTATCTGGCAAGGCTCGGCCTCGATGAGCGGCTGCTGAGCCGGCTGCCGAGCCAGGTGTCGGGGGGGGAGCTGCAACGGCTGTCGCTGATCCGGGCCCTGCTGCTGCGCCCCGTGCTGCTGTTTGCCGACGAGCCCACCTCCCGGCTCGATCCCCTGAGCCAGCAGCAGACCATCGCCTGCCTGATGGGGGAGCTGGCGGAGATAGGCTGCGCCCTGCTGCTGGTGACCCATGACGAGGCGCTGGCGGGCAAGGTGGCCGGGCGCTGCCTGCGATTGGGGGCGGCGGGCACAGCTGAGCAGGGGCTGGCGCCCGCCGAGTTGGGACGGGTGGGCTAAGGGGAGCGGGGCGCCTGGACACAGGCGCCTCGATCCCGTTCGATGTCAGTTCGACAGGGCCGCTGGCCCCGTCACATTAGAAAAACTTGGGAAAGCAGATTATAAAGATTCGTTCGTTTTTTGTGACATGAATCACTAAGATCACCGCAAGCCAAAGAGCGTCCTGCTCCTGGCGGGTGCGGGTCCTCCGCCTTGCGTTTCACCTTTGATTGACCCTGTTTATTGGATCCCCTCTGCGGTTCTCTGCCAGAGGCGGGCAGCTTTTCGATGATTCTTCGGGACTGAGATATGTATCGGCACAGTTTTTATCCGCTGTTTTTCCTGACCATTCTGATGGTCGCCGTGGGCCAGATGACCCAGACCCTCTATGTGCCCTCCATTCCCATGATGGCGGGGGACTTTCATGTGGCTTCCGGCCAGTTGCAGGCGGTGATGGCCTGCTACCTGATCCCGTACGGCCTCTCCCAGTTTGTCTACGGTCCGCTGTCGGATCGCATCGGCCGTCGCCCTGTGCTGCTCATCGGCATGATGGTGTTTCTGGTGGGCACCCTGACCATTCAGCTGATCCCGCACTTTGCCGCCCTGCTGGCCGGCAGCTTCATCCAGGGGTTGGGCACGGGGGCCGGTGGTGCCATGAGCCGGACCGTGATGCGGGATCGCTACAGCGGCGCCGAGCTCAACCGCGCCAACAGCCTGGTGAGCATGGGGGTGATCTTCTCCCCCCTGCTGGCACCCGTGCTGGGGGGCTGGCTGACCGAGCTGTTCAACTGGCGCGCCGGCTACTGGTTCCTGTTCGGCTTTGGCGCCCTGACCACTTTGGCCCTGCTGGCCTGGTTTGGTGAGACCCTGCCGGCGAGCGCCCGTCAGCAACCACTGCGGGTCGGCGCCGCCTATCGCCACGTGCTCGGCAACCCGCGCTTTCAGGGCAACCTGCTCTGCCTGATGGCGACCTTCGCGGGACTCGCGGTATTCGAAGCGGCGGCCGGGGTGCTGCTCGGCGACGTGCTCAAACTGAGCGCCCGCACCGTGAGCGTGCTGTTCGTGCTGCCGCTGCCCGGCTACCTGTTCGGCGCCTGGCTCTCGGCCCGTCTGAGCTTTCGCCTGAGTCAGGGCAAGCTGATGCGCCTTGGTATCGCCTTCCTGGGGCTGGGGGCCCTCATCATTCTGGTGCCCGGGCTGTTCGGGGTGGTGAGTGCGGCCTCCCTGGTCGGGGGCGCGGCTGTCTACTTCATCGGCAGTGGCATTCTCTACCCGACCGCCACCTCCTGCGCCATCGAGCCCTTCCCGGGTCAGGCGGGCACCGCCGGCGCCATCCTGGGGGGCATGCAAAACCTGGGGGCCGGTGTGGTCACCCTGCTGGCCGCCAGCTTCCCGATGGAAGGGCAGGTGACCCTGGGGGCCATCATGGTGGTGATGGTGCTGATCGTAGCCCTGAGCTTCCTCTGGCTGCGCCACCATGGCTCGCCCCACGAGCAGATGGCCGTCTGAGTGCATCCAGGTCAGGTACAGAGCCCGCCCTCGTCGGCGGGCTTTTTATTGCGCTTGGTTCATGGACGATGGGCCCCTGGGCTGCACGCAGAAAAAGAAAGAGCCCGTCATATCAATGACGGGCTCTTGTGTTAGGTACCCCGGAGATGCCGTTGCCGGTTTGGGCCCTTGAACCGTGAGTTCAAGGCGGAGTTCTAAACTGGCCGCAGGCTTCTCGGTCGGGCCGAGCATGCGCAATAGTCAGAAGATAGAACTCCTGTTGGGTATGATTATCGGCTCGGGGACTTGAACCGGCTGACGCACACCCCAGGGAATTTTAAAACGGGTCGCGCTTAGGGCTGACGGCCCTCTTCGCTGGAATCACCATATTGACCGTGCTCGATCAAGGCCGCTTCTATGGTGCGCTGCAGCATCTTGATCCGCTTGTCCATGGTCTCAGAGTATTGGTGGTTCTTCTCTTTTTCAAGGCAGAGCTCATGACAGAAGTTGAGCGCGGCCATGATGGCAAGCTGTTCATTGCTGGAGACCTTGGAGCGTTGACGCAGCTCGATAAGCTTGTCACTCAGCTGGTCGGCGGCCTGGCGCAGGGCATCCTGTTGTCCCAAGGGACAGGATACCTTGTAGGGACGTCCCAAAATGACGATTTCTACGGCCTCTATGCTCATGCCTTCCTCAATACGGCGGGGCTGATTCCCGCTTTTATCCACGTGGACAACTGGGCGGGACTATATAGCGCAGATGCAGAAGTTTCAAGGCCTTGCTGGCTCTGAGAGGGGGAGAATGCTAGGATCTCGGCCATAATTTTTGCATATTTGCCTGAACTTTGAGCGGATCTTCGATGAGCAAAACGAACCCCCTGAAATACGCGGCTGTGGCCGACCTGATGGAGCAGCACGAGCTGATGGCGACGGCTGTCGAGGCCCATGGCGTGATCTGCGGCCTGGTGTGCGGTGGCGTGGTACTGGACGACAAGAGCTGGCTGCCTCCTTTCAACGATCTGATCAACGATGGTTTCGGCTTGCCGGCGCCGGTGCGCCAGGTGATGACCGACCTCTATCAGGGCGTCATCGAGAGCCTGATGGGACAAAAAGGGGTCGAGCTGCTGTTGCCAAGTGACGAGGCGCCGCTCGACGAGCGCATCGATGCCCTGGTGGACTGGTCCCAGGCCTTCCTGGCCGGTTTCGGTGTGGTGCAGCAGGAGCTCTCCAGGGCTTCCGAGGAGCTGCAGGAGATGATCCAGGACATCGCCAGCATCACCCAGGTCTCTGCGGAGTTCGATCAGGAAGATGACGAGAACGAAGCCTCCTTCCTGGTGCTCTACGAACACGTGCGCCTCGGGGTCATGATGGCGTTCGAGGAGTTCGGCAAGCGCCCGGATGCCCCGAGCACCCCGCCGACCCTGCACTGAATCCCGCAAGAGTGCCCGAACGGAGATAGAAAAGAGCGCCTGATGGCGCTCTTTTTCCGTGATGGTTCTGCGTGGAGGAGGGGAGTGCCGGGCGGGCTCTGGCGAGCCAACTGTCGGTGCCAAATCGGTTTTTTGCCCGTGGCCTCGCATCCCGCCCCCCGCCTTTGTGATAGCATTGGCCCACGTTTTTAGCCTATGCCCTCTTCTCATGTCTCATTCTGATCCGGTTCACGTCGACGTGGCTATCGTCGGCGGTGGTATGAGCGGCGCCGTGCTGGCCCTCTCCCTCGCCGCCCTGAAAGGGCCGAGCGGTGCCCCCCTGCAGATCCTGCTATTGGAGGCGAGCGCCCCCGAACTCAATGCCCACCCCGGCTTCGATGCCCGCGCCATCGCGCTCTCCGCCGGCACCTGCGAGGCGCTTGCCCGGCACGGGCTCTGGTCCCGTTTTGCCCCTCACTGCGCTCCCATCACCCATATCCATGTCTCGGATCGGGGCCACTGCGGCCAGACCCGGCTCACGGCGGCGCAGTTTGGTCTGCCCGCCCTCGGCCAGGTGATCGAACTCTCCGCCGCCGGCATCGCGCTGCAGCAGGGGATGGACGCCACCGCGAACATCAGGCTGTGCTGTCCGGCCCAGCTCTCCACCATAGCGCCGCTGGAGGAGGGGGTGACGCTGACGCTTGCCAACGGCGAGCGCTACCAGACCCGGCTGCTGGTGGCGGCCGATGGGGGCAACTCCTTCGTGCGCCAGCACTTCAAGCTGCCGGTCAGTCGCCATGACTATGAACAGAGCGCCATTATCGCCACGGTCAAGACTGCCGAGGATCCCGCCGGTCGGGCCTTCGAGCGCTTCACCGAAGGGGGGCCGCTGGCGCTGCTGCCCATGCAGGAGGGGCTCTCCTCCCTGGTGTGGAGCGTCCCGCGGGACGAGGCACAGGCCCTGATGGCGCTGGATGATGCCGCCTTCCTGGCCCGTCTGCAGCAGGCCTTTGGCTGGCGGCTCGGGCGCTTCGTGCGCACAGGGGCGCGCAACCTCTACCCCCTGGTGCTGACGGTGGCCGACTATCCCCTGGCCCAGCGCACCGTGCTGGTGGGCAATGCCGCCCACCTGTTGCACCCCATCGCCGGCCAGGGCTTCAATCTCGGCATGCGCGACCTGGACTTGCTCACCCAGGCAGTGGCCCGGGCCCTCGCGGCCGGGGAGGACATCGGCAGTTTCGAGGTGCTGAGCGCTTACTGGCAGCGGCGCAAGGGGGATCAGGAGCAGACCATCTGGCTCACCTCCTCTCTGGCCCAGCTCTTCTCCAACGGCCATGCCCCCCTGGTGGCAGGCCGCAATCTGGCGCTCTCCCTGATGGAGCGACTGCCCTGGCTGCAGGCGCCGCTTGCCTCCCGCACTCTGGGGTTTGTCGCCGACCTGTGCCGTGAATGAGGTGTGCCGAGAAGAGGCCACACCGAACAACTTGATGAGGGGATGCCAGCGGGCGTCCCCCTGCTGATCCTGGCGATCAGCCACGAAAGGATAGAGATGATGCAGATGCAAAATGTGGATGTGGTGATCGTGGGGGGCGGTATGGTGGGCCTGGGGCTCGCCGCCGCCCTCAAGAACAGTGCGCTCACGATCGCCATCGTCGAGGGGCAGCTGCCCGACACCCAGCTCGGGGAGGTACCGGACAACAGGGTCAGCGCCCTGAGCCTCGCCAGTCAGCGCATCTTGCAGGGGGTCGGCGCCTGGGACGGCATAGTGGCGCGGCGCCTGCAAGCCTACGACAGCATGGCGGTGTGGGAGCAGGACAGCTTCGGCCATATCGGTTTTGATGCCGCCAGCCTGCGCCAACCGGCGCTCGGCCATATCGTCGAGAACCGGGTCATCCAGCTGGCCCTGCTCGATGCCCTCAAGGGAGCAAACAATATCCAGCTGCTCACCCCTGCCCGGGCCGCCAGCCTGCAGAGCAGTGCGGCGGGCGCCCTGTTGCTGATGGAGGATGGCCGTGCCCTCTCGGCCAAGGTAGTGGTGGCCGCCGACGGGGCCCACTCCTGGGTGCGCCGCCAGGCGGACATCCCGCTCACCAGCTGGGATTATGGCCACCACGCCCTGGTGGCGACGGTGCGCAGTGCCGAGCCCCACGAGGCGGTGGCCCGCCAGATCTTCACCCCCGAAGGCCCGCTCGCCTTCCTGCCCCTGTGGGAGCCCAACCTCTGCTCCATCGTCTGGTCGGTGCCCGCCACGCGGGCCGAGGCACTGTGCGCCCTGGACGATGAAGGCTTCAATCGCCAACTCACCACCGCCTTTGATGGACGGCTGGGGCTGTGCAAGGTGGAGGGGGCCCGCAGCGCCATTCAGCTCACCGCCCGCTACGCCCGGGACTTTGCCCGCGAGCGGCTGGTGCTGGTGGGAGACGCGGCCCACACCATACACCCGCTGGCGGGGCAGGGGGTCAACCTGGGTCTGCTGGATGCGGCGGCCCTGGCCGAACAGCTCCTCAAGAGCCAGAACGCAGGGGCGGATATCGGCCTGCTGGCCAACCTGCGCGGCTATGAGCGCTGGCGCAAGAGCGAGGCCGCCCGCATGCTGGCGGCGATGGAAGGGCTCAAGCGACTATTTGGTGGCAGCCACCCCCTCAAGAAGCTGGTGCGTGGGGTGGGATTGCGGGCCGTCGATGGCCTGGCGCCGCTCAAGCAAAGCGTGATCCGGGCCGCCATGGGGCTGGACGGTGAGCTGCCTGCCCTTGCCAAGGGTGAAAAAATCTAATCTTACTCGCTAGTTTTAACAATAAAACTAATCTGACAAGGCTGAATGCCCCTCCGGGGTGTCAGCCTTTAATGTTGGCGGGAAGCGAAACGTTTTTCTGTAAATTGTGACGTAACGGTAAAAATCAATATTAAATCTCGCACATCCCGGGTTTGTACTGTTTTTATCACTGTTTTTGTCTTAGTGTCTGGTGTCAGTTTGTCGGAGCGGGATTAGTTTTTTTTGAGCGGCACACCGGCGCTCTTGTCATATAATCCGCTCCGTTCAAGGAATCACTCCTGCCCCACGGGTGGGAACGAGCACAGACCTTGCGGTTCGCCCTCCCGCTGTGCAAGGGAGCCGGAGCGGATTGCGAGCGTTGTCGCGAACGCTTAAGGAAACACAGCGATGATCCAGACTACTGTACTGCATCCCAAACACCTGGAAGCTGGCGCCAAGATGGTGGACTTCCACGGTTGGGAAATGCCCATCAACTACGGCTCCCAGCTGGAAGAGCACCACGCGGTGCGCAGCGATGCGGGCATGTTCGATGTCTCCCACATGACCATCGTCGATTTGACCGGCGAGCGAGTCAAAGCCTTCCTGCAACACCTGCTGGCCAACGACGTGGCCAAGCTCACCGTCCCCGGCAAGGCCCTCTACAGCGGCATGCTGAACCCGGAAGGCGGCGTCATCGACGACCTCATCACCTATTACCTGACCGATACCTTCTACCGCCTGGTGGTGAACTCCGCCACCCGCGAGAAGGATCTGGCCTGGATCCGCCATCACGCCATCGACTTCTCTGTGAGCGTGACCGAGCGCCCGGAGCTTGCCATGATCGCGGTGCAGGGGCCCCACGCCAAGGCCAAGGCGGCCAAGGTGTTCACCCCTGAGCAAAATGCAGCGGTCGAGGGCATGAAGCCCTTCTTCGGCGTGCAGGCTGGGGATCTCTTCATCGCCACCACTGGCTACACCGGCGAAGACGGTTATGAAATCGTGGTGCCCGAGCCCCAGGCCTGCGCCCTGTGGCAGTCCCTGCTGGACAACGGCGTGGCCCCTTGCGGCCTCGGTGCCCGTGACACCCTGCGCCTGGAAGCGGGCAT
This sequence comes from Aeromonas sp. sif0611, assembly GCF_019218845.1. Classification (NCBI taxonomy): domain Bacteria; kingdom Pseudomonadati; phylum Pseudomonadota; class Gammaproteobacteria; order Aeromonadales; family Aeromonadaceae; genus Aeromonas; species Aeromonas sp. sif0611. The sequence continues at coordinate 306,621 of NZ_JAHUWU010000004.1, read as the reverse complement.
GAACCTCTACGGTCAGGACATGGACGAGTCAATCTCGCCCCTGGCCGCCAACATGGCCTGGACTCTGGCCTGGGAGCCCAGCGATCGCCAGTTTATCGGTCGCGCCGCCCTGGAAGCCCAGAAGGCCGCCGGCACCCAACCCAAGCTGGTGGGTCTGGTGATGGAAGAGAAAGGGGTGCTGCGTGCCGGCATGCCGGTTACCTTCACCAGCGAGAGCGGTGAGCAGCGCGAAGGGGTGATCACCTCCGGCTCCTTCTCGCCGACTCTGGGTTACAGCATCGCCCTGGCGCGGGTACCCCGTGACATCGGCTCTGAAGCCCAGGTCGAGATCCGCAAGAAGCTGGTCACCGTGAAGGTCACCAAGCCGGCTTTCGTGCGCAACGGCCAGCCCCTGGTGTAATGATTGATTGCGGCGAAGGGGAGCCCCTTCGCCGACCCATTTTTGTTGAAGCGATCCAAGAGCATAAAGGAAGCACAAATGAGCCATATCCCGAGCGAACTGAAATATGCCACCTCCCACGAGTGGGTCCGTGTTGAAGCCAACGGCGAAGCCGTGGTCGGCATCACCGAGCACGCCCAGGATCTGCTGGGAGACATGGTGTTCGTCGACCTGCCGGAAGTGGGCAAACAAGTGAGCGCCGGCGAAGATTGCGCCGTGGCCGAATCGGTCAAGGCCGCCTCCGACATCTACAGCCCGGTGAGCGGCGAGATCCTGGCCATCAACGAAGAGCTGGAAGGCAGCCCCGAGCTGGTCAACTCCGACCCCTACGGTGCCGGCTGGCTGTTCCGCATCAAGCTGGACGATGCGGGCGAGCTCGCCAACCTGCTGGATGCCGAAGGCTACCAGAACGTGGTGGACGAAGAGTAATGCCCCCGGGCCCTGCCAACACAGCAGGGCCCTCTTGTATGACTGCCATCCTGCGGCCATGGCGGTTGCAGGAAGGGTGCAGCCTTTGCGCCTTCGGGATGCCCTTGCCGCATTCCCCGTCTGCCTGCGGCGGACACAGAACATGAGTGGAGCCGGTATTCGCCGGCTATCAGGAACATCAGGTCTTGGTTATCAGGACTTAATACCAGGAATAGGGAAATGACCCAGTCACTGTTTGAACTCGAGCAAAAAACCGATTTCATCCGCCGTCACATCGGCCCGGGTGAGGAAGAAGTGCGGGCCCTGCTCGCCACCGTGGGGGCCGAGAGCCTGGACGATCTGATTGAGCAGACTGTCCCCGCCGCCATCCGTCGCCCGGGCCCGCTCGGCATCGGCGCCCCCATGACCGAAGTGGAAGCCCTGGCCAAGCTCAAGGGCTATGCGGCCAAGAACCAGGTCGCCAAGAGCTACATCGGCATGGGCTATCACGACACCCACGTGCCTCACGTCATCTTGCGCAATGTCTTGGAAAATCCGGGCTGGTATACCGCCTATACCCCCTATCAGCCGGAGCTGGCCCAGGGCCGCCTCGAAGCCCTGCTGAACTTCCAGCAGCTGACGTTGGATCTCACCGGCATGGATCTGGCAAGCGCCTCCCTGCTCGATGAAGCGACCGCCGCCGCCGAAGCCATGGCGCTGGCCAAGCGCATGGCCAAGTCCAAGTCCAACCTCTTCTTCGTGGCCGACGATGTTCACCCCCAGGTGATCGACGTGGTCAAGGAGCGCGCGGTGCACTTCGGTTTCGACGTGGCCGTGGGCCCCGCCTCTGACGCGGTGAGCGAAGAGGTGTTCGGTGCCATGTTCCAGTACCCGGGCACCACCGGCAACGTGACCGATCTGCGTTCCCTGATCGCCGCCGTCCAGGCCCAGAAGGGGCTGGCCTGCGTCGGGAGCGACATGCTCGCCCTGCTGCTGCTCAAATCCCCGGGTGAACTGGGGGCCGACGTGGTGTTCGGCTCTGCCCAGCGCTTCGGCGTGCCCATGGGTTACGGTGGCCCCCACGCGGCCTTCTTTGCCACCCGCGATGCCTACAAGCGCTCCATGCCGGGCCGCATCATCGGCGTCTCCAAGGATGCCCGTGGCAAGAATGCCCTGCGCATGGCGATGCAGACCCGCGAGCAGCACATCCGCCGCGAGAAGGCGAACTCCAACATCTGTACCGCCCAGGTGCTGCTGGCCAACATGGCGAGCTTCTACGCCGTCTACCACGGCCCGGTGGGGCTGAAAACCATCGCCTCCCGCGTCCATCGCCTGACCAGCATCTTGGCGCTCGGCCTCAAGGCCAAGGGCGTGACCCTCAAGCACGATAGCTGGTTCGACACCCTCACCGTGCTGACCGCAGGCAAATCAGAACTGATCACCAAGGCCGAAGGGCTGGGCATCAACTTGCGCGCGGATCTGGACGGCGCCGTCGGTGTGTCCCTCTCCGAGACCACCACCCGTGGCGACGTGGCCGAGCTGTTTGATCTGTTCCTCGGCCAAGGCCACGGCCTGGATATCGAGGCCCTCGACAAGGCTGCCCAGGGCCATCAGGCCATCCCGCAGGATCTGCTGCGCACCGACGCCGTGCTGACCCACGAGGTGTTCAACAAGTACCACTCCGAGACCGAGATGCTGCGCTACATCCACCGTCTCGAAGCGAAAGATCTGGCCCTGAACTACGCCATGATCTCCCTGGGCTCCTGCACGATGAAGCTCAACGCCACCGCCGAGATGATCCCGGTGACCTGGCCCGAGTTCGGCAAGCTGCACCCCTTCGCGCCGCTCAACCAGACCCAGGGCTATCAGCTGCTGCTGGCAGACCTCGAAGACTGGCTGGTGAAGGTGACAGGTTATGACGCCGTCTGCATGCAGCCGAACTCCGGCGCCCAGGGCGAGTACGCGGGCCTGCTCGCCATCAAGAAGTACCATGAGTCCCGCGGCGAGGGGCATCGCGATGTCTGCCTGATCCCGGCCTCCGCTCACGGCACCAACCCGGCCTCCGCCCAGATGGCGGGCCTCAAGGTCATCGTCACCGCCTGCGACAAGTCCGGCAACGTGGATCTGGACGATCTGCGCGCCAAGGCTGCTGAGGTGGGGGACCAGCTCTCCTGCCTGATGGTGACCTACCCCTCCACCCACGGGGTGTACGAGGAGACCATCAAGGAGGTGTGCGACATCGTTCACCAGTATGGCGGTCAGGTCTATCTGGACGGCGCCAACATGAACGCACAGGTCGGGCTGACGGCGCCAGGCTTTATCGGTGCTGACGTCTCTCACCTCAACCTGCACAAGACCTTCGCCATTCCTCATGGCGGTGGCGGCCCGGGCATGGGTCCCATCGGCGTGAAGAAACACTTGGCACCCTTCGTGGCCGGTCACGCCGTGGTCAAGACAGAGAAAGAGAGCCGTGACAACGGCGCCGTGTCTGCCGCCCCGTTCGGCTCGGCCAGCATTTTGCCCATCAGCTGGATGTACATCGCCATGCTGGGGGACGAGGGGCTCAAGAAATCCACTCAGGTCGCCATCCTCAACGCCAACTACCTGGCCAAGAAGCTCGGCGAGTCCTTCCCCGTGCTCTACACCGGACGCAACGGCCGGGTGGCCCACGAGTGCATCCTGGACATCCGTCCGCTCAAGGAGGCCTCCGGCATCAGCGAGATGGACGTGGCCAAGCGCCTGATGGACTACGGCTTCCACGCACCGACCATGAGCTTCCCGGTAGCGGGCACCCTGATGGTTGAGCCGACCGAATCCGAATCCAAGCGCGAGCTGGATCGCTTCGTGGAAGCCATGACCGCCATCCGTGCCGAGATTGCCCGGGTGCAGGACGGCCACTGGAGCCTGACCGACAACCCTCTGGTCAATGCACCGCACACCCAGGATGACGTCATGGACGAGCAGTGGAGCCGCGGTTACACCCGCGCCGAGGCGGTCTTCCCGTCCGACGCCGTGCGCGCCAGCAAGCTGTGGCCCTCGGTGAACCGCATCGACGACGTTTACGGGGATCGCAACCTGTTCTGCTCCTGCGTTCCTACCGAGGATTACGCCAAGTAATAGCGGGGCTGATCACGGCCATTTAAGTTGGAAACAAAAAAGCCCTGCAATAGCAGGGCTTTTTTTGCTTACATGTTCATGAGGGTGATTTTTCTAATCAGTCGAGGTAGTGCTTTTAGATATAGGCACTGGTGGCTTTTTCGTTGAGTTCAACAAAGTGAGAGACGCCGATGGTTTTATGATCAAATCCGTTGTTGCGCGCTATGTGTCCGTGTGGACACGGACACATTGATCATCTCATCAGGTCAATCCTCATATCAGGCTACGGCACCGTATGACCGGATAATGGAAAGAAGAGCTCAAATAGGGTGCCCCCTTCATTGCTGCTGACCTCAACATGACCCCTATGAGACAGCATAATGGATTTCACGATTGCCAAGCCAAGCCCCCCTGAATCATCTGGTTGGTTACGTGATGGGTCGCAACGGTAGAAGCGTTCAAAGAGATACGGTAGATGCGCTGCAGCTATTGGCTCTCCCAAGTTATGTACTCGGAGCGTCATACAGGTTGCAGTGTGCGCGCAACTGATAGTGATCTGTGTGTCTGGTGCCGCGTAACGCAGGGCATTGGCAATCAGATTGGCCAGTGCCCGCCGTGCTAAATCGGGGTTGGCCACTAATTGGCCATGGGTTAGGTTGGCTAGCGTAATCCCTCGCTCTTGTCCCATTCCCTCGAAATATTCACACAGTTGCTCCACCAGGCTGTGGAATGCCATCGTCTCATGTCGCAGCGTTTTGTTGGGCTGCTCGGTACGAGCCAAGAACAACATGCTGTCGACCATCCGGGCCAAGCGTTCGTACTCTTCTTGGTTCGATACCAGCAGATTCTGATACTCCTCTATTGAGCGGTCACGGCTCAGTGCTTGCTGGGTTTGCCCTGTCAAATTACTGAGCGGGGTGCGCATCTCGTGGGCCAGATCTTCGGAAAAACGTGATAGCTGAGTGAAGCCCTGTTCCAAGCGTGTAAGCATTTGATTCAGCGCACGACTGAGTGCACTCAGTTCGTTCAACTCTTCAAACTCAGACAAGCGCAGATGCAGGTGCTGTACATCAATGGCGGCAGCATGCATCGCCAGTTGACGAACTGGTTTCAAGCCGCGCAGGCTGACCAACCAGCCGAGTAAAAAGGCTAGCAAGGCGCCGATGGCCAACGCTGCTAGCACGTTTAGCCGATAGGCGTTGAGCATCTGTTCGCGTTCACCGAGGTATTTTCCCGTGATCAAGGTCAGGCGGTGTTGCGCCGTGACCACATCCAACCAGGCCAGACGCAATAATGGGGTCTGCGAACTATCTGACAGCCTCGGTTCTGGTGCTGCAGGCAAGGTGGGACGTGGCAGGGCAAGCGGATTAATATCGATCTGTAATTGGTCATGGTCATCGACAATCCAGAGCAGGCTGTCCCGATTGCCCAACATGCTGTCGTAAAGCTGGGGGCGAGTGCGTAGGGTATCGATACTGGCACTGTCATGGATCAGTGCCTGCATCCGCTCCAGGCGGCCTAGCAATGCTTGATCATCGCGCCAGACAAGCTCACGTTGCAGTGATTGATATAAATAAAATCCCACCGCCCCGAGCAGCAACACGCTAACCAAGGCGAACATCATCGCCAGGCGAAGGCTCAATGTGCGTGGCCACCAGCTCATGGTTGAACATCCAGCTTGTAGCCAATGCCACGGATGGTGTGAATCAACTTGCTTGAGTAAGGATCATCGACCTTGGCCCGCAAGCGACGAATTGCCACATCAACCACATTGGTGTCGCTATCAAAATTCATCTGCCAGACATGTGAGGCGATCAAGGTTCGTGACAACACTTCACCTTCACGACTGAGCAAGAGATGCAGTAACGCAAACTCCTTGTTGGTCAGGGTTAAGCGTTCGCCATTACGAGTGACCTTGCGTGTGAGCAGGTCCAGATGCAAATCGGCGATCTGATAACGTTCGGCTTCACGCGGTGGGCCGCGCCGTAGAAGTGTCCGTACTCGGGCAAGCAACTCGGCGTAAGAGAAGGGTTTTACCAGATAATCATCGGCCCCGAGCTCTAACCCCTTGACCCGATCTTCGATAGCATCACGAGCGGTTAAAAACAGTACCGGCGTTTGCCATTTGCGCCGAATGATCTGTAATAGCTGCCAACCGTCCAGCTTGGGCAGCATGACGTCAAGGATGATCAGGTCAAATTCACTTTCCTGTACCAGATGTTGGCCATCGAGGCCATTCAATGCGACCTCAACCAAGAAGCCTGATTCGCTCAGCCCTTTGCACAGGTAATCTGCTGTTTTCACCTCATCTTCCACAATCAATATCCGCATCATCCCCTCCCATCACAGCCCTCTACTTTAGAGCTATATCGTCGAACGTCCCATTACAAATTTGTCATCTCAAGGCAATCAGTCTGAGCGCCACGTTTATGCACTATGGCGAAGAACCGCTCAAGGGAGCGTCCAATGGGAGGATTGATGCTTATCCGAAAAAATTACGCCTTATCAGCCATGGTGTTGGCACTGAGCTCCAGCGTGGTGTGGGCGGAAACCCCGCTAGTTGCCCAACGCTCAGATGTGACCTTGTCGATGGCCAATCAGTTGGTGCAAGCGACGTTGGCTGCCTGCCACGCAGAGGGGCGCACCGGCGTTGCAGCAGTGGTCGATCGTGGCGGTCATCTGGTGGCACTGCAGCGGGATGACAACGTCGGACCGCACAATACGTTGGCAGCCCAGCGTAAAGCGTTCACTGCGTTATCAACGAAAACGGCCACCGGCCTGTTAGCTGAACGGTCACGCAGTAATCCTGACGCGGCAAACCTCAACACAGTTGCAGAGTTATTGCTGCTAGGCGGTGGTGTTCCGCTAAAAGTGGGCGATCAGGTCATTGGCGCTATCGGTGTTGCTGGCGCTGGTGGCGCTCAGTTCGATGAAGGTTGTGCGCAGCAAGCAATCTCACACGTGTTACCTACCCTCAAATAACTTGGAGAATATGATGAACATTCTGAAAACACTGATCGCCGGCGCTGCTTTGTGCAGCATATCGACAGTTGCTCAGGCTGCAGCCAATCCGCTGAGTGTCCACGTGCTTAACCTGCAAGATGGCTTGCCGTCACCAGGGGTTAGCGTCACCTTGGAAAAGAAGAACGGTGAGACTTGGAACACGCTAAACAGCGGATCTACCAATGAGCAGGGGCGTATTACTGAACTGTATCCAGCAGGTAAAGAGCTGGAGAAAGGCACTTATCGCGTGACTTTTAAGACCGGTGACTGGTTTAAGCAGCACACAACGGCCACCTTCTTTCCAGAGGTGCCGGTGATTTTCGAAGCCGATGGTAGCGTGCCACATTACCATATTCCGTTGCTGCTCAGCCCTTACGGCTTCTCAACCTATCGCGGTAACTGAGTGCTGAGAGCCAAGTTGACCTGACAGACGGCTAGTGGAACCGTGGCTACAGCCGCGCCGAAGTCGTCTTCCCGTCCGACGCCGTGCCGCCGCCAAGCTGTGGCCGTCGGTCAACCGCATCGACGACGTTTACGGCGGTGTTCTGCTCCTGCATCCCGACCGCGGATTACGCCAAGTAATCGTGGCGCCCGAAATGGCTGACAGCCCATAAGTACAAGGCCACCCCTGCGGGTGGCCTTGTCGTTTCTGGCGCCCTCGATCTCGTGATCAGCCGCGGCGTGCCGCCTCGATGGCGGCGATATCAATCTTGCCCATCTGCATCATGGCCTCGAAGGCACGTTTGGCAGCCTCGGGGTCGGGATCGCTGATCGCCTCGGTGAGGGCGAGGGGGGTGATCTGCCAGGAGATGCCCCACCTGTCCTGGCACCAGCCGCACTCGCTCGCCCGGCCGCCGTTCTCGATGATGGCGTGCCAGTAGCGATCCGTCTCGGCCTGGGTTGTCGTTGCGACTTGAAACGAGAAGGCCCAGTTGTGGCTGACCCCGGGCCCGCCGTTGAGGCCGAGGCAGGGGATCCCCATCACGCTGAACTCGACAGTCAGTACGCCCCCCCGCTTGCCGGCGGGGTAGTCGGCCGGGGCGCGGTGCACGGCGTCGACGGCAGAGTCGGGGAAGAGGCTTGCGTAAAACCGTGCCGCCTCCTCGGCATCCCCGTCATACCAGAGGCAGATCCTGTTCTTTGCGGTTGTCATCATCTCGTGGCTCCTGCCGGTTGCTGTCATCCTGTGCCCCTCCCTTTCTCTTGCCCCATTGGTTGCTACCTGGCGCCCTCTGTTGCCAGCCGGGGAGTTGCATGATGTCGTCAAGTGTAGTGGCATAGGGATCCGGCCCGCCCGCCCTGGCGTGCAAAGCGGCATGAAGGGAAACGGGACGCGGGCAGATGGTGCCCGTCACTGACAAGAGAGGTGTGCGCGATGGACAGTACCCAGCGATTCTCGACCCGGGTCGAGGCTTATGTGAAGTACCGCCCCGGTTATCCGGCGGCCATGCTGGACTTTCTGGCTGACGAGCTTGCCATGGGGCACGAGGCTCAGGTGGCCGACATAGGGGCGGGCACCGGCATTCTGACTACCCTGCTCGCCCCCCGGGTGGCGCGGGTCTGGGCGGTAGAGCCCAACGATGAGATGCGTGGCGCCGCCAGACGGCTGCTGGCGGATATGGGCAACATAGGTTGGTCCCACGGCAGTGCGGAGGCCACCGGCCTACCGACGGGCTCGGTGGATCTGATCACGGTTGCCCAGGCGTTTCACTGGTTCGATCGCGCGGCCTTTCGGCAGGAGTGCCAGCGCCTGCTCAGACCCGGTGGCCGGGTCGCCCTGATCTGGAACGATCGGCTGACGAACACCGATTTTCTCAAGGCTTACGAGGAGGGGCTGCACGCCTATTCGGGGGATTACGAGGAGGTCAATCATCGCAACCTAAGCGAGCACGACTTTAGTGCCTTCTTCGAGGGGGAATACCGGCTCGATCGCTTTGAAAACCGCCAGCTGTTCGATCTGGACGGCGTGCTGGGGCGGCTCAACTCCTCCTCCTATGCGCCCGCCGTCGGCACCCCGGCCCATGAGCAGATGACGGCGCTGATCCGCCGTGAATTTGGCCGTCATGCGGTCAACGGCTGTGTCTCCTTCAACTATTGCACCCTGGTTTACAGTGGTCGGGTGTCGGCCTGACCGAGGCCGGCTTCCCGACATGACAAGGCCCTCGTCGTTCTCGACGAGGGCCTTGGTGATGACCCTGGGACCTCGCATGGGTGGGCTGTGAAGCAGACCGTCGCGAGGGGGTACCATGACCTTACTCCATGTCGATGCCCAGGATGGCCATGGCTTTGGCCAGGGTATCGACGGATTCCTGATGTTTGCCTGCCTTGTGCAGGGTCTCTCCTTCTGCTCTCAACTGTTTTACCTCGGCCAGTTGCTCGGCGCTGAGGGCGGGGTTCGTGGCCAGTGCATCATCAATCTTCTTCATGTCCATGGGGCAGTGGAAGGCGATGGCGCTCCCGGCGAAGAGCAGGGTTGCCAACAACAGCATGAGTCTCATCTCTATGACCTCCTTGATGGGATCCCGTTAAGAATAGCCCGGGAGGGCCTGGGCCATTGGGTTGAACCGGGCAAGAAACAAAGGCTACCATGACCCTTTCATCACGAGGAGGCGCCATGACACTCACGAGATTGCTGTCACCCCTGACCAGCCTGGTGATCTTCATTCTGGGCCACGGCATGTTCAACACCCTGCTGACGGTGCGCCTCTTTGCCGAGCAGGTGTCGGTGCAGGCCATCGGCCTGGTGTCGGCCGCCTATTTTGGCGGCCTGGTGCTGGGGGCCTTCGTCAATGCTCGCCTCATCATCCGGGTGGGCCATATCCGGGCCTATGCGGCCTATGCCTCCCTGCTCTGCTTCCTGTTCCTGCTGCACGGCATGGTGGTGGACCCTATCGCTTGGGCGGCGCTGCGGCTGCTGGGAGGCTTTGCCACCGGCGGCCTGTTCGTGGTGCTGGAGTCCTGGATGCTGGTCTCAAGCACCCCGGCGAACCGGGGGCGGCTGATGTCCCTCTACATGATCCTGCTCTATGGATCCCTGGCCATGGGCCAGTTGTTGCTCAAGTGGGTGGATCCCATGGTGTTGACCCCCTTTGCCCTGTGCGCCATGGCCGCCACCCTGTCGGTGGTGCCGCTCGCCCTCTCCCGGGTGCCCACTCCGGCCATGGTGGCACCCCAGCCGGTCGGGGTGCTGGAGCTTGTCCGGCTCACCCCGGCGGGCATGGGCAGCAGCTTCACCTCGGGCCTCATCCTCGGGGCCATCTACGGCCTGCTGCCGCTCTACTTTACCGACAGCGGCGCCTCGCTCTCGCGGGTGGCGGACATGATGGCGCTGGTGATCCTGGGGGGCATGTGCCTGCAATACCCCATAGGCCGGATGTCAGATCGTTATGACAGGCGGCTGGTGATCCTGCTGCTGTGCGGGGCGCTGACTCTGCTCGCCCTGCTGATGGTGCTGCTGCCCGAGGCGTGGCGCGAGCCGATCGTGGGTGCCCTGGTGTTCCTGCTGGGGGGCATGGCGTTCTCCATCTACCCCCTGAGTCTCAGCCACGCCTGCGACGAGTTGCGCCCGGATCAGGTGCTGGGGGCCAATCAGGGGCTGCTGCTCGCTTACAGTCTGGGGGCCATGACGGGGCCGCTGCTGGCGCCCTTCGTCATGGTGCAGTTCGGGCCAGAGGGGCTGTTTATCTACTTCGCCCTGTGCGGTGCCCTGCTGGCGGGCTATCTGGGCTGGCGCAGGCGGCAGCGGGCGCCCATTCCCCTGGCCGAGCACCAGGTGTTCATGCCGGTGCCGCCCAATACCCCCATGACGGCCGAGTTGGAGCCGAGAACGGATCTGGAAGGGGAGGCGGTGCCCGCGAGTTATGCCGCGCCCGAGGTTGAGGATGTGAAGGGGATGGAGGAGTCGCAGGTTCGCTGAGGGCAGGTCTGCCCGAAGACGCGCATAAAAAAGCCGACTCCAGGGAGTCGGCTTTTTGTCGGGCGTGGGGCCCGTCAGGCGGTCACGGCATCGGCCTTGGCGGCAGCGGCTTCCGGCGCCGCATTGCGGATGAGGTAATCGAAGGCCCCCAGGGCGGCGGTGGCGCCAGCGCCCATGGAGATGATGATCTGCTTGAAGGGCACAGTGGTGGCATCCCCTGCGGCGTAAACGCCGGGCAGGGAAGTTGCCCCCTTGGTGTCGATCTCGATCTCGCCGAAGCGGGTCAGGGCAACTTCGCTCCCCTTGAGGAACTCGGTGTTCGGTACCAGACCTATCTGCACGAAGATGCCGGCCACCGCCAGGTGCTTGATCTCGCCCGTGGTGCGATCCTCGTAGTCCATGCCCACCACCTTGCTGCCGTCACCGATCACTTCGGTGGTGCGGGCGCTCATGATGATGTCGATGTTGCCCATGGAGCGGGCCTTCTTCTGCAACACCTCGTCGGCGCGCAGGGTATCGGCAAACTCCACCACGGTGACGTGCTCGACGATGCCGGCGAGATCGATGGCTGCCTCGATGCCGGAGTTACCGCCACCTATCACCGCCACCCGCTTGCCCTTGAAGAAGGGGCCGTCACAGTGCGGGCAGTAGGCCACGCCCTTGGTGCGGTACTCGAGCTCGCCCGGCACGTTCAGGTCGCGCCAGCGGGCACCGGTCGCCAGGATCACGGCGCGGCTCTTCAAGGTGGCGCCAGAGGCGAGATCCACGTTCACATAACCATCCTTGCTGATGGCGGCGGCACGCTGCTCGGTGATCACTTCCACGCCGTACTGCTTGACGTGCTGCTCCAGGCTGGCGGCCAGCTTGGGGCCTTCGGTGTAGGGCACGGAGATGAAGTTCTCGATGCCGACGGTATCCATCACCTGACCACCGAAGCGCTCGGCGACGATGGCGGTGCGAATGCCTTTACGAGCTGCATAGATGGCCGCTGCTGCGCCAGCCGGGCCACCGCCCACTACCAGCACGTCGTAGGGGGCCTTTTCGCTCAGCTCTTGCGCCTTGCGCTCTGCCGTGCCGGTGTCGAGCTTGGCGACGATCTCTTCCAGGGAGGTGCGACCCTGGCTGAACGGCTGGCCGTTCAGGTAGACGTTCGGGACCGCCATGATCTGGCGCTCGTTCACCTCGTCCTGGAACAGGGCACCGTCGATCATGGTGTGGGTGATGCCGGGGTTCAGGGTGGCCATCAGGTTCAGGGCCTGTACCACGTCCGGGCAGTTGTGGCAGGAGAGGGAGATATAGGTCTCGAAGTGGAACTCGCCCTTGAGGTTCCTGACCTGCTCCAGAACGGCCGGATCGGCCTTGGAGGGGTGGCCGCCGCTTTGCAGCAGGGCGAGCACCAGGGAGGTAAATTCATGACCCATGGGGATGCCGGCAAAATGCACGCGCGGTGCCTGGCCTTGTGGCGCCACGCTCATGGAAGGCTTGCGGGCGGCAGTGCCATCGGTCATGGAAATCTTGGGGGACATCTCGGCTATCTCGTTGGCCAATGCTAGGAGCTCTGCGGATTTGTCGCTGTCATTGCCGGACACGCTGATCTCGATGGGATTGACGATGTACTGCAAGTAACCGTTGAGTTGTTGTTTGAGGTTGGTATCTAACATGGTCGAATTCCTTCTTGTTATGGCGGTCGGCACTATTAATGAATACAGAAAGCACTGGATGCAAAAAACAGTGAATGCAGGAAGCACTGGGCCAGAAAGCAGACCGGCCCTTGAGTGGGCCGGTCTTGGAGAGCAGGAGGCTTAGATTTTGCCTACCAGATCCAGGGACGGGGCCAGGGTGGCATCGCCTTCTTGCCATTTGGCCGGGCACACTTCACCCGGGTGAGCGGCAACGTACTGGGCAGCCTTGACCTTGCGCAGCAGCTCCAGAGCGTCACGGCCGATGCCACCAGCGTTGATTTCAACGATCTGGATGACACCTTGCGGGTCGATGACGAAGGTACCGCGGTCAGCCAGGCCAGCTTCTTCGATCATCACGCCGAAGTTGCGGGTGATGGTGCCGGTCGGGTCGCCGATCATCGGGTACTGGATCTTCTTGATGGTGTCAGAAGTGTCGTGCCAGGCCTTGTGAGTGAAGTGGGTGTCGGTAGAAACGGCGTAGATCTCGACGCCCAGCTTCTTGAAGGAAGCGTAGTTGTCAGCCAGGTCGCCCAGCTCGGTCGGGCAAACGAAGGTGAAGTCAGCCGGGTAGAAGAACACCACGGACCACTTGCCTTTCAGGTCAGCGTCAGACACCTGAACGAATTTGCCATTGTGGTAGGCGGTAGCGTTGAACGGCTTGATTTCAGTGTTGATATAGGTAGACATGTATTTGCTCCTTGGTGATGTACATATGCCCGTCTGGTCGTGAAGTGCTTGGCCAGGCGAGGCGCTTAACTTTCGATGGAGGCATCATAGGGCTTTTCGCTAATCGGTCAAAGCCACAATTTTGAATCACTTAAATCTATTTATTAGATAGCCCATCGCAACTGTACCTAACATGAATATCTCAGGCCTTCAGAGATAACTCATTGTCGAAGTTCAATTTCTGTCCGCCATGTCACATTTTCAAGTCCCGGATGGGAACTTGTTTTATGCCGGAGGTGATGAGAGGAGTGTTGAAGGTGCGTCGGGCAGAGGGGGAGGGCGTGAGAGACGGGCAAAAAAATCCCGGCGCCGTCGCACAGACAGGGCCGGGTCATCAAACAAGGAATGGCGATATAAAAATGCTTTACAGCAAAGACTAACTACGGGGTGTGCAAACTTGCAGACATATGAAGAGAAGACATCGGGTGCACAATCCTCATCTCCTCTTCGGCAACCATTGCATGGACGGCATCATAGTGTGATTAAGATCACAAAGCAAGTTTGTGGTGTAATTTTTCAATCAAACTGAAAGTGTTTCAGCTATTTAGGCGATTAACTAGGCTGAAAACGCTTTTATTGTAATTTTATTACAGCTTTTTGTGATCAGAAATCGGAGGGCGGCTCCTGCTCCTCCATCAGTTCCAGCAGATTGATGGCGACAGTGATGAAATCCGACTCCGTGACTATGCCCACCAGCTTGCGTCCCCGCACCACCGGCAGGCAGCCATATTTGTGGCGCTGCAGGTAGAGGGCCGCCTCCTTGATGCCGGCATGGGGATCCACGCTCGCCACCTGGCGGGTCATGATCTCGTCGAGCTGGACGCTGTCTGTGAACTCCGCCTCCCGCTCCGGGTTGATGAGCAGCAGCTTGGACTCGCGGGTGGCCAGGATGTCGGAGAGGGTCACCAGCCCCAGCAGATGCAGGTGCTCGTCGACGATGGGGATGTGGCGGATCTGCTCCTGCTGCATCAGCTCCATCGCCTGCTTGACGCTGTTCTGTGGCCCCAGGGTGAAGGGGTGTTCGGTCATGATTTCAGTCAGGGTCATCATGGTGGGCCTCCTCGTGTCTCTGTTCTCACCCTAGCTCAGCTCCTGGCGGTGGAACCTGATCAGGGTCAATACAGATCATTAAAGAATCATTAACCCAGGGTTGTTGGCACTGCGGGGCACAAATTGGCGCCCAAGTGCCCGTGTCGGTGCGCCAAGGGGCCCCCAGGCTCGCAAAAAGAGCGCTATCCCTTGCCGGCCTTGGGTTTTTGGTCTTTTGGGTTGCCTTGGAAGAGGGGGATAACTAGACTAGCCGCCGATTCCCCCGAGGTGAAAGATGCAAGTATCCGATTTTCATTTTGATCTGCCAGACGAGCTGATTGCCCGCTATCCGATGGCAGAGCGCACCGCCAGCCGCCTGTTGCAGCTCGATGGTCAAAGCGGCGCCCTGCGCCACGGTCAATTTGTGGATGTGCTGGACCAGCTCAACCCGGGCGACCTGCTGGTGTTCAACAACACCCGGGTCATTCCGGCGCGCATGTTTGGCCAGAAGGCCAGCGGCGGCAAGCTGGAGGTGCTGGTGGAGCGCATCCTGGACGAGCACAGCGTGCTGGCCCATGTCCGCTCTTCCAAGTCTCCCAAGCCCGGCACCCGCCTCATCCTCGATGGCGGCCCCGATGGGGAGACGGTGGAGGCAGAGATGCGCGCCCGCCACGATGCCCTGTTCGAGATCCACTTCCTGGACCCCCGCCCTGTGCTGGAGATCTTGGAAGCCATAGGCCACATGCCGCTGCCCCCCTATATCGACCGTCCCGACGAGGACGCCGACAAGGAGCGCTACCAGACCGTCTACAACCAGAAGCCGGGCGCCGTGGCTGCGCCGACCGCTGGTCTGCACTTCGACGAGCCGCTGCTCGAGAAAATTCGTGCCAAAGGGGTTGAAACGGCCTTCGTCACCCTGCACGTGGGGGCGGGCACCTTCCAGCCGGTACGGGTGGAGAAGATTGAAGATCACCACATGCATTCGGAATATGCCGAAGTGCCGCAGGAGGTGGTGGACGCCATCGCCGCGACCCGTGCCCGCGGCGGTCGGGTGGTTGCGGTGGGCACCACCTCGGTGCGCTCCCTGGAGAGCGCGGCCAAGGTGACCCTGGCCCAGGGCAAGCCGCTGGCACCCTTCTTCAGCGACACCGACATCTTCATCTTCCCGGGTTACCAGTTCCAGGTGGTCGATGCCATGGTCACCAACTTCCACCTGCCTGAATCCACCCTGATCATGCTGGTCAGTGCCTTCGCGGGTTACGACAACGTGATGGCGGCTTACCAGGCGGCCGTGGCCGAGCAGTACCGTTTCTTCAGTTACGGGGACGCCATGTTCGTCACCCGTCGCCAGGTCGAGGCATAAGCCTCCGCCTTCAGAAGCCGTTCAGGGAGGCCTTGTCAGGATCCTGGCCGGTTTCTTGTATCGGGCCCCATGGGGCCCTCCGTTGTCAGACTGTTTCTCTGACTGAATCGAGGTAGCAATGAAATTTGAACTGAAAACCACAGATGGTCGCGCCCGTCGCGGTCAGCTGGTATTCGAGCGCGGTGTGGTCCAGACCCCGGCCTTCATGCCGGTCGGTACCTACGGCACCGTCAAGGGGATGACCCCGGAAGAGGTGCGCGAGACCGGCGCCCAGATCCTGCTTGGCAACACCTTCCACCTCTGGCTGCGGCCGGGTCAGGCGGTGATGCGCGCCCACGGGGATCTGCATGATTTCATGAACTGGCAGGGCCCCATCCTGACTGACTCCGGTGGTTTCCAGGTGTTCAGCCTGGGTCACATTCGCAAGATCACCGAGGCCGGTGTGCACTTCCGTCATCCCATCAACGGCGAGAAGATCTTCCTCGACCCCGAGAAATCCATGGAGATCCAGTACGATCTGGGCTCCGACATCGTGATGATCTTCGACGAGTGCACGCCCTATCCGGCGACCTACGAAGAGGCGCGCAAGTCCATGGAGATGTCCCTGCGCTGGGCCAAGCGCTCCCGCGAGAAGTTTGATGCACTGGGTAACAAGAACGCCCTGTTCGGCATCATTCAGGGCTCCGTCTACGAGCCGTTGCGGGATGTCTCCCTCGACGGTTTGCTGGAAATAGGCTTCGACGGCTATGCGGTCGGCGGTCTGGCGGTGGGCGAGCCCAAGGAAGACATGCACCGCATCCTTGATCACGTCTGCCCGAAGATCCCGGCCGACAAGCCGCGCTACCTGATGGGGGTGGGCAAGCCGGAGGATCTGGTGGAAGGGGTGCGCCGCGGCATCGACATGTTCGATTGCGTGATGCCGACTCGCAACGCCCGCAACGGCCATCTGTTCACCACCGACGGGGTGGTCAAGATCCGCAACGCCAAGTATCGCGAAGACACCAGCACCCTGGATGCCGACTGCGATTGCTACACCTGCAAGAACTACACCCGCAGCTATTTGTACCATCTGGACAAGTGCAACGAGATCCTAGGTGCCCGTCTGAATACCATTCATAACCTGCGTTATTACCAGCGTGTGATGCAGGGTTTGCGGGACGCGATCGAGCAGGGTAAATTAGACGACTTTGTAACTGAGTTTTACCGTCGGCAAGGGAAGCCCGTGCCTCCGTTAACTGAAAATGACGTGAAATAACAACGACATATAAGTTAGTTTTCAAATCTACATCAATAAGAGGTTGTTAAATGAGCATTATCTCCAAGGCGTATGCAGAAGGCGCAGCTCCGGGTGCACAGGGTGGTGGCATGGAAATGATCATCATGCTGGCCGTGTTTGGCCTCATCTTCTATTTCATGATCTACCGTCCCCAGGCCAAGCGCGCCAAGACTCATCGCGATCTGATGAGCTCCCTTGCCAAGGGTGACGAAGTGCTCACCTCCGGTGGCCTGGTTGGCAAGATTGCCAAGGTGTCCGCCGATAGCGACTACATCGTGCTGGCCCTGAACGATCAGACTCAAGTCACCATCAAGCGTGATTTCGTCTCTGCCGTTCTGCCCAAGGGTTCTATCCAGTCCCTTTAATCTCCCGAGGAGCACAGCGTGTTAAATCGCTATCCGCTGTGGAAATACCTGATGGTGATCGTCGTGATCGCCATCGGTTTTCTATATGCAGCCCCCAATCTTTACGGCGAAGACCCGGCCTTGCAGGTCTCTGCCAGCCGTGGTGCCGAAGTCAAACTAGAGACGCTCGATCAGGTGAAGGAGACGCTCGAAGCGGCTCAGATCCCGGTCAAACATGCTGCGTTCGAACACGGTTTCATTCTGATCCGGTTCACCAATACCGAAGATCAGCTGAAGGCTCGTGACGTTGTCGCCAACAAGCTGGGCGACAACTTCATCACTGCCCTCAACCTGGCACCTTCCACGCCTGCCTGGCTCGAAGCCATCGGCGCCGCTCCCCTCAAGCTGGGTCTGGATCTGCGCGGTGGCGTGCACTTCCTGATGGAAGTGGACATGGCCGAGGCGCTGACCAAGCAGCAAGAGCAGATGGTGCAGGATTTCCGCTCCGAGCTGCGCACCCAGAAGATCCGTTACTCCGGCGTGCGCCGGGTGGGTGATCAGGTGCAGGTGGTGTTCCGCGAGGAGGCCGATCAGTCCAAGGCCGCCGCCTTCCTGCGTCGGCAGAATCCAGATCTCACCTTCACCACAGAGCAGAAAGGGGATGACTTCATCCTGCTGGCTGGCCTGAGTGAAGCCAAGATCAAGGAAGTGAAGAAGTACGCCCTCGAGCAGAACATCACCATCATCCGTAACCGGGTGAACGAACTGGGTGTGGCCGAGCCGCTGGTACAACAGCAGGGTGCCGAGCGCATCGTGGTGGAGTTGCCCGGTATCCAGGACACCGCCCGTGCCAAGGAGATCCTGGGGGCTACCGCGACCCTGGAGTTCCACATGGTCGATGAGGCCGCCGACATCCAGGCCGCGGCCGCAGGCCGGGTGCCGCCGAGCTCCAAGGTCTACAACGATCGCAACGGTCGTCCCGTGGTGCTGCAAAAGCGCGTGATCCTGACCGGTGACCACATCGTGGGTGCCCAGTCCGGTTTCGACGAATACAGCCGTCCCCAGGTCAACATCAAGCTCGATGGCCAGGGTGGCAACAAGATGGCCAACTTTACCAAGGACAACGTTGGTAAGGGTATGGCCACCGTCTTCATCGAGTACAAGCCGGTCGGTCAACCCGGTCCGGACGGCAAGCGCAAGTTCCGCAAGCAGGAGGAGGTGATCAACGTCGCCACCATCCAGTCGCGTCTTGGCAGCCAGTTCCGCATCACCGGCATCGACAACGCCAACGAAGCACACAACCTGGCGCTGCTGCTGCGTGCCGGTGCCCTGATAGCCCCGATCCAGATCGTCGAAGAGCGCACCATAGGCCCGAGCCTGGGTCAGCAGAACATCGACAGCGGGATGGAAGCCATCGGCTGGGCCATGCTGGTGATCGTGCTGTTCATGGGGATCTACTACCGTGCGTTCGGTTGGGTGGCCAATCTGGCCCTCTCCATGAACCTGGTGCTGATCGTCGGCATCATGTCGATGATACCGGGGGCCACCATGACTCTGCCGGGTATCGCCGGTATCGTGCTGACGCTGGGTATGGCAGTGGATGCGAACGTGCTGATCTACGAGCGTATTCGTGAAGAGATCCGTAACGGCCGCGGCGTGCAGCAAGCCATCCACATGGGCTTTGACCGCGCCTTCTCGACCATCGCCGACTCGAACGTCACCTCGCTCATCACCTGTGTGATCCTGTTTGGCATCGGCACCGGCGCCATCAAGGGCTTCGCCCTGACGCTGGGCATCGGTCTGACCGCCTCCATGTTTACGGCCATCACGGTATCCCGCGCCATCATCAACCTGGCCTGGGGCGGACGGCGCATCGACAAGCTGCCGATCTAAGGAAGAGACATGTTTCAGATTCTACATTTTGAAAAGCCCATCCCCTTCATGCGCTTCGCCAAGTCGGGAATGGTGTTCTCTGCCTTGCTGACGATGCTCGCCCTGTTCTGTCTGTTCGATCGCGGTTTGAACTGGGGTCTGGACTTCACCGGGGGGACCACCATCGAGGTGGGCTTCCAGCAATCGGTGAGCCTGGACAAGATGCATGAGGCGCTGGACGAGCAGAAGATTGAAGGGGCGACCCTGCAATTCTTCGGCTCCAGCCGCGACGTGCTGGTGCGCATGGCTCCGAAAGATGGGGTCAAGGTCGAGCAGCAGGGCAACGAGGTGCTGGCGGCCGCCAAGCTGATCGATGAAAGCGCCGTGCTCAAGCGGGTCGAGTTCGTCGGTCCTTCGGTCGGTGACGAGCTGGCGACAGACGGTGCCCTGGCCATGCTGGCCTCCATCCTCTGTATCCTGGCCTATGTGGCGGTGCGCTTCGAGTGGCGTCTGGCGATGGGGGGTATCCTCTCTCTGGCGCACGACGTGATCATCACCCTCGGCATCTTCGCCTATTTCCAGTACGAGTTCGACCTGACCGTGCTGGCGGCGTTGATGACGCTGGTGGGTTACTCCCTGAACGATACGATCGTCGTGTTCGACCGGGTGCGGGAGAACTTCCGCAAGGTGCGCCGGGGTGATACCGCCGAGATCATGGATCTCTCCATGACCGAGACCCTGAGCCGGACCATCATCACCTCGGGGTTGACCTTCGTGGTGGTGGTGGCGCTGCTGCTCAAGGGCGGCCCGCTGATCCACGGTTTTGCCATCGCCATGGTGATAGGGGTGGCCTTCGGGACCTACTCCTCCATCTATGTGGCGAGTGCCTCTGCCATGTTCTTCGGGGTCAAGCGGGAGCACATGCTGCCGACCCAGGTGGAAAAAGAAGGTGCGGATCAGCAAGAGATCTTGCCGTAACAGACAAGGGCGCCACAGGGCGCCCTTTCTCTTGGGGTGCGGCTGAGTCATTATGCTCCCCAACAGCCATCCTCATGACCCATTACAAGTACGCAAGGAGCAAGCCATGCAACACAATCCCCGTTTTCTGGCCCTGGTAGAGGCCATTCGCCCGCAGATACGGGAAACCGATGTGCACCAGATCAGGCGCTGGCAGGAAGAAGGCCGTGCTTTTCACCTGATCGACGTGCGGGAAGATAACGAGTGGGCGAAAGGGCACCTGCCGGGGGCGGAACACTTGGGCCGCGGTGTGATGGAGCGGGACATAGAGACCCGTTTTCCCGATCCCGACACCGAGCTCTACCTCTATTGTGGTGGGGGTTTTCGCTCCATCCTGGCGGCGGACAACCTGCAAAAGATGGGGTATTCCCGGGTGGTCAGCGTCGATGGAGGCTTTCGTGGTTGGAGTGATGCCGGATACCCTGTCGAATCCTGATTTATTTGAGGGATAGGGGTTGCGCCACATGACAAAAGGCCGGTTGACCTTTACCATATGCGGGGTCAAGCGTAAGCGTCGGAGTGTTCATTGAACGTCAGGAAAGGGATTGGATACCTCACCGGTATTCTGTTGTTGCTCCCCATGTGGGGATGCAGCAGTAGCAGTCAGGTTACAGCGCCTCAAGTTCCCAAGCCGCAACCCGCTTCATTGGTATTGGCGACCCCCTTGCAGGTCTCCTACCAGAGCGAGTTGGCGTTGGCGCGACTCGGGCAGATGCTCAGTGAAATGGAATTGACGACCGAACAGCGGGCGGAGCTCTTCTATGAGCGTGCCGTGGTGTTTGACCGGGTTGGCTTGCGTTCCCTCGCTCGGCTCGACTTCAACCGTGCCCTGCGGGAGAAGCCCGACTTTGCCGAGGCTTACAACTTCATCGGTGTTTATCTGGTTCAGCAACAGAACTATGACGAGGCCTATGAGGCGTTCGATTCGGCACTCGAGCTCGCCCCGGATTACGATTACGCCTATCTCAACCGTGGCATCGCGCTCTATTACGGCAACAGGCCAGAGCTGGCTACCGCCGATATGAAGCGTTTCTACGAGGCGCAACCGGAAGATCCCTACCGGGTGATCTGGCTCTATCTGGCCGAGCAGAAGCTCAACGGGCCGGCGGCCATGAGCCGGATGCGCGAACGCCTCAACAAGTACGACGACGACGCCTGGAACTGGGATCTGGTCCGCCTCTATACCGGCGAGATCAACGCCACCCAGCTGATGGGCAACGTGGTGAAAGGGGTGAAAGACAACCGGGAGCTCGCCGAACGTCTGTGCGAAACTTACTTCTACCTCGGCAAGTTCGAGCTGGCCAAGGGCAACCGCAAGGAAGCCATCAGTTACTTCAAGCTGGCGCTGGCCAACAACGTCTATGACTTCATCGAGCATCGCTATGCCCTGCTCGAGCTGGAGCTGATGGCGCGCAAACCCTTGCCGCCGGGTGCTCAGGGCAAAAGCAGCAAAGCGTGAGAAGGGCGTCAGCCCTCAGTAAAAAAGGCCTCTTGATGAGGCCTTTTTGCTGTCCGCTGCAGTCGTCCCTGCGTGATCACTCCACCAGGCTCATGCCGGGGATCTGTCGCCAGTAACCGTTGCAGTCCCATTCCTGCTGCAGGGGGAGGGGAGCCTGGCCCTGCTGGTTGGCTTTGAAACGCGCCAGCATGTCGAGTGTCTCCATCCCTTCGGGAGAGAGGCGCACTACATCCACCAGTCCCGCCATGCCTTTAAGCTCGTTGCCGAGGTTGTAGCAGTAGCCGGACTGGGTCTGGATGCCGTTGAGATTGAACACCTTCTGCCCCTCGCGGCTGCTGGCCAGCCGTCCGGTCGGGTAGTGGATGCAGGCGAGCTCGCAGTTGTCCTTGGGCTTGTCGAGGGAGCGGGCGGTGAAGCAGCGCGCCGAGTAGGCGAGCGGCAGGTGGCCGTAGGCGAACACCTCCACCTCGAACTGCTGGCGGAGCGGGCCAAGATCCTCATTGAGTTGCACCAGCCAGTCTCGGGAGAGCTCTACCGGCATCACCCAGCGCTGCATCCCCTGTTTGAGCAGCATGCGCAGCACGTCTGCGTTGTAGGCATTGATGGCCGGGCCACACACGAAGGGCAGCCCCGCCTCACAGGCGAGCTGGACGGTGCCGAGATCGTTGGCCTCGACCATGAGATCGCCGTTGTCCACCAGCCGCTTCACTTCCTTGAGCTCCGACGGCGCCGAGATCAGCGCCAGAGTGGAGAGTACGGTCTGTTTACCCGTGCTCGCCACCTGGCGGGCCAGGGCAATCCAGTCATCTACTTTCAGTTCACGGCGTTTGCTGCACACCGTCTCACCCAGATAGATGATGTCTGCCTGGCTCTGCGCCGCCGCCTCATAAAAGGCCCGGGTGTCGGCCTTGGGCCAGTAGAAGAGCAGGGGCCCGAGAGAGAATTGCATGATGTGCTCCTTTTATTGCCACTGGCGATGATAGGCGCCGAGGGTGGTCTGACTTCCCTCGGAGACGCGGGCGAGCTGGGTATCCCACTCAGCTTTGACCTGATAGGCGTCGGGGTTGGCTTGATAGGCATCGATGGCGGCGCGCCAGACTCGGGTCACCTGCTCGACATAGGCAGGGCTGCGTTGGCGGCCCTCGATCTTGACCGACTGGATCCCGGTCTGGAACAGCTCGGGCAAGAGGCCAAGCGTGTTGAGACTGGTGGGCTCCTCCAGGGCGTGATAGGTCTGGCCGTCCACCTCGAAACGCCCCTTGCACAGGGTCGGGTAACCGGCGTTTTCCCCCGGGCCGTAGCGATCGATCAGCACCTCGTTGAGACGGGATTCGAGACCGCGGGGGGTCTCTTCCCAGCGCACGAACTTGGCGGGGGAGCAGGCGCCCACGGTATTGGGGCTTTCACCCGTCATGTAGGAGGAGAGATAGCAGCGCCCCTCCGCCATGATGCAGAGGCTGCCGAAGGCGAACACCTCGAGGCCGACATCGGTCTCGCGGGCCAGCTGCCTGACCTGGTGCATGGAGAGCACCCGTGGCAGCACCACCCGGCCGACGTTGAAGTGCTGCTGGTAGAAGCGGATGGCGGCGGCGTTGGTGGCGCTGGCCTGCACCGAGACATGGAGCTCCATGTCGGGATGATGGCGGCTGGCGTAATCCAGCACGGCGAGATCGGCGATGATCAGGGCATCGGCACCGAGCGCCACTCCCCTGTCCACGGCCTGCTTCCATCTGGCATCGGAGCCCGGGTGGGCGAAGGTGTTGATGGCGATGTGCAGCTTGCGGCCGTGCCGGTGCACATAGTCCACCGCCTTCTCCAGTTTGCTGTCCGTGAAGTTGAGCCCGGCGAAGTGGCGGGCGTTGGTGTCATCCTTGAAGCCGATATAGACGGCATCGGCCCCGTTATCCACGGCTGTCTTCAGTGCCGGCAGGCTACCTGCCGGGCAGAGTAATTCCATCGGGTACGCTCCGAGAGGGCAAAAATGCAAAAAGTGGCCCGATTGTATGCAGGCTTGACCCCCCGCTTTTTGACCTGAGGCAGCTTTGTGTGGCTTTACCCTTCTAGAGGTAAGTGGGCACAAGTTTGATTTTCAACAGGATCCTGATAATTGCACTGTGTTTGAATGCGCAAAAAACTGGGAGTTTATCGTGTTTCAACAACTGCAACGCCGCCTGGTCGAACAGGCTCCTCGTCTCTTGCGCCGTCCGCTCAAGCTGGTGCCCTTCACCCTGCAGCAAAACCTGATGGAAGCCTTGTTGGCACAGGCGTTCAAGGAGGCCATCCAGGACGGGGATTTCGCCTTCCTGGCCGGCAAGTGGCTCAAAGTTGAGGTGTCGGATCTCGAGCTCTGCTGGTTCGTCAGCGAGCGAGAGGGAAAACTGGTGGTGGCCCGTGACTGCGAGCGAGCCGATGTCTGCTTCAGCGGCAGCAGCCAGGATCTCATCCTGATTGCCGGTCGCAAGGAGGATCCGGACTCCCTCTTCTTCCAGCGCAGGCTGAAGATAGAAGGGGATACCGAGCTGGGCCTCGAGGTGAAGAACCTGATGGACAGCCTGGATTTCGATGGGCTGCCCGGGCTGATGAAATATCCCCTGATGGATCTGGCCACCCTGATAGCGCGGGTGCGATCAGCGCAGGATCCGCTGCCCGCGTCTATGGCCTGAGCCGCGTCTCAACTGCAGGGCCAGTCCCCGGGCATGATGGCGGTGACGCCGCCGGGCCCACAGGCAGCGACCAGCCCAGAGACAGGGGAGCAGGGCGAGCAGGGCCGTAGTGTCAGGCAGGCGCAGCAGCACCAGCCCGAGCGCCAGCCACAGGAAAGGCAGGGCCTCATAGTACCACTCCGGTTGCAGCCAGCGTTTGGCGGGATAGATGACCAGATCGGTGCGCCTGTAGTTGGAGCGCATCATCCAGAGGAGAGCACCCACCACAAACAGCAGGATCGCCGCGAGCCAGAGCAGCGGTGAGTGGGCAAAGAACCACAACACGGCGGAGAGCAGCAGGTAAAGCAACGGCAATTGTTCATAGATCCAGAGGGGAAGCATGAGAGGAGTGCTCCGGGTAATGCCGCTTGACCCTCTAAGGTTAGCTCTCCCTTTTCCCGCCTTCAGGCCGGTTGGTTATACAAGCGGTGTTTTTTGTTCTGAAATGCAGGGTCAGAAGCGGTGCCAAAATAGCGATTCGTTATGTTACTATTACGCGCCATTTTTGACTGAAGATTGACTGGGCATGTTGGATCAGATTCGTATCGTTTTGGTAAACACCTCTCACACCGGCAACATGGGCTCTGCGGCGAGAGCCATGAAGACCATGGGGCTGACTCAGCTGGTGTTGGTTGATCCGCAAGCCTTGCCCGATGACGATGCCATCGCCCTGGCGGCGGGAGCCAGCGATGTGCTGGTCAACGCCCGCATCGTGCCGACGCTCGATGAGGCCATCGCCGATTGTGGCTTGGTCATCGGCACCAGTGCCCGCTCTCGGACCCTGAGCTGGCCCATGCTGGATCCCCGCGAAGCGGGTGAGAAGCTGGTGACGGAGGGGGTGACGCATCCGGTCGCTCTGGTGTTTGGTCGTGAACGCACCGGCCTCACCAACGATGAGCTCCAAAAGTGTCACTACCATGTGGCCATCCCGGCCAACCCCGAATACAGCTCCCTCAATCTGGCCATGGCGGTGCAGACCCTCTGCTACGAGGTGCGGATGCGCTGGCTGGAGACTCAGGGAACTGCCACGGTGGAATCGGATGCGGAGCGGGTGGATTATCCCAGTGCCCAGCAGTTGGAAGGCTTCTATCTGCATCTGGAGCAGACCCTGCAGAAGACAGGCTTCATTGCCGATGATCACCCCGGTCATGTCATGAGCAAGCTGCGCCGTCTGTTCAACCGCGCCCGGCCGGAAGTAGTTGAATTGAATATCCTGCGAGGCATTCTCACCTCGGTGCAGAAGGTCCGGCCGCAGGATTAATCCCGACTGATTTACTCAAGCATATACTTGACTGTTTTAGTCGGGTATGTGACCATGTGCCCATATTGATTTGTTCGCAAGACGGTAAGGCATATGAGACTGACCTCAAAAGGACGTTACGCAGTGACAGCCATGCTCGACGTGGCGTTGCATGCAGAGCAGGGGCCCGTTCCTCTTGCTGATATTTCAGAGCGCCAGGGCATCTCCTTGTCCTATCTGGAACAACTGTTTGCCCGTCTGCGCAAGCATGGGCTGGTGAGCAGCGTGCGCGGCCCGGGCGGTGGTTATCGCCTCGGCCTGGCCCCTGGCGAGATCTCGGTAGGTCAGGTGATCACCGCGGTCGATGAATCGGTCGATGCGACCAAGTGCCTCGGCAAGGGTGGCTGCCACGGTGGTACCCAGTGTCTGACCCACTCCCTGTGGCGTGACTTGAGTGAGCGCATTTCCAGTTTCCTGGGGGACATCACCCTGGCGGAGCTGGTCGGTCAGGCCGATGTGCGCCGCATCGCCGGCAAGCAAGATGAACAAATGAAGACCGTGTTGTCCCTGGTTGACCGGGCCGAACGCGGTGATGTGAGCTTGAAAGTCCAACTATAAACGTGCTTTCCACGACGAGTCGCTGTGTGACCCCGTCGTAACGGAGAAAAACATGAAACTGCCTATTTACCTTGATTATTCGGCAACCTGTCCGGTGGACCCGCGTGTCGCAGAAAAAATGATGCAGTGCCTCACCATGGACGGCCTGTTTGGCAATCCTGCCTCCCGCTCTCACCGTTTCGGCTGGCAGGCCGAAGAGGCGGTGGACCTGGCCCGTAATCAAGTGGCAGAGCTGATTGGTGCAGATCCTCGCGAGATCGTCTTCACCTCCGGCGCGACCGAATCCAACAACCTGGCCATCAAGGGCATAGCCCACTTCTATGCTGGCAAGGGCAAGCACATCATCACCTCCAAGACTGAACACAAGGCGGTGCTCGACACTTGCCGCCAGCTGGAGCGTGAAGGCTATGAGGTGACCTACCTCGAACCAATGCCAAACGGCCTGTTCACCCTGGAGCAGATCGAAGGTGCCCTGCGCGATGACACCATCCTGGTCAGCATCATGCACGTCAACAACGAGATCGGCGTGGTGCAAGACATCAAAGCCATCGGCGAGCTGTGCCGCTCCCGCAAGATCCTGCTGCACGTGGACGCGGTCCAGAGCGTGGGCAAGATCCCGGTGGACGTGGAAGCGCTGAAAGTGGACTTGCTCTCCATGTCCGCCCACAAGGTATACGGCCCCAAGGGGATCGGTGCCCTGTACGTGCGTCGCAAGCCCCGCGTACGTCTGGAAGCCCAGATGCACGGTGGCGGTCATGAGCGCGGCATGCGCTCAGGCACCCTGCCGACTCACCAGATCGTCGGCATGGGTGAGGCTTTCCGCATCGCCAAGGAAGAGATGGCGAGCGAGAGCCAGCACATCATGGCCCTGCGCCAGCGTCTGTGGAATGGCATCAAGAACATCGAAGAAGTCTATATCAACGGCGATCTGGACCAACGTGTCCCGGGTAACCTGAACGTCAGCTTCGCCTATGTGGAAGGGGAATCCCTCATCATGGCGCTGAAGGATCTGGCTGTCTCTTCCGGTTCGGCCTGTACTTCGGCCAGCCTGGAGCCTTCCTACGTGCTGCGCGCCCTGGGCCTGAACGACGAGCTGGCACACAGCTCCATCCGCTTCAGCATCGGTCGCTTCACCACAGAGGAAGAAATCGACTACGCAATCAAGCTCATCTGCGACTCCATCGGTCGTCTGCGCGAGATGTCCCCCCTGTGGGAGATGTTCAAGGACGGCGTCGATCTGAACACGGTCGAATGGGCACATCACTGATCCTTGCCAACGTGGCAAGCATTTGGTGAACAACGGAATTAGCAGGAGTTAGATATGGCTTACAGTGAAAAAGTAATCGACCACTACGAGAATCCCCGCAACGTCGGTGGTTTTGACAAGAACGACCCCAGCATCGCGACCGGCATGGTTGGCGCACCGGCCTGTGGCGACGTGATGAAGCTGCAATTGAAGATCAGCGACGACGGCATCATCGAAGACGCCAAGTTCAAGACCTATGGCTGTGGCTCCGCCATCGCCTCCAGCTCCCTGGTGACCGAATGGGTCAAGGGCAAGACCCTGGACGAAGCCGCCGGCATCAAGAACACCGACATCGCCGAAGAGCTGGCCCTGCCGCCGGTGAAGATCCACTGCTCCATTCTGGCGGAGGATGCCATCAAGGCCGCCATCGCCGATTACAAGCAGAAGAAAGGTCTTTAAGGTCCGGAGAGCAGTATGGCCATTACCATGACAGATGCCGCAGCGGCAAGGGTTTCCTCTTTCATAACCAACCGGGGCAAGGGCATAGGCCTGCGCCTCGGCGTTAAGACCACCGGCTGTTCTGGCCTTGCCTATGTGCTCGAGTTTGTGGATGAGCTGGCCGCTGAGGATCAGGTGTTCGAGCAGAACGGTGTCAAGATCATCGTCGATGCCAAGAGCCTGATCCATCTGGATGGCACCGAGCTGGACTTCGTCAAGGAGGGCCTCAACGAGGGCTTCCAGTTCAACAACCCGAACGCCAAGGGCGAGTGCGGTTGTGGCGAGAGCTTCAGCGTCTAATCGATGAAGCCGGCAGCCTGCTGCCGGCTTTGCCGTTCAAGATGGATGGTGAGCAAGGCACTAGCCTTCGAGTCTGAGGACACAGAATGAATCATTTCGAGCTGTTCGGGCTGGCAGAGGGCTTCGAGCTCGATACCCGCCAGCTGGCAGACACCTACCGCCAGTTGCAAACCCGGTTTCACCCCGATCGTTTTGCCACCGCCCCCGAGCGGGAGCAGTTGGCCGCGGTGCAGCGTGCCGCCCAGATCAACGATGCCTTCACTACCCTCAAGTCCCCCCTGCGCAGAGCAGAATACCTGCTCTCCCTGCGCGGTACCGACATTCGAGGCGAGCAACAGACCCTGCAAGACACCTCTTTCCTGATGCAACAGCTGGAGTGGCGCGAGCGCCTGGCCGAGTTGAAAGGAGAAGCGGATCCTGAGGGGGCCATCGAAGATTTTCGTCGCGAGATCAGGCATGATCACCAGTCTCTGATGCAACGGCTGACCGATGCCCTCACCGCGGGTGAAGATCTGGCGGCGGCCGATTGCGTGCGCAAACTCAAGTTTGTCGACAAGCTCCTCGAGGAGCTGGAACGATTCGAAGACTCGCTGTTCGAGTCTTGACCCTCTAACGCTGGAATTGTGATTACCCATGGCATTACTGCAAATCGCCGAGCCCGGCCAGAGCGCCGCGCCTCATCAGCACAAACGTGCCGTAGGCATCGATCTCGGCACCACCAACTCCCTGGTTGCCGCCGTACGCAGCGGCCAGGCCGATACCCTGAGTGACGAACAGGGGCGCGATCTGCTGCCCTCTGTGGTGCACTATCAAGCTGGTCAGGCCGACGCCATCAGGGTGGGCTTTGACGCCAAGCGCGAAGCCGCCCTCGATCCCCACAACACCATCGTCTCGGTCAAACGGATGATGGGCAAGGCGCTGGCCGACATGGATACCCGTCAGCAGCCTTACGAGTTCGTGGTCGCCGACAACGGCATGCCCCAGATCCAGACCCGCCAGGGGCTGGTCAATCCGGTGCAGGTCTCGGCGGAGATCCTCAAAAAACTGGCCGAGCGCGGCGCCGCCTCCCTCGGCGGTGATCTCGACGGCGTGGTCATCACAGTGCCCGCCTATTTTGATGACGCCCAACGCCAGGGCACCAAGGATGCGGCCCGTCTGGCTGGTCTGCACGTGCTGCGCCTGCTCAACGAGCCCACCGCCGCCGCCATCGCCTACGGCCTCGACTCCGGTCAGGAAGGGGTGATTGCCGTCTATGACCTCGGTGGCGGTACCTTCGACATCTCCATCCTGCGTCTGCATCGCGGGGTGTTCGAGGTGATGGCTACCGGCGGCGACTCGGCGCTGGGTGGCGATGATTTCGATCATCTGCTGGCAGACTGGATCAAGGCGCAGGCCGGTTTGAGTGGCCAGCTCGATGCCCGCACCCAGCGGGAGTTGCTGGACGTGGCGGCGGCGGTCAAGCACGACCTGACGGATGCAGACCGCGTTGCCTGCTCCTTTGCCGGCTGGCAGGGGGAGGTTAGCCGCAGCCAGTTCGACGAGCTCATCCTGCCGCTGGTCAAGCGCACCCTGCTGGCCTGTCGCCGCGCCCTGCGCGATGCGGGGCTCGAGCAGGTGGAGGTGCTGGAAGTGGTGATGGTGGGCGGCTCCACCCGGGTGCCGCTGGTACGCGAGCTGGTGGGGGAATTCTTCCAGCGTACGCCGCTGACCAGCATAGATCCGGACAAGGTGGTGGCCATCGGGGCTGCCATCCAGGCCGACATCCTGGTGGGCAACAAGCCCGATGCCGAGATGCTGCTGCTGGACGTGATCCCGCTCTCTCTGGGTCTTGAGACCATGGGGGGGCTTGCCGAGAAGGTGATCCCGCGCAACACCACCATACCGGTGGCCCGTGCCCAGGAGTTCACCACCTTCAAGGATGGCCAGACTGCCATGGCCATTCACGTGGTGCAGGGAGAACGCGAGCTGGTGGCGGATTGTCGCTCCCTGGCCCGCTTCACCCTGACCGGTATTCCGCCCATGGCGGCCGGTGCCGCCCACATTCGCGTCACCTTCCAGGTGGATGCGGACGGACTGCTGTCGGTCAGCGCCATGGAAAAATCCTCCGGCGTGCAGGCGGAGATCCAGGTCAAGCCCTCCTATGGCTTGGCGGAAGAGGACATCCTCAGCATGCTGAGCGCCTCCATCGCCAATGCCCAGCAGGACATGGATGCCCGCATGCTGGCGGAGCAGCAGGTCGAAGCCGATCGAGTGGTGGAGAGCCTCAATGCGGCGCTGGCCGCCGATGGCGAGGCGCTGCTCAATGCCGCTGAGCGTCGCGATATCGATGCCGCGATCACTCATCTGCTGGCCATGCGTGCCACAGGCACAACCAATCAAATCAAAGATGCCATCGAGGCGGCGGATGCCGTCAGTGGCGAGTTTGCGGCCCGTCGCATGGATGCGTCCATTCGCAAGGTGCTGACCGGCCAAAACGTCAACAAGGTGTAATATGCCCAAACTGATCATTCTGCCTCACCCCGAACTCTGTCCGGACGGCGCAGCCCTCGAGGGCGCGACCGGTGAGACCATACTGGACATCGCCCTGCGCAACGGCATCGAGATCGAGCATGCCTGCGAGAAGTCTTGTGCCTGTACCACCTGCCACTGCGTGGTGCGGGAGGGGTTTGACTCCCTCGAGCCGAGCGATGAGCTGGAAGACGACATGCTGGACAAGGCATGGGGACTGGAGCCGGAATCCCGCCTGAGTTGCCAGGCCCGTCTGGCGGATGAGGATCTGGTGGTGGAGCTGCCCAAGTACACCATCAACCTCGCCTCCGAGCGTCACTGATTGACCCGCTAATTACACATGAGTGAATTGCGCGTGCAGCATCTCATGGTGCAGTAATGATATGGTGAAGGCCGTACCCCTCGGGGGAACGGCCTTTTTTGTCTCCGTTACCCCGCGTTGTTAATGAATCGTGCCAAGAAGAAAAGGAAGCAAGAGAAAATGGCTGACATGATGAAGGTACTGTTATCCGCCCAGGCTGCTGCCGCCCACTGGGGTGAAGGCGCCCTGCTCAGTTTCAACGGTGAGGAGACCCTGATCCACCTGGGTTCCACCGTCTTGCAGCAGGATATCCTGCGCACCGTTCAGCGTGCGGCTCGTCGACTCGAATCGAGCGGCATCAAGCGGGTGAGCCTGGTCGGTGAGGGTTGGGATCTGGAGCGCCGTTACGCCTTCGCCCAGGGCTTCTATGCCGCCAAGGGGCAGCGTGAACTGGACTTCGGCGAGCAGAGCGCAGCGGATGCCCTCGAGCTGGAGGCGCTGGTCAAGGCTACCCGCTGGGTGCGCGAGGTGACCAACGGTTGCCCGGAAGAGATCTACCCCATGAGCCTGGCGGAGTCCGCCCTGCTGCTGATCCGCGGCCTGGGTGGCGATCAGGTCACCGCCCGCATCACCGCAGGCGAAGCTCTGCGCGAGGCCGGCCATATCGGGATCTGGTCGGTGGGCCGCGGCAGCGAGCGCGAGCCCGTGCTGCTGGAGCTGGACTACAACCCGACCGGGGATCGCAACGCCCCCGTGGTGGCGGCTCTGGTGGGCAAGGGCATCACCTTCGACTCCGGTGGCTACTCCATGAAGTCCTCTGACAACATGCTGCCGATGAAGTCCGACATGGGTGGAGCCGCCATGGTGACCGGCGCCCTGGCGCTCGCCATCAGCCGCGGTCTGGACAAGCGGGTGAAGCTCATTCTCTGCTGCGCCGAGAACCTGGTCTCCGGCCACGCCTTCAAGCTCGGTGACATCCTCACCTACAAGAACGGCATCTCGGTGGAGATCCAGAACACTGACGCCGAAGGGCGCCTGGTGCTGGCCGATGGCCTGCTGGCAGCCTCCGACAGCGGCGCTGCCCACATTCTCGATGCCGCCACCTTGACCGGCGCCGCCAAGACCGCGCTGGGCCGCGACTACAACGCCGTGTTTGCCTTAGACGATCGGGAGCAACAGCGCGCCCTGGCCGCCGCGAAAGCCGAGCAGGAGAAGGCCTGGCCGCTGCCGCTGGAATCCTGGCATGCGGGTCAGCTCACCTCTGCCTTCGCCGAACTGGGTAACGTGGCCTCCGCCGAAGGCACCGCCGGAGCCAGCACGGCCGCCGCGTTTCTGTCGCGCTTCGTGCGTGACGAGGGCAAGGGTTGGGTGCATATGGATCTCGCCGCCTCCTATCAAAAGTCCGGCAACGAGCTGTGGGCGACCGGCGCCAAGGGGCACGGCCTGCGCACCATCGCGCGCTGGTTGCAGGAGGTTGCTGCATGAACATCTGCTTGAATCACGTGTGGCGCCGTGAAGTGCGCCAGATACCAGCAGGCCAGGCCTGCGCATCCATGATTGCCCGCTGGTTGCAGGAGGTGTGTGAATGAACGTCTGGCTGAGCCGTGAGTTTGCCGCCCCCGAGTGGGGCGAGGGGGCGCTGCTCTCCCATCGTGCCGATGGCATGGTGATCCACCTGGTGACGGCGTCCCCCTTGCTGGACATCCAGCAGGCGGCCCGCCGTCTCTGCGGTCAGGGGATCCAGAAGGTCGCCCTGTGCGGTCACTGGGAGCGCGAGCAGCAGTGGGCCTTCGCCCAGGGGCTGCAGACCCCGAAGGCCGAGGTGGAGCTGCAGTGGGCGACCTCGTCCGAAGAGGACAGGGAGGAGCTGGAGGCGCGCTGGCTGTGCGGGCGCTGGGTGCGTGAGATGACCAATGCCACCCCGGAGCAGTTGGGACCGCTGGAGCTGGCGGTGGAGGCGGCAGCCTTCATCACCGAGCTGGCACCGGACAAGATCAGCCATCGCATCCTCAAGGGCGAAGCCTTGCAGCAGGCGGGTTGGGTCGGTCTCTATCAGGTTGGCCGCGGCAGCGATCGCGAACCCGTGATGCTGGAGCTGGACTACAACCCCACCGGGGATCGCAACGCCCCCGTGGTGGCGGCCCTAGTGGGCAAGGGCATCACCTTCGACTCCGGCGGCTACTCCATGAAAACCTCCCAGGGCATGCTCACCATGAAGCATGACATGGGAGGGGCGGCCATCGTCACCGGCGCCCTGGCGCTGGCCATACTGCGCGGCCTCGACAAGCGGGTAAAGCTCATCCTCTGCTGTGCCGAGAACCTGGTCTCCGGCCACGCCTACAAGCTGGGTGACATCCTCACCTACAAGAACGGCACCACGGTGGAGATTGTGAATACCGACGCCGAGGGGCGCCTGGTGCTGGCCGACGGTCTGCAGCTCGCCGGTGAATCTGGCGCACCGCTCATCATTGACGCCGCGACCCTGACCGGAGCCGCCGTGATGGCGCTAGGGGGACGCTACAACGCCCTGTTCGGCCTGGACAAGGGATTGGTGAGCCGTGCTATGGCCTATTCGGATGTGGAGCAGGAGCCGGCCTGGCCGCTGCCGCTCGAGCCCTGGCACCGCCAGCAGTGCCCGTCCCACTATGCCGATACGGCCAACAGTCGTCCGGTGCCGGGCGGTGGCCCGGGCGGCGCCTCCAACGCGGCGGGTTTTCTCTCCCGTTTCGTCGGCAATGAAGGGCGGGGCTGGCTGCACGTGGATCTCGCCGCCTGTTTCAGCGAGAACGGTGACAACCTCTGGGCCCCCGGGGCCAACACCCTGGGGATGCGCACCATCGCCCATACCCTGCTGGCGGAGACGCGCCGAGGGGCATGACAAGGCGAAAGGGCACCTCGGGGTGCCCTTTTCAGTTGTGCTGGTTATATGAGCAATAGATAGGGTTTTAGCGGGTTAGCGTGACTATCGTGCACAAGCGCACATTTTTTCTCAGTGCCATGGCACAAGATGAGTCACCATGTTGTTTCAAGGAATTTTTTGTTTAATAAAAAGTTGCTATTTTGTGTGTTATTTCGGTTTTTGTTTACGTATAATCGCCGCCGAACATGGATTCCTACAATAAAACTCTGTAGTTAAGGAAAGAACTCAATGGCTATCGAACGTACCTTCTCTATCGTCAAGCCGGACGCGGTCAGCAAGAACCTGATCGGTGCCATCTACAGCCGCTTCGAGAGCGCCGGCCTGAAAGTGGTCGCCGCCAAGATGCTGCACCTGAGCAGCGAGCAGGCCGCCGGTTTCTACGCCGAACACCAGGGCAAGCCTTTCTATGATGGACTGGTTGCTTTCATGACCTCAGGCCCCGTCATGGTACAGGTGCTGGAAGGGGAAGACGCCATTCGCCGTCATCGCGAAATCATGGGCGCCACCAACCCGAAAGAGGCCCTGGCCGGCACCCTGCGCTCCTGCTATGCCGAGAGCATCGATCGCAACGCTGTGCACGGTTCCGATGCCCCGGCCTCTGCCGCTCGTGAAATCGCCTACTTCTTCTCCGACGCCGAGATCTGCCCACGCGGCTGATTTTCGTCAGAAGATCATCAAGGGAGCCTCGGCTCCCTTTTGTTTTTTGGTCATTCGGTCAATATCCTCTTATTCTCCAGGTGGAAAGGCAGACCCATTATTTGTACAATGCCGCCCCCTGACGTAGGTCAGCCGATAATTTATGAAGTGTGTGAGCTGAGGCCCTTGATGAGCGAAACAAAAACCAACCTGCTGGATCTCGATCGGGATGCCATGCGTGCCTTCTTCGTCGAGCTGGGCGAGAAGCCGTTCCGGGCAGATCAGATAATGAAGTGGATCTACCACTCCGGTTGTGATGACTTCGATCAGATGAGCAACGTCAACAAGGCGTTGCGTGAGCGTCTCAAGGCCATTGCCGAGATCCGAGCCCCCGAGATCAGCCGTGAACAACGCTCCGCAGATGGCACCATCAAGTGGGCCCTGCAGGTCGGGGATCAGGAAGTCGAGACCGTCTACATCCCGGAGGCGGATCGGGCGACCCTCTGCGTCTCCTCCCAGGTCGGCTGCGCCCTGGCGTGCACCTTCTGCTCCACCGCCCAGCAAGGTTTCAACCGCAACCTGAAGGTCTCCGAGATCATCGGCCAGGTCTGGCGTGCCGCCAAAGTGGTGGGCGGCAAGCGCCCCATCACCAACGTGGTTATGATGGGCATGGGCGAGCCGCTGCTGAATCTCGCCAACGTGGTGCCGGCCATGAGCCTGATGATGGATGACTTTGGTTTTGGTATCTCCAAGCGCCGCGTCACTCTCTCCACCTCCGGCGTGGTGCCGGCACTGGACATGCTGGGCGACCAGATCGACGTGGCCCTGGCCATCTCCCTGCATGCGCCGAATGACAAGCTGCGCTCCGAGATCATGCCGATCAACGACAAGTACAACATCGAGGCCTTCCTCGCGGGGGTGCGCCGCTATCTGGCCAAATCCAACGCCAATGGCGGCCGGGTGACGGTGGAATATGTGCTGCTCGATCATATCAATGACGACATGCAGCATGCCCACGAGCTGGCGCAGGTACTCAAAGATACCCCTTGCAAGGTCAACCTGATCCCGTTCAACCCCTTCCCGGGCAATCCGTTTGGCAAGCCGAGCAACAGTCGCATCGACCGCTTCTCCAAGGTGCTGATGGAATACGGTATGACCGTCATCGTCCGCAAGACCCGCGGGGATGACATCGATGCGGCCTGTGGCCAGCTGGTGGGGGAGGTGATCGACCGCACCAAGCGCACCATGAAAAATCGGATGCAACAGGATGGGATTTCCGTCAAAATGGTTTAACTCGCTAAGCCATTGTATAGACAGGAAATGGATATCCGTACATTGATCGTAGTGGCAGCGCTCTGCGCGCTGCCTGGCTGTGTCACCGAGACCACTTACGCTGGCCAGAATTCTACCCAGCGTGAAGTGGGTCCCGACTTCAAGGCGGCTGCCCAGACCCGCCTCGATCTGGGTATTCAATATCTGCGTCAGGGCAATGCCGAACAGGCCAAGTTCAACCTCGATCGGGCCCTCCAGTACGACCCCAGCAATCCTCAGGTGTATATCGGCTTCGCCTATTTCTACCAGCAGGTATCCGATTTCAAGGCGGCCGAAGAGAATTACAAGAAGGCACTTGCCATGGATCCGACCAACGCTGACGCGATGAACAACTACGGTGCCTTCCTGTGCAACCGTGGGCGCTTCGACGAGGCGGAGAAGGCATTCCTGCAGGCGGTCAGCCAGCCGGATTACATCAAGATCGCCGATACCTACGAGAATGCGGCGCTCTGCTCGATGCAAAATCACAGAAATGACAAGGCCAACGAGTACTATCGTCTGGCCTTGGGGTATAATCCCCGCAATCCAAGGTTATTGCTGGACATGGCCGAGCTTTCCATGAAAGATGGCAAGCTGCCTGATGTGCAGTCTTACCTCGTGCGTTTCGCCGACGTGGCAGACGAGAACGAGGAGAGCCTCTGGCTCCGGCTGAGGCTTGCCCAGGCCATGGACAAACCGGCATTACTTCACCAATTCGGGACTGAGCTGGTAAGGCAATATCCCACTTCGCAACAAGCCAAGCGTTACTTAGCCAATGACTACTGAACAGCCACACGATTTCCAAGACGACTCCCAGGCAGTTGGCCCAGGCCAGCTGCTGCGCAACGCCCGTGAACAGCTCGGCTGGACACGAGAGCAGGTTGCGTCCCGCATTCACCTTCGTCTGACCCTGATCGCCGCTATCGAATCGGATACCTACGACAAGCACACGTCCCATACCTTCATTCGGGGCTATCTGCGTACCTATGCCAAGCTGGTCGGCATTCCCGAGGAAACCATACTCGCGGCCTACGACAAGCTGGGGCTGACGCCGCCCGATAACATCGACATGCAGAGCTTCTCCCGCCGCTCCCGCCAGCAAGCCAACGACAGTCGGCTCAAGGTGGTGACCTGGCTGGTGATCCTGGTACTGATTGCGCTCTCCATCGCTTGGTGGTGGCAGAGTACAGCACGTCGCTCCGCCGGGGATGAAGCCCTTGCGGCGAGCGAGATGGGCACGGACCAGACCGCGTCGGTCGCCAACGTGACGCCTACGGTGGACGTGGCCGACCCCGTGTTGCCCGTGGCCTCCGATGCCGTGGCGACTGAGCCTGCGGTGAGTGACGCCGCCGCCACAGCACCGGATGTCGTTGCCGCGACCAGCGCCGCCCTGTCTACCGAGGCCTCGGCCGCAGAGGCGACCCTGGCGCCGGCAGAGACGATCGCCACCGAACCTGGCAAGGCGCCCCAGCTCAAGATGAGCTTCACCGCCGACTGCTGGCTGGATGTCAAGGATGCCAACGGCAAGACCCTGTTCAGTGGTCTGAAGAAGGCGAACGACGAGCTTGTGCTGGAAGGACCCGAGCCACTCAGATTCATCATTGGCGCGCCCATGGCGGTCAATCTCGAATACCAGGGCAAGTCCTTTGACATGAGCCGTTACAACAACGGCCGGACTGCTCGCTTCTCACTGCCGCAGGAGTAATCTGTCCGCCATGTCCGCTCACGAATCCCCCATTATTCGTCGTCAATCCAGGCAGATCATGGTCGGCAACGTGCCGGTTGGGGGCAATGCCCCCATCACGGTGCAAACCATGACCAACACCAAGACTACCGATGTTGCCGCCACCGTCGAGCAGATCCAGCGGATCGAGCGGGTCGGTGCTGACATAGTCCGGGTCTCGGTGCCCACCATGGAAGCGGCGGAAGCCTTCCGGCTCATCAAGCAGCAGACCCGCATTCCCATCGTCGCCGACATCCACTTCGACTACCGCATCGCCCTGAAAGTGGCCGAGTACGGTGCCGATTGCCTGCGCATCAATCCGGGCAACATCGGCAACGAAGAGCGGGTGCGCGCCGTGGTCGACTGTGCCCGTCATTACAACATTCCGATCCGCATCGGCGTCAACGGCGGCTCTCTGGAGCGTGACATCCAGGAAAAGTATGGTGAACCGACCCCGGAAGCCCTGCTCGAGTCGGCCATGCGCCACGTGGATTACCTGGATCGCCTCAACTTTGAGAACTTCAAGGTGAGCGTCAAGGCCTCCGACGTCTTCCTGGCGGTCGGTGCCTATCGCCTGCTGGCCAAGCAGATCGACCAGCCGCTGCACCTGGGGATCACCGAGGCGGGCGGATTCCGTGCTGGCGCGGTGAAATCCGCCATCGGGCTCGGCATGCTGCTGGCCGATGGTATAGGCGACACCATCCGCATCTCCCTGGCCGCCGATCCGGTGGAAGAGGTGAAGGTGGGCTTCGACATTCTCAAGTCCCTGCGCATCCGCTCCCGCGGCATCAACTTCATCGCCTGTCCCTCCTGCTCCCGTCAGGAGTTCGATGTGATAGGGACGGTGAACGCCCTGGAAGAGCGGCTCGAGGACATCATCACCCCGATGGACGTCTCCATCATCGGCTGCGTGGTCAACGGTCCGGGCGAGGCCCTGGTCTCGGATCTCGGCCTTGCCGGTGCTGCCAACAAGAGTGCCTTCTATGAAGGGGGCCAGCGGGTCGACAGGCTCGACAACAAGGATCTCATCCCCGTGCTGGAGCGCCGCATCCGCGCCCGGGCGGCCATGCTGGATCCCGCCAACCAGATCCAGGTGGACAAAGGTTGAACCATGAAGGGGCCACCTGGGGTGGCCCCGGCTTTAGGTTGTTGATTTTACATCCCGCATCCGGGCACCCTGATTTTACCTCGGGGCCGAAAATCCCTATAATGCGGCCAAATTTTACCTCTTTTTCTCGAGTATCAACGTGGCAAAACAGATCCAAGCTATTCGCGGTATGAATGATTGCCTGCCGGAGCAGAGCCCGGTATGGCAGAAAGTGGAACAGATCCTGCGCCAGGTCGTCGCCAGCTACGGCTACAGCGAAGTGCGCATGCCCATCGTCGAGCAGACCCATCTGTTCAAGCGTGCCATCGGTGAAGTGACCGACGTGGTCGAAAAAGAGATGTACACCTTTGAAGACCGTAACGGCGACAGCCTGAGCCTGCGCCCGGAAGGGACAGCCAGCTGCGTGCGTGCCGGTATCGAGCACGGCCTGCTCTACAACCAGGAACGCCGGATGTGGTACATGGGCCCCATGTTCCGTCACGAGCGTCCCCAGAAGGGCCGTTATCGCCAGTTCCACCAGTTCGGAGTCGAGCTGTTTGGTATCAACGGGCCGGACATCGATGCCGAGCTGATCATGCTGACGCACCGTCTGTGGCGCCTGTTCGGCATCAGCGATCATGTCACCCTGCAGCTCAACACGCTCGGTCAGAGTGAAGAGCGCGCCGCCTACCGCGATGCCCTGGTCGCCTACCTGGAGCAGTACAAGAGCGAGCTGGACGAAGAGAGCCAGCGCCGCATGTACAGCAACCCGCTGCGGGTGCTCGACTCCAAGGACGAAAAAGTGCAGGCCATCCTGGTGGGTGCGCCCCGTCTGTTCGATCACCTGGGCGAAGAGAGCCTGGCCCACTTCGAGGGGCTCAAGCGCTTGCTCGAGTCCGCCGGTATCCAATACGAGGTGAATGAGCGTCTGGTGCGCGGCCTCGACTACTACAACCTCACCGTGTTCGAGTGGGTGACCAACAGCTTGGGTGCCCAGGGCACCGTCTGTGCCGGTGGTCGTTACGACGGCCTGGTGGAGCAGCTCGGCGGTCAGGCGACCCCGGCCGTGGGCTTTGCCATGGGCATGGAGCGTCTGGTGCTGATGCTCGAAACTCTCGAACTCAACGCCGATATCCGCCCGGCGGTGGATGTCTATCTGGCCATGGTGGGCGAGGGGACGGAACAGGCTGGTTTCCAGCTTGCCGAGCGGCTGCGCGATGCCCTGCCGGACTTGCGTCTGATGAGCCACTGCGGTGGCGGCAACTTCAAGAAACAACTCAAGCGTGCCGACAAGAGCGGCGCGGCCATTGCCCTGATCCTCGGCGAGACCGAGGTGCAAAGCGGGGAGATCACCATCAAATATCTGCGTGGCCAGGCCGAGCAACAGACCGTCTCGGTCGATGCCG
This sequence comes from Aeromonas sp. sif0611, assembly GCF_019218845.1. Taxonomy (NCBI): domain Bacteria; kingdom Pseudomonadati; phylum Pseudomonadota; class Gammaproteobacteria; order Aeromonadales; family Aeromonadaceae; genus Aeromonas; species Aeromonas sp. sif0611. Next base: position 266,495 of record NZ_JAHUWU010000004.1, on the reverse strand, counting down.
CCATCGCCCTGCTGGCAGCTAAAGGAGAGTAAGCTGTGGAAGTGTATACCACTGAAGAACAACAGGTTGAGGTCATCAAGAGCTGGTGGAAAGAGAACGGCACCTCGGTACTCGCGGGGACCGTGATCGGTCTGGTCGGCCTCTTTGGCTGGCGTTACTACAACGAGCTGCAGCAGACCAACCAGGAAGCCGCCTCCCAGGCTTACAACGTCATGACAGCCCAGCTCGCCAAGGGTGACGATGCTGCCCTTGAGCAGGCCAAGAGCTTCATCAGCGCCCATCAGGGCGACGCCTATGCGGAGCTGGCTGCCCTGCAACTGGCCGCGGCTGCGGTCAAGGCGGGCAAGCTGGATCTGGCTGCCGAGCAGCTGACCCAGGTGGCCGCGAACGGTGATGAGAGCATCAAGCCCATTGCCGCTCTGCGCCTGGCACGGGTGCTCAAGGATCAGGGCAAGGCTGACGAGGCTCTGGCCCAGCTTGGCAAGATCAACAACGATGCCTTCAAGGCCCAGGTAGCGGAAGTGCGTGGTGACGTGCTGCTGGGTCAGGGAAAACCCGAAGAGGCGCGCGATGCCTATCAGGTGGCGGCCGATGCCGGCGGCCTGCAGAGCAGCGCCGAGCTCAAGCTGAAGATGGACGATCTGGCGCTGCCAGCGATGACCGCGGGTGAGGCTCCGGATGCGTAATCTGTACAAGAAAATGGCGCTGGGGGTGGCAGTTTCCCTGGCCCTGCAGGGCTGCTCCCTGTTCAGTTCCGAGGAAGACCTGACCCCGATGGCGCCCCTGCCCGTGGTCGAGTCCGCCTTCACGGCCGACACGGCCTGGTCTTCCTCTGTCGGCGATGGCATCGGTGATTTCTACTCCCAGTTGCAACCCGTGGTGGAAGAGGATCACATCTATGCCGCCGCCCGTGATGGCGACGTGACCGCCTTCGATCGCAACAGTGGCGAGACCCTGTGGAGCGTGGATCTGGCGGACCTGCCCATCAACGCCGACAAACGCAGCGCCCGTCTCTCCGGCGGTCTGGTCTCCCGCTATGGCAAGTTGTTCCTCGGCTCCGAGAACGGGGTGGTCTACGCCCTGAACGAAGCGAACGGGGAAGTGCTGTGGCAGACCACTGTCCCCGGTGAAGTGGTGGCGAGCCCCGCCGTCGAAGATGGTCGCGTGGTGGTGCTGACCACCTCGGGTCGTCTGGTGGCGCTCGACACCGATGAGGGCAAGTTGCAGTGGACCCTGTCCGAAGAGCAGCCGCCCCTGACCCTGCGCAGTGCCGGGACCCCGGTCATCACCAACGGCGCCGTGCTTTATGGCCGTGCCGATGGCAAGGTGGGCATCGCCCTGCTGAGCAACGGCCAGCCGGTGCGCCAGTCCAAGGTGGCTGACCCGCGCGGCGCCACCGAGCTGGACCGCATGGTCGACGTGGACGCCAGCCCGCTGATTGCCGGTGATGAGCTCTACGCCATCGCCTACAATGGCCAGCTGATGGCCCGCAAGCTGATGACCGGTGACGAGGTGTGGAAGCGCAAGTATTCCGGCTACCGCGACATGGCGGTGACCGGCAATGCCATCGTGCTGACCGACAACCGCAGCCACCTGTTTGCGGTCGATCGTCGCAATGGACTCGAGCTGTGGTCCAACACCCAGCTGGAAAACCGCACCGTGACCGCCCCCGTCGTCCTGGGTGACTATGTGGTGGTCGGCGATGTGGAAGGCTACCTGTATTGGCTGGATCGTACCGACGGGTCCATCAAGGCCATGCAGCAGCTCGACAGCAGTGGTCTCTATGCCGCGCCCCTGGTGGACGGTGACACCCTGTATGTGCAGAGCCGTGGCGGCAAGTTGTACGCAATCAAGCGTCCCTGATCGCCCGTCAATCTGAATATCCGGCTCCTGGTCTTCGGACCCGGAGCCTTTGTCGTCTTGAGAATGAGGCTTTTATGACTCCTGTAGTAGCCCTGGTGGGCCGCCCCAACGTGGGGAAATCCACCCTGTTTAACCGCCTGACCCGTACCCGGGATGCCTTGGTTGCCGATTTCCCCGGCCTGACCCGGGATCGTAAATACGGCCAGGCGAAGTTGGGCGAGCTGGAATTTATCGTGGTCGATACCGGCGGTATCGATGGCACCGAGGAGGGGATCGAGCTGAAGATGGCCGAGCAGTCCCTGTTGGCCATCGAGGAAGCTGATGTGGTGCTGTTCATGGTGGATGCCCGTGCCGGTTTGACCGCAGCGGATCAGGCCATCGCCGAGCACCTGCGCAAGACCCACAAGAAGGTGTTCTTGGTCGCCAACAAGACCGATGGCATCGACGGTGACTCCGCGGTCTCCGAGTTCTACGGTCTGGCGCTGGGGGAGGTCTACCAGATCGCCGCCGCCCATGGCCGTGGCGTGTTGAGCCTGCTGGAGCTGGCGCTGGCTCCCCACCTTGAGACCCTGGTCGAGGCCGCCGAAGAAGAGACGCAGGAAGAGGAGGACTTCGACGAAGAAGCCCTGCTGCGCATGGTGGCCGCCGGTGATCTCGACACCCGGGAAGACACCAAGGAGACCCCGTTTGCCGACCTGCCCATCAAGTTCGCCATCGTCGGTCGCCCCAACGTCGGCAAGTCGACCCTGACCAACCGCATGCTGGGTGAAGACCGGGTCATCGTCTATGACATGCCGGGTACCACCCGCGACTCCGTCTACATCCCCATGGAGCGTGACGAACAGAAGTACGTGGTCATCGACACCGCCGGCGTGCGCCGTCGCGGCAAGGTGCACGAGACGGTGGAGAAGTTCTCCGTCATCAAGACGCTCAAGGCGATTGAAGATGCCAACGTCTGCCTGCTGGTGATCGACGCGCGCGAGACCATCACGGATCAGGACTTGAGCATCCTTGGCTTCGTCCTCCACAGCGGCCGCTCCGTGGTGCTGGTGGTGAACAAGTGGGACGGTCTGGATCAGAAGGTGAAAGAGGACGTCAAGAACGAGCTGGACCGTCGTCTGGGCTTCATCGATTTCGCCCGCGTCCACTTCATCTCCGCCCTGCACGGTAGCGGTGTCGGCCATCTGTTCGAGTCCATCAATGAGGCTTACCAGTCCGCCACCCGTCGTACCAGCACCGCCATGCTGACCCGCATCATGCAGATGGCGCAGGAAGACCACCAGCCGCCGATGGTGAATGGTCGCCGCGTCAAGCTCAAGTATGCCCACGCCGGTGGCTACAACCCGCCGCGCATCGTGATCCACGGCAACCAGCTGAACGACCTGCCGGACTCCTACAAGCGGTATCTCATCAACTACTTCCGCAAGTCCCTGAAGATCATGGGGACCCCGATCAGGGTCGAGTTCCAGGAATCGGTCAACCCGTTCGAGGGCAAGAAGAACACCCTGACTCTGAGCCAGGAGCGGCAACGGGATCGCCTGCTCAAGGCGAAGAACAAGAGCAAGAAATAAGCCCTGACGGCTGCCCCGGTGGCAGCCGTTTTTTTATCTGCAAGATGAGAGGTGAGCCCAGCGCTCATGCCTGAGAGGAGATGACCATGAGTCTCTTGACATGCCCGGCCTGCCACGCCGAGCTGGACAGCCGCAGTGCGGAGGCGAGCTGCGGCCAGTGCCATGCCAACTATCGGATCCGGGCGCTGTGCCCTACCTGCCAGCATGAGCTTGAACGGCTCAGGGCATGTGGCGCCGTGGATTACTTCTGCCACCACTGCAACAGCCTCATCTCCAAACGTACTGTCCAGTTTGAGCTGACGCCGGTCGAGGCATAAAAAGGCACTAAAAAACCCGGCCTTGGCCGGGTTTATGCTGTGTGCTCCGCAATCAGCAAGGTGTAGGAGCGGTTTCGGTGCCATATCTTGCGTTTCATGTCGGCCAGTTTCAGCTTGCGTCTGGGGCTCCAGGCGCATCTGGTCTTTCTGGTCAACGTGGCTCTTCTGCGTGTTCGCATCTGGTTTTCCTCCCTGGTCATCCCGGCGACGCTGACAGCCCTGACATAGGGGGCCATCGGTATCGCAAGTTGATGAATATATTGCAACAAGCCTCTCTCAGACAGGCTTGGGTCTGGGAGGATGGTAACAGAGAATTTCCCCAGACGACACACCCGGCAGGGCTCAGTGGGTGATGATCTGCTTGACCACTTCGGCGATGATGGCGGGGCGCTCTGCCGGGGCGGCCGGCTCGCTGCCGTCGTCCTCGTCCAGGGTTTCGCGGCGATGAGCCTTCTGTTGCTCGTTGTCGAGCCACAGCAGGCTCTGGTAGTACTGGCGCACGTTGTTGACATAGTTGCGCGCCTCGCCACCCCGGGCATAGCCATAGCGTACCTTGCGATGCCAGCGTGACTGCTGCAGCAGGGGCAGCACCTCTTTCACGTCCCCCCAGGCATCAGGGTTCTTGCCGAGCTCCTTGGTCAGGCGACGGGCATCCATCATGTGGCCATAGCCGATGTTGTAGGCGGTGAGGGCAAACCACACCTTCTCGTCGGCCGGTACCGAGTCGGGCACCTTCTCCATCATCTCCTGCAGGTAGCGGGCGCCCCCCTTGATGCTCTCCTCCGGGTGCAGCCTGTCATTCACCCCCATCGCCTTGGCGGTAGGGCCGGTGAGCATCATCATGCCGCGCACCCCGGTGTAGGAGCGTGCCTGAGGATCCCAGTGGGACTCCTGATAGCTGATGGCGGCCAGCAGGCGCCAGTCGATCTCCTTGGCGTGAGTCTGGAACAGATCCTGGTACTTGGGCAGCAGGCTCTTGGCCCGCTGCAGGAAGGTGCGGGTGTCGACGAAATCGAAGTTCTGCACGTGGCCAAAGTACTTCTCGTCGAGCTTGGCGATGGAGCCATCCATGAAGCGCTGACCGAAGAAGTCGATGATGCTGGCATAGAGGCTGTCATCGGGCAGCTTGGTCATGGCCCAGGCCACGGTCTGCTTGCTGGCGAGGGTCAGCCCCTCGGTGAGTTCGGGGTAGTAACGCTGGGTGCGGGCCAGTACGGTGTCCTGCACCACTGTGTAGTCGACCTCGCCGTCGGCGACCTGTTTGAGCAGCTCCTCCACGTCGGCATCGCGGTTGATGCGCCAGTTCAGATTGGGGTACTGGCTGGCCATCTCCTTCATCAGGTCCTCACCGGTGGAGCCGGCAGGCACCACTATGGTGCCCTTGATGTCGCCGAGATCCTTGGGCCTGGGGGAGCCGTTGCGATAGACCAGCTTGGGGGATACCTGGTAGAAGCCCGGGCCGAAGCGAAACAGCTTGCGTCGCTCCGGAGTCACGACGATGGCGGCGGCGGCGAGATCCAGCTTGCCCTTTTGCAGTTGCTCGACCAGCTCGGCGGTGGAGTAGGCCGGGACTATGGTCAGCTTGACCCCCAGCCAGTCGGCATAGTGCTGCGCCAGCTCGTAATCGAACCCCTGGGCGGTGTCGTCGCGCTGGTAATAGGAGGTGGGACCATAGAGGGTGCCAACACGGATCTCGCCCCGTTGGCGGATCTGCTCCAGCTGGCTGGAGGGGGAATAGAAGTCACAGCCGGCCAGGGCCAGCGTCAGCAACATCCCGATAAACAGTCGAAAAATGCAGCGCAAGTAGGTGAGTACCCTTGTTGAAAAAATCGGCATTTGTCAAAAAAGAGGCACCTTTATACCAGAGACGGTGGAGGGAGTCACATCGTGGGAGATGAGAAAAACGTTTGTTCGCGATGGGCCTGATCCCTATAATACGCGCGTCTCAAATCCCCCCACACTCTAAAACTTGGTGAGAAAGGTATATGGAAATCTTGCGTGGTGCCCCAGCACTGTCTGAGTTTCGTGTCCACAAGCTGCTGCAGAGCTGCGCACAGAGAGGAGTAGAGATAGCAGACGTCTATGCCGAATATGTGCACTTTGCCGAGCTTTCGAGCCCGCTGTCGCCCCCTGAGCGAGCGACCTTGGGCCAGCTTCTGCGCTACGGCCCGACCATTCCGGAACACACCCCCAGCGGTCAGCTGTTTCTCGTTACCCCCCGCCCCGGCACTATCTCCCCCTGGTCTTCCAAAGCAACCGACATCGCCCACAACTGCGGCCTGCACCAGGTCAAGCGGCTGGAGCGCGGCATTGCCTATTACGTGCAGGCCAAGGGTGAGCTGACCGCAGCCCAGCGTGGCGAGGTCGCGGCCCTGCTGCACGATCGCATGATGGAGACGGTGTTCGATGAGCCGAGCCAGGCCGCCGCCCTGTTTGCCCATCACGAACCGCGCCCCTTCACCCAGGTGGACGTGCTGGGTGGTGGCCGCGCCGCCCTGGCCTCGGCCAACGTCGAACTGGGCCTGGCCCTGGCCGACGACGAAATCGACTACCTGGTGGAGAACTTCACCCGCCTGGGTCGCAACCCCAACGACATCGAGCTCTACATGTTTGCCCAGGCGAACTCCGAGCACTGCCGTCACAAGATCTTCAACGCCGACTGGACCATAGACGGCGAGGCGCAGCCCAAGTCGCTGTTCAAGATGATCAAGAACACCTTCGAGCAGACGCCAGATCATGTCCTGTCTGCCTATAAAGACAACGCCGCCGTGATGGAGGGCAGCCAGGGTGGCCGTTTCTTCCCGAGCCCCGCCAGCGGTGAGTACCAGTATCACCAGGAGCGCGTCGACATCCTGATGAAGGTGGAGACCCACAACCACCCGACTGCCATCTCCCCCTTCCCGGGGGCGGCCACCGGCTCCGGCGGCGAGATCCGCGACGAGGGTGCGACAGGCCGTGGCGCCAAGCCCAAGGCGGGCCTGGTGGGCTTCTCCGTCTCCAACCTGCGCATCCCCGGTTTCGAGCAGCCCTGGGAGCAGGATTTCGGCAAGCCGAGCCGCATCGTCAGCGCCTTTGACATCATGCAGGAGGGGCCCCTTGGTGGCGCCGCGTTCAACAACGAGTTCGGCCGTCCCGCCATCCTCGGCTACTTCCGTACCTTCGAAGAGCAGGTGCCGAGCCACAACGGCGTCGAGGTGCGTGGCTACCACAAGCCCATCATGCTGGCGGGCGGCATCGGCAACATCCGCAGCGAACATGTCCAGAAGGGAGAGATCCCGGTAGGGGCCGCCCTCATCGTGCTGGGCGGTCCGGCCATGAACATCGGCCTGGGGGGCGGCGCAGCCTCCTCCATGGCCTCTGGTCAGTCTGCCGAAGACCTCGATTTCGCCTCGGTGCAGCGGGACAACCCCGAGATGGAGCGCCGTTGCCAGGAGGTGATCGATCGCTGCTGGCAGCTCGGCGATGACAATCCCATCGTCTTTATCCACGACGTGGGGGCCGGTGGCCTCTCCAACGCCATGCCGGAGCTGGTGAACGACGGCGATCGGGGCGGCCGCTTCGACCTGCGAGCCATCGCCAGCGACGAGCCGGGCATGAGCCCGCTGGAGATCTGGTGCAACGAGTCCCAGGAGCGCTACGTGCTGGCGGTCGCCCAGGACAAGCTGCCGCTGTTCAAGGCTCTGTGCGAGCGCGAGCGCGCTCCTTATGCCGTGATCGGCACCGCCACCGAAGAGAAGCATCTGACTCTCTCTGACAGCCACTTTGACAACCAGCCCATCGATTTGCCGCTGGACGTGCTGCTCGGCAAGGCGCCCAAGATGCACCGCGACGTGGTGACACTGCCCGCCCAGGGCAAGGCGCTGCAACTGGATGGCATCACCCTGAACGAGGCGGCCGAGCGGGTACTGCGCCTGCCGACCGTGGCGGAAAAGTCCTTCCTCATCACCATCGGCGATCGCAGCGTGACCGGTCTAGTCAACCGTGACCAGATGGTCGGTCCCTGGCAGATCCCGGTGGCCGATTGCGCCGTCACCGCAGCGACCTACGACAGCTATCACGGCGAAGCCATGTCCATGGGGGAGCGTACCCCGGTGGCACTGCTGTCTCATGCTGCATCGGCCCGTATGGCGGTGGCTGAGGCCCTGACCAACCTGGCACCGGCCCACATCGGTTCCCTCAAGCGGGTCAAGCTCTCCGCCAACTGGATGTCCGCTGCCGGTCACCCGGGGGAAGATGCCGGCCTCTACGAAGCCGTAAAAGCGGTGGGCGAGGAGCTCTGCCCGGCCCTTGGTATCACCATTCCGGTGGGCAAGGACTCCATGTCCATGAAAACCCGCTGGCAGCAGGACGGGGAGGAGCGCAGCGTCACCTCGCCGCTCTCCCTGCTCATCTCGGCGTTTGCCCGGGTCGAGGACGTGCGCAATACCGTCACCCCGCAACTGCGCACCGATCTTGGAGAAACCGATCTTATCCTGATTGACCTTGGCAACGGCAAGCAGCGTCTCGGCGCCTCCGCCCTGGCCCAGGTCTATCGCCAGCTTGGGCAGAGTGCCCCGGATCTGGACAACCCGGTCCAGCTCAAGGGCTTCTTCAACGCCATCCAGGCGCTGGTGGCAGATCGCAAGCTGATTGCCTACCACGACCGCTCCGACGGCGGCCTCTTCGTCACCCTGACCGAGATGGCCTTCGCCGGTCACTGCGGCCTCGACATCCAACTCGATCGTGTGGGCGGCGACCTGCTGCCGGCCCTGTTCAACGAGGAGCTGGGTGCCGTCATCCAGGTGCGCCGCGACGACAAGGAAGCCGTGCTGACCCTGTTGGCCGGGCACGGTCTGGCGGCCTGCTCCCACGTGCTGGGCACGGTACGTGAAGACGACCTCATCCTGTTCCAGCGCGCCGGCACCGAAGTGTACCGCGCCAGCCGCACCGCCCTGCGCACCCTCTGGGGCGAGACCAGCTGGCAGATGCAGCGCCTGCGGGACAACCCGGAGTGCGCGGATCAGGAACACGCCGCCCGTCAGGACGCCACCGATCCGGGTCTGCAGGCCAGGCTGACCTACAACCCGTCCGAGGACGTGGCCGCCCCCTATATCGCCCGTGGGGTCTCCCCCCGTCTGGCGGTACTGCGCGAGCAGGGGGTCAACTCCCACGTGGAGATGGCCGCGGCGTTCGATCGTGCCGGGTTCGCGGCGGTGGATGTGCATATGAGTGACATCCTGTCCGGTCGCATCAAGCTGGAAGAGTTCCAGACCCTGGTGGCCTGTGGCGGTTTCTCCTACGGCGACGTGCTGGGGGCGGGGGAAGGCTGGGCCAAGTCCATCCTGTTCAACGACAATGCCCGCGAGCAGTTCCAGCGCTTCTTCGAGCGTGGCGATACCTTGTCGCTGGGTGTGTGCAACGGTTGCCAGATGATGTCCAACCTGCGTGACCTCATCCCGGGGGCCGATCTCTGGCCGCGCTTCGTGCGCAACCGATCCGAGCGTTTCGAGGCCCGCTTCAGCCTGGTGGAAGTGCAGGACTCCCCGTCTGCCTTCTTCGCCGGCATGGCGGGCTCCGTGATGCCCATCGCCGTCTCCCACGGGGAAGGACGGGTGGAGGTGCGCGACGCCGCTCACCTTGCCGCGCTGCAACAGAGCGGCCTGGTGGGACTGCGCTTCGTGGACAACCACGGCAAGGTCACCGAGCAGTACCCGGCCAACCCGAACGGGGCTCCGGCGGGCATCACTGCGGTCACCACCACGGACGGCCGCGCCACCATCATGATGCCGCACCCGGAGCGGGTGTTCCGCACCGTGGCGAACTCCTGGCACCCGGACAACTGGGGCGAAGATGGCGCCTGGATGCGGATGTTCAGAAACGCTCGCGTGCGTCTGGGTTAATCTCGCGCTGACATGTTAGAAATCAAAAACCGGCCCCGTGGCCGGTTTTTTTATGGGCGCGTGAGACGCTCTGCGCCCCTTGGGGTGATGGCTGGTGAATGGTGACTGAGGGAGGGGAGAGCAAAGATGATCGTTGAGGTGAGAGGGCGAATGGGGGGAGGGCATTGGCACGGCGAGCTTGACCCCGGGGCCCGGCAGTTTGGGGAGATAAAAAAACCGGCCACGGGGGCCGGTTTTGTTGTGTGGGCTGTACTTGAGGCTAGCGCAGCACCACGTGCTGGAAGCCCTGCACCAGGCTGATGACCGGCTGGGGATAGATGCCGAGCGCCACCACCAGGATGGCGGAGAGCAGCACCACCAGCCCGCCGGAGGAGAAGGCCCAGTCGGCCCTGGCATCGCGCAGCTGCATGCCGGGTTCGCGAAGGTAGAGGGTGACCATGACGCGCAGGTAGTAGTAGAGACCCAGGGCACTGCCGAGCACGATGGCGCCGGAGAGCCACCACAGCTTGGCATCGACCGTCACCCCGATGAGGTAGAACTTGCCGATGAAGCCGAGCGTCATGGGAATGCCCGCCAAGGAGAGCATCATCACCGTCATGACGGCGGTCAGGTAAGGGCGCTTCCAGAACAGGCCACGATAGCTGTGCAGAGAGTCCGCATCCTTGCCACGATAGGGGCTCGACATCATGCTGATGACGCCGAAGGCCCCCAGGCTGGTGAAGAGGTACATCAGCAGGTAGACACCGGCCGCTTCCACCGGCATCTGGCCGAGGCGGCTCGCCACTATCACCGCTAGCAGATAGCCGAAGTGGGAGATGGAGGAGTAACCCATCATCCGCTTGATGTTGGTCTGGATCAGCGCCAGGAGGTTGCCGACCACGATGGAGATGACTGCCATGGCTGCCAGCAGCCAGTGGATCATGGGATCCGAGGTGGCCGGTACCGCCAGGTAGAAGCGCAGCAGCACGCAGAACACGGCTATCTTGCTCACGGTGGCGAGGAAGGTGGCCACAGGCGCCGGGGCGCCCTCATAGACATCCGGGGTCCAGAGGTGGAAGGGGGCGAGCGACAACTTGAAGGCAAAGCCCACCAGCATCAGGCCGAAGCCCCCCATCAGCAGCGGGTGGTGAGCCGGGCTCTGGGCCAGGGTCAGGCCGAGATCGCTGAAGCTCAGGCTGCCCGCCTGGGCATAGAGCAGCGCCATGCCAAACAGCAGGAAGGCGGTGGCGGCGGCGGAGAGCACCATGTACTTGATGCTGGCCTCCAGGGAGTGGCGCTCGCGGTAGGCATAGCCCACCAGACCGAACATGGGGAGGGTCAGCATCTCGATGCCGATGAACAGCGACGCGAGGTGACGGGAACCCGCCAGCACCAGGCCGCCTGCGGTGGCGATGAGCAGCAGCAGGTAGAACTCTTCCCGGTTGTCCGGGTAGCCCTTGAGCCAGGAGCGACCGAAGGTACAGGTGGCCAGGGCTCCGATGAGCACCAGCCCCATGTAGAAGACCGCGTAGCTGTCCACTTGCAGCAGGGGAGTGACCCCCTGATCTCCCTGGGCCATGACGATGGGCAGGGAGAAGAGCGCCAGGTTGAGACCTGTGATGGTCACCACGAAGGCGGTGTCATCGCAGCGCTTCCAGGCGATGGCGAGCATCAGGGCGACCATGGCCCCCGTGGTCAGCAACAGGGGCAGCAGGGCCAATAGTTGGGCGGCGGTAAACGTCATGACAAGGCTCCCGGTGTGGACAAGGAAAGGGAGAGAGAAGGAGAGGGCATCATTGCAGTGCTCCTGTGGCTGGCAGCGCGTACCAGTGCAGCACGCTCAGTAGGCTGCTGCTGGCGGTGTCGAGCACGGGTTGCGGGTAGAGACCGAGCAGCACCAGCAGGCCGGCTATGGTCAGCATCATGGCCAGCTCCCGTCTGTCCAGGCCCTTGAGGACGCTCTCGTCCTTGGGGGCACCGAAGCAGGCGCGCTGCAGCATGATGAGGGAGTAGACCGAGGCCAGCACCAGGCCGAAGGTGGCGATGATGGTGATGATGGGGGCTACCTGGAAGCTGCCGATGAGGATCAGGAACTCGCCGACGAAGTTGCCGGTACCCGGCATGCCAAGGGAGGCCACCGAGAAGAACAGCATGACGCCGGGCAGGTAGCGCAGCCGACCCCAGAGGCCGCCCATCAGGCGCAGATCCCGGGTGTGCAGCCGCTCGTAGAGTTGACCACACAGGATGAAGAGACCGGCGGCGGAGAGGCCGTGGGCGATCATCTGCACCACGGCCCCCTGCAGGGCCAGCTCACTGCCCGAATAGATGGCGATCATCACGAAGCCCATATGGGAGATGCTGGTGTAGGCCACCAGACGCTTGATGTCGGTCTGGGCGAAGGCCAGCAGGGCGCCGTAGACGATGCCGAACAGGCCAAGGAGCATGGCGTAGGGGGCGAACTCGGCGGAGGCTTCCGGAAAGAGCGGCAGGGTGAAGCGCAGCAGGCCGTAGGCGGCGGTCTTGAGCAGGATGCCCGCCAAGTCCACCGAGCCCGCGGTCGGCGCCTGGCTGTGGGCGTCAGGCAACCAGCCATGGAGCGGCACCAGCGGCATCTTGACCGCGAAGGCGATGAAGAAGCCCAGCATCAGCAGCCACTGTACGCCCTTGCTCATCGGAGTGTTGAGCAGGTCGAGGTAGTTGAAGGTGAAGACACCTGTGCTGGCGTGATGGGTCAGCACCAGGCCCAGGATGGCCACCAGCATGATGAGGCCGCTCGCCTGGGTGTAGATGAAGAACTTGGTGGCCGCGTTGATCCGGGATTTGCCGTCGGTGACCGAGTGGCCCCAGAGCGCGATCAGGAAGTACATGGGGACCAGCATCATCTCCCAGAAGAAGAAGAACAGGAACAGGTCCACCGCCATGAAGACGCCGAGCACGCCCCCCAGGATCCACAGCAGGTTGAGGTGGAAGAAGCCGATGCGCTGCACGATTTCCTTCCAGGAACAGAGGATGGCCAGCACGCCGATGAAGCTGGTGAGCATCACCATCAGGAGTGACAGGCCGTCTACCGCCAGGTGCAAGGAGATGCCGAAGCGGGGGATCCAGGGTTGCTGCCACTCGGCCGCCCAGACGGGGAGGCCGGGGCTCGCGAGGGAGAAGTCACCCCCCAGCCAGATGGCACCGGAGAGCACCAGACAGGCGCTCATGGAGAGCAGGGCTACCCAGCGAACGAATTGTCCGCCGAGCCGCTCCATCTGCCAGCAGAGCAAGCCGCCGATAAAAGGAATTAACAAGATCCAGAGTAAGGTCACGATATCAGCTCTCGTCTAGGTTCTAGTCGGGCAGGCCCCGGGCCTGCCACACATATTGGGCTCATGGATCAGCCGAGCAGCAGCAGGGCCAGGATCAGGGCGGCGCCCATCCCCATGGAGGCGGCGTACCAGCGCAGCTTGCCGGAGACGGTCCAGGCCAGCAGCTGGTGACCACCCTGGGCCAGCACGGCGGGCAGGTTCATCATCCGATCCAGCGGGTCCTTGCCGAGCAAGCGGGTTGTCAGCAGGTAGGGCTTGACCCAGAGCCAGTCATAGAGCCAGTCAAAGCCCCAGGCATTGAACCAGAGGGTGCTGAGGGCGCGGCCCGGCGCACTCTCGGCGATCTGCTTCGCCAGGCGGCGTTCGCCGAGGAACAGCACGGCGGCCAAAGCGATGCCGGCGATGGCGACGATACCGGAGGCTACTTCCAGGGCGTGGCGCCCCTCCTCGATATGATCCCCGGGGCCAGCCGGCAACACCCCGGCGAGCGGCGGCACTATCAATGCACCCACCCCGGTGGAGAGCACCAGCAGCACCAGCAGCGGCAGCTGGTGGGCCAGACCGTGGCCTTTGTGCGCCTGCGTCTGCACCTTGCCATGGAAGGCAATGAAGATGAGGCGGAAGGTGTAGAGGGAGGTCAGGAAGGCCCCACCCAGACCGGCCCACAGCAGGGCGCTCTGGCCACTGGCCTGCACCTGCCAGAGGATGGCGTCTTTACTGTAGAAGCCGGCGGTGACCAGCGGCAGCGCGGCCAGGGCCGAGCCTCCCACCAGGAAGCAGGCATAGACCAGCGGCAGACTCTTGCGCAGGCCCCCCATCTTGAAGATGTTCTGCTCGTGGTGGGTCGCGACTATCACGGCACCGGCGGAGAGGAACAGCAGCGCCTTGAAGAAGGCGTGGGTCATCAGGTGGAAGATGGCTCCTTCCCAGGCGCCGACCCCCAGGGCCAGGAACATGTAGCCAATCTGGCTCATGGTGGAGTAGGCCAAAATCCGCTTGATGTCGGTCTGGACCAGGGCGGCAAAGCCTGCCAGCACCAGCGTGATGGCACCGACCAGGGCCACCAGATGGAGGATCTCCGGGGCCAGCAGGAACAGACCATGGGTGCGGGCGATGAGGTAGACACCGGCGGTCACCATGGTGGCCGCGTGGATCAGCGCCGAGACCGGGGTCGGGCCCGCCATGGCGTCTGCCAGCCAGGTCTGCAGGGGCAGCTGGGCTGACTTGCCGACCGCGCCGCCGAGCAGCATCAGGCAGGCGAACGACAGGGCAGGGGAGCCCTCGGCAAACATCGCGGGGGCGCGCACCAGCAGCTCGTGGATGTTGAGGGTGCCGAGCTCGCGATAGAGCACGAAGAGCCCGATGGCGAGGAAGACGTCGCCGACCCGGGTCACCACGAAGGCCTTGAGGGCGGCGGCGCCGTTGGCGGGGTTGCGGTAGTAGAAGCCGATCAGCAGGTAGCTGCACAGCCCCACCCCTTCCCAGCCGAGGTAGACGAACAAGAGATCATCGGCCAGCACCAGGAACACCATGCTGGCGATGAAGAGGTTGGTGTAGGTGAAGAAGCGGGAATAGCCCTCTTCCCCGCGCATGTACCAGGAGGCGAACAGGTGGATGAAGAAACCCACCCCGGTCACCACCCCGAGCATGGTCAGCGACAGCCCATCCAGCGCCAGACGGAACGTGGGGGTGAAGCTGTCCACCGACATCCACTGCCACAGGGTCTGGGTATAGACGCCGCCTTCCGGCATGTTGCCGAAAAAGTCGATGCCAACCCAGAGCGTGGTCAGGGCCGACAGGCCTATGCTGCCGACACCGATGAGTGCCGCGCTACGCTCGCCGAAACGGCCGATGGAGAAGGCCAGCACCAGCCACCCCAGCAGGGGGAACAGGAAAGTCAGGTATAGGAGGCTCATCCGCGCATCTCGCTCACAGTGTCCACGTTCAGGGTGTGGTAACGACGATAGAGCAGCAGTAACAGGGCGAGGCCGATACTGGCCTCCGCTGCCGCCAGAGAAATCACCAGTATGTACATGATCTGGCCGTCGGCCTGGGCCCAGCGGCTGCCTGCCACTACGAACGCCAGTGCGGACGCATTCATCATGATCTCGATACTCATGAGGATAAACAGCAGGTTACGGCGGATCAGCAGACCGCACAAACCGATGCAGAACAGGATGGCCGCCAGCAGCAAGCCGTGTTCCATTGGGATTCCATTCATCGCCATTCTCCTTGAGCTTGCAGGACGGAAAGGGGGCAAGCCGCCAGCAGCAGGTCATGCATCACCATGGGGATACCACTCATTGCTGACCTCCTTCTTGGTTCTGACGGGGGGCGGTTTTGGGGACGGAAAGCACCTCCCCGCTCTTGTCTTCACGGCCAAGGTGATAGGCGGTGACCAGACCCGCCAGCAGCAGGATGGAGGCGAGCTCCACCGCCAGCACATAGGGGCCGAACAGGGCGATGCCGACCTCCTTGGCGCTGACGTCGGTCAGCCCCAACTCACCGCCGGTGACCCCGAGGATGCCATGGGCCAGAAAGCCAAGCAGAATGAGGGAGAGCAGGGCGGGTCCACCCCAGGTCATGGGGGTGAGCCAGTTGCGCTCCTGATCCTGGGCGGACCCCAGGTTCAGCATCATCACCACGAACACGAACAGCACCATGATGGCGCCGGCGTAGACGATCACCTGCAGGGCGCCTGCAAAGGAGGCCCCCAGGCAG
The DNA here is from genome assembly GCF_019218845.1 of Aeromonas sp. sif0611. Taxonomy (NCBI): domain Bacteria; kingdom Pseudomonadati; phylum Pseudomonadota; class Gammaproteobacteria; order Aeromonadales; family Aeromonadaceae; genus Aeromonas; species Aeromonas sp. sif0611. The sequence continues at coordinate 250,854 of NZ_JAHUWU010000004.1, read as the reverse complement.
AAGAAGATCATGGCCACGGCGATGAGGGAGATGATGAGATTGAGCAGCGCATGCATGGGGTTGCTGGTGCTGATGACCCGCAGCGTGCTGTAAACGGCGACCAGGGCCGCGGCATAAAATGCCAGTTCCATGATTGACTCCTAGGGCAGCAGGCTCTTGACATCGATGGGCTTGGCTTCGTTCTCGGCATCCCCTTTGGGCTTGCCGTCGATGGCCATCCCGCTCATGCGGTAGAAGTTGTAGTCCGGGTACTTGCCGGGGCCGCTGATCAGCAGATCTTCCTTCTCGTACACCAGATCCTGGCGGCGATACTCTCCCATCTCGAAATCCGGCGTCAGCTGGATGGCGGTGGTGGGGCAGGCCTCTTCACACAGGCCGCAGAAGATGCAGCGGGAGAAGTTGATGCGGAAGAACTCCGGGTACCAGCGACCGTCGTCCCGCTCCGCTTTTTGCAGCGAGATGCAGCCGACCGGGCAGGCCACGGCGCACAGGTTGCACGCCACGCAGCGCTCGTCACCGTCCGGATCCCGGGTCAGTACGATGCGGCCACGGAAACGGGGGGCGGCATAGACCTGCTGCTCCGGGTAGTTCAGGGTCTCGCGGGGGCGCCAGGCATGGGAGAAAACCATCCCCAGACTGCGCAGTTGGGTGCCAACACCCTTGATAATGCTCGTAATTTTCATTGGTGCCTCACTGCACGTTCATAAGCACGACGGCGCCGGTTACCAGCATGTTGAGCAAGGTAAGCGGTAAGCAGACTTTCCAGCCAAAGGACATCACCTGGTCAAAGCGCGGGCGGGGCAGGGAGGCCCGCAGCAGGATGAAGAACACCATGAAACAGGCGGTCTTCAGGGCAAACCAGATGAAGGGCGGCAGCCAGGGGCCGTGCCAGCCACCGAAGAAGAGGGTCACGATGAGGGAGGAGATCAGCACTATGCCGATGTACTCGCCCACGAAGAACAGACCCCATTTCATGCCCGCGTACTCGATGTGATAGCCGTCGGCGAGCTCCTGCTCGGCCTCCGGCTGGTCAAACGGGTGGCGGTGGGTGACGGCAACCCCGGCAAACAGGAAGGTGATGAAGCCTAGGAACTGGGGGATCACGTTCCACAATCCGGCTTGCGCTTCTACTATGTCCCGCAGGTTGAAGCTGCCGGTCTGGATGACGATGCCCATGAGCGACAGGCCGAGGAACACCTCGTAGGAGAGGGTCTGGGCCGAGGCGCGCAGGCTGCCGAGCAATGAGTACTTGTTGTTGCTCGACCAGCCGGCGAACAGCACGGCGTAGACCGCGAGCCCTGCGATGGCCAGGATGTAGAGCAGCCCCACGTTGAGATCCGCCACGCCCCAGGTGGGGGTGATGGGCACCACCGCAAACGCCAGAATAAAGGCGGTAAAGGCGATGATGGGGGCCAGCACGAAGATCCGGCGATCCGCGAACGGCGGTATCCAGTCCTCCTTGAAGAACATCTTGACCATGTCGGCCGCCAGTTGCAGCAGGCCGAAGGGGCCCACCCGGTTGGGGCCGTACCTGTCTTGCCAGAGCGCCAGCAGACGGCGCTCGATGAAGCTCATGAAGGCGCCTGCCCCCACGATCCCCACCAGCACGATCAAGGCTTTGCCTACCTCCAGCAACAGATCGATCAGCTCATTGCTCATGCGATGGCCTCCTGCAAGTCAGTCACATAGGCCTGGTGCAGCGCGGTCGGCAGACCATGGGCCCCCAGGGGCAGGCCGAGCAGGCCCGATGCCAGCCGTTCGCTGAGCCGCAGGGTCAGCCGCCAGTGGTGGCCACCCCAGGAGAAGGCCACCAGATGGCCGGCATGAAGGGCCAAGCGGGCGGCGTCGGCCGGGTTCAGCACCAGCTCGGGGTCCCCCATGCGGGCCTGGATGACGGGGCTGCGCGCGGAGAGCTCGTCGCCACCGAACAGCTGGTCATAACTGACCACCTGCAGGGCTGCCTCGGCCCTGAAGGGGGCGGGAATGGTGTCGAACCAGCCGAGGGACTCGCTGCCTGGCTCCAGCAGGCGACGACCGGGATCGCCGGCCCGCAGGTTGCCACCCACCTCGTCCTGGAACTTGTTCCAGGCGGAGGGGGAGTTCCAGCCCGGTGCCCAGGCGAACGGCACCTGTTGCAGGGGCTGGCGGGCACCGGCATAGCCTTCCATGGAGAAGTTGAAGGGGGAGTCGGGGTCTTGCGCCACACGGGGCTCGCTCACGTTCTGATCCGCCAGCATGGAGGTGCGGCCGCTGTAGCGGTGCGGCTCGCGGGCGAGCTTCATGCCACGGATGCGCAGACCCGCGTTGGGGGCGGCTTCGCGCATGGTGGCCAGTAGCGGAACCGAGGCGGCGCAGGCCGCACTCACCTCGTCGAAGGTGCTCCAGCGCGGGGCCTTTCTGTCCAGCGTGCCTTGCAGCGCGGCCAGCCAGCGCCAGCCCTCGCGTACCTGGATGTCGGCGTCGTAGAAGGCGGGGGCATAGACCTGGAAGAAGCGCTGGGCGCGGCCTTCCATGTTGATCAGGGTGCCATCGGCCTCCGCGAAGCTGGCGGCAGGCAGCACCAGGTGGGCCTGCTGGGCGGTGCGGGTGTCCTGATGATCCACCACCAGCAGATGCTGCAGGTGCTTGATGGCGGCATCGATCCGGTTGCGGGGGGCACGGCGGTAGAGATCGTTCTCCAGGGTGATCAGCGCAAGCCGATCGCTCCCTTCGATGCGCTCGAGGGCGGCTTCAAGCGGGGCGGCGTTGCCAGCCAGCATGGCCAGCCCCAGGCTGTTGGCTTCCTGGGCCACCAGCGCCAGTTCGACGGCCTGACCGCGACCCTTGAGGGCGTGGGCTATGTTGCTGGCTGCCTCGATCAGCGCCTGACTGCGGGCACCTGAGCCCGCGATGATGAGGGGCTTTTTGGCATTGCCGAGCAGCTCGGCCCAGCGGCTGGCTTGGGCCAGCTGATCGGCGTCCAGATCCTGCGGGGCAGGGGCCGAGCCGTCGAGCAGGTGGGCGATGGCAAAGCCGAGGCGGGCCTGATCGGCGTGGGGGGCGTGCAGTGTCTCGGCGGCCACGTCGTCGAGACGGGTCTGATCCAGGCTGGTGATGAGCAAGGGGTAGCGTTCATTCTGAGCGAGCGTCTGCACTGCGGCGACCTGCCACAGGTCCACTTTCAGCTTGCGGGCGATTTCGCGTCCCTTGCCCTTGACCGCCTGACGCAGGGCCAGGGCGATGCGGGCGGCGGTCTGGGTGACATCTTCACCCAGCACCAGCACGGCGTCTGCCTCTTCCATGTCCCTAAGGCTGGGGGTGCGTACCCCGCCCTGGTGCAGCACATGCAGCATCTTCTGCAGGCAGGCCCATTCGCTCTGCTCAACGCCTGCGTAGAAGTTGTCGGCGCCTACCAGCTCGCGCAGGGCGAAGTTGCTCTCAAGCGAGGCGCGCGGCGAGCCGATACCGATGATGCCGGAGGCGGTGCGCAGGGCATCGGCAGCGCGGTTGAGGGCGCCATCCACCGTGATGGCCAGCTTGTCATTGCCATCGCGCAGCAGCGGCTGGCGCGGGCGATCGGCCTGGTTGACATAGCCGTAACCGAAGCGGCCGCGATCACAGAGGAAATAGTGGTTCAGGGCGCCGTGGAAGCGGTTCTCGATGCGGCGCAGCTCGCCATAACGCTCCCCCGGGCTGATGTTGCAGCCGACCGAGCACTGCTGGCAGATGCTGGGTGCAAACTGCATGTCCCACTTGCGGTTGTAGCGCTCGGAGTGGGTCTTGTCGGTGAAGACGCCGGTGGGGCAGACCTCCACCAGGTTGCCGGAGAACTCGCTCTCCAGGGTGCCATCCTCGACCCGGCCGAAGTAGACGTTGTCGTGGGCGCCGTAGACCCCCAGATCCTCGCCGCCGGCGTAATCCTTGTAGTAGCGCACGCAGCGATAGCAGGCGATGCAGCGGTTCATCTCGTGGTTGATGAAGGGGCCAAGATCCTGATTCTGGTGGGTGCGCTTGGTGAAGCGGTAGCGGCGGCTGTTGTGGCCCGTCATCACCGTCATGTCCTGCAGGTGGCAGGCGCCGCCCTCTTCGCACACCGGGCAGTCGTGGGGGTGATTGGTCATCTGCCACTCCACCACCGTCTTGCGAAACTCCTTCGCCTCTTCGTCCTCGATGGAGATATAGGTGCCATCGGTGGAGGGGGTCATGCAGGACATGACCAGGCGGCCGCGCTTGTCGTCGGCATTCTGGTACTGTTTGACCGCGCACTGGCGGCAGGCGCCGACGCTGCCGAGCGCCGGGTGCCAGCAAAAATAGGGGACGTCCAGACCCAGCGACAGACAGGCTTGCAGCAGGTTGTCTGCCCCGTCTACCTCGAACTCTTTACCGTCTACATGAATGGTTGCCATACAACTTCCCTGAAACCTGTTTTGTGAAATCGGCTATTGCCCGATGCGTCCTGACGTATTACCAGCGCTCGCCCAGCAGATTGGGCTGGATACCCTTGAACAGCTTGTGATTGTCATGGGGGGCCTTGACCCCGGCCTCGAACTCGGACCGGAAGTACTTCATGGCACTGCCAAGGGGCTCGACGGCGCCGGGGGCATGGGCACAGAAGGTCTTGCCTGGCCCCAGGAAGCTGACCAGCTGCTCCAGGGTGGCGAGATCCTCGGGTTGGCCTTCGCCTCGCTCCAGGGCCCGCAGGATCTTGACGCTCCAGGGCAGGCCGTCGCGGCAGGGGGTGCACCAGCCGCAGGATTCGCGGGCGAAGAACTCTTCCATGTTGCGCAAGAGGCCTACCATGTTGATGCTGTCATCCACCGCCATGGCGAGCCCGGTGCCCATGCGGGTGCCGACCTTGCCGATGCCGCCTGCGTACATCTGGGCATCCAGGTGCTCGGGCAGCAGGAAGCCGGTACCGGCGCCCCCCGGTTGCCAGGCCTTGAGGCGATAGCCGGGTTTCATGCCGCCGGCGTACTCTTCGAACAGCTCGCGGGCTGTGATGCCGAACGGCAGCTCCCAGAGACCGGGGTTGTTGACCTTGCCGGAGAAGCCCATCAGCTTGGTGCCGTGATCTTCCGACCCCGGCAGCGCCAGCCCCTGATACCAGGGGACGCCGTTGCCGATGATGGCGGGCACGTTGCACAGGGTCTCGACGTTGTTGACGCAGGTGGGTTTGCCCCAGACACCGGAAACGGCGGGGAAGGGGGGTTTGGCCCGCGGGTTGGCGCGCCGCCCTTCCAGGGAGTTGATGAGCGCCGTCTCTTCGCCACAGATGTAGCGGCCGGCGCCGGTGTGGACGAACAGCTCGAAGTCAAAGCCCGAGCCCAGGATGTTCTTGCCCAGCAGACCGGCGGCCTTGGCCTCTTCCACCGCGCGGCGCAGGTGGATGGCGGCATCCACGTACTCGCCGCGCAGGAAGATGTAGCCGCGATAGGCTTTGAGGGCCCGGGCACTGATGATCATCCCCTCGATCAGCAGGTGGGGCAGTTGCTCCATCAGCAGCCGATCCTTGTAGGTGTTCGGCTCCATCTCGTCGGCGTTGCAGAGCAGGTAACGGATGTTCATGCTCTCGTCCTTGGGCATCAGGCCCCACTTCACCCCGGTGGAGAAGCCGGCGCCGCCGCGCCCCTTGAGGCCGGCGTCCTTGACGGTGCTGACGATATCATCCGGGCTCATCTGGCCCAGTGCCTTGCGGGCGGCCTCATAGCCCTGCTTGGCCTGATATTCCTCCAGCCACACCGGCTGGCCGTCGTCGCGCAGCCGCCAGGTGAGGGGATGGGTCTCGGGGGCGCGGGGGATGCGGTTGGCGGTGCCGAGGGAGGCGAGTGTCTTGCCTGGCTGGATGCTCATGGGTAAGCCTCCAGGGTTTTCAGCAACGTCACCGGATCGAGTCCGCCATAGGTATCGTCATCTATCATGATGGCCGGCCCCTTGTCGCAGTTGCCGAGGCAGCAGACCGGCAGCAGGGTGAAGCGGCCATCCGGGGAGGTCTGGCCGGGGGCCAGATTGACGACCTCTTTCAGACCGGCCAGCAGTTGCTCGTGGCCGTTGATGTAGCAGACCATGCTGTCGCAGACGCGGATGATGTGGCGACCCACCGGCTGGCGGAAGATCTGGCTGTAGAAGGTGGCGACCCCCTCCACATCGCTGGCGGGGATGCCGAGTTCGGCGCCGATGGCGTGAATGGCGCCGTCGGGCACCCAGCCGCGGGCCTGCTGCACTATCTTGAGCGCTTCTATGCTGGCGGCACGGGGATCTTCGTAGTGGTGTTTCTCATGTTCGATGGCATCGCGCTCAGCCTGGCTCAGGACGAAATCGCCCTGCTGACTGCTGCATGCCCCTTGCCCTTGGGGGGTCTGGTTATTGTGACACTGACATTGGCTCATGACTTGACCTTTTGTGGCTTTTCCCTTTACTGCGCGTCTTGCCCTTCGCCCCGTCGGCCGGGGCGAGAGGACTCAACGATCCACATCTGACATAACGAAATCGATACTGCCCAGGTAGACGATGAGGTCCGACACCATCTGGCCGCGGATCACCGAGGGGATCTGCTGCAAGTGGGCAAAGCTCGGGGTCCGGATCCGGGTCCGGTAGCTCATGGTGGAGCCGTCGCTGGTCAGGTAGTAGCTGTTGACGCCCTTGGTCGCCTCTATCATCTGGAAGGACTCGGCGGCCGGCATCACCGGGCCCCATGACACTTGCAGGAAGTGGGTGATCAGGGTCTCGATGTCCTGCAGGGTGCGCTCTTTGGGGGGCGGCGTGGTGAGCGGGTGATCCGCCTTGAAGGGCCCCGCTGGCATGTTCTTCATGCACTGCTCTATGATGCGCATGCTCTGGCGGATCTCCTCGATACGCACGGTGGCGCGGTCGTAGGCATCCCCATTGCTGCCCACCGGCACCTCGAACTCGAACTGATCGTAGCCGGAATAAGGGCGCCATTTGCGCACATCGAAGTTGAGGCCGGTGGCCCGCAGACCGCCCCCCGTGGTGCCCCAGGCGAGCGCCTGCGCCGTGTTGTAGGCGGCGACGCCGATGGTGCGACCGCGCAGTATGCTGTTGCGCATGGCGGCCTTTTCATACTCCATCAACCGCTTGGGCAGCCAGCTCAGCAGATTGTCCTGGATGAGACGGGCCCAGCCGGTGGGCAGATCGTGGGCCACACCGCCGATGCGGAACCAGGCCGGGTGCATGCGGGCGCCCGTGATGGCCTCGATGATGGTGTAGATCTTCTGCCGGTCGGTGAAGGTGAAGAAGACCGGGGTCATGGCACCCACGTCCTGGATGTAGGTGCCAAGGAACAGCAGGTGGCTCTGGATGCGGAACAGCTCCGCCATCATCACCCGGATCATGTCGACCCGGTTGGGTACCTTGATCCCCGCCAGCTTCTCGACCGCCAGCACATAGGGCAGGTTGTTCATCACCCCCCCCAGGTACTCGACCCGGTCGGTGTAGGGGATGTAGCTGTGCCAGGACTGGCGCTCGCCCATCTTCTCGGCACCGCGGTGGTGATAACCGATGTCGGGCACGCAGTCGCGGATCTCTTCCCCGTCGAGCTGCAACACCAGGCGGAAGGCACCGTGGGCTGAGGGGTGGTTGGGGCCGAGGTTAAGGAACATGTAGTCCTCGTTCTCGTTGCCACGGGCCATGCCCCACTCTTCGGGCTTGAACAGCAGGTTGTCCTGCTCCTGATCCTGCTTGACCGCATCGAGCATGAAGGGATCGAACTCGGTGGCGCGGGCCGGGTAGTCCTTGCGCAGCGGGTGTCCCTGCCAGCTCTTGGGCATCATGATGCGGGTGAGATGGGGGTGACCGTCGAAGGTGATGCCCATCAGATCCCAGACTTCCCGCTCGTACCAGTTGGCGTTGGGGAAGTGGCGGCTGATGGTGGGCAGGTGCAGATCGCTCTCCATCAGCGGCACCTTCAGCATCACATCGGCGTTACGGTCGATGGAGATGAGGTGATAGAAGACGGTGAAGTCGCTGTCCGGCAGGCCGTGACGATGGCTGCGCATCCGCTCGTCGGTGGCGCTGAGATCAAACAGCATCACGAAGGGGGAGGGGAGCTTTTGTAAAAAGCCCATCACGTCCAGCAGCAGATCGCGGGAGAGCCAGATCACCGGCACCCCGGTGCGGGTGCTCTGCACCGTGAAGCGCTCTGCACCGAAGTGGGCAAAGAGTTCGCCGACCACCTGGGCATCGGCGTGATCCGCCGTCTGCCCCTGCGCCATGGTGTAGTTGCTTGGGAATTCTCGAGTCAGTTTCATGGTCAGATCTCATCCGGCGTGCGCAGGTTGGTGACTTGGATGCGCTCTTCCCGCTTGCGATCCTTCTCCGCCTGCATCTGGGGACGGTAGACCCCCTGATCGCCCACCACCCAAGAGAGCGGGCGGCGCTCCTTGCCGATGGAGTCTTGCAGCAGCATCAGGGCCTGCAGGAAGGCTTCGGGACGGGGCGGGCAGCCCGGGATGTAGACGTCGACCGGCAGGAACTTGTCCACCCCCTGCACCACGGAATAGATGTCATACATGCCGCCTGAGTTGGCACAGGCCCCCATGGAGATGACCCACTTGGGTTCGAGCAGTTGTTCATAGAGGCGCTGGATGACCGGCGCCATCTTGATGAAGGGAGTCCCTGCGATCACCATGAAATCCGCCTGACGGGGCGAAGCCCGGATGACTTCGGCGCCGAAGCGGGCCACGTCATGGGGGGAGGTGAAGGCGGTACACATCTCCACATAGCAGCAGGAGATGCCGAAGTTGTAGGGCCAGAGGGAGTTCTTGCGGCCCCAGTTGACGGTGTCTTGCAGCACCTCTTCGAGGCGCCCGATCATGATGCCGCGGGTCGCCTGCTGCGCCAGCGGGTCATCGACGGTCTGGCGCTGTTCCTGGGGGTAGCGCTCAACGGGCGCATCCGGGTCAATCCGGGTCAGGGTGTACTTCATGGTGCAACCTCAAAGGGATAATCGGTAAATCAGTCTGGCTTCTTGTCAGTCAGGACGCGTTTCTTCGGGGCCCAGTCGAGAGCACCGATGCGCCACAGGTAGATGAGGCCTACCAGCAGCAGGGTGATGAAGATGGTGGCTTCGATGAAACCGACCCAGCCGCTTTCCCGAACGGAGACGGACCAGGCGAAGAGATAGAGCGCCTCGACGTCGAAGATGACGAAGAACATGGCGACCAGATAGAACTTGGCGGAGAAACGCAGACGGGCATTGCCGACGGAGTCGATGCCCGATTCGAAGGGCCTGTTTTTGGCACGGCCATAGGCTCGTCCCCCCAGCAAGGCGGCGACGCCTATCATGGTCAGACAGATGCAGATGGCCCCAATGACGTAGACAGCAAAGGCCCAATGCTGGACAGCAATATCAGCAAACATATAGGTTTTCCCTAACCGAATTAATCATGTGACTTAACAAGGATGCTACGTAGTATGCCACTTTCATACTGATTTACATGTCATTTCAAAGGATTAATTATTAATCAATGGGGGGAAAATCGCGTTTTGCTAGCGGGGTCAATTTTCTCATTTGAGAATCATTTTTAATTGCTTTTGCGCGGTGGGAGAAATGGCGAAATGGTGCAAAAAACAAACTAATCGACAAAACGAAAGACCCCGCATGGCGGGGTCTTTTCATCAGGGGGCGAGGAGGGGAAGGGCCTGCTCTGCCGCCTTGCCCTGGGAGAGCACTATCTCCACCCGGCGGTTGGCCTGGCGATGGGCCGGGGTGTCGTTGGCAAAGCGGGGCTGGGTGTCCGCCACGCCCTGGGCGATGATGCGACGTGAATCCAGCTTGGGGTTGGTGAGCAGGGTATGGACTATGGTGGCGGCTCGCAGCACCGACAGCTCCCAGTTGTTGCGATAGAGCTCCACCGGGGCCTGGGAGTTGTCGGTATGGCCAGTGACCACCACCATGCCCGGAATATCGGCCAGCACATCGGAGACCTTGTTGACCAGAGGGATGAACTGGGGCTGCAGGAAGGCCGAGTCGGCCGGGAACAGGGTTTTCTCGCCGATGCGGATCACCAGCTGGCTGCCGAGCTGTTCCACCTCGATCTCCTTGGATTCAATCTGGCTCTTGAGCTGCTGATCCAGTTTTTGCTTGGTGAGGGTGGCCCACTCCTGCTCCTTGGTCTTGTGGGGCCATGACTCGGTGGCGCTGGGTTTCTCCGAGGCGCCTATGGTCTCGTTGAAGGGATCGGCTGCGGCGGCCGGCGCCTGGGTGTCCAGCACTTCCTCCTTCTGGGAGGTGCCCGGCGTGGTCTTGGACTCCGGCTCCAGAATGCCGGTCCCCCCCTGCATCACGGGAGAACCGGCTGGCAGAGAGATGAGGCCTATCTTGCCAAGCGACTCGATAAAGCCCTGGATAAGCACCCGGGTCTCCGATTGCTTGGCCATGGCGAAGGAGTAGAGCACCACGAACAGGGCAAACAGCAGGGTCATGAAGTCGGCATAGGAGACCAGCCAGCGCTCATGGTTCTCCGGTGCCTCAGCCTTTTTCTTTTTCGCCACCATGGCCTCCGAGGTAGGGTTCAAGGGTCACTTGCAGTCGCTGCTGTGACTCGCCGTCCACTATGCAGAGGATGCCGGTCAGGGTCATCTCCTTGTAGTGGCGGATCTGGTGGGCGAAGCCCTTGTAGCGGTTGCCAAAGGGCAGGAAGATCAAGTTGGCGGCGCCGACCCCGTAGATGGTGGCGATGAAGGCCACCGCGATGGCACCACCGAGCTTGTCCGGTGCATCCAGCAGCCCCATGGCGTGAATGAGGCCGAACACGGCCCCGACTATCCCCATGGTCGGGCAGTAGCCCCCCATGGCCTCGTAGAATTTGACGGTCTGCTCGAGATCTTCCTGCTCGAATTCGATCTCGTTTTCCAGCACCTCGTGGATCTTGGTCTTCTCGTAGCCATCCACCATCATCTGCACCCCTTTTTGCAGGAAGGGATCCTTGATGTCATCGATCATCCCCTCCAGTGCCAGCATGCCGCTGCGCCGGGCGTTGCCTGCCAGGGTCTCCAGTAGCTGAGCCTGCTCCAGCATGTCGAGGCGCAGGGGAGAGATGAGCCACTTGAAACGCTTGAAGGTCTTGCCGACCACGGAGAAGGGGAACTGGGTCAGTGCGGCTCCCACGGTTCCCCCGATCACGATGAGAAAGGCGGGGAGATCGAGCAGGGCGCTGGGATGTCCCCCCTCGATGAGGTTGCCGCCCAGGATGGCAGCCAGGGCCAGCAGCAAACCGATAAGACTCATTTGTCCATATCCCTATGCGATGTGTGTGGCTAGTGTAGCTATTTAACTATCAGTTTTTCAAAACGAAATACAATCGGTGAGCAATATCCGAGAGGATACCGACATGGCTCCACCTTCCTGTGTCGGCCCGAGTCGCGGGATCATGAGGGCTGGCGGGCGCCAACATGGCAGCAACCGGGCAGTGTGGGGCTTTGATGAAGTGGAGAGAGATTGCGCCGACAGCTTGGTGATGAAAAGGAGTGACGAGCGAGGCGTGGTAGTGGAGGTCGGCTCTGCGTAGCGGTGAGGAAGGGATGATTTGCCACTGCGTGGCTCACCCCTTCGGGGCGGCCTCTGGCCGTTCATCGCGGTAAGCCGCTCTGCTCGAACCCGGCGAGGGTTCTCACCCTCCCTCTATGCGCATCAGGGAACACGGTAGCCCAGATGCAAAAAACCGACCCTGAGGTCGGTTTTTTATAATTTGGCGGTGAGGGAGGGATTCGAACCCTCGATACGTTGCCGTATACACACTTTCCAGGCGTGCTCCTTCAGCCACTCGGACACCTCACCAAATTTTCGATTGCTGCTTAACGTGTTCAATCACCACATAGTTCGCTGCGTTGTTGCGCTGGAACGGGGCGTAATTTAGGGGAAAGCTGACTCGGGGTCAAACACTTTTCCCCTTATTTTTCAGAATCTTTATCGAATGCCTATCCCTTGAACAGAATGCCGGTTTTTTAAGCCCGATCAAGGTTTGTCCAAAATGATCAGGCTGTCGGGCAACTCGTTTTGATCCCGGGTGGCCGGAAACGCATCGGTCAGGATGGCGCTGGTGCGATCCACGCACTCGAGGAAGCCTTGTTCCACCTCCTTGTTGCGTACCCGCACCACGAAGTCGTCGATGATCTGTTGCCACTGCGCGTTGTCTATGTGCTGGGCGATGCCGTCATCCACCAGGATCTCCACATAGTGCTCCGCCACCGAGACGAAGATCAGCACCCCGAGCCGGTCGCGGGTGCGGTGCAGCCCCTGCTCGACAAATTGCAGGCGGGCCATCAGTGCCGCCCTGTGTTGACGCACTTTTTTCGGGATCAGCCGCATCTTGATGGGGGTCCAGTGGAACAGCAGGCTCAGCAGCAACCAGACCGACCACTGCACCAGCAGGATCTCGTACCAGCCGAGCCAGAAGCCGAGCTGGAATACCAGCAAGGGGGTGAGCATGGCCAGCAGCGCAGCCCAGAGGGTCGGGATGTAACGATAGCCATCGCTGGCGGGGGCCAGCACGGTGACCAGTTCGGCGTCCGTGGCCTGCTCGGCCTGCCGTACCCTGGCCTGCAAGGTGTGATAGAACTGTTTCGAAATCATCTTGTAGTCTCTTGTTCCCTGATTACCAACCGCCGGAAGCACCGCCGCCACCAAAACTGCCACCGCCGCCACTGAAACCACCGCCGCCCCCAAAACCGCCGCCGGTGCGTCCGGCACCGAAACCGCCGACCAGATAGGCGGCGTTGCGCCGGCCGCGACCACCGCCGCCACCGCCTCCCCGCAGGTTATGCAGCACGATCATCACTATCACTACCAGGATGAAGAGCCAGGGGCCGCCTTGCTTCTCCTCCTTGCTGGCGTTGTCTACCGGTTGGTATTCACCGGCCAGGGCCTGCATGATGCCCTGACTGCCGGCGACCACGCCGGCCACCATGTCGCCGCGCTTGAAGGCGGGCAGGATCCGGGTCTGGATGATGTTGGCGGCGATGGCATCGGGCAGGGCCCCTTCCAGGGCATAACCCACTTCGATGCGCACCTTGCGCTCATCCTGGGCGATCAGCAGCAGCACGCCGTTGTTCTTCCCCTTCTGGCCTATGCCCCAGTGGCGACCGAGCTGATAGCCGTACTCCTCGATGGTGTTGCCATCCAGGGTGTCTATAGAAACCACCACCAGCTGGATGCCGCTGCGCTTCTCGAAGGCGGCCAGTTGCTGGGTCAGCTGGTGGGCCTGTTTGCGAGACATCAAGGCCGCCTCATCCACCACACGCCCACTTAACGGCGGAAAGGCGGGGGCGGCTTGCAGCGCTGTCGTCCAGAGCAGCAGCAAGGGGAGCAGCGCGCGCAACATCATCGTCATTGGAAGCTGACCTTGGGCGCCTCATCGGCACCGGGTTTGGCGCTGAACGTGGGTTTGGCTTCCAGATCCGAGTAGAGCAGTTTGGACCAGATGACCCCGGGGAAGGTGCGGATCTCGGTATTGAACTGGCGCACAGCCTCTATGTAGTCGCGTCGCGCCACCGCGATGCGATTCTCGGTGCCTTCCAGCTGTGCCTGCAGGGTCAGGAACTGCTGATCCGCTTTCAGATCCGGGTAGCGTTCGACCACCACCATCAGGCGGGAGAGGGCGCTGGAGAGCTGATCCTGGGCCGCTTCAAAGGCCTTGAGCTGGGCGGGATCGCTCACCTGCAGGCTGCCGACCCGGGCGCGGGCATCGGTGACAGCCTTGAGGGTCTCCTGCTCATGGCTGGCGTAGCCCTTGACGGTCGCCACCAGGTTGGGAATGAGATCGGCGCGGCGCTGATACTGGTTCTCGACCTGGCCCCAACTCGCCTTGACCTGCTCATCCAGGGTCGGGATGTTGTTCATGCCGCAGCCGGTCAGGCCGAGCAGCAGGGTCAGGGTCAACAGGCTCTGCGTGGTTTTGCGCCAGAGTGATGTGGCCATCTTGTTGTTCTCCATTGAAATTTCTGACGGATATCGGCTCACCATAGCAGCTTGTGGTCAGCCCTCACAACGCCTCGGTAGGGCGGGGGCTCGATAGCTCATGGAGACCTTGGGCAACTGGGGTTTGTCCTTGAGCCAGGAGGCCAGTTCGGCATCGCAACCGTTGCCGGGCGGGATGGGCGCCTGGGGCTGGCAATCCGGGCTGTTCACCGGGCAGCGCAACCTGACGTGGAAGTGGCTGAAGTGGCCGACCCAGGGGCGCAGCTTGGCGACCCAGGGTTCATCGGCCGCCCGTTTGCACACCTCGGCCTTGATGACAGGGTTGACGAAGATGCGCGCCACCTCGGGCTTGTCGGCGGCGAGGCGCAGCAGGGTGAGCTGCTGGGGGCCGAAACGGCCGGGCAGCATACGGTAGCTGGGCTCGTCGATCAGCGCCCACTCCTTGGGGGCATCCTGCTCCCACTGGCTGATGGGCCTGTCGGCCATCCGGAACCAGATGTCGGCATCGAGGCCGGTCTGGTGGCTGCGATGGCCAGAGGTGAAGGGGCCGCCCCGGGCCATGGCAAGATCGGCGATATAGAGATCCGGCATGCCGGCCAGCCTGGTCTGGTTGGCCAGGCCCTGCAGGTAGTGAATGAGATCGGGGTGACCGTAATAGCGCAGCCGCTTGCTGCGGATCACCTGATAGCCGGGCCCTGTCAGCGGCAGGGCCACGGCATTTTTCAGACAACCGGCCGCGTAGCCGCCGATGGCTTCTGCATAGAGGGCGCTGGTGGTGAGCAGCAGGGCAGTGGCAAGCATGGGACTCCTGAAGATGGCGGGCTCAGACAGCCCCAAGCATACCAAGAGTTGTGGCTGGCCGTCATCCGTGCCGCCGCGCCGGTTGCAACCCATGGGCGGGCTCGCGCACAATGCGGGCCAACGCCGATGCGGCAGGGCCGTTTCCATCATGTGAGGAGGATGAAATGAGAGTCAGTGAACTGGCATTGCAGGGGGGCGTGAACTGGCTGATGCCACCGGCGCGGCGCTTCTACGGGGTCATGATCTGCCTGTTGCTGGCGAGCCTGGGGACTGTGGTGGCCGCGCTCTTGCTGGGGTATCCCGAGATGGGGCTGCTGCCCTGGGTCGGTCTGGTGTTTGGCGGCATAGTGCTGGTGATGATGGTGTTGCCGCGCAACTGGCAGCGCTGGCGGTTGGCGGAGCTCGCCTGGGACGATCATCACCTCTATCTGCTCAACGGCGGCGAAGACCGGGCCCTGGCCCTGCCGAAGGCGGCGCTGGTGGGCATTGAGAGGGATCGCAAGGTGGGTCACGATGGTCAGTGGCTCGACTTCAGCCTGGATCTCGGGCTGGATGAAGAGACCCTGGCCGACGCCGCCGGCTTGCTGGGCCTGACCCGGGAAGGCACCCATGAGGTGGCCCCCGGGGTCTATCGCTTCGGTTTTAAACGGGCCTGGCACAGCCGCCAGGCCCTGAACAAGCTGTTGGCCGCGCTGCAGCCGGCTTGACTATTTTCTCGACAATTCACCGTAAAGCTCAGATACTCCCTCTGATTCGAATTGATCTTTCCTGCTCCGATAGTCCAAGAGATCAACGACTTGGGCTGTGAAGCAGGGAGTGCCACGGCATGATGCCATGGCTGGTCCGGCAGGGGGGTTGTGCCCTTACTCCAGGTCGGTGGATGCATAGATAAGGCACCTTGAATCGAGAGTAGATGGCATGAAGATTTACGTAGGTAATCTGTCGTACCGGATGACGGCCGACGAACTGACAAACGTGTTCAGCCAATTTGGGCAGGTAGACAAGGTCGATATCATCATCGATCGCGATACCGGTCAGTCCAAGGGGTTTGGCTTCATTGAAATGCCTGTCAACGGGGATGCCGAGAAGGCCATTGCCGAGTTGCATGGCACCGAAATAGGTGGTCGTACCATTACGGTCAACCAGGCCAAACCGAAGACAGATGCACCTCGTGGCCGCCCTCAGCGCCATCGTTGAATCGTCTCGATAACGAAAAACGGCATGGATCTCTCCATGCCGTTTTTGTTTGCCTCGCGATCAGGGGCAGGCGGGATCAGGGCACATCGTAACCCAGGGCGGCCTTGCGGATGCGGAACCACTGCTGGCGGCTGAGCTGGATGGATTCGGCCGCCACGGCGGCGGCGATCCGCTCCCGCTTGCCCGAGCCGATGAGCGGCAGCGGCTGGCTCGGCAGCATCATCACCCAGGCGTAGACCACCTGTTCCATGGTCTGGGCCCCCAGCTCCTGGCGGATCAGTTCGAGCTCGGCCCGCAGCGGGGCATAGGCGGGATCGTTGAACAACCGTCCGCCACCGAGGCAGGACCAGGCCATGGGCTTGATGCCCAGTTGCTGACACTGATCCAGGGCGCCATCCAGCGTCCCTTCCTGGTGCAGCGGCGAGATCTCCAGCTGGTTGGTGACCAGCGGGAAGGGCAGGCGGGATTGCAGCAGCGCGAACTGGTGGGGAGTGAAGTTGGAGACGCCGGCGTGCTTGATCTTGCCCGCCTGCTTGAGGCTGATGAAGGCCTCGGCCACCTCGTCGGCATTCATCAGAGGGTCGGGGCGGTGGATCAGCAGCAGATCCAGGTGATCGGTGCCGAGCTTTTGCAAGGAGGCCTCGGCGCTGGCGACGATGTGGCCCTTGCTGGTGTTGTAGTGATTGAGGGCGTGTTCCGGCTTGGCGGTGAGGGCGATGCCGCACTTGCTGACAATCTCCATCCGGCTGCGCAGGGAGGGCTCCAGACGCAGGGCCTGGCCGAAGGCCTCCTCGCACTGGTAACCGCCGTAGATATCGGCGTGATCTATGGTGGTGACCCCGAGATCCACGTGGTATTTCATCAGATCCAGCAGGGCGGCCGGGGAGAGTTGCCACTCCATCAGGCGCCAGTAGCCCATGATGAGGCGGGAGAAGGTGGGGCCTTGATGGTGCAGGGCAAGACGGGATACGGACATGGTGACTCCTCTATGGATAAATAGATGGATAAATAAAGGCAGAATGAATGCTGCCAGCATCTTGGTCTCTTCTGGCGGACAAGGCAATAATACCCCCTTTGCGAATTCGAACTATGGTTCTGACCACCCCACTGACCGTGGCCAGCATGCCAGTGAGAGGAGAGAGTGTGATGGAAGGATTTGCCGCCAGGCTGCAGAGCCTGATCGGGGAGGGCAGCGTCAGCGCCTTTGCCCGCAAAGTGGGGCTGAGTGAGGCTCTGATCCGCAAGTATCTGAAAGGGGCCGAGCCCGGCCTTGGCAAGGCGAACCAGATCGCCATGGGGGCCAACTGCTCCCTGGAATGGCTCGCCACCGGCTGCGGCTATCTCTACCGCCAGGCCGAGGTGGTGGACAGGGACGCGCTGGCGGCGGCGGGGGCGCTGGTGCAGGAGACGCTCCCCGGCCAGCCGCTGCCGGACGAGCAGCATCTGGTGACCCTGCTCGCCTACTATCAGTTTTTGCGCAGCCACAAGCAGGCGGACGGTTTTCTGGATCTGGCGCGTGCGAGGGAGTTCGGACGTCACCTGGCAGAGGCCTGAGGCCGCAGGCCAGCGGCAGCCTGCCATTCTTCTGATACCCTCTAAGCAAAGGACAAAACCAAGGACACACAGATGAGTTATCTGATCCTGGGCAGTGGTGGATTGGGAGGGGCCCTGGCCCATGAGCTCGCCAGCCGTGGCGAAGAGTGGTTGCTGGCGGGCAGACAACTGCCCAAAGGGCTGGATCCGGCCTGCTATTTCCCGTTGCAGGAGGTGGACCCGCTCTCCTTCGACGCCCTGTTCACCCTCTATGACACCGCCACCCTGCCGAATGTGGTGATCAACACCATAGGTCTGCTGCACGATCTCAGCCACATGCCGGAGCGACGAGTGGAGGAGGTAACCCCCCAGTGGCTTGGCGAAAGCCTGCAGGCCAATGCCTGGCCCCACCTGGCTCTTGGCGCTAGCCTGAGCCGGCTGATGACGTTCGAGAGTCGGCTGTGGCTTTGTACCCTCTCCGATCTGGCGGGTAGCCTGGGAGAGGCTCATAGGGAGCCTGCTCGCCGTTACAGCTATCGGATGAGCAAGGCAGCCCTCAACATGGGATCCCGGATCCTGGCCGCCGAGTGGGCCGAGCGATTCCCCGGTGCCGGGGTCATCACGGTTCATCCTGGACTCATGGACACTCCCATGCAGCAACCCTTCCGACAGGAGATTGACCCGGCCTTGTTGCAGGATCCCGCCCTGGTGGCACCGTTGTTGCTGGATCTCCTGGCCTCGCTGAACCAGGCGCACTCTGGCCGCTTCGTGGACTTGCGCGGCCAGCCGCTGCCCTGGTGAGCCGCAGGGCTCACATTCCCACCCCCCATCCCTTGCCAGCACAGTCCCGGCTGGTTAATGTCATCCTCCTGCATCAGGAGGATGACATGCGCTATATCGATTTACGAAGTGATACCGTGACCCAGCCCACGGAGGCCATGCGCCAGAGCATGCTGCACGCCGAGGTGGGCGATGATGTCTACGGGGAAGATCCCAGCATCAATGCCCTGGAGCGACGGGGTGCCGAGCTGCTGGGCAAGGAGGCGGCTCTGTTCGTGCCATCCGGCACCATGTCCAACCTGCTGGCGATGATGAGCCACTGCCAGCGTGGAGAAGGGGCCGTGCTGGGCTCGGCCTCTCACATCTATCGCTACGAGGCGCAAGGATCCGCCGTGCTGGGCTCTGTGGCCCTGCAGTCTGTTCCCATGCAGGCCGACGGTACCCTGGCGCTCAAGGATGTGCGGGCCGCCATCGCCCCCGATGACGCCCACTTCGTCCAGACCCGGCTGGTGTGCCTTGAGAACACCCACAATGGCAAGGGGCTGCCGCTGCCCTACCTGCGCGAGATGCGCGATTTTGTGGATGAGCACGGCTTGCTGCTGCACCTGGACGGCGCCCGTCTGTTCAATGCGGTGGTGGCGAGCGGCGAGCCGGTCGCGGCCATAGCGGATCCTTTCGACAGCATCTCCGTCTGCCTCTCCAAGGGGCTGGGTGCGCCGGTCGGTTCACTGCTGGTGGGTTCCCATGGCTTCATCGCGCGGGCCAGACGGCTGCGCAAGATGCTGGGGGGTGGCATGCGCCAGGCTGGGATCCTGGCCCAGGCCGCACTTTTTGCCCTGGATCAGCACGTCACCCGGCTGGCGGACGATCATCGCCGCGCTCGGCGTCTGGCAGAGGGGCTGGCTTCCTTGCCAGGCGTCGCGCTCAATATGGAAGAGGTGCAGACCAACATGGTGTTCCTGCGCCTGACCCAGGGGGATCCCGCCACCTTGCTCGGCTTCATGAAGGAGCGCGGCATCCTCTTCTCCGGCTATGGGGAGCTGAGGCTGGTGACCCATCTGCAGATCACCGATGACGACATCGACGAGGTGATCGATGCCTTCACCGAGTTCCTGAACGGCTGAGGGTGATCGGCAGCATGAAAAGAAGGGCGCCTGATGGCGCCCTTCTTGTGTCTCTGTGCCGAGGGCTCACCCCTGGCGCTGGCCCGTGATCAGCATGGCCTCGTCGGTGGCGTCGTAGATCATGATGGCCAGATGGGTGACCTCGCCGCCAAAATCGGCAAGGGGCACCAGGGTCAGGTTCTGGTACATGTGGGGGGCCGAGCCTGTAATGGGGCGATAGTTGGAGAAGCGCAGCAGATAGGGGCGCTGCTCCCAGGTGCTGAAGGCGCGGTTGTTGAGCTTGAACACCATGTTTGCCTTGCGCTCCAGCCAGGCGCGGTCCACGTCGGGGAAGAGGTCGAACAGCACCTGATCGCGCACCTCGCCGGCCAGTCGGCCGCTATGGCTCTCCATGAAGCCGTTCCATACCTGTACCCGGTAGCCCTTGTCGAGCACGACCAGCCCCACGTCCAGGTTCTGGACTATGTTCATCAGCCAATGAAATTCCCGGATTTCCATGGTCACTCCTGGTGCCTGAGTCTGTGTTGTTGATGCTGGCGATGGGATCACACCGCTAGCGCATATGCATGATCTGGTTATTGATGCTGGCGATGGGGTCACACCGCTAGAGCATATGCATGATCTTGTTGTTCATGGTGGCGATGGAGTCCTCGGTGAACAGCAGCAGCAGGTCACACTGCACCGCATAACCCTGCACCCGGTAGTTGATCTCGATGGCCAGGGTGCGGCGCCAGCGGCTCTGGTTGGTGCGAATGAGATCTCTAATGGGCCTGTGCTGACCGAGCACCACGGGGTGGCCCTGGCTGAAGGGGGTGTCGAGCTGGTTGGCGTAGCCGCGCAGGAAGGCCCCGATCAAGACGTTGGCGGTATCCATCAACAGCTCCAGCTCGGCGTTGTGATCCAGCACCCCCTGATGGTTCATCAGGCGTGCCAGATCCTGGAAGCTGGCATCGTGAAACAGCAGCAGCGCCTCGCCGGCGATACCGGCCCCGATGAAACCCTGGCAGACGGCGGAGAGGGTGTCCGACTCCGCGGCGGCCGAGAGGGCCATGTGCAGCTCGGAGACCTCCAGCACGTTGACGTTCGGAATGGGCAGCAGCACGAAGGCGTCCAGCAGGCGGGCCAGCAGATTGGCTCCCTGGCCCATGGCGACGTTGGCGAGCTCCTGATAGACATCCCGCAGCTCGGGGGTGAGCAGGACGGGGGACTCGATGAGCTGTCGTTCGGCAAGGGCAGGGGAGGTGGCCGCGTGCGGTGCCGGTTGCCACAAGCCGTGCCGCTGGAGCAGGGCAAGCAGGGTTTCTGGAGACGCCGGTTTCTTGATGAAATCGAGGGCCCCGAGCGCCATGACGCGGGCATGGGCTTCCGGCTGGATGTCGCCGGAGACCACGATCACCTTGCTGCGCAGCCCCTCGCGCTTGAGGGTCTCCAGCACGCCATAGCCGTCCATTTCCGGCATAGTCAGATCGAGAAAGATCAGATCGCCGTGGCCCATCAGGATCTGCTCGACCCCTTCCAGGCCGTCAGCGGCCTGGTGCAGGGTGACATTCCAGCCGGCAGGCAGGGCGCGCATCAACTGCTTGCGAGCGAACCCCGAGTCATCACATATCAATACATTCATAGTGTTAGCCGACCTGTGCAACGAGGATTGCGCTAAGTGTGGGCGATCAACCGTCAGATGTAACGGGCAGCGGCATGGCCGGCAAAAATTGATCGTCCCGTTGATGATGGCGATAGCGTACGGAATATTTCTCGACGAAATCGGCAAACATCTTAACACGCAACGGCGTGAACCGGGGCTGGCAATGGAGCATGTAGAAGGGGCGTTTGCCCGACTGCCAGTCCGGCAGCACGGCGACCAGTTGCTCGTCTTGCAGGAAGGGGTGCACATAGTGCAGAGGGGCATTGACGATGCCGAGGTGGCGCCGGGCGGCCCGCACGGCGGCCTGGGTCTGGTTGACGCTCAGGCGCGGTGTCCGCTTGATCTGCACCGTCTGCTGATCCCGCCCGCTCAGCTGCCAGTGCTGGTGGGGCCAGCAATAGATGAGATCGTGCTCTTCCAGTTGCGCCGGATGGGAGGGGATGCCCATCTTCTCCAGATAAAGAGGGGAGGCAAACAGGCCGTACTCGATGTGGCCGAGGCAGAGGGCATTGGGCAGGGTCTGGGAGAGCTCGCCGTTGAAGAACACCAGATCCCTGTCCTGATCACAGAGAGGGGCATGGTCATTGGTCTGGCTGATGTCGAACTGCACCCCGGGATAGCGCAGACCGAAGTCGGCCAGCATGTCGACCAGGATGGTGTTGGAGAGGGCGATGGGCGCGGCGAGGCGGATGAGGCCGCTGATGTCCGTCTCCTGACCCTGGATCTCGCCGGTTGCCTGCTCGATTTCGGCCAGCGGCGTGCACAGGCGCTCGTAATAGCGCAGCCCTTCGTCGGTGAGGCGCAGCTTGCGAGTGGATCGGTGCAGCAAGGCGCACCCGAGCTGTTCTTCCAGTTGGGAGATGCGTCGACTGATGGTGCCGGTCGGCATGCCCAGTGCGGCGGCGGCGTGGGAGAAACCGCCCTCTTGCACCACCTTGACGAACAGATAGAACTCTTCGATGTACTTCATAAGCGGCTTGGGGGGTGTTTGTAACAAGCCCGTGACCTTATGAAGAGTCGCCAGGCTTGGCAAGCGCAATCCGGCGTTTAATTGATCTGGATTAGATTCGACTCGCGTTGGTACTGATTGAGCAAACGGACGAAGTCGACAGGGGATCTGTCCAGGCTGTTGTCCGGTACCAGAAGGTCATAACCCAGCAGGTCACGCAGCCGGGTCATGCGGTTGCCCAGCATGGCGATCACCCCCTCGTATTGCTGGCCCGAGGAGGAGCGAAAGCGGCTCTCCTCCAGCAGCCCCTCTCCCAACAAGCCGGCGCCGCAGCCTCCGGTGAGGCAGTCCGGGCGCTCGCTGCTCATTGCCTGCAACAGCACGGCGCGCTGCTCGGTCAACAGGCGAACGGCAAGTCTGGGTGTGATCAGCGTCAAGAAATCGTCGTAATCCTTAATCTTCAAACCTATGTAGGGCAGGGGCACCAGATCCCACCCTAAATGGATACGTGGCTGGTCAATTCGCTGAATATTTCTCCATTTCAGGATCCAACCGCCGTACTTATGGTGATATTGCAGGCAATCCTGACACAGAGAGAGACTAAAATGAGGCTCAGACAGTTTCAGTGCCCCGACAAGAATTGTCATCAGGCCAGCCAACAGGAGGAAAATGACGGGCATTAACAGTTGTTCGCGAAGGAAAAAAAGTATAAAAATCATAGTAATGGTTATGACCATGCCCAACAATATCAGTGTGAGTCCATTTCTCCTGACCATGGGGATCACATGTAGCGTTTTCATATGATTTCGGCCTTTTTCGCTCGCCTGTTTCCAGATTATGGGCCGGAACGGATTTTGTACCAGCACGGACGCGTTGACCAAACGCGGATCCAGGCCGGTTCTGCCATGAGCTTTCAGCATGAATCATCACTCAACATGAATACGCTAGACGAACGCCTGCTCACCGCGATGGATGTGCTCCATACGCCCATCTGGGTCTATGACATCCAGCGTCACCACATTTACTGGGCCAATGACTCCGCCCTGGGATTGTGGGAGGCGAGTTCCCTGTCCGAGCTGCAATCCCGCGATTTTTCGGCCGACATGGCCGCTGCCATCGATCTGCTGTTGCAGCGTTATCTCGGTGATTTTCAACAGGATCGCAGTTACAACGAGTGGTGGACCCTCTCCCCGAAGGGGGTCAAGAAACAGGTCTATCTGCGCCTCTCCGGCATCCAGCTCGCCGGACGGCAGATGATGATGACGGAGGCGGTCATCGATGCCGATACCCTCTATCAGGAATCATCCCTCGCTACCGGTGACACCCTGGCCTGTCTGTTCGACAATGAGGGGTGCCTCGAGAGCGGCAACCACCATTTCGACATGTGCTTCGGCACCGGCATCAGCCGGTTGACCCAGGTTTTCTCCGGCTGCGATGAGGCTTTCTACACCCGGCTCTCCCGGGTGGGGGAGGTGGTGGCCGAGGGGGAGTGCCGGACCCAGAAGGGAATGCGCTGGTTCCAGTATCAGTTCCGCCACATCCAGCAGGGGGCCCGGATCCTGCTGACCATGCGGGACATCACGGATCGCAAGCTCGAGGAACTCGAACACCGTCACCTTGCCTGGCACGACTCCCTCACCGGCCTGCTCAATCGCTACGGCCTGATGAAGTCCCTCGAGGCCTACTGTGGCCTAGGGGGGCGCTTCGCCCTGGTGTTCATGGATCTCGACAACTTCAAGCTGGTCAATGACAACTATGGCCACAAGGCGGGGGATCGCCTGTTGGAACGGGTGGCCGGTCGGCTCAAGCAGATCTGCCCGCGGGACGTGGAGCTGGCGCGGCTCGGTGGAGACGAGTTCACCGCCCTGGTGCCTCTCAACCAGGCGAGCGAGCGAGCGCAGGAAGTGGCGGATCTCATGCTCTCCCAAATGAGCAAGCCGCTGCAACTGAGCGGAGTGCCCGAGGTCACCATAGGCGGCAGTATCGGCATCGCCATCTACCCGGACGACGCCGATGATGGCGACAACCTCATCACCCGCGCCGACATGGCCATGTACCAGGCCAAGCAGATGGGGCGCCTGCGCTGGCAGCGCTTCACCCCCAGCATGCAGCAGAGCCTGCACCGCAAACTGACCCTGAAGCAGTTTCTGGCCAAGGCCGTCGGTAGGGGGGAGCTGAGCCTGCGCTATCAACCTCAGGTGGACGTGGCCCAGGGGAAGCTCATCGGTCTGGAGGCCCTGCTGCGCTGGTACAACCCCGTGCTCGGGCACGTCTCGCCGGCGGAGTTCATCCCGCTGGCCGAAGAGATGGGGCTTATTCGTGAAATAGGGAGCTGGGTGCTCGCCACCGCCTTGGCCCAGATGGGGGAGTGGCAGCGCCAATGGCAGGTGCGGGTGCCGGTCTCGGTCAACCTCTCCGGCTTCCAGCTCTCCGCCTCCCTGCCGGGGCAGGTGGCGCAGCAGCTCAGGGAGTCCAATGTCGAGGCGGGCCTGCTGACGCTGGAGCTGACCGAAACCGTGCTGATGCTGGACATGAAGGGCTGCATCGAGATCCTCGACGCCCTGAGCGAGCAGGGGATCAAGATCGCCATCGACGACTTCGGCACCGGCTACTCGTCGCTCGCCTACCTCAACCGTCTGCCCATCGACACCATCAAGCTGGATCGCTCCTTCGTGGTCGGGCTGAACCTGCCGGTGATCCGGGCCACCGTGGCCATGGCCACCAGCCTGGGGCTCGGGATCCTGGCGGAAGGGGTGGAGGACGAGCACGAGCTGGCGGCCCTGCGGGCCCAGGGCTGTCACGTCTTCCAGGGATTCCTGTTCAGCACGCCCATGACCCCTGAGGAGGTGGCGGCGGCAGGTTTCGGGATCCGCTGCAAGCTTGGCCACTATCCGCTGGCAAGTCGTTGAGATCCTTGCCGATAAGTGTGCGGCATGTCTCATTTCAGGAGCGCGACATGCCAAATTAAACATAATTAATCGAATTTTTGTCTCATATCATGGGATTCATTAGACGTTATCGCTAATATGCGCGCTCATTCCTTGGTAATGGAGTATCACCATAATGAGTCAAGCCGCAGTGAACGAGCGTCCGGCCCCTACCAATGGCTGGTTGAACCGCTTCCTCAACGGGGTCGAGAAGGCGGGCAACAAGTTGCCGGATCCCGCCATGTTGTTCCTCTATGCCTTGCTGATCGTCTGGGTCGGCTCCTGGATAGGCTCCCAGTTCTCCTTCGATCTGGTCAACCCCCGCACCGGGGAGGCCGTGGTGGTCAACAACCTGTTGACCGGGGCAGGGCTGGCCGAGTTTCTCGCCAGCATGGTCACCACCTTCACCGGCTTTGCACCCCTTGGCATCGTGCTGGTGGCCATGCTGGGGGTTGGAGTGGCCGAGCAGTCCGGCTTCATCAACACCGGCCTGAAGAAGTTGCTCAAGGTCACCCCGGCGCGCTTCCTGACCCCCATGCTGATCCTGGTGGCCATTGTCAGCCATACGGCGGCAGATGCGGGCTATGTGCTGGTGATCCCCATCGGCGGCATTATCTTCCATGCGGCGGGCCGTCACCCGCTGGCGGGCATAGCTGCGGCCTTTGCCGGGGTCTCCGGCGGCTTCGCCGCCAACTTCCTGCCCTCCGGCGGGGATGCTCTGCTGCAGGGGTTTACCCAGTCGGCGGCCCAGCTGCTCGACCCTGACTACATGGTCAACACCCTGTGCAACATCATCTTCACCGGTGCCTCCTCCCTGCTGATCATCTGCGTAGGCTGGTTTGTCACCGAGAAGATAGTGGAGCCGCGCCTCAAGCAGGTGCCCCTCAACGAGGATCTGGAGAGTGCCGACGAGATGGGGCGCTACAGCGCGCAGGAGAGCCGGGCCTTCAACTGGGCCGGGTTTGCCATGCTGGCGGCCGTGGTGCTGCTGGGGCTGGCCCTGTCTCCGGACGACTCGCCGATGCGGGCACCGGATGGATCGCTCACCACCTTCGCGGCGCCCGTGATGAAGTCCATCGTGCCCCTCATCTTCCTGCTCTTCATCCTGCCCGGCATCGTCTACGGCTTCGTGGCGGGGAGCTTCAAGAGCGGCAAGGATGTGATCGATGCCATGTCGGCCACCATGAACAAGATGGGCTCCTACATGGTGATGGCCTTCTTCTGCGCCCTCTTCATCAAGGCGTTCGGTGATTCCAACCTGGGGACCCTGCTGGCCCTCTCCGGCGCCGAGGTGCTTCACGCCCTGGCGCTGCCGGGGGAGGTGACCATAGTCGGCATGATACTGCTCACCGCCAGCGTCAACCTGGTGGTGGGGTCGGCCTCGGCCAAGTGGGCACTCATCAGCCCCATTCTGGTGCCCATGCTGATGGCGGTGGGGATCTCCCCTGAGCTGACCCAGGCCGCCTATCGGGTAGGGGATTCCGCCTCCAACATCATCACCCCGCTGATGGTCTTCTTCCCCCTGGTGGTGGTCTATTGCCAGCAGTATGTGAAGAGCACCGGCATCGGCACCCTGGTCTCCATGATGCTGCCCTACTCACTGGCCTTCCTGGTGAGCTGGACCTGCTTCCTGCTGCTCTACTGGGCTCTGGGCTTCCCGCTCGGGCTGCAGGCCCCCTATGTCTATCCTGCCCCCTGAGGGTGACGAGGGGCCTTGGGCCCCTCGCTTTTTTTGGGTACAGTGTGACCTTCATTTTGGAGGCACCATGAACCCGACCATAGATCTCATGCTTTCCCATCGCTCCATTCGTCAGTTCACCCCTGAGCCCATCAGCGCCTCGCAACTCGATCAGATACTGAACGCCGCCCAGAGCGCCTCCAGCTCCAGCTTCCTGCAGGCAAACAGCATTATCCGGGTGACGGACAAGGGGCTGCGCGCCACCCTGGCCGAGCTGGCCGGGCACCAGGCCTACGTGGCCGAGGCGGCGGAGTTCCTGCTGTTTTGCGCCGACTATCAGCGCCACAGCCAGATAGTGCCGGAGGCCCAGACCGGCTTCGTGGAGCAGCTCATGATCGGTGCCATCGACGGGGCCCTGATGGCCCAGAATGCCCTGCTGGCGGCCCAGTCCCTGGGCCTGGGCGGCGTCTACATCGGCGGCATTCGCAACAACCCGGCGGCGGTGAGCGAGTTGCTGGGGCTGCCCCATCAGGTGATCCCGCTGTTCGGCCTCTGCCTGGGTCATCCCGCCCAGCAGCCGGAGCAGAAGCCGCGGCTGCCCCGCGCGCTGGTGGTGCACGAGAACCGCTATCCAGAGACGCTCGATCGCGCTCTGCTGGCGCAATACGACAGCCAAATCCACGACTACTACCTGGCCCGCAGCAGCAACAACAAGGTGCAGACCTGGAGCGGACAGATCAAGGCCATCCTCGGCAAGGAGGCGCGCCCCTTCATGCTGGGCTTCCTCCAGTCGAAGGGGTTTTGCCTCAAGTAATGGAAGCGGCGGGCGATATGGAGCATGAGGCCCCGGGCATCGCCATCGCCGCGACTCCCTTGCGTTGTTGTGAGGCAAGGTGCGATCTGGGCGCTACCCTATGCGGGTAAGCTGTTGTAGGATCACGCAATTGGATTGGGACAGGAGTGTGAATACCCTATGATTTTAACCTTGATATTGCTGTCGATTGGCGCACTCCTGTTTCTGGTCATCGCCTATAACGTGGTGCAGCAATACAAACAGAAGGCGGAAGCCGACAAGCGCCAGGCCATCGCCCGTCACAAGGCGGTGGCGGACGAGACCGAAGAGGTGCTGTTGAACGTCAACCTGGTGCCCTTCTCCAAGAACATGGTGCTGCTGCTGCAACACCGGATCCTGGATGCCTACCGCGCCATAGTGCAGGTCATGCCGAACCCCCAGGTCAAGCAGCGCATCATCGACGTCCAGACCCAGATCAAGAACGTGCAGGAGAACTACAGCAGTCAGGACGAGGGGCACTTCAAGACCCCGGAGTCCGACCGTCAGGCGATCCAGATGTTGCAACTGGCCAAGAAGATGCGGGCCGTGCTGCGGGTCGAGCACAACAAGGGCAAGATAGATCCCCAGGGGTTCGCCCAGGAGGATCGCCGCCTCGAGCTGATGCAGCTCAAGATCAACATCGCCAACCTGATCAAGCGGGCCATGGATGCTCAGATCCAGGGGCAGTACGGCACCTGTCGTCAGCTCTATACCAAGGGGCTAGGCGCCCTGGCCAATGTCTCCGACAAGGATCCCTACCTGCTGGCGCGGGAAGAGGACATGCGCCAAGGGATGCGCCAATTGGAAGAGCATCTGCAGCAGCACAGCGAGAAGGAGCTGCAAAACATCAAGGACAAAGAAGCGGACGAGCTCGATGTCCTGTTCCAACCCAAGAAGAAATGGTGATCATGTCTCATCCACTGGATACCACGCTGGGGCCCATGGCCCCATTCGTTTGCCAACTGCTCACTGAAATGCACGCCCTCATGGGGGAGTGCGAGGCCCCCCAGGTGGATCATCTCTGCTACCGCGCCGCCGCCCTGCCGGAATACCTCGTCCTGAAAGAGACGCTGGCGCGCCATGGGGTGCTGCTGGTGGAGGGAATGATAGGGGGCCGCCCCATCGCCACCTATCGTCTGCATCAACCCGTCTGCTGGCAGCAGATCACGGTCCCTTGCATCGAGCTGGCCGCCCCCAAGGCGGGCCGCGCCCATCAGGCGGGGCTGGAGCACATAGAGCTGGTGGTGCCCTCACTGCCAGTGCTGGTGGCCGCCCATCCCGGGCTTGCGTTCAAGACGGCCAACATGGGCGACGGGCGCAACCCTGATGTGGGACTGATGTTGCCGTCGGGGCAAATCAAGTTCCATCTACGCCCCTTGAGCGAGGTGATCGACGAGGAGCTGCACACAGGCGCCGTGGTGCCGGTGCCGGCGGACTATTACGACGGCCTGTGAGTTGCGAGCCCCGTCACTGGCGTGACGAGGCGTGACAGGAGAGGGGCGGCGCCACACGCCCCTTGAGATGACCAAGCCAGAGGCTCAAGGCGGCGGTGACGCACAAGACCAGCTCGATGCCGAGCACCAATCCCCAGAGCCCCCCCCGCTCCCAGAAGGGATGCAAGTAAAGCCCCCCCAGACTGGCCCCCAGGTAATACCCCACCAGATAGAGCGATGAGGCCAATGCCCTGTTGTGCTCCACGTGCTGACCGACCCAGGCGCTGGCGCAGGCGTGGGCGAGGAAGAAGCCGAAACTCGAGACCAGCAGACCCCCTATGATGGCGGCAAGGGTCCCCTGCAACAGGGCGAGGCTGCCGAGCGCCATCAGGGCAATCCCCACCAGCAGCAGGCGCTGCGCCCCAAAGCGATGGGCACAACGACCGCTCAGGGAGGAGGCGAGGGTGCCGGTGAGGTAGGTCAGAAACAGCATGCCGAGCCACTGGGTCGGCAGGGAGAAGGGGGCCTTGGCCAGCAGGAAGGTGAGGTAGCTGTACTGGTTCAGGAAGACCATGAAGTTGAGCCCGCCGATGAGATAGGCCCCCAGTAGCAAGGGATTGCCGAGGTGGCTCTGGATGGCGCGGCGCAGCTGTCCGGGGGCGGCCTCCACGGCCACGAAGCGGGTCTGGGCCGGCAGCAGCCAGATGACCAGCGGCAGCAGGGCGAGACTGATGAGTCCGATACCGAGGAAGGTATGTTGCCAGTCGCCGAACCAGCCTGCCAGCAAGCCACCGACCACACGGCCGGCGATGCCGCCGAGGGAGTTGGCGGCGATATAGACCCCCACCGCCGAGAGCAGGGCGCGCTTGCTGAACTCTTCTCCCATGTAGGCGATGGCGGTGGCAGGCAGCCCGGCCAGGAGCGCCCCTTGCAGTACGCGCAGGCACACCAGCAGATCGAAGCGGGTCACCCAGGGAATGCACAGGGAGAGCAGGATGGCGCAGGTCAAGGTCCGCAGCATGATCCGCCGTCGCCCGAACCTGTCCGCCATACGGGCGCAGATGAGCAGGGATCCCGCGAGCCCTGCGGTGCAGCCCGCCAGGGTCCATCCCGCCGACAGGGAGCTGACGGAGAACACCTCCGCCAGCAGGGGCAGCAGGGGGTGGGTCTGATAGAGATTGAGAAATACCAGGAAGGATCCCAGGCTGAGGGCCAGGGTGGCGCGTATCCATTCGCGACTGCCGACTTCGATCATATGGAGTTGTCCCGACGACTTTTGTGCAGAGTAGTGGGTCGCCTTATATAAATATAATATATTTAAGTTATCAGTCTTATAAATGGAATTGATATGGATCTGAAACAGCTCGGTTACCTGCTGGCGGTGCGAGACGCAGGCTCCTTTACCAAAGCCGCCCAGGGCCTGCACGTGGCGCAACCGGCCGTCAGCATGGCCATCGCCAAGCTGGAGCAACAACTCGATCTGCGCCTGTTCGACAGGCAGGATCGCAGCGTGCGACTCACCCCGGAGGGAGAGGTGCTCTGCCGTCATGCCGAGCGGCTGCTGCTGCAGATGCACCAGGCACAGGCGGAGATGGCCGAGCTCAAGGGATTGGAGCGTGGGGAGGTGCACATCGGCATCCCCTACATGATGGGCTCCTATTACTTCCCGCCGATCCTGATGGCCTTCAAGCATCGCTATCCTGGTTTGAAGATCCGGGTGGAGGAGGCGGGCACCCGCGAGCTATTGAGTCGCATGGTAGACGGCAGCCTGGATCTCGCCATCCTCATTACCAGCGACTTGCCGCCGGCGCTCGAGGGGGCCCAGTTGCTGCGGGAAGAGATGCTGATGGTGGTGGGGGAGGAGCATCCTCTACGGGGGGCCAGCGCTGTCTCACTGCCCCAGTTCTTCAACCAGGAGCTCGCCATGTTCCGGCGGGGCTTCTACCACAGAGAGCACATGGAGGCGCTGGCACAGGGCTTGGGAATAGAACCCAACATCGGCTTCGAGAGCAACCTCATCCCCCTGCTCAAGGCGGTGGTGAGACAAGGGTTCGCCGTGACCACCTTCCTGCGCATGGCGCTGGAGGAGGAGACAACTCTCAGCGGGATCCCTTTTGCTCCGCCCATCTTCCTCGATCTATGCGTAGCCTGGCGGCGGGGGGATCCCCTCTCCATGGCCAATCGGGCGCTGCGGGATTTCCTGTTGGCACAGGCCAAGCCAGAGCCAACCCCGGACAGTGCCCTGAGGGACAACAACTTGGGGGACAACAGATAGGGCAGCAAGATCGCCAACAAAAACGCCTCCCGATGGAGGCGTTTTTCATGCCGGTGCCAGGCTGCGAGCCATCACTTTTTGAACAGGTGATCCAGCTTGTTGGCCTTGGTGGAGAGATAGAACTCATTGTGGGGATTGCGACCCTCCTGCAGGGGGACGCGCTCGGCCACCGGAATGCCAAAGGATTCCATCGCCTTCAGCTTGCGCGGGTTGTTGGTCATCAGGCGCAGGCTCTTGACCTCCAAGGCCTTCAGCATATCGGCACAGATGGTGTAATCGCGCATGTCGGCGGCAAAACCAAGCGCCACGTTGGCCTCGACGGTGTCGGCGCCCTGATCCTGCAGATGATAGGCGCGGATCTTGTTGAGCAGACCGATACCACGGCCTTCCTGACGGACATACAGCAAGACGCCGCGACCGGCCTTGGCGATCTTCTCCATGGCGGCCTGCAGCTGGAAGCCGCAGTCGCAGCGCAGGCTGAACAGGGCGTCCCCGGTCAGACACTCGGAATGAATTCTGCCCAGCACGGGCTCACCGTCCGCGATATCGCCCATCACCAGCGCGGCGTGATCCTTGCCTGTGCCGGTTTCCTGAAAGCCTACCAGCGTGAAGATACCCCAAGGGGTCGGCAACTTGGATTTGGCTACGAGAGTAATGCTGCTCATAGGGTTGCTCCTGACTACAGCTGCTTGAAAAAGGCGGCTAGTTTAACGTGCCTCATCCCTAACAACCATAAGAACAAAAGCTTGTATTCAGGAATGATCCACTCGACTGGTCATAATAGGCGCAATCGCGACGACTTTTGCGCAATTGTGCGCCTCG
Source organism: Aeromonas sp. sif0611 (assembly GCF_019218845.1). Lineage (NCBI taxonomy): Bacteria > Pseudomonadati > Pseudomonadota > Gammaproteobacteria > Aeromonadales > Aeromonadaceae > Aeromonas > Aeromonas sp. sif0611. Next base: position 218,949 of record NZ_JAHUWU010000004.1, on the reverse strand, counting down.
ACAACTGCCAGTGCCGGTGCATTCGGGTATAATCGGCGCCCATTACCCCCTCCCGCCAGGGATGCGGGCAACCAGTCAACATGCCGAGTGCGCAGGAGAAAGATTATGCCTCAGATGGCCCCCGTGATGACAATTGATGGCCCGAGTGGTGCCGGTAAAGGCACCCTGTGCCAGCTGTTGGCAGAGAAACTGGGTTGGCACCTGCTCGACTCCGGTGCCATCTACCGTGTACTGGCGCTGGCGGCCTTGCACCACGATGTGGAGCTCGATGCCGAAGCCGCGCTGGTTCCCTTGGCCGCCAATCTGGACGTGCAGTTCCAGGTCGACGGCGGACAGGTCAAGGTGGTGCTGGAAGGGGAGGATGTTTCCCGTACCATCCGCTCCCAGGAAGTGAGCGATGCCGCCAGCAAGGTCGCCGTCTTCCCCCGCGTGCGCGAGGCGCTGCTGCGCCGCCAGCGTGCCTTCCGTCAGTTGCCTGGCCTCATTGCCGATGGCCGTGACATGGGGACTGTGGTTTTCCCCGAGGCCGAGGTGAAGATTTTCCTCGATGCCAGCGCCGAGGAGCGGGCACAGCGCCGCTATAAGCAGTTGCAAGATAAGGGCTTTGATGTTAACTTTGAGCGTCTTTTAACCGAGATTCGGGAACGTGACGATCGCGACAGAAATCGCGCCGTCGCCCCCCTGAAACCCGCGGAAGATGCGCTTGTAGTAGACTCAACGTCTATGACCATAGATGACGTACTGGCAACGGTACTCGCCTATGCGGAGCAACAACTTGGTGATGTCAGCACCAGCTGATGTCAGTCGTCTGCACCATGGATGGCGCAGATAATTTAAAACAACCCCGCTTGTGCTGGATTGCGAGTGGATGTTTCATTTGTGACACAAACAATGATCGAATCTTTTGCTCAACTCTTTGAAGAGTCCCTGAACGCCGTTGAAACCCGTCAAGGTTCCATCGTCAAGGGCACCGTCGTTGCTATCGAGAACGGTTTTGTACTGGTTGACGCCGGTCTGAAATCTGAGTCTGCCATTCCTGCTGAAGAGTTCAAGAACGCCCTGGGCGAGCTGGAAATCAACGTAGGCGACACCGTTGACGTGGCTCTGGACTCTATCGAAGATGGTTTCGGCGAAACCAAGCTGTCCCGCGAAAAAGCCAAGCGCCACGAAGCCTGGCTGCAGCTTGAGAAGGCATACGAAGAGCAAGCTACCGTTATCGGTATCATCAACGGCAAGGTCAAGGGTGGTTTCACCGTTGAGCTGAACGGCATCCGTGCCTTCCTGCCGGGTTCTCTGGTTGACGTGCGTCCGATCCGTGACACCGCTCACCTGGAAAACAAAGAACTCGAGTTCAAAGTCATCAAGCTGGACCAGAAGCGCAACAACGTTGTTGTTTCCCGTCGTGCCGTGATCGAAACCGAGAACACCTCCGAGCGCGAAAGCCTGCTGGCCAACCTGCAAGAAGGTCAAGAAGTTAAGGGTATCGTCAAGAACCTGACCGACTACGGTGCATTCGTAGATCTGGGCGGCGTTGACGGCCTGCTGCACATCACCGACATGGCGTGGAAGCGCGTTAAGCATCCTTCCGAAATCGTCAACGTTGGCGACGAGATCGCAGTCAAGGTTCTGAAGTTCGACCGCGAGCGTACCCGTGTATCCCTGGGTCTGAAGCAGCTGGGCGAAGATCCCTGGGTTGCTATCGCCAAGCGTTACCCGGAGACCACCCGTCTGTCTGGCCGCGTGACCAACTTGACCGACTACGGCTGCTTCGTTGAAATCGAAGAAGGCGTTGAAGGCCTGGTACACGTATCCGAGATGGATTGGACCAACAAGAACATCCACCCGTCCAAGGTTGTCAACGTTGGCGACGTGGTTGACGTGATGGTTCTGGACATCGACGAAGAGCGTCGTCGTATCTCCCTGGGTCTGAAGCAGTGCAAATCCAACCCGTGGCAGCTGTTTGCCGAAACTCACGCCAAGGGCGACCGTGTTTCTGGCAAGATCAAATCCATCACTGACTTCGGTATCTTCATCGGTCTGGACGGCGGCATCGACGGCCTGGTTCACCTGTCTGACATCTCCTGGAACAACCAGGGCGAAGAAGCAGTACGTGAATTCAAGAAGGGCGACGAAATCGAAGCCGTTGTTCTGCAAGTGGACCCGGAGCGCGAGCGCATCTCCCTGGGCGTCAAGCAGATCGAAGAAGACCCGTTCAACAAGTACCTGTCTGATAACAAGAAAGGTGCTATCGTGAAGGGTAAGGTTACCGAGGTTGATGCCAAGGGTGCCGTGATCGAACTGGCTGACGGCGTGGAAGGCTACCTGCGTGCCTCCGACGCTGCTCGTGACCGTGTAGAAGACGCCACTCTGGTGCTGTCTGTTGGTGACGAAGTTGAAGCCAAATTCATGGGTGTTGATCGCAAGAACCGTACCGTAAGCCTGTCTGTCCGTGCCAAGGACGAGGCTGACGAGCGTGTTGCCATCGACAGCCTGAACCAACAAGAAGAAGTTGTGTTCAGCAATGCCATGATGGAAGCGTTCAAAGCCGCCAAGGGTGAGTAATCCTTGATGCAAGAAAAGGGCGGCTTCACGCCGCCCTTTTTTATCTTGGCATAATGAAAATTGCATGTGATCGGGGAAGGAGATTTAACCTTATGACCAAATCAGATCTCATCGAACAATTGGCTGCCAGCCGCATGCATATGCCGGCCAAAGATGTCGAAGCCGCCATCAAGGAGATCCTTGAGCAGATGGCATCGACCTTGCAAAACGGCGACCGGATTGAAATCCGAGGATTTGGAAGTTTCTCGCTGCACTATCGTGCGCCCCGCGTGGGTCGCAACCCCAAGACTGGGGACAAGGTTGAACTGACCGGGAAATATGTCCCGCATTTCAAGCCAGGTAAAGAGTTACGCGAACGCGTGAACATCATCGAATAATGCAGAAAATGGCATACCTGGGTATGCCTTTTTTATTTTTACGTCTTTAGATATGTCATTTGTCAGGTTTCTCGCAGTCTTTTCCCATTCGCTCTAGAGTCTGCCTGTGATTTTAAGGATAATCAGTCTCTCATTAGCTACAGACAGGGAGATCTTATGAAGCGTATCTTGGCCCTCATCCCATTGGTGCTGGTGTTTGTACTGACCCTCGCCATCGGTTCGCAAAATGGCCAGCTGGTGCAGTTCAACTATCTCATCGCCCAGGGGGAGTTCTCTCTCTCCATGCTGCTGGGGTTCTTCTTTGCCGGTGGCTTCCTGTTGGGCTGGCTGGTGTTCGGTCTGCTCTTCCTGCGCTTGAAACTGCAAAACCGTACCCTCAGCCGCACCATGCGTCGTCAATCCCGTGAGTTGGAGCTAGCCCGGTCGCCAGCCAAGGAATAATGTCCCTCGATGCTTGAACTGCTTTTCCTGCTGTTGCCGATTGCCGCTGGTTATGGCTGGTACATGGGACGCAGGAGTGTTCGCCAGGACACCCAGCAACAGAGTAACCAGTTTTCCCGCCAGTACGTGGCGGGTCTCAATTATTTGCTGTCTGACGAGTCGGACAAGGCTGTGGATCTCTTTATCCAGCTGCTGGAAGTCGACAGCGAAACCATCGAAACCCATCTCTCCCTCGGCAACCTCTTTCGTCAGCGGGGGGAGGTCGATCGCGCCATCAAGATCCACCAGAACCTGGTCGCCCGCCAGCTGACCCGGGAGCAGCGTCAGCTCGCGCTGCAGGAGCTGGCCCGGGATTTCCTGGCTGCCGGCCTGCTGGACCGGGCCGAAGCGCTCTGGAAGGAGCTGTGCGAAGACAGCGACTTTGAAGAGACGGCCCTGGCGCAGTTGCTCATCATCCATCAACAGCTGCGTGACTGGGACAAGGCCATCGAGGTCGCCATTCGCCTGCAGAAATTCCAGGGCAAGAAGCTGGCGGAGCCCATCTCCCATTTCTATTGCGAGCAGGCAGAGAGCGCCTTGCGCGACGGTGACAAGGGGGCGGGGATCGCCAAGTTCAAGCGGGCGCTCGCAGCCCACCCTGGCTGTGCTCGGGCCAGCCTGCGACTGGCCGATCTGTCTATGGAGGAGGGCAAGTTCGAGGAGGCCAGCAAGGATCTGCTGCGGGTGTTCGAGCAGGACATGGATTTTGCCTCCGAGGCCATGCCCAGGCTGCTCGATTGCTATCAGCAGCTTGGCCGCACTCAGGAGCTGATCCCGCTGCTGGAGAAGGCGGTGGAGGATCATGCCGGTGTCAGCGTGACCCTGGCCCTGGCCAATTTGGTGGAGGCGCGCGACGGCCTGAGCCAGGCTCGCGCCCTGGTGCTGCGCCAGCTGCGGCGCCACCCCTCTATGAAGGGGTTTTACCAGCTGGTGGGCTTCCAGCTGGCGAGCGCCGAGGAGGGGCCCGCCAAGGAGAGTCTGGAGCTGCTGCAGCAGCTGGTCGGCGAGCAGATCAAGATAAAATCGACCCACAAGTGCCGCCAGTGCGGCTTTGCCACCCATTCGCTGTTCTGGCAGTGTCCCTCCTGCCGGCAGTGGGGCTCCATCAAGCCTATCCGTGGCCTGGATGGTGAATAGCCCTTAGTGACAAAAAGTCCGCCCCCGCGCGTCTCGAGCGTGGGCGGCAAGCCGAAGCAGGCGCAAACTCGAGTGAGCAAGATGCCAGACTGCGACCGGCTCGCCGGCCGTGTCGAGACTGGATGTGGCATAACAACCCATAGGAAGTGACATGCAAGACCCCAAAGTACTGGTCGCGCTGGATTATCAGCACGAAGCCGATGCCTTCGCCTTCATTGAACAGATCTCCCCGGCCGAGTGCCGCCTCAAGGTGGGCAAGGAGATGTTTACCCTGTTTGGCCCCCAGTTCGTGCGCCAGCTGGTGGCCAAGGGCTTTGACGTGTTCCTGGATCTGAAGTTTCACGACATTCCCAACACGGTTGCCAAGGCGGTAGCCGCGAGTGCCGAGCTGGGGGTATGGATGGTGAACGTCCATGCCAGCGGCGGCGAGCGCATGATGCGCGCGGCCAGAGAGGCGCTGCTGCCCTATGGTGACAAGGCTCCCCTGCTGATCGGGGTGACCGTGTTGACCAGCATGGAGCAGTCCGACATGGCGCCGCTGGGTCTGGATGTGAGCCCGGCCGAGCAGGTGATCCGGTTGGCAACCCTCGCCAAGACGGCAGGGTTGGACGGCGTGGTCTGCTCCGCCGAGGAAGCCAGTGCGTTGAAAACCTTGCTCGGCCCTGACTTCAAGCTGGTGACTCCGGGCATTCGCCCGAGCGGAGCCGCTGCCGGGGATCAACGCCGGGTCATGACGCCGCTGGCGGCGGTGGAGGCGGGGGCCGACTACCTGGTGATAGGCCGCCCCATTACCCAGGCGGCGGATCCGGCCGCCGTGCTGGGGGCGATCAACGCCGAGCTCTGCCGATAAGGGGCCGACCCCTGAATGACCACAGGCCGGATTGCAGATCCTGCCTGTTGCGTTTTGATGGGTAGCTGAGCGCTGCTGCTAATGAGTGGCAGCCCTAAACCGCAGGGGATATCAGGACTTGACGGTCTGCACACCCAGGCCGATGGGGAAGAGGCCGAGCAGCAGGCCGGCGGCCGAGCCGATGAGGTGAGACTCTATGTGCACCCTGGCGCCAATGAGAGCAGAGACAGGGCTCTCTCCCGCACTGTAAAAATCCAGCCCGAGCTTGATGACGATGCCAAGTAGCATGAGCCAGCCCGAGTAGCGACGATAGCGGATATCCTGCATGGCCCCCCACACGAATAAGCCGTGCAGCAGGCCGGAGAGCCCCATGTACCATTGGGTCTGTGGGCACCACCACCAGATCCCGAGCCCGACGGCCGTCCCCAGCAGCAGGAGCAGCACGGGCAGGCGCCAGCCCGTCAGGTATTCGCGAAACAGGCTGTAGAGCACCGCAAGCCCGCTCAGGTTGAGCAGCAGGTGCCATCCGTTGGTGTGGGCCAGATTGCCTGTTATGATGCGCCACCCTTCGCCTTGGGCGATCAGGTCGCGATCGAAGGAGAGCAGGTGGTTCGGTACGGTGAAGAAGAGCAAGGCAGTGACGAGCGAAAGCGTGATGACCCAGAGCAGACCCGATTTTTCTGACAACATGAAACAACCCAACGACAAAGAGAGCCGATACTGTACACGCTGTGCCCGAGCCCTCAAAGCCTGCCTGTGTGAATATATCCAACAGGTGCCCCACCTTGCACCGCTCCATATCCTGCAGCACCCCAACGAGGTCGCCCACCCCAAGGGAACGGCCGCCCTGCTGGCCGCCTCCCTCAGCCATGCCCGCATTCACGTGGGGGAGAACTTCGCCGATGCCGACTGGCTCAATGCCCTGCTCGCCGACCCCAAGGTGCAGTGCTATCTGCTGTGGCCCGATGATGAGGCTCTGACCCTGGCGCAGGTGCGCGAGGGTAGGGGACAAGCCAGAGAGGTGCACTTCATCCTGCTCGATGGCACCTGGCGCAAGGCCTATCGCATGTTGCACAGCAACCCGGCCCTGCTGGGGTTGCCGAGGATCACCCTCGGTGCCATGGCGGGGCAATATTCCATTCGCAAGAAGCCGTTTCCCGAGGCGCTGTCGACCCTGGAGGCGGGCTACCATCTGTTATACCAGTGGGAAGCGGAGCCCGAGCGCTTCGCCCCGTTGATGAACCTCTTTACCGAGTTGAACCGGCAGTGGCATGACTTTGCCCAAGGTCGCCGCGCTTGAATCTGAATTGCAAACAGGAGTGATGAACGTGAAAAAAGCCGTCGTGGTATTCAGTGGTGGTCAGGACAGTACCACCTGTCTGGTGCAGGCCCTGGCCCTCTATGAAGAAGTGCACGCCATCACCTTCGACTATGGCCAGCGTCATCGGGAGGAGATCGAAACAGCTCGCCGCCTGGCCGGGCAGCTCGGGATTGCCGCCCACAAGGTGATGGATGTGACCATGCTGGGTGAGCTGGCCGTCTCGGCCCTGACTCGGGATGACATCCCGGTCAGCGGTGAGCTGCAGGACAACGGCCTGCCCAACACCTTCGTGCCGGGCCGCAACATATTGTTTCTGACTCTGGCGGCCATCTATGCCTATCAGGTCGGCGCCGACACCCTGATCACCGGGGTGTGCGAGACCGACTTCTCCGGTTATCCCGATTGCCGCGACGACTTCGTCAAGGCCCTCAATCAGGCGGTGTCGCTGGGGTTGGATCGCGCCATTCGCTTCGAGACCCCCCTGATGTGGCTCGACAAGGCGGAAACCTGGGCGCTGGCGGATCACTATGGCCATCTCGAGACGGTGCGCCAACAGACGCTCACCTGCTACAACGGCATCCAGGGGGATGGCTGTGGCACTTGCCCCGCCTGCGACCTGCGAAGCCGCGGTCTGAATCAGTATCTGGCCGACAGGGTTGGCGTCATGGCCCGCTTGCACAAGAAAACCGGATTGTGAGCCTGTCTCTTCCCCGGGTTTGGGGTATAATCCGCGCCTTTTGCAGCAAGCCGTGACCGAGATGCACTACCCAATCAACGAGATCTTCCAGACCATCCAGGGGGAGGGCGTCTTCACCGGCGTGCCCGCCATCTTCGTTCGCCTGCAAGGCTGCCCTGTGGGCTGCCCCTGGTGCGACACCCGCCATACCTGGGTGGTGGATCCTGCTCGTGAGGTGGGCAGTCGCGAGGTGCTTGACCGCTCCAACGAGTCCGATGGCTGGAGCAAGATGAGTACGGAGGAGATCCTGGGGAGCTTCGAGACCCTGGGTTACCGGGCGCGCCATGTGGTGTTGACCGGTGGCGAGCCCTGTCTCTACGACCTGTACGAACTCTCGTCGGCCCTGCTGGCGGCGGGATATCAGGTGCAGATCGAAACCAGTGGGACCAGCGAGATCCTGACCCACGCGCAGACCTGGGTCACCGTCTCCCCCAAGATTGGCATGAAGGGGGGCTTGCCTGTGCTGGTGTCGGCTCTGGAGCGGGCCAACGAGATCAAGCATCCGGTGGCCACCGAGCGCCACATCGAGGAGCTCGATGCCCTGCTGGCCACGGCCAACCTGCGTTCCGACGTGGTGATAGCCTTGCAGCCCATCAGCCAGAAGCCCAGGGCCACCGAGCTGGCCATGGCCACCTGCATCGCCCGTAATTGGCGGCTCTCTATCCAGACCCATAAATATCTGAATATCGATTGATATGGACAGACTCTCTGATGAGCGGGTATTGCTCACCCTGGCGGGCAAGATGCCCTACGGTAAATATCAGGGGCGACGCATCATAGATATTCCGGAGCCCTATCTGGTATGGATGGCGCGCAGCGGTTTTCCGGCTGGTGCGCTGGGCCAAACCCTGGCACTGGCATACGAGATAAAACTCAATGGACTGGAGTCCATGATTATTCCCATTATTAACAGGATGTCAGAATGAGAATATATACCCGACAAGGGGACAAGGGCCTCACGCGGCTGGCTGATGGCTCCTCCCTTGCAAAAGATGATCGGCGGGTCGAGACCTATGGCGCCATTGACGAGCTCAATTCCCAGATAGGTCTGCTGATGGCCGAAATACCCGAGAATGAGCCGGCATTATTGGCTCAACTCATATTGCTGCAGCAGGAGCTGTTTGATTTGGGCGGAGAGCTGGCGTTTTCCAGCGAGGCGCAGAATACCTCTCTGTGGCAGGTCAATGAGGCCTGGACTGCGCGGCTGGAGCAACAGATTGACGCCTACAGCGCCCAGTTGCCGGTATTGCGCAATTTCATTCTGCCGAGCGGATCACGAGCGGCGGCGCAGGCCCATGTGGTGCGCACCTTGACCCGTCGCTGTGAGCGGTTGCTGCTCGGCTTGAGCCGGGAAGAGCAGGTGAACCCTGCGATCCTGCCCTATCTGAATCGGCTAAGTGACTGGTTTTTCACGGTGGCCAGATACTTGCTGGTCTCTGCCGGCACCCCGGAAGTGCTCTGGGTCAAGGCGGCAGACAGGCGCTGAGTCACCCAGCATGGAAACAATAAAAAACCTCGCATGGCGAGGTTTTTTATTGGGCGGGACCCTGCTTCAGATCAGATGGCAAAGTCTTCCACGGATTTGCCTTCGGCCACGGCCTTGGCAATGGCGGAGGGCATGCGGCCCTGGCCGGTCCAGGTTTTTTCCACGCCATTGTCCAGATAACGGTATTTGGCGGGGCGGGGGGCACGTTTGCCTTTGCTGGCCTTGGTGCTTTCGGTGGCAACTGTGCCCACCAATTCAGCAGGATCTATCCCTGCGGCTTTCAACATTTCGGCGTATTCGGCAATTTTCTTCTGATGTTCTTCACGGGCCTGGCGTTCGGCAGATTCATCTTGCTGGCGCTCGGCGACCACCTCGGACAATTTCTGCAGTCCCTCTTCCAGTTGCTCCAGGGACAAATCGCGACAGGCTGCGCGCAGACTACGGATATTCAGCAGAATTTTCAGAAATTCGTTCATATTGGCTACCACGCGAGCAGAAATATTAATGGGAAGGGCTGGTTTTTCGATAATTTATAGGGGGGATTGGCACCAAGTCAAGCCTGCCAAAATAATTAATTAGGCAGATAAATAAAGTCCGGAAATTATTCACGACGCCCGCTTTATTCTCATTGCAGGAGTTTCATTTCCGAATGAGTGCTGAGCAGATGAAAATATCGACCGCATCGTATTTTATGAACCATTTGACTACCATTTTTCCGCTTTTCGCCACACAAGCCTTGAAATTTAATCAAAAAACTTGCTATCACCCGGTGGCTCGATAAAATGTGCCGCGAATACCTTTAAGTAGAGGCGCGCTGCCTATGAATAACCGAGCGGAGGGTGATGCCTGCGATGCTCGATGAAAGGAGTCGGCGCCGAAGTGACCAGGCCATCATACCGGGTTGCTGGTTCTGCATCGAACAGGTGCAGGACTGCCATAGTCATCCACTATGGAGCGCTACCTGAAGGGGCTGAGGAGTATGCCCGCCCTGGGTTTTGTTTCTTTGATCCTCTCGGTAGATCTCCACCTGTTGTCTTTAGGTGCAAAGAGATCATGGACATCGTTCATTACGCCGACTCCGGTTGGTCTGTCGTTCCCCCCCTGTTGGCCGTCGCCCTTGCGATCATCACCCGCCGCGTCCTGGTATCGCTGGGGGTGGGCATAGTCGCCGGCAGTCTGCTGCTCAACCAGTTCTCCCCCCTCGAATCCCTGCATTACATGCTGAACACTGTGCTCAAGATCTTCTGGGTCGACGGTGCGCTCAACCGGGACAACGTCAACATGATCCTGTTCATGTTGATGCTGGGGGGCCTCATCAGCCTGATGAGCGTCTCCGGGGCGACCCGGGCCTTTGCCGAGTGGGCCGAGCGCCGCGCCAAGACCCGCAAGGGGGCCAAGGCCCTCACCGGCATGATGGTCTTTGCCTTCTTCATCGACGACTTCTTCCACAGCCTGTCGGTGGGGGCCATCTGCCGCCCGGTCACCGATCGCTTCCAGATCTCCCGCGCCAAGCTGGCCTATCTGCTGGACTCCACTGCGGCACCGGTCTGCGTGCTGATGCCCATCTCCTCCTGGGGCGCTTATATCATCGCCCTGGTGGGGGGCATCATGGCGGCCCATGGCCTGACCGATCAGAGCCCCATTTCGGCCTTCGTCGAGATGATCCCGATGAACCTCTACGCCGTGTTCACCCTGATCATGGTGCTGGTGGTGATCGCGTTCCAGCTCGACATCGGCTCCATGCGTCAACACGAGCAGTGGGCGCTGGAAGGCAAGTTGTGGGATGAGTCCAAGGGGCGTCCCATCGGGCTGGACATGGAGTCTCCGGAGGAGAGCAATGGCGGCATGATCGACATGGTGCTGCCGATCCTGACCCTGACCCTGGCAACCGTCTACTTCATGATCGATTCCGGCGCGGCCGTGTTGGCCGGCAAAGGCCTGCCATTCAGCGTGCTCGGCTCGTTCGAGAACACCAACGTCGGTTCTTCCCTGGTCTATGGCGCCCTGTGCAGTCTGGTGGTCTCCATCGGTCTGGCCATGCGCCTCAAGCTGGGTGCCAAGAACTGGATGAAGGCGGCTCCGCAAGGGATCATGGCCATGCTGCCCGCCATCAACATCCTGTTGTTCGCCTGGACCATAGGTGCCGTGGTGCGTGACGTTGAGACCGGCAAGTACCTGGCCTCCATGGCCAATGGCAATCTGCCGATCGAAGTGTTGCCGGCTGTGGTATTCATCCTCTCCTGCGCGATGGCCTTTGCCACCGGTACCAGCTGGGGTACCTTCGGCATCATGCTGCCGCTCGCCGGCGACATGGCCGCCGCCAGCGACATCAGCCTGATGCTGCCGATGCTGGCCGCTGTGCTGGCGGGCTCGGTGTTCGGTGATCACAGCTCGCCCATCTCCAGTACCAGCATCCTCTCGGCCACCGGCGCCGGCTGCCATCACATCGATCACGTGATGACCCAGCTGCCCTATGCGCTGGCCATCGCCTTCGGTGCGGCCATGGGTTACCTGGTCATGGGGATGATGCACTCTGTGCTGGCGGGCTTCACGGTCAGCGGACTCTGGTTCCTGATCTTCTCCGGTTACCATTTGCGCAAAGCCCGGGTGCAGCGCGCCCTGGCCGTCGCATAAAGAGAACAAGGGGCCCACGGGCCCCTTGGTTTTGGCAGGTGCTTTGGTTAGCATGCGCCCCATCAATCCCGTTTCGGAACCCCATCATGGCTTCATTGCATTACAAATTCGCCACCATGAACTCGGGCAAGTCGACCCAGCTCATTCAGGCCCACTTCAACTATCTGGAGCGCGGCATGGTTCCGTTGGCCATGACCCCCGTCATCGACGATCGCTTCGGGACCGGGGTGATCAGTGCCAGAGTGGGCCTGGAGCTGAAGGTGGAGGTGTTCAGCGACAGCTGCGATCTGTTCGAGATGGTCAAGGCGCGCCATGCAAATCGCCATATCGATGTGTTCATCGTCGACGAGGCGCAGTTCCTGACCCGCGAGCAGGTCTACCAGCTGGCCCGCATCGTCGACGAACTCAAGATCCCGGTCATCGCTTATGGCCTCAAGACCGATTTTCGCGGCGAGCTGTTCCCCGGCTCCTACCACCTGCTCTGCCTGGCGGACAAGTTCGAGGAGCTCAAGAGCATCTGCTGGTGCGGCAACAAGGCGCACATGAACTCGCGGGTCAACGAGGCAGGCCAGGTGATGCGTGACGGCGAACAGGTGGAGATAGGAGGCAACGACCGTTATGTGTCGCTTTGTCGCAAGCACTATCTGGACGGCAGGGCCTTCAAGTAACCGACGAGACAGGATCAACAAGGGCGCCGTGATGGCGCCCTTTTTTTGGCTCACATGGCCGCGTGGCTTAGTCTATCTCTATGTCTACCGGCGCTATGATGGGGTCGGCCACCGGCAGGCGGTGGAACAGCTGGCGAAAATGTTGCTGTACCCGGCCTATATCCACCAGGGACATGCCGGAGGCGAAGCCGAACCAGACATAGAGGCCGGTGAGATCGCGAAACATGGGGGGCAGGTAGCGGGGGGCATCGATGAGCCCCTCCAGATAGTGCTGATAGAGCACAGGGATGTCATCCAGGGTCACCTTGCCGACGAACAGCATGGGCAGGATCTCCGGCACCCCTTCCAGCACGGCGCTGCGGATGAAGTTGACCGTCTCCACATAGCCCTTCACATAGGAGAGATCCTTGGTGAAGCAGGCGCCTCCCTCGACCATGCCGCCCCTAAACACTCGCTGGGTGATCTTGTAGGCATCGTGCTCGCTGGCCCCCTTCTCGACGAAGTGGCTGAACACCTCGATGAAGTCGGCGCCGCGCTCCGCCATGTCGATAGCCATCACCCGATCCGAGATGCGCTTGGCCCTGTCCGGGAAGGAGCTGAAGGTGAGAGTCTCGATGAGCACAGCCAGCCCCTCCTGGCAGGCGGTGATGCGCGGCGAGCCTGCGCCCAGCCAGGTGGCGTAGGATTGCTGGCGGCCGTTGAGGGTGGTGCCCACGTGCACCCAGCCCTCGTGCACCTCCAATACCTGCAAGTCCAGCTCGGAGAAGCGGGCGTGGGAGCTCAGCTTGATGTAATCCCCCCCGGCGGCGGCATCGGAGACGATGCCATCGCTCAGCTTGACCTGCACTGTGCCGTCGCTGAAGTAGTTCGACAGCTTGCCCTGCAGTTTGGCCACCGCGGCTTCCCCCTCGAACTCCTTGGGGTAGGGGCGCACCAGGTGGCGGGCGCCGGGCAGGGAGAAGATGTCGCACAGGCGGGCTCCCAGCTCCTTTAACGTCTTGCGATCCCCGCGCAGGTGATCGCTCGCCGAGCCGTACAACAACTGGCTGTAGCGCTGAAAGTCCGGCTGACCGCGCTGGCGCAGCATCTCGATCACCACCATGTACTGATCCACCGTCTCTTGCAGGATCCGGCCGAGATCATCCTGCGGCCCCAGCTTTCTGCGGATCCTGTCCCTCAGCTCCTTGAGCTCCAGGTATTTGTTGCGGGGATCGAAATCGAGGGGGAGGGCCTGATAGAAGTCGGCATCGATGGCGGGCAGCACGCGTCCGCCCTTGGCGAGAAACTCGGTCTGCAGGTGGCGGGGCCACTTGATGGCATCCAGGATGCGAATGGGTTTTTGCAGGGCGAGCAGTTCATCCGAGAGGGATTTCAGGTGCAGGCGATACTTTTCTTGGATGGTCATCGGGCCTTCTGTGGAGGCGAGTGTGGTGCGAGAATGGCTGAGTATATGCATAGCGCTTGCCAAAAAGAAGCGAGACCAGGGGTGATCCCGCCTGTGCGCTTTTGGTTGTCGGAAAATTGGTTTAGACTGCGCCCCTTGATCCTTATTGTGTTCGCGAAAATGATGAATATCCCCAGCTCTGAAATGATAATGCGTTGGCTGCAGCAGGCCCGGATCGAGCACTATGTGTGCGATCAGTGCCACGGCATCCACATGGTCTCCCTGCAGTCCGTCGAGGGCATCCAGGAGAGCCGGATCTTCGTGGAAGAGGAAGGGTTGCTGTTTTCATCCGAACTGGAGGTGCGCCCCTCGTCGCTGCTGCCCCTGGTGGCCGAACTGGGTCGTCTCAACATGCAATACCCGTCCCTCAAGGTGTTCCTCGACATCATAGATGACAACCTGCCGCGCCTCGTCGTGGGCCACACCGTCTTCACCAAGGCGGGTCTCTCCGTCGAGCAGTTCCTGCTGTTTGTCGAAAGCACCACGGCGGCGACCCATGAAGTGGTGTCCGAATGTGAACGCCTCGGCTTCCTCAATCTGCCGGAGATCCAGGTCGCACCGGAATCTGTGCACTGAGTTGCGCGTTTAATGTGCGAACAGTTCGCGGCAGCCAAAAAGCCGTTGACGCCGGCGGGGCTTTCCCCTAAATTACGCCCCGTTCCGGCGCAACAGCGACGAGAGCACAGTGGTGATTGAACACGTTAAACGACAGTCGAAAATTTGGTGAGGTGTCCGAGTGGCTGAAGGAGCACGCCTGGAAAGTGTGTATACGGCAACGTATCGAGGGTTCGAATCCCTCCCTCACCGCCAAATTATAAAAAACCGACCTCAGGGTCGGTTTTTTTCATCTGGGCTACCGTGTTCCCTGATGCGCATAGAGGGAGGGTGAGAACCCTCGCCGGGTTCGAGCAGAGCGGCTTGCCGCGATGAACGGCCAGAGGCCGCCCCGAAGGGGTGAGCCACGAAGTGGCAAATCATCCCTCCCTCACCGCCAAATAAAGTCAAAGGGCCTGTCGCAAGACAGGCCCTTTGACTTTATCCGCTGATGGGCGGCTCTGTTCTGACTCAGGCTCGACAAGGGGCAGGGCAGTCCGGGTCAATCCAGACCCACCGCCAATATAAAAACCCGACCTTATGGTCGGGTTTCTGTTTTGTGGTGCCCGGTCATCCCTCACGCATGTCCCTTGAAGCAGGCCAGGCGACATGCAGGGAGTGCGGGTCAGGCGAGATCGAAGCGATCCAGGTTCATCACCTTGGCCCAGGCAGCCACGAAGTCCTTCACGAACTTCTCTTTCCCGTCCGCACTGGCATAGACCTCCGCCAGGGCCCGCAACTGGGAGTTCGAGCCGAACACCAGATCGACGCGGGTGCCGGTCCACTTGACCTTGCCTGTCTTGCGATCACTCCCCTCGTAGATACCCTTGGCTCCTGCTGCCGGTTTCCACTCCGTGCCCATGTCGAGCAGGTTGACGAAGAAGTCGTTGGAGAGGGTGCCGGGGGCAGAGGTAAAGACCCCGTGGCAGTTGCCGACGTTGGTGCCGAGCACCCGCATGCCGCCCACCAGCACCGTCATCTCGGGGGCACTCAGGGTGAGCAACTGCGCTTTGTCGATCAGCATGGTCTCCGCGAAGGCGGCGCACTCGCCCCCGTAGTTGCGGAACCCGTCGGCGAGGGGCTCGAGCACGGCGAAGGAGTCCACATCGGTCTGGGCCTGGGAGGCGTCCATGCGACCCGGCGTGAAGGGCACAGTCACTGTGACCCCCGCCAGTTTGGCCGCCTGTTCGACACCGACGCCGCCGGCCAGCACGATCAGATCGGCGAGGGATACCCGTTTGCCGCCGGTGGCCGAGGCGTTGAACCCCTGCTGGATCCCTTCGAGGGTCTTGAGCACCTTGGCCAGTTGTGCCGGTTGGTTGGCTGCCCAATCCTTCTGCGGGGCCAGGCGGACGCGGGCACCGTTGGCGCCGCCGCGTTTGTCAGAACCGCGGAAGGTGGATGCCGAGGCCCAGGCAGTGGATGCCAGCTCGGCGACGGTCAGGGAGGCAGCCAGGATCTTCTCCTTGAGGACTGCCACGTCCTTGTCATCGATCAGGGAGTGATTGACGGCGGGGATGGGGTCTTGCCAGATCAGCTCCTCCTTGGGCACTTCCGGCCCCAGGTAGCGTGCGATGGGGCCCATGTCCCTGTGGGTCAGCTTGTACCAGGCGCGGGCAAAGGCATCGGCGAAGGCCTGGGGATCCTCATAGAAGTGGCGGGAGATCTTGCCAAACTCGGGGTCAAAGCGCAGGGTCAGGTCGGTGGTCAGCATGGTCGGCTTGTGGAACTTGCCCGGGATATGCGCATCGGGAATGATCTCGGGCGCATCCTTGGCCACCCACTGCTTGGCGCCCGCCGGTGACTTGGTCAGCTCCCACTCGAAGTTGAACAGGTTCTCGAAGAAGTTGTTGCTCCAAAGGGCAGGGGTCTTGGTCCAGGTCACCTCGAGACCGCTCGAGACGGTGTCCTTGCCGTGGCCGCTGCCGTAGTCGCTCATCCAGCCCAGGCCCTGGGCTTCCAGGGGGGCGGCTTCCGGCTCGGGCCCCTTGTGGGATTCGGGGGCGGCGCCGTGGGCCTTGCCGAAGGTGTGGCCACCGGCAATGAGGGCGACCGTCTCTTCATCATTCATGGCCATGCGGCCGAAGGTGGAGCGGATGTCCTTGGCCGCCTCCATGTAGTCACCGCTGGCATTGGGGCCTTCGGGGTTGACGTAGATGAGGCCCATGTGGGTGGCGCCAAAGGGGGCCGCTAGCTCGCGGTCGCCCTTGACCCGGTCGGGGTCGACCCCGAGCCAGGCGATCTCGTCACCCCAGTTGACGTCCTGATCCGGCTCCCACACATCCGGGCGGCCGCCACCAAATCCGAAGGTTCTAAAGCCCATGGACTCCAGCGCGACGTTGCCGGCGAGGATCAGCAGATCGGCCCAGGAGATCTTGTTGCCGTACTTCTGCTTGATGGGCCACAGAAGGCGACGGGACTTGTCGATGTTGACGTTATCGGGCCAGCTGTTGAGGGGAGCGAAGCGTTGCTGGCCGCGGCCACCGCCGCCACGGCCATCCGTGATGCGATAGGTGCCTGCGGCGTGCCAGGTCATGCGGATGAACTGGGGACCATAGTGGCCGAAGTCCGCCGGCCACCACTCCTGGGAGTCGGTCATCAGCTTGACCAGGTCTTTCTTGAGTGCCTTGTAGTCGAGGCTGTTGAATGCCTCGGCATAGTTGAAATCGTTGTCCATGGGATCGGAGCTGGGGGAATGCTGGTGCAGCAGATCCAGCCGCAACTGGTTCGGCCACCAATCGCGATTGGTTCTGCCGACGCCGGCGGTGTGGTTGAAGGGGCATTTGCTTTCTTCACTCATCTCAGTCTCTCCTTGGAGGGCATGTACATTGCTGACACTTAGTATGGGAAGATTTCCACTGCGCTGTGTGGGGTCATGGCAGGAGAACCGTCTGCAGTTGATCGGGCCCTTATCAATAACCCCTTTATTTTCAATTCATTGCGTTATTGTGCAGTGAGTGGATTACGAAAAGATGAATCACGACCATCTAGTTTAACAATCTATTTACGTTCTGCCCGACTTCCCCTCGCATCAGGCGCGGCGGCAACCTGTGGTGCGCTGCCTGGGCGCAAATGGTTGCTCGCCCTTCATGAGAGAAGCAGACAAGGCATTTGCCTGGTTTTTATCCATATCACGGTCATCGGCATGGAAGCTTGCGCTGCGTCATGGGGAGCAGGGATACATCGGGGCTGTGATGGCTCCGATCATGTCTGTGATCCAGCCAGGGGAGGGGGCAGCACCAGGCGGTGGCATTGACCGACCAGCACAGGGACAAGCGTGAGAGAGCAAGGGGGAGGGGCAAAGCGCATAAAGAGGGAGCGGAGCGCTCGGGACAGGCGGCGAGGCTGGGGCGCAGGCACAAAAAAACCGGCGCTGGGCCGGTTTTGATGAGGGCATCAGATGCCCGGTTCATGGCAAGTAGTGCTTGCCTCTGTCGGCTTGATTCAGCGCGAACAGCTAATAATGGGGTGGCTGATGGGGCTCGAACCCACGACAACCGGAATCACAATCCGGGACTCTACCAACTGAGCTACAGCCACCACTGAAATCTGCCTTCGATGTCGCTCTTCGAGGGAAGAGTCACATCAATGGCGCGCCCTGCAGGATTCGAACCTGCGACCCACGGCTTAGAAGGCCGTTGCTCTATCCGACTGAGCTAAGGGCGCGTTGTATCAAGAAATCCGAAGGACTTCCCGATGAACCTGGTCGGTGATAAAGGATTCGAACCTTTGACCCTCTGGTCCCAAACCAGATGCGCTACCGGGCTGCGCTAATCACCGAAATCTCATCGTCCAGCATACCGGGGGCGGTACGACTGGGCAACGGGCGGGCATCATACCCAAGCGTCAAAGTCAGCGTCAACGACTTTTTCCGCCAGTAAATTCAAATGCCTACTTATTGCCCGCCAGGCGAGAGCCGCTAACACCCGCGCCAAAAAAATGCGACAATGCGCGGCAGTTGAACACATGGTGAGTGAAGAACGATGTCTGCCAAAATCATTGATGGAAAACAGGTTGCGCAAACGATTCGCAATCAGGTCGCCGAACAAGTCCAACAGCGGTTGGCTCTGGGCAAGCGGGCACCGGGTCTGGCGGTGATCCTGGTGGGGCTGGATCCGGCGTCCCAGGTCTATGTGGGCAGCAAGCGTCGTGCCTGTGAAGAGGTGGGGTTTGTCTCCCGCTCCTATGATCTCAGCGCCAATGCGACCCAGGAAGAGTTGCTGGCCCTGATCGACCGGCTCAATGAGGATGCGGAGGTGGACGGCATCCTGGTGCAGTTGCCCCTGCCAGCTCATTGCGACACCACCCAGGTGCTGGAGCGCATTCGTCCCGACAAGGACGTGGATGGTTTCCACCCCTACAACGTGGGCCGTCTGGCCCAGCGCATCCCGGCGCTGCGTCCCTGCACCCCCAAGGGGATCATGACCCTGATCGAGGCGACCGGCGTCAAGACCCACGGTCTGCATGCGGTAGTGGTCGGTGCCTCCAACATCGTCGGTCGCCCGATGACGCTGGAGCTGCTGCTGGCGGGTTGCACCACCACCACCTGTCACCGCTTCACCCAGGATCTGGAGGCCCAGGTGCGCCGTGCCGATCTGCTGGTGGTGGCGGTGGGCAAGCCGAACTTCATTCCGGGGGAGTGGGTCAAGCCGGGGGCTCTGGTGATCGACGTGGGGATCAACCGCCTGGCCGACGGCTCCCTGGTGGGGGACGTGGAGTTTGAAACGGCGCGCAATCACGCCGCCTTCATCACCCCTGTGCCCGGTGGCGTGGGGCCCATGACGGTGGCCAGCCTGATGGAGAACACCCTGAGCGCCTGCCAGGATTATCACGACGCCTGAGCAGGGCCCCTTCCCGCACCCGGGAATGGATGAGAGAAAGGGAAGGCCTAGCCTTCCCTTTTTTATTGCGCGTGGCGCAGGTCGTGCATGGTGCTGAGGGTCAGATCAGGGCCAGCGCCGCCGCCAGATCGGCGATGAGATCGTCGGCGTCTTCCACCCCTATGCTGAAGCGGATGAGATCGTCGTTCACACCAGCCGCGAGGCGGCTCGCCTCGTCCATGGCGGCGTGGGTGGTGCTGGCCGGATGGCAGGCCAGGCTCTCGAGATCCCCCAGGCTCACCGCCTGTACGAACAGTTGCAGGTTGTCGAGCAGGGTAGCGCAGCGCGCAAAGCCCCCCTCCAGCTCTATGCTCACCATGCCGCCAAAGCCGCTGGCGAAGGCGCCGAGGGCGTCGTGGCCCGGATGATTAGCAAGACCCGGGTAGATCACCTTCTTCACCGCCGGGTGGGCGGCGAGGAAGTCGGCCACCTTCTGGGCGTTGTGCAGGTGGGCATCCATGCGCAGGGGCAGGGTCTTGACCCCGCGCTGCAGCAGGTAGGCCTCCTGTGGGCCTATGGGGGAGCCGATGTGCTTGAGGGCCACGGTGCGCACCGACTTCATCAACTCGTGGGAGCCCGCCACCACACCGGCGATGATGTCGCCGTGACCGCCCAGATACTTGGTGCCGCTGTGCATCACCAGATCGATGCCGAGCTCCAGCGGGCGCAGCAGATAGGGGGTGAGGAAGGTGTTGTCACACACAGTGATGGCGCCCACCTTGCGGGCCGCTTCTACCACCACCCGGGGATCCACCACCTTGAGGGTGGGGTTGGTCAGGGTCTCGAACAGGATCACCCTGGTGGCGGGGCTGATGTTGGCCAGCAGATCCTGATCGCTGTCGTAACCCGTGATGGTGATGCCGGCCCGGCTGAAGGTCTGTTTCAAGAACGCATCGGTGCCGCCGTAGAGGGGGCCGACGTAGGCCACCTCATCCCCGCTGCTGGCCAGGGCATAGAGGATGGAGCTCACCGCCGCCATGCCGCTCGCCACCACCAGCGCCTCGTCGGCGCCCTCGAGGGCCGCCAGTTTCAGCTCCAGCTCGGCGGTGGTGGGGTTGCCGAAGCGGCTGTAGATAAAGCCCGGGGCCTGGCCTGCGAAGCGCTCCTTGCCCGCCTGGGCGTTGACGTAGCTGAAGGTGCTGCTCTGGTAGAGCGGTGTGGTGAGGGCGCCGGTCTGGGGGTCGATCCGCTGGCCGCTGTGCACGCTCATGGTCTTGAATTTCATCGTTTTGCTCCGTGGTCGCCAGGCTATGGCGTTGTTGTTCTGGTGTGGAAATCGGTGGACGGGGTCACACTGACGCCCCTGTCCTGTGGTCGGGATGGCGGCTTGTCGCCACCCCCTTGATGGCGTCAGGCCGGTATCGGCTCCTGCGCTACCCTGTGTTGCAGAGCATAGTGGCGAGCCGCCACATCCGGGTGGGAGCGCAGCCTGCCCTTGAGCACGTTCTCCCCCACCTGGTAGAAGAGGGGGTTGGCGGGATCGCTCTCGGGCCCCTGCGCCTCGGCCGCCAGCTCGGGGGAGAGGCTGAGCAGCGGCACTGTGGCATCGAGCCTCGCCGCCATGAAGAAGGCGCAGGAGAGGCGCGAGACCCCGGGGGGCGGGCTCTGCACCCGGTGCAGGGTTGCCTTGAGGTAGCCGTTGGAGGCAAGCTCCAGCAGCTCGCCGATATTGACCACCAGGGCGCCGGGCAGGGGCGGCGCGGAGATCCAGCCGCTCGCCGTCTCCACCTCAAGGCCGGAGTGATCGTCCTGCATCACCAGGGTCAGGTAGCCGGGATCCTTGTGGGCGCCGACCCCCTGGCCGCTGCCTCCCGCTTCCCGTCCCGGGTAGTGAATGAGCTTCATGTGTTGATAGGGGGCGCCCTGGATGCTCTCATCGAACACCCCGGCCGGTTGCTCCAGCACCTCGGCAAAGGCCGACAGCAGGGTGAGGGTGATGTCGCTCAGCCGCTCCTGCCACACCAGTAGTTGTGTCTTCATCTCGGGCAGGGCCGCGGGCCACTGGTTGGGGCCTGTGAGCCGCTGCCAGGAGTGGCTTATCTGCGCCAGGGGGAGGGCCTGTTCCTCGTTCATGATGTCGAACTGCTCTCGCCTGTCCGGCCGCTCCCGGGTGAGTTCGGCCCCCACCAGGTTGTAGCCACGAAAGTGAGGGGAGTGCACCATCTGCACCGCCAGCTTCTCCTGCAGGGGCAGGGCGAAGAAGCGTGCCGCCAGCGCCAGGGTATCCCGTTGCTGCGCTTCGCTCAGACCATGGCCTGTCAGATAGAAGAAGCCGATGTCGCGGGCCGCCCGGCCAAGCTTGGCCAGCATCTGGCGACGTTGCTCGGGGGCGCCATTGATCGCGGCATAGTCGATGATGGGCAGTGATGAATGTTCCATGTGCATCTCCTCACTTGCCGGATGTCGGGTGCAGTCCCGAGGATCCGGTACAAAGACGGCGGTGTGGCTCGTGGCAGGGCTCGGGTCCGTGGCTCACGATGGCACCATTTGGGTTTAAGGGGATGCTACTGTTCGGGGTTATAAGGTGGAAGCAACAAAATATTCTTAGTTATATACAAAAGTCGAAATAGAATTCGATCTCTTTGGGGCAGCCTGTCGATTGCACGGAGAAAATGCGCCCCTGGCGATCGCCTTGCCCATGAATCCTCCAGGGGCAGGGAAGGCGCAGTGCCCGCGGGAGGCGAATGAACAAAGGGGAGGCATCAGCCTCCCCTTGGGTAGTGTGGCGCAGAGGATAGAGGGCGAGCGCCCGCCCAGCGCGCCCAGATCAGCCTCTTCAGTAACCCAGAGTGAAGCGCTGGCGCAGGTGAGCCGGTGTTTCCGCCTCGTTCAACACCCCATCCGCTAGATCCCCGACTGTGATCCCGGCAGGCTTGTCGCCGCTAAAGAGCACCTGATCACCCCCGAGACGGTAGCTGCCGCGCTTCTCGCCGGGTTCGAGGAACACCGGCGGGGAGACGAAGCGCCAGTCGAGGGTCGTTTCGCGGCGAAGCGCCGTGAGACCGTCGCGGGCCGCCAGTGCCCCTTGCTTCCACTCGGCCGGGAAGTCCGGGGTATCCACCAGTTGCACTCCGGGGGCTATCTCCAGGCTGCCGGCACCGCCGACCACCAGCAGCCAGCTGTGGGCGGCGTTGGCTGCCTTGACGATGGCGCTGGCGCCCTTGAGGTACTGATCATGGATATCCGGGGCACTCCAGCCCGGGTTGTAGGCGCTGATCACCCTATCGTGCCCCTTGAGCACGTCGGCCAGCGCCTGCGGGTCCTGGGCATCGACCGCCACTGTGGTGACCTGCGGATGGGCGGCGACCTTGCTGACGTCACGCACGATGGCGGTGACGTGATGGCCACGGCTGACGGCCTCATTGAGGATGGCTGAACCGACAAAACCGCTGGCACCTATGAGGGCAATCTTCATGGATATCTCTCCTTCACTGTGGGAATGAGGCTATCCTACGCTCCCGGATGTGATTTAATAATCCCCTTTAAATTGCATTAACTTGTAAGCTGGATTTAATAATGGATCAGCTCAGACGTTACGCCATCTTCGCCGCCGTGGTGGAGGCGGGCACCATGACGGGGGCCGCCAAGGCCCTCGGCATGACCCCCTCCGCTGTCAGCCAGCACATTGGCCAGCTGGAGAGCCTGCTCGGCCTCACCCTGCTGCATCGCTCCACCCGTCGCCTCAGTCTGACCGAGGCGGGGGAGGTGGTGTGGCAGGGGTGCCAGTCCCTGCAACAGACCCTCAACCAGACCGAGCTGCGCCTCTCGGAAGTGCGCGACAGCCTGCTCGGGGAGGTGCGGATCACCGCCCCCGTGGGCATGGCGGGCCAGCCGCTGGCGCTGGCCTTGTCGCCCCTGTTGCAGGCCCATCCGGGCCTGTGCATCCAGATCATCGCCGACGACGAGAAGCGGGATCTCATTGCCGAGCGCATCGACGTGGCGCTGCGGGTCGGCTCCCTGCCGGACTCCACCCTGGTGGCCCGCAAGCTGGGCCAGACCCGGATGCTGCTGTGCGCCGCCCCCGCCTACCTGGCGCGCAAGGGGACGCCGCACACCCCGGCAGATCTGGCCGCGCACGACTGGCTCTGCGGCGACATGCTGGGGAGCGGCTTGCTGCTCCTTGACGAAAAGGGAGGCGAGCACAGGGTGAGGTGCAAACCCAGGGTGCAATGCAACAACGTGCTGCCCCTGCGCCAGTTTGCCCTGGCGGGGCAGGGGATCTCCCTGCAACCCGAGGGGGAAGTTGCTGAGGATCTCGCCCAGGGCCGCCTGCTCGCCTTGCTGCCAGGCTTTCGGGTGCCGCCCATGGAGATCCACGCCATCACCCCCCAGCGGGAGATCCCGGAGAAGGTGCGCCGGGTGATCACCGCCCTGCGCAGCCATTTCGCCGAGCCAGGGGGGACGGCGCGCCTCTTGTAGTAGGTCAAAAGCAGGGGGCAGCCCGTTGGCTGCCCCCTGTGGATCCTGCTTATCCCGCGTTACTTCATGTAGAGGCCGCCGTTAATGGCCAGGGTTTCCCCCGTGATATAGGCGCCTGCTTCGCTGGCGAGGAAGGCCACGGCGGCGGCAATCTCCTCCGGCTTGGCGAGGCGGCGCATGGGAATGTCGGCCTTGATGCTGTCGAGGATGTCGCTGCGGATCGCCTCCACCATGGGGGTGGCGGTGTAGCCGGGGGCGATGGCGTTGACTGTGACCCCGAAGCGGGCGCCTTCCGCCGCCAGCGCCTTGGTGAAGCCCAGCATGCCTGCCTTGGCCGCCGAGTAGTTGACCTGACCGAACTGCCCCTTCTGGCCGTTGACCGAGGAGATGTTGATGATGCGGGCATCGCGCTGCTCGCACATGGCGTCGAACAGCGGCTGGGTCACGTTGTAGAGGCTGCACAGATTGGTGTGGATCACCTCGAACCACTGATCCGGCACCATCCGCTTGAAGGCCCCATCCCGGGTGATGCCGGCGTTGTTGACCAGCACGTCCACCCGGCCCTCCTCCTGCAGCAGGCGGCCCAGGGTCTCGCGGCACATGGCGGTGTCGGCCACATCCAGCGCCAGCAGCCGCACCCGATCCGGCTGATACCCCTGCTCCTGGTACCACTCCCGTGCAGCGGCGGCATTGACGCTGGAGTGGGTGGCGATGATGCGATACCCCTGGGCCAGCAAGGCGGTGGTGATGGCGGATCCGATGCCGCCCCGGGCTCCGGTGATCAAGGCAATCTTCTTCATGGTTGCACTCCCTGCAAATTGGCTCGAATGAGAGCCAGATGATCGATGCCAGACAACTGATAAATCTGTTTTCAAACAATCTGACAGAGGAAGGCGTCACTTTTGTGACAAGAGGGAGGGCAGACCCCACCAGAAGGGGGAGGTGGCGCCGCCAGCCCCCTTGCTCCCGGCACGGCGGCCATGTTTAATGTGCACTCCTGAACAGAGGCTGATCCTCTGCAGGCAGAGACCAGCACCCGGCATGACAATCACCACACCTTTCGCACCTTCCGACCCGGCGCCACGGACGCGTCCCCATTTCACCCGCATCGAGCGGGTGCTCGACTACATTCACGCCCACCTGGATCAGCCCCTGTCGCTGGAGCAACTGGCCGAGCAGAGCTGCTGGTCGCGCTGGCAGTTGCAGCGGGTCTTCTTGCACGAGACCGGCCAGACGGTGGCCCACTATGTGCGCGAGCTGAAGCTGAGCCTGGCGGCGGAGGCGCTGCTCTCGAGCCGCCAGCGGGTGCTGGATCTGGCGCTGAACCATGGTTTTGGCTCCGAGGTGAGCTTCAGCCGGGCCTTCAAACAGCACTTTGGCTGCTCGCCCCTGGCCTATCGCAAACGGGGCCTGCGGCTGGGGCTGCGTACCCCCCTGGTACGGGTCCCCATGTCGCTGACCAGTCCCCCCAGGCTGGTGCAGGTGCGGGTGGAGAGCCGGCCGGGATTCACCCTGCACGGCGTCAGGGGGGAGATCCGGGGCCTCTTTGCCGAAGACCCGGACTTTCAGCAGACGGTGCCTGCCATCTGGCGTGCCTGGCGCGAGGCGGGGGGGCTGCCATTGACCAACGAACTGCTTGGCGTGGTGGACGTCTCGGGGGCGGGGGAGCGGCTGCCTTACTGGGCCGGGGTGGCGGCAGAGGAGGGGACTGAACCCCTGCCCGGGTTGGCGTGCCTTCGGGTTCCGTCCCAGGAGTATGCGGTGCTGAGCCACCAGGGCCCCATTGAGCAACTGGGGCCGAGTCTCAACTGGTTCATCCAGCACTGGCTGCCAGCCTCCAGCTATCGCGGGCTGGATGGCTTCGAACTGGAACGCTATGCCCCGGGTTTTGACGGTCGGAGGGCGGATGCCTCCATGGAGTACTGGCTGCCCATCGTTCCCTGCCCGGGTTGAGCGTGCACCTCTTCACTCAAGTCCCCTATCCCTGGCGAGGCTGCTTGCGGCTGATGGCCGACCCTCTGTGCGCCTGCCAAAGATAGTCATTTGAATTCATGGTCTTTTCCCATCGACATAAGGCGTCGTCGACTGAGGCTGATCTCGCCTGTTTTTCGCCTCTCTGCCCGCCAAGATGCCCCAAATTGTTAATTCAGGGGCAAATTAGCACAATAAAATGCAAATGATATTTGTTACTATTCACATGCAGTAGGCAGTCGAGGATCAGATGCAACTTGTTCACCCCCCATTGACCGTGGTCGCCGCAACCATCTCCGCCCTGTTGGCAGGCTCAGTGCTGGCCGCCGCGCCCGGCAGCCAGGACGCGGCGCTTGCCGACGAGACCCTGACCGTGCTCGGTCAGACCTATCGCAACACGGCGACCAAGACCCGGCTTGACCCCATCGAGACGCCCCAGGCGATCTCGGTCGTGGAGAGCGAGACCCTGGAGCAGCGCGGTGTCAGCTCGGTGAGCGAGGCGCTGCGTTACGTGCCCGGCGTCAACACCGAACTGCGGGGCGGGGCGGTCAACCGGCTGGATCTGTTCAACATCCGCGGCTTTGACAACTACCAGAACTTCTATGACGGCCTCTTGCTGCAATACAACGAGTGGAACCTGCAACCCCAGATAGATCCGGTGGCCATCGAGCAGCTGGAGGTGTTCAAGGGGCCAACCTCGGTGCTCTACGGCAGCATGCCCCCCGGCGGCATGGTCAACCTCATTGCCAAGCGCCCTCAGCGGGAGAGCAAGCACAGCGTCAGCGTGGCGACGGGGACGGGCACCCTCAAGGAGATGACCCTCGACAGCACAGGCGCCATCAACGAGCAGCTCGCCTACCGGGTGGTGGGGCTGGCCCGTCAGAAGGAGGGCCAGGCGGTGACCTCCGAAGAGGAGCGCTACGTATTCGCGCCCTCCCTCGACTGGCAGCTGAGTGATCGCACCCTGCTGAACCTCAACCTCTACTACCAGAAGGATCCGCAAGCCGGCATCTACACCACAGTACCGGCCAGCGGCTCGGTCAAGAGTAATCCCCTGGGGCAGCTTGGCAGCGACACCTTCCTCGGCGACGAGAACTGGAACGAGTACAATCGGGATGTGACCCTGCTCGGCTACAAGCTGAGCCACGACTTCAACGCCAACTGGCAGGTGCTGCAAAATGCCCGCTACATGGATGCCTCCGCCTATCAGCGCAACACCTACAACGCGGCCCTGGCGGCGGACAACCGCACTCTGGCTCGCAACGCTTATCTAACAGATGAAGCGTCGAAAGGTTTTGTCATCGACAACCAGCTGGCGGGCAAGGTGCAAACCGGCGGTGCCCAGCACAACCTGCTGCTTGGGGTCGATTATCAATATCTGGACGCGCGCATCCTCTACCGGGACACGCTCGATTACTCTGCGCCCGCCATCGACATCTTCAATCCGGACCACAACCAGATCCGGCCGGATGCCCTGACCTTCTCCTATGAGGATCGCAAGACCATTCGCCAGTCCCAGACCGGCGTCTATCTGCAGGATCAGGTGCGCCTCGACCGGCTGGTGGCAATAGGCGGCGCCCGCTACGACAGCTACCGGATGGACACCGACAGCCGCGGCCTCTACCAGGGAGCCGCCAGCCAGTCCCTGGCCCAGATCGATCAGGACAACCTCTCCTTCCGCCTCGGCGCCCTCTATGAGCTGGACTATGGCTTGTCACCCTATGTGAGCTATGCCGAGAGTTTCGAGCCGGTGCCGGGGGCGGACAAGAGCGGCAAGGCGTTCGATCCCGCTACCGGCCATCAGTGGGAGGGGGGGCTCAAGTTCCTCTCCGAGGACATGAGCAAGACGGCCACGATCTCGGCGTTCCATATCACCAAGGAGAACGCCCTGGTGACGGATCCGGACAACGTCTACGGGCCCAAGCTGCAGACCGGCGAAATCGTCTCCAGGGGGATAGAGCTGGAAGGGCGCGCCGATCTCACCAGCCGGCTGGATCTGGCGCTGAGCTATACCCTTCAGGACATGGAGATCACCAAGGACACCACGGATCTGCAGGGCAAGACCCCGGTCTGGGTGCCCAGGCAAATGGCCTCCTTGTGGAGCAACTACCTGCCGGGCGGCAGCCTGGAGGGAATGCGGGTCGGCGCCGGCCTGCGCTACGTGGGGGAGGCCCAGCTCGATGCCGCCAACACCGATACAGTGCCGGATTATCTGCTGATGGACATGTCCGTCTCCTATGATCTCGCCGCCCTCAGCGCGAGCATGAAGGGGATGGGGGTATCGCTTAGCGCCAGCAACCTGCTGAACAAGACCTACTACTCCTGCTACGACCAGAACAACTGCTGGTTCGGGGCTGAGCGCAATGTGGAGGCTCGACTCAAATACGCATTCTGACCTTGCGCCCCGGACCTGCGCCGGGGCCCTCTCATCACGGGATACCGGCGCGTGGCGGCCCCTCTGGCAGCACCTCGACTGGGTTTGGCAGTCTGCTCAACCACCGGCAGGCCCGCCACCAGGCGGACCATGATGCCCTGTTCGCCGCCGCCGAGCAGCTCATTCCCTCCCTCAAGGGGCGGCTGACGGCTGGGGATATGCCGCTGCTGGCGATGGCTGATGCCGACATGGCTCCCGGGGCTGTGACGCTGGCGCTGCACGAGCACTGGCGGCTGGCACATCCGGAGGCGGGCCCCGCCTATTGGCTGACCCGCAGCTGGGGCATGCTCTGCTGGCAGTCCATCTATCTCGCCATGGTGGCCGTCTATCGCGTCGGGGCCGTGCCCTCACTGGATCGCATGGGGCTGGACTATGGTGCCGGACTGGTGTCTGGTTTCAGCCTGCCGGCCCTGCCTATGATCAGGGGCGAGCGGGAGGTACTGATCGAGGCGGCAGGACGGCGCTTGCGCCGCCATTGGCAGGGATTGTTCGAGGCGATGGCCAGCGGGCAGCGGCTGAGGCCCGGCTTCGTGCGCCCGCTCCTGGCTGACGATCTGCTGGCGGCCCTGGTGCGGGTGCCGGATTTCTTCGACGAGGTGAGCCGCGAGCAGGTGGCGGCCCATGCGCCGCTCTGGTTGGCCGCCTGCGGCCTGCCCGCCGAGCATCTGGCGGGTTGGCGCCTGGCGGTGGAGCCGGCGGGTGAGACGAGCGCCGCTCCCGGCTATGTGCGCCAGCGCTGCTGCCTGCACCACAAGCGCAGCGACGGCAGCCTGTGCGACAACTGCCCAAGGCAGCAGGATCCTCAAGCCCGCTGTGGTGATGGGACGACGCAAGCACAGCAATAAACGGTTGAATAGTTGGCAAGGCCGCCCCCAGGGGCGGCTTTTTCATGCCCTCTCATTACTCGGCCATCTGGGTGCGAATGCGCTCGAACAGGCTCTGGAGACAGGCTTGATCCTTGTCGGCGGCACGCACGGCACCATACATATGGCGGCGGATCCCGGTGCCCAGAGGGCGCGCCTCAAGCAAGCCTTGGCGCACAAACTCTTCGCTGGCCCAGCGCGGCAGGGCGGCGACCCCGAGCCCGGCGGCGGCCATCTGCAGCATGACGGAGGTGTTGTCCACCGGCTTGCAGCGGGCGGGCTCCACCCCGGCGGGTTGCAGGAAACGGCTGAATACGTCCATGCGGGCCCGCTCCACCGGGTAGACCAGCAGCACCTCCTGTTTGAGATCGTCAGGGGCTATCCGGGCCTGCTGGCAGAGGAGGTGATCCGGCGCCATCACCAGGGTGAGATCGAAGGCGAACAGGGGCTCGAAATGGAGATCCCCGCGCGCCTGTACGTCCGAGGTGAGCAGCAGATCGAGCTGGCCGCCGAGCAGGGCGCTGATGGCATCGAAGCCGGGCACCGACTCCACCTCAAGGGCCACCCCGGGCCACTGGCGGCGAAAGCCCGGCAACAGCGGCAGCAGCCACTGGATGCAGCTGTGGCAATCCAGCGCCAGGTGCAGCCTGCCCGCATCCCCGCTGTGCAGGGCCAGCAGCTGGCGCTCGGTCTGGGCCAGAGCGGGCAGCACCTGGCGGGCCAGGGCCAGCAGATGCTGGCCGGCCGCCGTCAATACCAGGGGGCGGCTCTTGCGCAGATAGAGCTCCAGGTTGAGGCGGGTCTCCAGCTCTTTCAACTGGTGGGAGAGGGCGGACTGGGTGAGATTGAGGCAGAGCGCCGCCCCCGCCAGGGAGCCCTGCTCGGCCAGGGCACTGATGGTCTTCAGGTGCTTGAGATCGATGCCCGTGTTGGTGTTCTGATGGCTGGTCGACTGGTTGGGCACACCCATGGCACTGCTCCTTTGTGCGTCAGTTGAGGATTTCTTGAGAGCCAGTTGAAGAGGATTCAATAGCCAAGGTCACCTTATCTCGTCACTCTAGATGTGTAAACATCTGGATGGCTAAATCATCCAGTTTCCCATCAGATGAATGAGCATAAGGAATTGGACCTATGACACGAGCACACACCCTGGGCTTCCCCCGCATCGGCGCCAAGCGCGAGTTGAAATTTGCCCTGGAATCCTACTGGCGTGGCGAGACCACCCAGGCCGAGCTGGTCGCCGTGGGCAAGAGCCTGCGTGAGCGCCACTGGCAGGCGCAGCGCACCGCCGGGGTCAACCTGCTGCCGGTGGGCGACTTCGCCTGGTACGATCAGGTGCTCGGCACCAGCCTGCTGGTGGATGCCGTGCCTGCCCGTCACCGCCACGGCGACACCGATCTCGACACCCTGTTCCGGGTCGCCCGTGGCCGTGCGCCGACCGGCCCGGCTGCCGCCGCCGCCGAGATGACCAAGTGGTTCAACACCAACTACCACTACCTGGTGCCTGAGTTCAGCCGCGATCAGCGCTTCAAGCTGGGCTGGAGCCAGCTGTTTGACGAAGTCGAAGAGGCCAAGGCGCTGGGGCTGCCGGTCAAGGCGGTGCTGCTGGGCCCTGTCTCCTACCTCTGGCTCGGCAAGGAGAAAGAGAGCGGTTTCTCTCGTCTGGAATTGCTCGATCGCCTGCTCATCGTCTATCAGGAGATCCTGGCGAAGCTGGCAGCACAAGGGGTGGAGTGGGTGCAGATAGACGAGCCGGCCCTG
Source organism: Aeromonas sp. sif0611 (assembly GCF_019218845.1). Taxonomy (NCBI): domain Bacteria; kingdom Pseudomonadati; phylum Pseudomonadota; class Gammaproteobacteria; order Aeromonadales; family Aeromonadaceae; genus Aeromonas; species Aeromonas sp. sif0611. The sequence continues at coordinate 188,332 of NZ_JAHUWU010000004.1, read as the reverse complement.
GCGCTGGACTTGCCGGACGAGTGGCGTCTGGCCTATCTCAATGCCTACGAGCGCCTCGCCGGCCCCTGCAAGCTGCTGCTCACCACCTATTTCGGCTCGGTCGCCCATCAGCGCGACATCATCACCAGCCTCAAGGTGGATGGCCTGCACCTGGATCTGGTGGCCGCCCCCGAGCAGCTGGAGACCCTCGTGCCGCATCTGCCGGCTCAGTGGGTCCTCTCGGCTGGGGTCATCAACGGCCGCAACGTCTGGCGTGCCAACCTGGGCAAGCTGGCACCGACGCTGAAAGCGCTGAAGGAGAAGCTCGGCGAGCGCCTCTGGGTGGCCTCCTCCTGCTCATTGCTGCACAGCCCGGTGGATTTGACCCTGGAGCACGAGCTGGATCCCCAGACCCGCAGCTGGTTCGCCTTCGCCCTGCAAAAGTGCTACGAGCTGGGGCTGCTGGCGGACTACCTGGATGGGGGCGAGCTCGACAAGATCACTGCATACAGTCAGCCTATCGTCGATCGGGAGTCCGACAGCCGGGTTCACAAGAAGGCGGTGCAGTCGCGGCTCGCCAGCCTCACCAACAGCGACTTCGATCGCCAGAGCGCCTACCCGGTGCGTGCCGACGCTCAGCGCACCGATCTCAAGCTGCCGCTGCTGCCCACCACCACCATAGGCTCCTTCCCGCAGACCTCCGACATCCGGTTGCTGCGCCAGGAGTGGCGTGCCGGTCGCATCGACGACGCAGCTTACGAGGCGGGCATCCAGGCCCAGATCAAGGACGCAATTGAGCGCCAGGAAGCCATAGGGCTGGACGTGCTGGTGCACGGCGAAGCCGAGCGCAACGACATGGTGGAGTATTTCGGTGAGCTGCTGGATGGCTTTGCCATCACCCGCTTCGGCTGGGTACAGAGCTATGGCTCCCGCTGCGTCAAGCCGCCGGTGATCACCCGGGATATCGACAGACCCACCCCGATGACGCTCGAGTGGACCCAGTTTGCCCAGAGCCTGACCGACAAGCCGGTCAAGGGCATGCTGACCGGCCCGGTGACCATACTCTGCTGGTCCTTCCCGCGCGAAGACGTGAGCCGGGAGCAGTCCGCCCAGCAGATTGGCCTGGCCATTCGCGACGAGGTGGCTGACTTGGAAGCCGCCGGCATCAAGATCATCCAGATCGACGAGCCGGCGATCCGTGAGGGGCTGCCCCTGCGCAAACAGGATCACCAGGCCTATCTGGACTGGGCGGTGCGCGCCTTCCGCCTGAGTGCCAGCCCTGTGGTGGACAGCACCCAGATCCACACCCACATGTGTTACAGCGACTTCAACCTCATCATAGAGGCGGTGGCGGCGCTGGATGCGGACGTGATCACCATAGAGACCAGCCGCAGCCAGATGCAGTTGCTCGAAGCGTTCGAGCGCTTCAACTACCCCAACGAGATCGGCCCGGGCGTGTATGACATCCACTCGCCGAACGTGCCGAGCCAGGGCTGGATTGAGGATCTCATTCGCAAGGCGGCCAAGCAGATCCCGGCCGACAGGCTCTGGGTCAACCCGGACTGTGGCCTCAAGACCCGCGGCTGGGAAGAGACCACGGCTGCCCTCAAGGTGATGGTCGATGCGACCAAGGCGCTGCGGGCCGAGCTGGCCTGACCCCCCAGCAAACAACAAGAGAGTACGGGCATAACGAGAGAGGGACGGCGCAAGCCTTCCCTCCTTTTTTGCATGACGGCCTTGGGGCCCTCAGGGGGGAGCGGCAGGGGAGTGCCGGTTGGCGAGTATGGTGCCGGGCTTTGCGGCCGGTGACGCGCCTGCGATGGCGCCTACCGCGCGAGCGCCTCGGCCAGCCAGCGCCGGTCGAGGGAAATGGTATTGCGATCCCCGATCACCGGATTGAGGTGTACCGCGTCCGGGGCGCCGGGATCCTGAGGCCGCAATGATGCCCGTGCTGGTGCTGGGGGGTGAGAATTGGCTAGAATCGCGCATTTGAAATAAATGTTATCGTCGGCGGGAGCAGGATGCAGTTCAGGGATTTTTTACCGGTATCGACCAATACCAGCCTCAAAGAGAGTTGTTACGGCGCCCTTGGCGCCTTCGTCGGATTGCTGGGCACCGCCTTGCTGTGCCAGTGGGGACTGGGACTCGAGGTGCACTGGCTGATCGCCCCCATGGGGGCCTCCGCCGTGCTGCTGTTTGCCGCCCCGGCGAGTCCTCTGGCTCAACCCTGGTCCATCCTGGTGGGCAACGGGGTATCGGCCCTGATGGGGGTGGTCAGTGCCAGCCTGGTGCCGGACATGGCGCTCGCCTCGGCCCTGGCGGTGATGTTGGCCATCGCCGCCATGTTCCTCACCCGCAGTCTGCATCCCCCCGGCGGCGCCGTGGCCCTGACCGCCGTCATCGGCGGTGAGGGGATCCGGGCGCTGGGGGGGGGTTATGTGTTGCTGCCGGTGCTGCTCAACTCCCTGCTGTTGCTGACTCTGGGGTTGCTATACAACCGCGCCCTGGGGCGCCGTTATCCTCATGGCGGCAAGGTGGCGCCCAATCGCCACCAGACGGCGGATCCCCAGCCGAGTGCCCGGCTGGCCACCCAGGACATTGACTTTGCCCTGGAAAAGCATGAGGAGCTGCTGGACATCAGCCGCCAGGATCTGCAGGAGCTGCTGCAGGAGGCCCAGTTGCACGCCCTGCGGGGGCGAGTGGGCACGGTGCGCTGCCAGGAGGTGATGTCGCGGGATCTCGTCGTCACGGCGCCGCAAGCGCTCGCCATGGAGGCCTGGCACCTGCTCTCCCACCACCAGATCAAGGCGCTGCCGGTGGTGGACGAGGGAGACAAGCTGGTCGGCATCATCACACTGCATGATCTGATGATCGACCGGGTGGGCCGCCAGCCCAGGGCGCGAGCGGAGCTCGAGCAACTGACGGTGGCAGATCTGATGACCCGGGAGGTACACAAGGCGCGGCGCTACCAGCCCCTCTACGATCTGGTGGAAGCCTTCTCAGACGGCGGCCTTCACCACATGCCGGTGGTGGAAGGGGATCGGCTGGTGGGCATCATCACCCAGTCCGACATGGTGGCGGCGCTCTTCACCCTGGCCCTGAAACCCGGGCTGACGGAGGACGAGGTGCCCCCTGTGAGCCATAAGAATGAGCCATAAGAAACGGGCCCCTCGCGGGGCCCGTGTCGTTCAGGGTTTGCGGTAGACGGTCTCCCCCATGAAGACCGTCTGCTCGACCCGGGTCTGTGCGATCTGTTCCGGCGTGCCGGCCTTGACCAGGGCGAACAGATCCCGGTCCAGCACGATGAAGTCCGCCGACTTGCCCGCCTCGATGGAGCCGGTGATCGCCTCCTGGCGCACCGCCCTGGCGCCGTTGATGGTGTAGGCGGCCAGCATCTCGGTCAGTGAGGTGCGCTGACTGGCCCGGAAGTCGTCGCCGCTGCCGGCCGCCTTCATTATGCCGGCGGCCATGTTCTCGAACGGGCGCGGATCCCGGCTGTCTACCGGGGCGTCGCTGCCCGCCACCAGCACGGCGCCGGCCTGGCGCGAATGCTCTACCGGATAGAGCGCATCATGGAGATATCCCATGGGATCGTAGATGGCCTCGCTCAGGGACTGTCCAACCTTGGTTGGCTGGATGAAGGGGCTGACCAGCATGTCATAGGCAAGCTGGGGCGTGGTCCAGGCATAGGTAAAAGTGAGGTAGAGGCCAAGCTCGCCGAGGCGTTTCTGATCGTCCGGGTGCACCACCTGCAGGTGGGCCAGGGTGTGGGGGATGTGGCTCTCCCCGTTGCTGGCGCGGGCCGCCTCCAGGGCATCGAGGGCCACCCGCGTGCTGCGATCGCCGATGCTGTGCATGTGAATGCCAAACCCGGCCCCATCCAGCGCCGTGACGTAGCGCGCCAGATCCGCCTCCTTGTAGTTGACGATGCCGTTGCTGCCCGCATCCTCGCTGTCCGCTGTGATGCTCACCTCGCCGCTGGCAGGATCCAGGGCCAGATGCGGGTTCTGGTAATTCTCCAGCATGCCGGCATTGGGCAGGAAGGGAGGGCTGGTGAAGGGATCTCCCTCCAGCACACCGTCGAGGAAGATCTTCACCGTATCGGCCTTGATGAGGGGGTTGCCTGCGAAGGTGTCGCGCACCTGGCTCGCCTTGGCCAGGTGGCCGGCGATGTCCAGCTTGCCGCTGTAGTCATCCTGGTGGAAGCAGGTGGCGGCGGTGACGCGCATGTGCAGCAGATCCTGGTCCTGCATGTTGAGCAGGCGCTGTCGGATGAAGTCGTTGGCGCAGGCATCCTGCACGCCCGTGATGCCGCGGGACGCCATCAGCGCCGAGATGGCGGGGAGTATCTTGTCATACTGGGCCGCCGCCTGCTCGCCCTCCGCGCTCAGCACACCGGTGTCGGGGACCGCAATGGCGCTGCGTGCCGCGTCCCGGATCACGCCGGTTGCCAGATCCACATAGGGGATGAAGGCATCGAACACGCCGCCCGGGGCCAGGGTGATGGCATTGAAGCCGACCACATTGCCGTCTTTGTCCTGTGCCTGCGCCAGTGCCTGGGAGTTGTAGCCGCCGGCATGGCCGTCGACCCCGGCCAGCATCACGGGGTTGTTAGGCGCCGCCGCATCCAGGGCCGCCAGCAGGGTGGCATGGGTGGCGGTGGGGGTGTTGCCGTCATAGGGCGACCACTGGTTGACCACCAGCCAGTCCCCGGACGCCGGGGCGTAGCGGGGCAGGCACTCACCGATCTTGGCCGCGAGCTGATCCAGGTTGACGCTCTGGCCGTCCAGATCGCACATGTCCAGCGCCACTGTGCCGAGCAGGTGGATGTGGTTGTCGTGCAGGCCAGGCAGCACCATCCTGCCTTGCAGATCCACCACCCGGGTCGCCCCGTTCTTCAGGGCCTCGGCCCCCTCGCGGGTGCCCACGTAGGTGAACTTGCCGCCTTGCACCACCATGGCCTCGGCCTGGCTGCGTGTCCCATCCTGGGTGTGGATCTTGCCGTTGAGATAGAGGGTATTGTCCTGTGGTGCTTCACTGCTGTCCTGCTGGCAGCCGAGCAGGCCAGTCACCAGCAGGGCGATGGCGCCCAGCCTGAGACGGGGGTATTTGCTATCCATAGCGCGCTCTCCTTGGGTTAATTGCAGTTTTTACTGCAGATATGAGCACCTATGGTTATTGCAGCTATTCTGAAAAATGCCAGTTATTGCTGCACTTTTTTTTACTTGTGTTTATCTTGTCTCATCATGTAGTTATGAAAAACAGTCACCATGGCGGGAGAAACGGGATGGCGGAACATTGTTTGCCGGATGGACTCTGCATGCGGCGTCAACCCAGGCAACAGCGCAGTCAGGAGGTGGTGAGCCGCATCGAGCAGGCCACCCTGGCCCTGTTGCGGGAACAGGGGTTTGCGGCCCTCAACACCAATGCCATCGCCGCCCGCGCCGGGGTGGGCATCAAGTCCCTCTATCACCTCTACCCCAACAAGGAGGCGATCATCTGCCAGCTGGCCATGGCGTGGCTGGCGGCGGTGTGCGAGGCGCAGGAGGCCATCCGCGAGCAGGCCGACAGCTGGCCACAGACGCTCCTGTTGCTGGATGAGGCACTGGAGGCACTGGACGATCGCTTCGTCGGCTATGGGGCGCTGTGGCAGGCGATGGATCTGATCCCCGCCCTGCACGGGGTCGAGCAGGAGCACGAGGGACGCCAGATAGCCTTCTGGTCCGAGCGGCTGCGCCACTTTGGCTGTCGCTGGCCCGAGCCCGAGCTCACCACCCTGGTACGCTACTTCTACCGCACCGCAGACGTGGCCAAGCAGTGCACCAAGGGGCAGGGGGAGGCGGGGAGTGCGCTGTGGCAACTGCACCGGCGCTGGAGCGAGCAACTGATGATGGCGGCCATCGAGGAGGCGGATCCCGCCCGGGTCTGGCATGCCCTGCCCGGGTTGGTGCCCGCGGCCTGACAAGGCTTGGAGAAACGAGAGAGGGAGTGCCTGGCACTCCCTCTCTTACATTGGGTGCTGCGCCATTCGGGCTAGCCGTAACGCGCCAGGGTCAGCCCCTCGTCGCTGATGGCGGGGGCGCTGCCCGAGATGAGATCGCTGAGCAGCTGGCCCGACCCCGCGGCCATGGTCCAGCCCAGGGTGCCGTGGCCGGTGTTGAGCCACAGACCCGGGATGGGGCTGGGGCCCACCAGGGGGGTGCCATCCGGCGTCATGGGGCGCAGCCCGGTCCAGAACTCGGCGCGGGAAAGATCGCCCCCCTCGGGGAAGAGATCCCTCACCACCATGGCCAGGGTGTCGTGACGTTTGGGGTTGAGCGCCAGATTGAAGCCAGACAGCTCGGCCATGCCGCCGACCCGGATCCGCTCATCGAAACGGGTGATGGCGACCTTGTAGGTTTCATCCAGCACAGTGCTGCGAGGAGCACCATTGGCGTCCGTCATCGGCAGGGTGAGGGAGTAGCCCTTGACCGGGTAGACGGGGAGCGCTATTCCTAAGGGCTTCAGGAAGCCGGTGCCATAGCTCCCCAGCGCACAGACGATGGCGTCGGCCTGGAAGCGCTGCTCGCCCGCGCGCACCGCCACGGCGCGCCCTTTGGCGAGCTCGATTTCGTCGATGGGGCAGTTGAAGACGACGGTCACCCCGAGTTTCTGTGCCTCGGCGGCCAGGGCCTGGGTGAAGCGGAAGCAGTCCCCCGTCTCGTCCCCCGGCAGGCGCAGGCCCCCCACCACCTTGCCGCGTACCCGGGCCAGGGCGGGCTCCACCTCTTCACAGCCGCCGGCATCCAGGGACTGGTAGGGGACGCCGTACTCTTCCAGCACCTCGATATCGCGCTGGCTGGCGTCCCGCTGAGCCTGGCTTCGGAACAGCTGCAGGGTGCCGAGCTGGCGCCCCTCGTAGTCCAGGGCCAGCTCGTCCCTGAGCACCTTCATGCAGTCGCGGCTGTATTCGGCCAGCCGCACCATGCGCCCCTTGTTGACCGCATAGGCCGCCGGGGTGCAGTTGGCGAACATCTTCAGCATCCAGCTCAGCTGGAAGGGATCCGCGGTGGGGCGGACCGTGAAGGGAGCGTGCTTTTGCAGCAGCCACTTGGCGGCCTTGAGGGGAATGCCTGGGGCAGCCCAGGGGGAAGCATAACCCGGGGAGATCTGACCCGCATTGGCATGGCTGGTTTCAAGCGCCACCCCGTCACGTCGCTCCAGCAGGGTCACCTTGTGACCGGCCTTGGCCAGATACCAAGCGCTGGTCACACCGACCACGCCACCACCGAGTACCACTATGTCCATCTTGTCTCTCCTTGACTGGGGCCTTCACCTTAATCAGCCGCCACAGGATATTCAACTGGTGTCGATGTCATTGGTGGTTATCGCTGTTTACATTTTGTTAACTGGCTCTCAATGTTGTGATTTTCTCTAGTGTTGGCATGAAATCCTGCCACCTCAGAGGCGCTCCAGGTGGAGCAGATGGTGCTCCGCCGTCGCCAGCATGGCCTGCCGCTGCGCCTCGGGTTGGTCGTCCCAGTTGGCATAGGGGAGGGCGAGGCGGGGATTGGCTCCCAGCTTGTCCCGATGGCGCCATAAAAAGTGCCAGTAGAGGCTGTTGAACGGGCAGCTGTCCGGACCGCTGCGGGCCTTCACCTCATAATGACACCCCTTGCAGTAGTGGCCCATGCGCGCCAGATAGGCACCGCTGCTGGCGTAGGGCTTGCTGCCCATCAGGCCGCCGTCGGCGAACTGGCTCATGCCGCGGGTGTTGGGCAGCTCCACCCACTCGATGGCATCCACGTAGATGCCGAGATACCAGGCGTCCACCTCGTCCGGATCTATCCCCGCCAGCAGGGCAAAGTTGCCGGTCACCATCAGCCGCTGGATGTGGTGGGCGTAGCCGTGCTCGAGGGACTGGCGGATGGCGTGGCGCATGCACGCCATTCTGGTTTCACCGCTCCAGAAGAAGCCGGGCAGGGGGCGGTCGGCACCCAGGAAATTGACGCGGCCATAGGCGGGCATCTGCTCCCAGTAGAGGGCGCGGACAAACTCGCGCCAGCCGAGGATCTGGCGAATGAAGCCCTCCACCTGAGAGAGCGAAATGGTGGCCTGGTTGGCCCGCCAACGGGACTCGGCGGCGCGGATCACCTCGAGGGGGTGGAGCATCTTGCTGTTGAGCGAAAATGACAAGCGGCTGTGAAACAGGCTCCAGCCCCGCTCACTCAGGGCATCTTGATAGCGGCCGAAGTGGGGCAGGCAGTGCACCAGAAAGTGCTCGAGCAGTACGCGGCTCTGGCGCCGGGTGACCGGCCAGGGCAAGGCGCTGGCATCGGCATGGCCAATGGTGCTGACCCCGTGACGAGTCAGCATGGCGTCGATCTCGCTCACCTCGTTGGCAAAGGTGAGGGGCGCCGGGATGGGTTGGTTGTCCGGCAGTCTGGCGCGATTCTCGGCATCGAAGTTCCAGCGCCCGCCAAGGGGTTGGCCGCCTTCATCCAGCAGCACCCCGTATTGTTTTCTCAGGGCGCGGTAGAAGAACTCCATCCGGCCGTGGGGGTAGTGCTGCCAACCATCGCGGGGGGTGAGAAAATGTTCGCTATCTACCTCAGTGGCAGGGATGGCAAGGCCAGCCGCCCAGCTTTTCAACTGGCTGGCGAGGCGCCACTCGTCCGGGCTCTGCCAGGCAAAGCTGTCGGCTTGATGTGCTTCGAGCTGGGCCTCCAGCAAGCTGGGCAGGTCGGGCCAGGGGGCGCTCTCGTCCAGGGTCAGGTAACAGACCCGGTGACCGGCCTTGCCAAGGGCCGCCGCGAAGGCGCGCATGGCGGCAAAGAAGGCGAGCACCTTCTGGCGATGGTGGCGGCAGTAGTCCGTCTCCTGGCGCAGCTCTGCCAGCAGGTAGCAGACAGCCGGATCCGGGGTGCGAAACCAGCTGTGGCCGGCGTTCAGCTGATCGCCGAGGATGAGCCGCAGCTCCATCAGACCGACTCTCCCTGATGACGGCGGCAACGCTCGCTGCAATAGCGCACCTCGTGCCAGCAGCGCGCCCACTTGCGCCGCCAGGCGAACGGGCGCAGGCAGACGGGGCAGACTTTCTCGGGTAGATGGGGTTTGCGGTGCATGTTCCGCCTCGTTCACTGGGTTGGCCGATCTCTGCCTGCATAACGAAGCTCAGTCAGGATGGGATCACAGTGCGATGGGAAAGGGGGCGTTCCGGATTGCGTCAAGGGAGAGGCGCAATGAGAAGGCCCCCGCCGCACCTGTCGGTGCGGGGGTCTTCTGTGGCCGTTACTGGTTGCTGAACAACTTGGCGGGGGGCGTGGACTGGGCGGTCAGGGTCATGCGGCCCGAGGTTTCCAGCCAGCTCTTGATCTTTCTGGCATCGGCCACCCGCTCATTGGTGGTGTTGGCGTGGAGCAGCACCATGACCACGGGCTCATTGTTGACCCGAGTTCCCATGACCAGGCAGCGACCTGCCTCGCGGATGTAGCCGGTCTTGGAGACCAGGATGGGCCATTCGCCCTCCCGGACCAGGCGGTTGGAGTTGAGATAGTGCAGCTGGCGCTTGCCGTTGCGTACCAGGCGCTGTTCGGAGGAGGTGTATTGGCGGATCAGCGGGTAGGTGGACGCTGCGGCGGCCAGTTTGGCGAGGTCGTGGGCGGTGGAGACGTTGCGCGGGTTGAGACCTGTACTGTCGGCGAAATGGGTGCTCCACATGCCGAGCATGCGGGCCTTGGCATTCATCGCCTCGATAAAGGCCTTGCGACCCCCCGGGTAGTGCCGTCCCAATGCCGAGGCGGCGCGGTTCTCCGACGACATCAGGGCAATGTGCAGCATGTCGGCGCGGCTCAGGCGCGAGCCCACCGCGAGGCGCGAGCCCGTGCCCTTGAGTCTGTCCACGTCGTCCATGGTGACGGTGAGGGTCTCGTTGAGGCGCTGGTTGCCGTCCAGCACCACCAGCGCCGTCATCAGCTTGGTGATGGAGGCGATGGACATCACCCGGTTGGCGTTGCGTTCGGCCAGGATCTCGCCGGTTTTCGGGTTGGCGACCACGTAGGCATCGGATCTCAGGGCGAGATTGGTACGGGGCTCTAGCAGGCTGTTGGTGGAGGAAGAGGTCGCAGAAAACGGGTTGGCATGGGCGCTTTCCATGCTGGCGGGAAGGAGGAAGGCGCCGAGCAGCAGGGGAAGAAAAGGGCGAAGGTTCATGGTTTGGCTCTACTACGACAGACAGGGACATTTGGCTAAGTTATATGACGGTAATTGACGCTTCACAACGTCCGTGGGCCCGATATTTCAATTTTATGGGTTGGCGCACCTTGAAATAACCCGCGTTGGGGCTATGGGCGCACCCAGGGGAGTCATGACGGACCGGCCTAGGTCCGTTGTGCTCCCGACACGGTGCGCACTATAAGCCGGTGATGGCCGTGCTGACGACTCTTTTCGCACCTCAGGAAGCATTGCCCCGTCGAAAACGCCATTAATGACCCTGAGGACGGGGGAAACGGCGTCAGCGCAGGGAAAAGGGGGCACCGTTTTTGCAGCTGTCGGGGCCGACTCAGCCCCCCATCATGCGGGCTGTCTGGATCGCCTCGATCAGCGCGGCCCGGTTGATGCGGGGGCGCTCGCTGTCGAGCAACTGCTGCCAGAGGGCGATGGCCTGGGAGTAGCGGCCGTGCAGGAAGTGATCGGAGGCGAGCAGCATCAGGGCGCTCACCTCACCCTTGTCCTGCTTGAGTGCGCTACCCAGCAGGCGCTGCGCCTCCGGGGTGAGCTGCTGGCCTGCCTGGTAGTAGAGCACGGTGGCCTGGGCGGCCTGGGTCGCCGCGCTGGCGCCCCCTTCTTGCAGGGCTAGGCGCTGGTAGGCGAGCAGGGCGTTGTCGTACTCGTCCCGATAGAGATAGAGCTGGCCGAGCGCCGCCCAGCCGTCGAGATCGGCGGGGTTGGCTTGCAGGCGCTGGTGCAGGGCGCCCAGCTCCTTGTCCTGCAGATCCCGTGGGCTCAATCCCGCCAGCGGATCGGGGCGCGACTGATAAGCCTGCCACGCCTGATAGCGGCCGGTGCCGGCATAAATGCCGGCAATCAGTGCCAGCAGCAGGGCCCCAAGTAGTATCCATGACTGCAGCCTAAACTGCGGGCGGACGGTGCAATCCCTTACCAGCCGATCGCGCAGAGTTTGCTCGGCGGTTGGGGTGGCGTTGGCGAGGCGGGCCAGCTCCAGCTCCCGGTAGAGGCGGCTGTGAGGGGCAAGCCCCGCTTGCTGCTCGGCCATGATCAGCCGATTCAGCTCGGCCCTGGGGTCGTGGGCGATCGCCCCCTCGGCTCTGTCGCCGACAAGCGGCACCCGCGCCGGTTGCCGGCGATGCAGGCTCCTGCGCAGGCGATTGAGCGCCAGCAGCAGCAAGAGGGCGGGGCCGCCCCACAGCAGCGCCGTGCTGCTCTTGAAGGCGGGATCGTAGCGCACGAAATCGCCGAAGCGCTCTGTCATGCGGGCAATCACCTGCTCATCAGACTGCCCCTCGTCCACCCAGCGGTAGACCTCGAGCCGCAGATCCCGGGCGATGGGGGAGTTGGACTCCACCAGGTTCTGGTTCTGGCACTGGGGGCAGCGCAGGGCGCGGGCCAATTCCTGAGCGCGGGTCTGCCGCTCGGGGTGGCGAAACTCATAGGTGTCGACCCCGCTGGCAAGGGCCCCGAGGCTCAATGCCAGCAAGAGCGGCGCGATCAGGGCGTGGCCGAGACGGCTCATGGCTTGTTCTCCTGCACTTGCATATCCACTTCGGGCTGACTGGCGGTGTTACTGCGGGCCTCGGCAAGCAGGGGGGCAAACTGGCGCTGCCAGATCTCCCGGGTGAGCAGGCCGGTATGACGAGTCAGCAGGGTGCCGTCGCCGGCGAAGAGATAGGTCTCCGGCGTGCCGTAGACGCCGAGCTCCAGTGCGAGTTGGCCGTCGGGGTCGGCCAGCACGGCGCGATAGGGGTTACCCGCCTGCGTGAGCCAGGCGCGGGCGGCATCTCCCTTGTCCCGGTAGTTGAGGCCATAGAGGGGCACGGCGCTGGCCAGATCACCCAGCAGCGGATGCTCGGCGCGGCAGTTGGGGCACCAGCTGGCCCAGACGTTGAGCACGAAGGGCTCCCCCTTGAGCGCCGCGGTGTGGATAGGGGCGCCGCCAAGCAGATCGTCACTCTGCCAGGCGGGCAGGGTGCGCCCTGCGACGGCCTCATCCTGGCTGTAGGGATTGTTGCCAAGGCCGAGCCAGAGCAGGGCACCGAGCCCCAGGGCGAGCACGAGCGGCACGAACAGGCGCAGACGGGCGTTCATAAGGACTCCTGTTCAAGCCGAGGGCGAGGCGAAGAGCGTACCGGGCTGCGGCTAGGTGCCAGCAGCGGCCGGCGGGCGAGCAGGCGAAGGGTGCCACCCGCCATCATCAACAGGCCACCGAGCCAGATCCAGCGCACCAGCGGCTTGTAGTGCAGCCGCATGGCATAGGCGCCGGGCCCCATCTTCTCGCCAAGTACCACGTAGAGATCACCGAGCATTCCCCACTTGATCCCGGGCTCGTTCATGTTCATGGTGCGCACGCTGTAGTGGCGCCGCTCCGGCGTCAGCCGTGCCACCTCTTTACCGTCCTGATGCACGCTGAGAGTGGTGCGCTCGGCGGTGTAGTTGGGGCCGATGAAAGGCTCGCTCCCCTCATAGCGAAACTCGAAGGCGCCGAGGTGATAGGGTTGGCCTGCGGCGAGTACGGCGCCCCCCTCCTGGCTGTGGTGACTCACCTGCGCAATGCCGAGGGCGCACACCGCCACCCCGAGGTGGGCCAGCAGGCTGCCGAACCGATTGAGGGTGAGCTCACGCAGCAACGTCGGTTGTAAGAGCGGGAGCAGCAGGCTGGCCATCAGCCAGAGGCTCAGCACGTTGGCCGCGAGCCCCAGCCAGCCGCCCCGCAGCGGCTCGGGATAGGCGAGGCTCAGCAAGGTACCCCCCAGCAGGCCGAACAGGCATGGGAGCAGCACCTTGATGCGGCGCTGGGCTGCCAGATGCTGCCAGCGCAGGCGCGGCAGCTGGGTCATCAGCGCCATCAGACAGAGGGCCAGCGGCACGAAGATGGTATTGAAATAGGGGGCGCCCACCGAGAGCGAGCCCAGATGGAGCGACTGGAACACCATGGGGTAGAAGGTGCCGAGCAGCACGCTGGCGCAGGCCACGCTGAGCAGCAGGATGGTGGCACCGAGCAGCCCCTCTTTTGACAGCAAGCCAAAGCGGGCATAGGGGGCGCGAATGTCCGCCCGCAGGGCAAACAGGGTGAGGGCGCAGGTCAAGAGCAAACCGAGCAACAACAAGAGGGTGAGGCCGCGGCTGGGGTCAACCGCAAAGGCGTGCACCGAGGTGAGTACCCCGGAGCGCACCACGAAGGTGCCGAGCAGGCTCAGTGAAAAGGTAAAGATGGAGAGCAGCAGCACGGCGTGGCCGTAAGCGCCGCGCTTCTCGCACACCACCAGGGCGTGCAGCAGGGCGGTGCCAAGCAGCCAGGGTAAGAGGGAGGCATTCTCCACCGGATCCCAGAACCACCAGCCACCCCAGCCGAGCTCGTAATAGGCCCACCAGGAACCCAGCACGATGCCGGCGGTGAGAAACACCCAGGAGCCGAGCGCCCAGGGGCGGCTCCAGTGGGCCACGGCGCCATCAAGTCGCCCCGAGTGCAGCGCCGCCATGGCGAAGGCGAAGTTGACCGCAAAGCCGACGTAACCGAGATAGAGCAGGGGCGGGTGGATGATGAGGCCTATATCCTGCAGCATGGGATTGAGATCGCGCCCCTCCAGCGCCCCCGGGAACTGGCGGTCAAACGGGCTGGAGAAGATCAAGGTATAGAGGCCGAACAGCCCGACGATCAGCCCCATGATGGCCAATACCCGGGTGCGGATCAGCGGATCGACCCGCCTGGAGCAGAGGGCCACCAGGGCGCCCCACAGCCCCAGCGCAAAGACGAAAAAGAGCATGGAGCCTTCGTGGCCGCCCCACACGGCTGCCAGCTTGAAGCCAAGGGGCAGGGCGCTGTTGGCGTGCTGGGCCACATAGACCAGGGTAAAGTCATCCTGGCCAAAACAGCTGGCGAGCAGCAGCAGGGCGGCCAACAGCAGGAGCGCGACCAGGAGGGCCAGCGGTGTTGCGCAGCCCAGCAGCGGGCGTGAGGCGAGCCGCAGCCCCAGCCAGGGCAGCAGCCCTTGCAGCAGGGCGAGCCCGGTCGCCAGCAACAGTGAGAGATAGCCGAGCTCCGCCAGCACACAACCTCCAGTCAATCATTCGTCTATGTTATGCCGCAGCGTCTGCACCGTACCGGCGCTGGGGGATAACATTCACATTCTTGGCAACAACTCATCGCAACAAATAAGCGCCAGTCACCCGAAGGTGGCTGGCGCTGGTGATCATACCGTTATACGACTGTCATCTGGCCGGCATAGAGCACGAAGTAGCGCAGCAGCAGGATCCCTACCAGGGTCAGGCTGCAGACCAGCACCAGATAGCCGTTTTTGGCCCGCAGCGGCGCGGGAGCCAGCAGGGCCAGCAACTGGGGCAGCAGCATGCCGATGCCCACCACCCCGAGCCAGAACACCTGAGCCCAGAAGCCGCTACCGATAGCGGCCCACATGGCTGCCTCCTTCTGGCCGCCACCGAAGTAGAGGCCGGTAAAGAAACAGACCAGCAGCAACACCTCCACCGCCAGCACCGGCCGCTCGAAGCGGTGGACAAAGCTCACCCCCTGGCTGTGATGGTTCTCCTTGAACAGGGTGACCGCCAGCAAGATGGTGGAGGCGATGCCGGAGCTGACGCCAGAGATGAGGAACAGCACCGGCAGCACCGGGTTGTTCAAGAGCGGATAGGTCTTGAGCGCCGACAGCAGAAAGCCGGTGTAGGCCCCCAACAGCACGGCGAGCAGCAGCAAGAGCGGCGCCAGCAGCCGCTCGATGCGGGCAAGCCAGCCAATGAGGCTATCCACAAAGGCGAACTTCTCTTGCAGCAGGTGACGGCGCAAGGTCTCGATCTCGGCCCGAAACACCACCGCCAGCCAGGCGAACAGCACCGCCATGTAGACCTGGAACAGCATAACCCCCATCGACATCACGGAGTCGAACTGGTAGTGGAACATCAGCTTCCAGAAGGTCCAGGGGCGGGCCAAGTGGAAGATGAGGATCAGTAACCCCAGCACCACGCTCACCGGTGCCAGGATGGCGGTCGCCTTGATAATGCCGCTCTCGCTGCCGGCCCCCTTGCGGCGCAACAGCACCGAGAGGGTGGTGGCCCCGGCGGAGATGCCGAGCAGAAAGAGATAGATGGCGATCGGCCAGTCCCACACGAGGGAGGAGAAGTGAAATGCGTCATGCAACATGATCCATTCCTCCTTCTGTTACTGCGGTAGATGGCGATCGGACAAATCCCCACACGAGGGAAGGGAAGTGAAATGCCTCTTGCATCGTCATGACTTTATCTCCCCTTTGGGCACGCGGTACATCTTGGGCGAGGTGCCGAGTGCCTGCTTGTAGCGATAGGTGGTCTCCTTCACCAGCCGTTTGGCGATGGGGCTGTCCGGGTCATCCAGATTGCCGAACACCAGCGCCTTGGTGGGGCAGGATTCCACGCATGCCGGCTCCTTGCCCGCCGCCAGGTTGGTCTTGCGGCAAAAGTCGCACTTATCGGCAACCTTGGTCACAGGGTTGATAAAGCGCACCTGATAGGGGCAGGCGGCGAGACAGTACATGCAGCCGACGCAGAGATCCGGGTCCACGTCGACGATGCCATCCTCCTTGCGGATATGGGAGGCACCGGTCGGGCAGACGTGCACGCAGGGAGCGTTGTCGCAGTGCTGGCAGGACTTGCGAAAGAAGTGGTACTCGGCATCGGGAAATTCTCCGATGGGGCCCGTGCGGATGATCTCGAGGCGCGAGACTCCTTCCGGCACCTTGTTCACCTCCCGGCAGGCATCCATGCAGGCGGTGCAGCCGATGCAGGCCGTCTCGTCATGGAGCATGCCATAGCGAACCCCGTTGATGGTCTGGCTGTGGGCGAGGATGGCCGTGCCGGCGCGCACCGGGCCCGTCATCATGATGAGGGCTCCCGCGCTCATCCCCGCCATGAAGTCACGACGAGAACAGCTCATGGTGCCTCCTTGCCTGCATTGTTCGGCAGGCCGGCCACCTTGGCTTGATGCTGCTTGCTGTGGCAGTCGACGCAGAGCTTGATGCGGGACTTTTCCGGGATTTCCGCCATGGGCTCCTTGGCCGGGTGCAGCTGGTGGCAGCTGGTGCAGGTGAGCTTGGTGGCGTGCACGTCGTGGGCCCAGAGCGCCTCGCGCAGCACTTTGGGTTCGTGACAGCTCATGCAGACCCCGTTCTGCTCGGCGATGGGGTAGCTCTCGGTGCTCTGCTTCTCTGCCAAGCCGCTTTGCTTGTCTGCCAGGGCGCTTTGCTTGTCATTGAAGCTGTCACTGAAGCGCATCACATCCTTGACCCCTTCCCGGTGCTGGGAGGAGGGCTGACCGTGGCAATTGGTGCAGGTGACCGGCGCCAGGTTGTTGGGGTTGGTCGCCTGGCCGTGCTTGCCGTGCATCCCCTCGGTCTGCTCCTTGTGACAGTCGGTGCAG
Organism: Aeromonas sp. sif0611; assembly: GCF_019218845.1. Lineage (NCBI taxonomy): Bacteria > Pseudomonadati > Pseudomonadota > Gammaproteobacteria > Aeromonadales > Aeromonadaceae > Aeromonas > Aeromonas sp. sif0611. The sequence goes on along the minus strand of NZ_JAHUWU010000004.1, from coordinate 171,735 downwards.
GCCTTGTCGGGGCTGCGCAAAAATTCCACCTCGTGTGTGGCAGAGACAGGTGTGGCGGGGAGGGCCGCAGGGGCATTCGCCGCATCGGCGGCCTGGCCCTGCAGGCTGGTCAGCAGCATGGCTGCCATCAGCATCAGTCGTAAGAAATCCATCGTTAAATCACCCATAGGAAGCCTCCATCCGATTGCGGGCCCGCAAATCTCGTCATTGTGCGAGCCGTCCGGCCGCTTTGGCCTCGGCATCCCAGGCGGGGACTGTGGACTTGAGGAACTGTGCCTTGTCGGCATTCATCTGTTTCATGTCCATGCCAAGGGCGGCCTGGGCCTTCTCCTTGCTGGAGATGTCAGGAATGGCGATCTCGTGGCTGATCCCCTTGGCGGCCAAGAGGCGTGCCAGCTTGGTACGGGCATCGGCGGCCTTGTCCAGGGCGGTGCCCAGCATGCGCAGCGCCACTTCCGGGGCGTGCATCTGTACCCCGTGGGAGGCGATGGAGAAGTCCCAGCGCCATTGAGCGTGACGGATGTCCTGCTGAATGTCCTTCATCTCGGCTTCGGTGGCACCGGCATCCCAGGCGGCCTTGGCTTCAAAGTGGGCGTGCACCAGCTGCTTCTCGACTTTGAGCTTGATCTCGGTCACCGCATCCTTGCGCTGCTGGACTATGCCTTGCAGCATCTCCTTGCTCTGGGTGTGGCAGTTGCGGCAGGTCTGATCGAAGCGATCGAAGGGGTTGCCCACCTTGTGATCGGTGTAGACCTTGCCCTGCTCGTTCTGCACCTTGGGCATATGGCAGTCGACGCAGGCGACGTTGTTCTGGCCGTGAATGCCGGCGCGCCAGGTCTCGTATTCGGGGTGCTGGGCTTTGAGCATGGGGGTCTTGGAGAGGGCATGGGTCCAGTCGGCAAAGCCTATTTCATCGTAATACTGTTCCATCTGCTCAACAGTCGTGCCCTTGTCCCAGGGGAATTTCACCGCCTTGGTGGGACCGCTGAAGTAGTACTCCACGTGGCACTGGCCGCACACCTGGGACTGCTGATCGAAGCGCCCCTGCTCCTTGAAGGGCTTGTCAATGGCGGTCATGGCGCGGTCGGCATAGGGACGGGAGAGGTGCAGGGCCGGTTTTCCCTCCTTGAACTCTTTCGAGGCGGTGTCGTGGCAGTCGGCGCAGCCGATGGTGTTGACGATCTCGGGGCCGCCCTTGGCCCACATCCCCTTGAAGTAGCCATCCTCACCCTTTTCGTCGATGACGCGGGCCACGTCCGGGCCTTTGCAGCTCCAGCAGGCCATGGGCAGCGGACCGTCTTCGGCGGTCTTGGGGGCGCCGGTACGCAGGGTTTCCCGCACATCGGTCAGGGCATAGAAGTGGCCGCGCGGCTTGTTGTAATCCTTGGAGAAGGGGTAGCCGGCCCAGAGCACCACCATCTGCGGATCGTCCGCCAGGGCGTCGGTACGCTCGCGGCTCTCGCTGGTGCCTTTCCAGCTGGTGAACTGATCGGCGTGATCCTTGGCGAACAGCTCGCTGCGTGCCTCGATCTTGCCTTCGGGGGCTGTCTCGTCTGCCTGCGCCAGCATGCTGGCGCCCAGCAGGGCAGTCAGCAGCAGGGCGGCCAGACCCGGCCGAAATGGCTTGTTGTGTGAACCCACGGTCATCACTCCCAGATAAATTGTCCATGCCGAGCCTGACCGTTCCATCTTGGTGCGTGGACATCTGTGCCCATGGTCGATGGGCATGGCAGGCTGATTAATTGTTATGACTGCATATAAAATGATTTTTATGCACTTGCTCGTGGAGATAATACCAAATGGGTAAAATGGATAATCATTTATCCCCCCGGGAGTTGCGCTAGATCAATTGGCATGGACGGCTAATGCAAAAAGTGAGATCCAGGTTGAATTATTGAGCCCAATCTAGCGGTTATCCCCATCCTTATCCTTTGATGACGCACTGCGACGAGCCAGCATCTCGGGGCGGAAGAGGCGTGTCTGGGTGAGGGCGAGTAGGGGGTCAGCCCCTATGGTGCGGAGAGGCTTCAAGTAGAAGTGAATATATATTCTTTTTTCGTGATGGGGATGGGGGTCTGACGTTCGCCTGGTGAAATAGTGGTAAACCCTGAACGGATGGATGCCTGTCAGAAGCTGTCGTATGAACGGGGAGAAGAAGAGCCATGTTTGTCATCTGAGGCGTGAAAAAAGCGTTATATCTTGGTTCCCTCCGTGGTTTGCAGCGTTTAATTGAATTAAATAGGATGTTTTGCGGCATTTACTTTCGATATTTTCGAAAATGGCGAAGGGTTGCATGGGCGGGGTGGCGGTAAAATGTCCGCCTGTCACGGTGGTTTTCCTTACGCTTCATCTCTGGGAAAGCCTGTGTTTACCCGTTGGAGGATATATGGCCGAGCTGCGAATCGAGAAACCGACTCTTGTTACTCAGGTGGAGGGCGCCGTGTTTGTGATGGATGCCGACGGCACCTTGCGCCGTGCCACCCCTGGCATGCAACTGGAGCCGGGGATGCGCCTGCTCACCGAATCCGACGGGCGATTCGAGCTGGCTGAACCTGCCGGTGAGGCCCCCGATGCCAGCCAACCCGAACAGGGGGGAGTGGGTCCTGCCGGGGCCATGAATCCCGAGCTGGCCACTCTGCAGGAGGCCATCCGTCAGGGTGCCGACCCGACCGAGTTGTTTGAGGAGACCGCGGCCGGTGACGCGGCCGCCGGTACTGCGGGTGGTGTGGTCGGCTCCAGCGCCGGCGGCTTCGTGGTGGTGGATCGCATCAATGATGCGACCCTGGCGAAGGCTGGCTTTGATACCGATCATCAGGGAGCCCTGCCAGGGGAAGAGCTGCTCTATTCGGAAGATCAGGATTTGCTGGCGGCCATCACCATCACCGAGCCCCAGACCGCCGACAACATCATCAACGGCGACGAGGCGACCGGCGTCATCATTCGCGGCGTCGTCGAGGACGTCGAGGTAGGCCAGACGGTGACCGTCACCCTGATTGATCAGGAGGGCAACCGCCTCACCACCACCACAGTGGTGCTGCCGGGCTTCGTCTGGGAGGCCAACTTCGGCGACGTCACCGGCAAGTTGGTGGATGGCCCGCTCAGTATCCAGGCCGATACCCAGGACGCGGCCGGCAACCGGGCCAGCGACACCGGCCAGACCCTGCTCGACACCATCACCACCATTACCCTCGATCTCAGCGACGAGAGCGACACCGGCGCCAGTCAGGTGGACGATCTCACCCGCGACACCAGGCCGCTGCTGCAGGGCAAGGGGGAGCCCGGCGCCACCGTCACCCTGAGCCTGGAGGGCAAGGCGCTGGCCGTGCTCACCGTGGATGGCAACGGCAACTGGCAATACCCCATCCCCGATACCCTGACCGACGGCGCCCATGATTTTCGGGTCGACTCGGTCGACATCGCCGGCAACCGGGCCAGCGACACCCTGACCGTCACCGTCGACACCCGGGCCGCCATCGATATCGATGATCTCGACACCGGCAGCATCCTGGGTCGTGACAACGTGACCCTGAGCGGCAGCACCAGCGAGGTGGAGGCGGGCCAGCGCGTCACCATCACCCTCATCGACCAGAGTGGCCAGACCCTCCATAGCGGCAGCGCCCTGGTGGGCAGCGACGGTCGCTGGCAACTCAGCGGCCTGGATCTCTCCGGCATCGAAGGCCCCTACGAGGTGCGCGCCGAGGTGACGGATCTCGCGGGCAACCGGGTGATCGACGGGGCTCCCCTCATCGGGCAGAGCGACGTGCTGACCCTGTCCGAGGCCGACTTGGCCAAGGGACCCGTCACTGCCAGCGGCTCTCTCCATACCGGCGCCGGCATGGACGGCAACCTGCAGGTGAGCTTCGGCGCCGATCAGAGCGCCATTGAGCAGATGAACCTCAGCAGTCAGGGTTCGCCTCTGAACTATCAGGTCAGCGGTCAGACCCTCAGTGCCAGCGCGGGGGGTATCACCGTCTTCACTTTGACCCTGGCCAATGACGGCAGCTATCGCATCGTCTGGCACCAGAGCCTGGATCACGGCCAGGATAGTCTGAGCCTGCCCTTTGCCCTGGAGTACCGCGACAGCGACGGGGATCTGGTACACGCCAACCTCAGCGTCGAGCTGGTGGACAGCACACCGCCGGACTTCACCATCGCCCCCGTCACCCTCACCGAGGATGGCTTTGACAACACAGATGCCGTGGTGGGGCAGAGCCCGTTCCTGATCGGGCACCAGTCCGATCCCCTGCTGGCGGACTCCGTCGTCTTCGCCGACCAGGCCGCGACCCTCACCCGTCTCAATGGCAGCGGCCTTGGCAGCGACGGCCATGTGCTCAGCTTCGAATTCAGCGGTGACCGTCTGCTCACCGGCTATTACCTCGATGGCAACGGCAACAGGGTCGAGGTATTGAAGGCCGAGCTGACGGCCAGTCAACATGGCAGCGACATCAAGGGCACCGTGACCGTATCTCTCAATGGGCCCCTCGACCATCAGGGCAGCGACCGGCTCTCCCTCGGCCTCTCCATCTCCGCCAGAGAGATAGACGGCGACGAGACCCGTGCCGACCTTCAGATCGCCATCAAGGATGGCGTGGATCCCAGCTTCGGCATCGACAGCGGTGTCACCTTGCAGGAAGGAGGTTCAAGCCAGTCCCTGGACGGCCAGCTGCCGGTCAATGTGGGCAGCGACCGCCTGGTGTCCCTCAACTTCGAGGCTAATCAGCCCGGCCTCAGCACCCTCACCAGCGGCGGCCAGCCGACCCACTACCAGGTCAGCGGCAACCAGATCACCCTGCTGGACGCGGGTAACAAACCCATCCTGACCGTCACCCTGGATCTGGACGGAAAGTACCATGTCCAGCTCGACGGCGTGCTGGATCAACCGGTGGGCACCAACAGCGTCAACCTGGGGCTGCAGGTGCAGGGCACCGATTTCGACGGTGACAAGAGCAAGCTCGGCACCCTCAATATCGCCATCACCGACGGCGCCTTGCCGCAGGTCGATCCCGTCTCCCTCACCCTGACGGAAGACAGCGACTGGAGTACGGCCCAGACCCTCAGCGGCGATCTCAATATCACCGCAGGCGCCGACCCCCTGGTCAACATCGCATTCGATGCCAGCCAGCCGGGCCTGCAGGGCCTCACCAGCGGTGGCGCACCCGTGATCATCAGCGTCAGCGGCAACAGCATCAGCGGCAGCGTCAACGGTCAGAACGTCTTCACGCTGGCGCTGGATCAAGCCGGCCACTACGTCTTCACCCTGAACCAGCCGCTGGATCAGGGCAGCGCAGACAGTCGGCTTTTGGCGGGCTTTACCCTGACCGATTCCGATGGAGACAAAGTCTCCTCCACCCTGAGCGTCGCCATCGGCGATGGCGCCAATCCGGTGATCAGCGCCGTGACCGGCACCAGCCTGACCGAGGGCGATCAAGGCGCAGGAACCGTGGTGGGCAATATGAGCTTCACCGTGAACCACGGGGCTGATGCCCTGGCCCCCGACAGCCTCAAGTTCGATATCGCAGCCATCCAGCAGAGCCTGGATGGCAAATACAGCAGCCACGGCAGCAAGGTCACCTTCACCCTGGATGCCAACGGGGATCTGGTGGGGACTAGCGCGGACGGCCGCGAGGTGCTGCGGGCCGAGCTGAGCCTGGTGGACAACAACGGCAACTGGAGTCTGGCAACCAAGGTCACCTTGATCGGCGAGCTGGATCACCAGGGGAGCGAGTCCCTCAATCTGCCGCTCGATGTGACGCTGACCGACAAGGACGGGGACAGGGTCTCCACCCAGCTGCCGCTGACCATCAAAGACGGCAATGCGCCCGTCTTCGTGGCGGGCAGCGGGGTGAGCCTGGATGAGGGCAACCTCGATGGCAGCAACCCCCTGACCGGCACCGGCCACTTCCAGATCGATGCGGGCTCGGATCGGGTGAGCGAGGTATCGTTTGCCGACATCAGCCAGCAGCCAACCCTGACCGCCCTGGGCCAGCCGGTGAAATACGAGCTGGTCGACGGCGACGCCAGCATCCCGGGCAACCAGATCCTCAAGGGTTACGTCGAGGTCAACGACCAGCGCATCGAGGTGCTGCAGGTGGAAATCACTGGCAAGCTCGACAATGCCGCCAGCAATGGTTTTGACTACAAGGTGACCCTGTTCGAGGGGGTTCACCAGCGCGGTGACAGTGCCACCGAGCTGCCGTTCAAGATCAATGTCGTCGACAGCGACAAGGGCAGCGGCAACAACGACAGCACCACGGGCACCCTCAACGTCAGCCTCGTCGAGGGCGATAACCCGACCCTCAGCCTCACCGGGGTGACGCTCAGTGAAGGTCGCTTCGACGGCGCCGCCACCAACCAGACCGCGGATGATCAGCAGGCCAGCGGCACCCTGACCATCAAGGCGGATTCCGATCCCGTGGTGGATGTGCGGCTGACCCTCTTTGGCCAAGTGGTGGATGGGAGCGGCAACCCCATCACCCACAACGGCGAGACGCTGACCTGGCAGGAGGTGCCGGGCAGCAACGGCCACGGCTTTCAGGCGGTCACGGCGAGCGGCACCCTGGTGCTGAGCATCACCCTGCCGAGCGTGCCGGGCCGTATCGAAGCCCATACCGACGCGACCCTCGACTACCAGGTGAAGGTGCACACCAACCTGGATCACGGGGCGAGCGACAGCCTCACCCTGACCCTGCCGGTCAAGGTGACCGACAGCGATGGCTCGGTGATCACCGGCAGCACCACGGCGGTGATTACCGATGCGGCTGACCCCGTGATCTCGGCCATAGAATCCGTGCGGGTCGAGGAGGCGGATCTGGATGCGAGCGGCAGCCAGCATCCGGGAACCACCCCCACTGAGAACGGGGAGACGGCAGGTGGCCAGGTGACCATAGGCGCCGGCTCGGACAGGGTGGCCTCCCTCGAGCTGGATGTGGCGGCCTTCAATCAGGCGAATCACCTCACCTCGGGTGGCAAAGAGGTGACCCTGGCGGCCCATAGCCCTGGCTGGTATCTGGCGAGTGCGGAGGGTGGCAAGCCGGTGTTCTGGGTCCATCTCGACGTCAATGGCAGCTACAGCGTCCACTTGGTGGGCCAGCTCGATCACGGCGCCCAGGGTAAGGATGAACTGGGTATCGAAATACCGCTGTTCGTGACCGACTCTGACGGGGATCGCAGCCCCAATGTGACGGTGGAAGTGAAGGTGCAGGATGACATGCCCATCGGCACGCATCTGACCCATCACCTGAACGAGACCGGCAGTGCCGTGAGCGGCGATCTGCTGCCCCCCGCCAACGAGGGGGCCGATGGCGCCAGAGTTGCCTCGGTCACCGTGAACGGCCAGCAGCATGCCATCAACGGCAGCCTGACCCTGGATGTGATGAGCCCGGACGGCAAGCAGGTGATGGGATCCCTGACCATCGATCAGGGGGGCAACTACAGCTTCACGCCGAGGCCCGGCTTCGATCACGATGCCGCCTCCCTTAGCCAGGTCATCAGCGCCCAGTTAGTCGACGGTGACGGCGATATCGCCGAGAGCACCCTGACCCTCAATCTGCAAGATGAGGCGGTGAGTTTCACCGTGAAGGCGGTCACCGGGCAGGAAGATCAGGGAGCCCAGGATCCGGGCCATGGCATTGCCATCGACATGCGCCTCGATATCGGCGATTTCGACCGGGGCGAACACGTGGATCAACTGCTGATCCAGGCGCCGGCCAACGCCCACGGTACCTTCTACTACCACGGGGTGGCACTCACCACCACGGCCGATGGCAAGTGGTTCATCGTGCCGCCGGCGGCCATGGTGAGCACGGACAACGTCAACTACCAGACCCAGGGTCTCACCTTCGTGCCGGCGGATGACTGGTCCAGCTGGAGCAACAACAAGCAGCCGCTGCACTTCCAGGTGCAACTGCAGGTCGGGGTGACCGAGGGAACGCCACCGCCCGCCGTGACCGGCGATCTCGCCATCACGGTGCAGGGCATTGCCGACAAGCCGTTGTGGGATGCGGGCAGCACCCATCAGCACTACAGCACGGACGAGGACAGCAACGGCATCGCCCTCAACGTGCAGGCCAACCTGACGGATACCGACGGCTCCGAGACCCTGAGCTACCAGATCAAGTGGGAGTCCGGCCTGGGCAGCCTGACGCTGAATGGCAAGGTGCTCCAGCCGGGCAGCAACGGCCTCTACACGGTGACGGCAGGGGATATCAACAAGATCACCGTGCTCCCCGGCAAGGACTACAGCGGCGACATCAGGCTCACCGTGACGCCGGTGAGCACGGAGAAGAGCCCTGTGGTCAGCGGCCAGAACAAGGCGCTCGGCGACAGCATAGAGCTGGTGATCAACGTCAACCCGCAGGCGGATGACGCCAAGCTCACCGTGCGCGAGATCCAGGGCAAGGAAGATACCCTGCTCGATCTGGGCAGCAAGATAGTCCTTAGCCATCTGGGCGACACCACGGACGGCTCGGAGCAGCTGTTCGTGCGCATCAGCGGCCTGCCCGCCGGGGCCACCCTGCTGCTGGGTGGCGTGGCGGTGACTCTGGATGCCAACGGCTACTACGAGGTGCCCTATGACCGCATCGGTGAGCTCAAGCTCGAGCCGCCTAAGAACAGCAACGTCGACTTCGATCTCACCATCAAGGGCGTCGTGAAGGACAGCGCCACCCTGACCGACGCCAATGGTCAGACCCACACAGTGGTGAATGAGAAGGAGACCGGCTCCCAGAGCCTGCACGTGGACCTGGTCGGGGTGGTGGATGAGCCCCGCTTCGATCTCAATACCAGCGACTGGATCCAGGATGGCAATGGCTACAGCATCACCATCGCCGAGGATGGCCGGGCACCGCTCGACTTCAAGCTCACCTCGGGGGAGTGGACGGATACCCCGCTCGATCACTCGGAAACCCTGAACCTGGTGCTGGAAGGCCTGCCCGAAGGGGCCAGGGTGTTCGATGGCAACGGCAAGGAGCTGACCCTGACCTTTGCCGGTCTCGATGGCAAGGGCAACCCCCTCTATCAGGTCGACGTGTCGAGCCTTGGCAACCTGCAGATCCAGCCACCCCTCAACAGCACCGCCGATCTTCACCTCATCGGCCACGTGGTGGTGACCGAGAATGACGGCGACCACAAGAGTTTCGACGTGCCCCTCACCATCAAGGTGGAGCCGGCCATCGACGCCACCGACTACGCCAAGACCAGCCATGGCCTGGAGGATCAGTTCACCGTGCTGGACTGGCAGCCTGACCTGACCGACGGCGCCGAGCAGGTGACGCACCTCGGCCTTTCCGGCATAGCGCCGGGTTACGAGATCTGGATCCGGGTCGGGGGAGTGGATACCCAGCTGACGGTCACCGGCGGCGCCGTGGATCTGACCCCGAGCCAGCTCGACAACCTGTTAAACGGCGGCCAGCTGCTGGTGAAGGGCCTGGAAGACAGCGATCGGGACACCACTCTCCAGAGCCATGTGACCGTAACCCAGCATGACATGGATTCGGGCGCCGTTGCCGAGAAGGTGATCGACGGCACCCTGCACCTGGATATCCAGGCCGTGGTGGAGCCCGATGGCAACCTGGTGCAGCAGGGGGGAGGTCTGATCAGCCCGGATGGGCACGACATCCCGCTGGACGGCGTCTTTGTGTTCCAGGATCTGGACCCCAGCAGCGTCGAGACCATCGACTACCTAGTCATCAGCGATCTGCCCCCCGGCTTCGTGGTGGTGGGCGGGATCCACGATGGCCAGGGCAACTGGACCGTTCCCCACGATGCCCTCGGCAGCTATGCCCTGCGCTCCCCGGACGGCTTCACCGGCACCGTCATCTTCAAGGTCAGCGCCAGGGTGATCGACCTTGGCGACAACAACGAGGGGGATGTGAGCGCGCCGGCCTATCGAGAGATGACCGCGAGTGCCGATTTCCAGGGGGCAACCCACTCGGGCCAGGTGGCCGCCGATGTCGATTTTGACAACAGCGCCCCCATCACCGGGGTGGAGGATCAGGGCGTCAACTTCGGCAGCCAGTTCAAGGACATGGTGACCCTGGGCACGGCGGATATCGGGGACGACGAGCTCAGCATTGTCATCACCGGCTTGCCCCCCGGCGTCAACGTGCAGGGGCTCACCTATGACTTCGTCAACGGCGAGTACCTGATCAAGCTGCCGGGCGGCCTCAATGATCTCGACAAACTGACCCTGACCCTGCCTGACGACTATGCCGGCGACGGCCTGGGCTTCAAGGTGCGCCTGGTCAATACCGACACCGTGAGTGGTGACACCAAGCAGGTGGAGAAGGATATCAGCCTCTCCATCACCCCCGAGGTGGACATCAACGGCGGGGCGGACGGCCAGCCCGAGCTGCAACTGAACGTGAAGGATGTGAACGGCGACGGCCAGCCGGACAATCTGGAAGACACCGAAATCCACCTCGATCTCTCGGTCAAGCTCGCGGACATCAGCCCCTCGGTGGCCAATGGCGGTCTCGAGACCGTGGAGCGGGTGGTCGTGACCGTGGATCCCCAATATGGTCACTTCCTCGACAAGAACGGCCAGCCTGTCTTCACCCTCACGGTAAACGACCCGGCGGCGCTCAAGGATCTGGTGTTCGTACCCAAGGAGCACTTCAGCGGCAAGGTGCCGCTGGCGGTGACGGTGGATATTCTCGACGCCGCCACCACGGGCACGGATCGGGGGAGCTGGAGCGGTCAGGTGGGCTTCGAGGTGCTGCCGGTCAACGACCCGGCCCAGCTCACGGTGCAGAACGTGAGCGGCGACGAGGATGGCAGCATCAGCCTTGGCGGGCTGGGGGCCAGCCTCATCGACACCGACGGCTCCGAGCAGATAGTGGGGCTGCAGATCCGGGGGGTACCGGACGGCTTCACCCTGTCCGCCCCTGCGGTCAACAACGGCGGTGGGGTGTGGCAGGTGCCGGTGGGCACCGATTTCACCAGGCTGGCCCTGATCCCGCCTGCCGATTTCAGCGGCACCGTGGATCTGACCCTGAGCGCGTTTACCCTGGACAAGGGACTGACCCTGCCCCTTGAAACCAGTGCGGGCTTCACCGTGACCGTCAATCCGGTGGGAGATGTCATCATCGCCGACATAGAAAGCAAGGTGAGCGGCGCCGAGGGCGATGTGATCACCCTGAACCTGGGGCTGGAGACGCGGGATACCCAGGCCACCGGCGGCAGTGCCGGCAACGTGCATGAAAATGGCCCCGAGCAGGTGCGCGTCACCCTGGAAGGGGTACCGGACGGGGCAGAAATCCGCCTGCCGAACGGGGTCAGCGGCACTGTGGTGGACTTGGGCGGCGGCCGCTGGCAAGTGACCACGGACGGTGGCAGGCTCGATGCGGTGGAGCTGGTGACCAACGACGCCAATGGCGCCCTGGAGATCAAGGTGACGGCCCAGAGTCTGGATCATGGTGCCCTTGGCCCCGAGGTGGGTGGCAGCATCCAGGTGGATGTGAGCCCGGTCAACGATGCCCCCGTCAACGTGCTGCCAGGGGAGCCCCAGGTGGCCCAGGAGGATCAACCCTTCGTCATTCACGGTCTGCAGGTGAGCGATGTGGATGCAGGCAGCAGCACCATGGAGGTGACCCTGTCCGTACTGCACGGCACCCTGAACCTGCCGGTCGGCAGCGGGGTGACAGTGACCGGCAATGGCACCGGCTCCCTGGTGTTGAGCGGCTCCCAGGATGCCATCAATGCGCTGCTCTCTGGCGGGGTGACCTATCAGGGCGAGCAGGACTTCAACGGTCAGGATGCCCTGACCATGGTGACCAACGACAGGGGCAACACCGGCAGTGGCGGCGCCCTGAGTGACACCGATGTGCTGTCCATCGAGGTGCAACCGGTCAACGACGCCCCGATCAACCAGGTGCCGGACGCCATGGCGATGAAGGAAGATGGTTCGCTGTCCCTCTCCGGGATCAGTGTCAAGGACGTGGATGCGGGCAGTGCGCCCATGTCCATGGTGTTGCGGGTCGAGCATGGCGTACTGACCCTGCTCGGGGCAGCGGGCGCCGTCTCGGTGCAGGGGGCGGGCAGCAACGAGATGACCCTAGTAGGGTCGCTCGATGATCTCAACAGCCTGCTCAACGGCAATCTGCACTACGAGCCGGCCAAGGACTTCTGGGGAGAGGACAACCTCACCATCACCACCTCGGATCGGGGCAATACCGGGGCGGGCGGTGCGCTCACCGATACCACCCAGGTCGGCATCACTGTCACCGCCGAGGCGGACGCTCCCCAGCTCGGTCTGGGCACCCACGACATCCACGCCCTGCAAGGGGCCTGGGTGCCGCTCAACCTGAGCGCCAGCGTGGTCAATCCGGCACCGGGCGAGCTGTCGGTGCGGATCCAGAATCTGGGCGGTGCTCAGGTGGTGGACGAGCACGGCCAGAGCGTGGGTCATGCCGACAACAACGGCGACTGGCTGCTGCCCATGGAACACTCGGTCCCACTCTATGTGAAAGATCTGGCGGCCGGGGATCACAGCCTGATCCTGACCGCCGAGTCGAGTGCGGGTGGCAGCACCCTGAGCTCGGCCGAGGAGACCCTCACCATCCACAGCCAGAGCGGCCACGACTTGGTTGGCTCGGATCGGGGAGACTGGCTGTTCGGCTCCACTGGCAGTGATCGGATCCTGGGTGGTCTGGGAGATGACGTGATCCAGGGCGGCCAGGGCAATGACATCCTGAGCGGCGGCGCCGGCAGCGATCGCTTCGTTTGGGGCTGCGGCGATGAGGGAACCGCGACGCAGCCTGCCATCGACACCGTCACCGACTTCCACCCGGAGGAGGGGGACAGGATAGATCTGGCGGACTTGCTCAAGGGGGTGACCGACAACAGCGTGGATGGCTTGCTGGGCCACCTCTCTGCGTCTGTGACCACGGGCCGCGCGGGCCTGAGCGATATCAACCTGTCGGTCTCCCCGGCGGGGGATGGTCAGGTGACTCAGCAGATCACCCTGAAAGGCGTGGATCTGAACGGCTGGAACCTGAGCGGCTCCTCTTCTCACGACATCCTGCAATCCATGCTGGATCAGCACAGCCTGATCATCCAGCACCCTTGATGGGACAGATGGCGGGACAAGCTGAATGAAAAGAGCCGGCAATTGCCGGCTCTTCCTTTATCTGGTTTTTGCCCATCGACCCCTTTGCCGAGCGGGCCATCCGGTCTGGCATTGCAAGGGGATCAGGCCAGGGCCTGGGCCAGCAGATGGATCGGGTGTTCACAGGGGAACGGCGTACTCATCTCGATCTGCCACTTGCAGGTTTCGCAGTCGGTGATGACCAGATCGGGCTTGAGCCGGTTTATCTGATCAAAGAGCCCCTCGCCGATGGCCTGGCTGGTCTGGTAGTTCTCCGACTTGAAGCCATAGGTGCCGGCGATGCCGCAGCACTGGGAGTCCAGCACCGTCACCTTGACGCCGGGAATGGCGCGCAGCAGCTCGAGGGTATAGATGACGCCCCCCATCTTCTCCATGTGGCAGGGGGTGTGGTAGGCGATGTGCAGATTGAGCGGTTTCATCGCCGGCTTGTTGCCCTGGTAAAACTCGTTCCACAGGAAGCGGGTCACCAGCGAGATGCGATCGCGCACCTTGTGGTTGTCCTGCTCCAGCAGGTGGGGGTATTCATCGCGCAGGGTGAAGCCGCAGGTGGAGGAGGTGGCCAGCAGTGGCATCTCGTTGCCGAGCAGGGTGTTCTCCAGCTGCTGGATGTTGAAGGCGGCCTGCTGCTTGGCCTTGTCCATGAAGCCGTTGGCAATCAGCGGCACGCCGCAGCACTTCTCCCGCTCCAGCAGTTGCATGCCGATGTTCATGGCGTTGAGCACCTGCATCAGCTCCTTGCCGAGCTGCGGGTGGTTGTAGTTCACATAACAGCCGTGGAAATAGGCTATCTGACGTTCGAAGCGGGCCTGACTCGCTTTCTGTTTCTTGTACCAGCCACGGAAGGTGCCTTGCGAATACTTGGGCAGATCGCGGTGGGAGGAGACCCCCAGCGCCTTGTCCAGCACCAGCTTCATCGGCTTGAGGCTTGTGGTGAAGTTGACCACAGGGGCCATCAGGGTAGACATGCTGCCCATCAGATCGGTGTGGGAGAGCACGAACTCGCGGATCCCCGGTTTGAAGCCGCTGTACTGGTGCTTGGCCTTGGCGATGATGTCGCCGATGCGCACCCCGCTCGGGCAGGCCACTTCGCAGCGCTTGCAGTTGGTGCAGTGCTTGAGGGCGCTGTCAAAGAGCTCGGGGCTTTTGATCCGCAGCCGTTCCCCATCCGGGCCCGCCTGCTTGGGGCCTGGGTAGGCGGGGTTGGCCTTGGCCACCGGGCAGTAAGCGGTGCAGACGGTGCATTTGATGCACTGATCGAAGGTTTGGTTGGCATGATCCAGTAGCATGATTTACTCCTCCCGGGCCGGATGAAAAGCGCAAGGGACGCGGCAATGGGATTGTCGAACGGGCAGTTGGCTGCCCGCAGTCAGGAAGTGAAGGGGAGGCATCTCAGCCCTCCGCCAGAATATGGCCGGCGGCCTGCCAGCCGGTGGCGACGGCGACCCCGGAGCCCGAGCCCTCTTTGACGGGATCGTAGTGGGCCAGCACGCTGCCGGCGCCATAGAGGTTGGCGAGGGGGTTGCCGCCGCGCAGCACCCGCAGCTGGTCGTCGGTCTTGACCCCGAAGCCCATGAAGGGGTGGTGATCGAACAGGCGGCGACCGGCCCAGGCGTCACGCTCGGGGAGGCTCAAGACGTCGGCGTCGAAGATGGGCTCGCGAATGCCCCCAAGGCGGGACTCCAGCCCGCGGCTGAAGAAGCTGCCGGAGGCGAGCACGAAGTGGTTCGCCTCGAACAGCTGATCGTCGCCATTCTGGCTGTGTACGCCTACCACCCTGTCGCCCTCGTAGCGGGCGCCCAGCACCCGTTCGCTGGTGAGGAAGGTGCCGCCGAGGGCCAGGAAGCGGCGCTTGAGGGCCTCCTGCATCCGCATCCCGATAAGGGACGGCGGCATGGTGGCCACCTCCTTGATGGTGCAGCCGGTGCGCTGCTCAAGCTCCGCCAGACGGGGGCTGACCAGCCCCAGCGACAGGCAGGCCGGCAGTACGATATGGCGGCAGCCCGGCTCGCCGCACTCCTGCACCATGCGACCTATTTCGCGGGCCAGATCCACCAGCAGGTCCTGTTTGTCGTGCTGTTGTTTGTCAAACAGGCGGGCGATGTCCGCAGAGCGAAACTCGTGGGGATTGCGGCTGAACGCGGCGAGCTGGGGCAGGCGAATTTCACCAGTCAGAATACGGCTGTGGGCGAAGCGCGAGTGGGTCGCCAGATTGGCTGCCGCCAGCGCGGGGTGAAAATCACGAAAACCCTCGAGGGTGGCCAGCAGCAGGACGTCCGGTGCGGGCGCCTCCGTGACGCAGGCGCAGGTCTCGGGGGAGAGCCAGGTGGATTTCAGGGTGCCTATGGGGGTCAGGCGCTGGTGGTTGCGCTCCTGGCGAAACAGGGGCAAGCCCTGCAGGGCGCAGTGGCGCTGCAGATCCGCGAGGCTCGCCTCTATGCTGGCAAGACCCACCTTGCTGTAGGGATGATCGGGGTACTCGGCCATAAAGGCGGGCAGGGCGGCGCGAGGGTCGCCTTCGCTCTCCAGCAGATCCACCGAGCCGGAGGAGAAGTGCAGGGCGCTCTGGCCCGAGGCCATCAGCAGCGCCTTCTGACCCGCCTCGGCCAGACGCAGCGCCGCCGAGAGGCCCGCCATGCCACCACCTATCACGATACTGTCAAATTTCATGGCTGCACTCCTTGGTGGGGTTGGCTGCGGTGCTGGCATCGAGCGGGAAGGGCGGCTCGGTCACCAGGTGGGGGGCCGTCCACTCGCCAAGGCCGAACAGCCCTTCGTAGATCCAGTAGGTAAACTCGGCTTCGCGCAGGGCATCGCCCCAGAGCACCGGACGGGTGCCCTTGTAGCGCTCCTCCAGGAACTGGCGCAGCATGACGCAGGCCTGACGACCGTCTGCCTTGCCGTACTCCTGCATCAGACCGGCGGCGCGATAGGCGCACAGCTCTCCCTGGCAGGGGCCCATGCCCAGACGGGTGCGGCGGCGCAGATCCACCAGGTTGTCCACATCCAGCTCCCGCAGGGCGTATTCAATCTCTCCGGCGGTGACCATCTCGCACTCGCAGATGAGGGCATTGGCCTTGGGATTGTCACGGAAGAAGGCGATGACCCGCTCGCCGTGGCGGTACTGGGCCGAGCCTTCGACCGGCACCGAGAGGCCGGGGGCGGAGACCTTTTCCGGATCCCGCGAGCCGGGCAGGCTCAGTTCGGCGGTGCGGCAGGGCCTGTTGTTGCCGAGTTTGTTGGCGACGAGATCCGTGGCCCACTCAGCCATCAGGCGGTAGGTCATCAGCTTGCCACCGGTGATGGTGTTGAAGCCCTTGAGGCCATCACGCTCGGCATGATCCAGCAGCACTATGCCGCGACTGATGTTGCGGCCCGACTCGTCCCCATCCACCGCCACCAGGGGGCGTACTCCGGCGTAGGCCCTCAGCAAGCGGGTGCGGGCCATGATGGGGGCCAGTTTTATCCCCTCGCGCAGCAACACCTCGACCTCTTCGGGGTCGACGGTGAGCTGGTCAATCTTGTGGTAGTCGATGCGACTGGAGGTGGTGCCGATGAGGGAGATGGTATCGCCCGGCACCAGGATGTCCGCATCCGCCGGCTTGCGGGCGCGGTTGAGCACCAGCTGGTTGATGCGGTAATCCATGATGAGCAATGAGCCCTTGGCGGGGAACATGCGGATGCCGAGATCGGCGTATTCGCAAATTTGCTGGCCCCAGATGCCGGCGGCGTTGATCACCTCCTGACACTCCACCTCGAACGCTTCGCCGGTGCGGGTATTGATGGCCTTGACCCCGTGCACCCTATCCTGAGTGCGGAGCAGCCCCAGCACCTTGCTGTGGGTGAAGATGCGGGCGCCGTGTTCCTTGGCGTCCAAGACGTTTGCGGCGGCGAGACGGAAGGGATCGACCGTGCCATCCGGCACATGAATGGCGCCTATCATCGCCGGGTTGGCGTTGGGTTCGAGGCGCAGCGCCTCGCGGGGATCCAGCTGGCGGGTGTCGATACCGGCCAGGGCGCAGGCCTCCATGAAGGTGCCTTGGAAGCTGATGTCATCTTCCGGCAGGGTGACGAAGAGGCCGCCGGTCGCTTCCACGCAGTGGCTGGCGATCCGCTTGAGAATGCGGTTCTCCTGAATGCACTCGCGGGCGGACTCCGGATCCGTCACCGCATAGCGGGCCCCCGAGTGCAGCAGGCCGTGGTTGCGCCCCGTGGTGCCTGCGGCGATGTCGTCCCGCTCCAGCAGGATGCAGTCGATGCCGCGCAGCGCACAATCGCGCATGATGCCGGCCCCGGTGGCGCCACCCCCTATGATGACGACTTCTGTGGTTATTCTTTTCATTCTTGCCCGTCTCATCTCTTCCAGATGGTGCCAGTGTGGCCTGTCTCTGGGCGAAAATGTTTGATATGGGCCAAGTTAATGTTCGCAAACGCTCATAAAAAGGGGCGTTAATGAGCAAATCGTGATTGTTGTCACACTCCAGCAACAGCAGAGGGGGCCGCTGGGCCCCCTCTGTCGACATGAGTCACGGCATTCAGCCGCAACACTTCTTGAACTTCTTGCCGCTGCCGCAGGGGCAGGGGTCGTTGCGCCCCACCCGTAGCGGCGCCGGATCCTGTTCCCCATCGGTGTAGACCCAGCGCCCCTGGTGGCGCATGAAGCGGGAGCGCTCATGCAGGCAGTGACGCTCTTCGCCCTCCAGAAACCAGGCCTTGAATTCCACCATGCCGGTCTCATCCGTAGGGCCGCCCTGGCTGGCGATGATCTCGAGTCCGTCCCATTGGGTGTCGGTCTGGGAGAGCGCCTCTGCGGTCAGAGGGCCCAGATAGTCCGGGTGCCAGCTGTGGACCAGGTACTCCCCCAAGCCCAGCACGAAGGCGCTGTAGCGGGAGCGCATCAGTTGCTCTGTGATGGTGGCGGCCTGGCCGGCGTGAAGCGCGCCGCAGCATTGGGTGAGAGAAAGAGAGGAACCGCAAGGACATTGGCTCATGGGTCAGTTCATCGGGTCGATAATAGAAGGTGGCGGGATTGTAGCGAAAGCGGCCCCCCCTCGGCCAGCATCCCATGCCGATGCAGCAGGAACGGAACATCAAGAATAAACAGCAGAAAGGATTACACAATGACACTAAAGCAGAAGATCCTGTTACTGGGGGCTATCCCCGTGCTGCTGATGGCCCTGGTGGTCAACCTCAGCAACTACCTGGTGGCCAGGAGCGATCTGGAGTCCGAGCTGGTGGTGGCGAGGGACAAGGCGGTCAAGGAGCGCAAGGCCCTGCTCAGCAGCTACCTGATGCTTGCCAAGACGGCCATTGAGAAAGAGTATGCTGCGCCGGACAGCCCGGAGGCGCGTGCCCGGGTGAAGGAGCTGCTGCGCCCCTTGCGTTATGGCAGTGACGGTTACTTCTTCGTCTACGACTTCCAGGGCAATACCCTGCTGCTGCCCACCCGCCCCGAGGTGGAGGGCAAGAACCGCTGGCAGGACAAGGATACCAAGGGCACCTTCCTCATTCAGGAGATCGTCAAGGCAGCCCGCGAGGGGGATGGCTACTCGGAATACTGGACCAACAAGCCTTCCATCGGGCGGGATGCGCCCAAGCTCTCCTTCAACCTGGTGCTCGACAAGTATCAGTGGGTGGTGGGCACCGGCTTCTACATCGATGATATCGACACCGAGCTTGCGGCCCTGCGCAGCGAGCGCGAGGAGAACATGCACGGCTCCTTGCAGAGCAGCGTGCTGGTGATCCTGGTGATCCTGGGGGTGACCCTGGCAGTGACAGTGGTGCTCGGCAACCGGGTCACCCGACCGCTGGCGGATGCGGTCGCGGCCCTCAATGACATCGCCGACGGGGAGGGAGATCTGACCCGACGCCTCAAGGTGCAGAGCGAGGACGAGGTGGGCCAGCTGGCCAGCGCCTTCAACCGCTTCGTGGAGCGGATCCAGTCGGTGGTGAGCCAGGTCGGGGAGACCAGCCATCAGCTGCTGGGGGCCGTGGATCGCCTGCACAGCTTAAGCGAGCACGCCGACCGGCAGATGCAGGGCCATGGCCGGGAGACGGATCAGGTGGTCACCGCCGTGACCGAGATGAGCTCCACCGCCCAGGAGGTGGCAGCCAGCGCCTCCAACGCGGCCACCGCCACCAGCGACGCGGCGCGGGAATCCGATGCCGCTCGCGAGGTGGTGGGCAGCGCCATCGGCAGCATCAACCGCCTGGTGGAGGAGGTGCACACCGCCTCCGGTGTCATCGAGCAGCTGGCTCAGGAGACCGGCAAGATAGGGTCCGTGGTGGAGGTGATCCGCGGCATCGCCGATCAGACCAACCTGCTGGCGCTCAATGCGGCGATTGAAGCGGCCCGGGCCGGTGAGCAGGGACGCGGCTTTGCGGTGGTGGCGGACGAGGTCCGCTCGCTGGCCGGTCGCACCCAGCAGAGCACCAAGGAGATCAATGAGATGCTGCAACGGCTGCAGGGTGGCGTGCGTCAGGCGGTGGAGGTGATGCAGGCGAGCGAATCGCGCAGCCAGGAGACGGTGCAGGAGGCGAGCCACATCGCCAGCTCCCTCGACAGCATGGTGACGGCGGTCAGCACCATCAACGACATGAACATCCAGATAGCGACCGCCGCCGAGGAGCAGCACGCGGTCTCCGAGGAGATCAACAAGAACCTGGTGGCCATACAGCAGATCGTCAGCGAGCTGACCGAGGCCGCCGGGGAGTCCAACACCACCACCCGGGCCCTGGCCGGCACGGGTGACAAATTGCGCCAACTCGTCTCCCGCTTCCGTTACTAGTCACATTTTTGCCGTCTGGACGTCATTTCCAGACGGCAAATTTGGGGATCGGCGCAGAATGTGGGAAAATCGCGCCATTCGTTCCTTTCGTTAGCCCCAACCCTATGAATGAGATCGTGAAAGGCAGTATCGATTTGATCCGTCAGCTCAACTACGGCCTGGTCTATGCCGGCCTGGAAGAGCACAAGGAACTGTCCCGTACCGATCTGTCCCGTTTGACCGGCCTCTCACCAGCCAGCATCACCAAGATCACCCGCGAACTGCTCGATGGCGGTCTGGTGGTCACCTGTGGTGAGAGCTCGGTGGGCCGTGGCCGTCGTCAGACCTTGCTGCGCATCAACGAGCGTCGCTTCCAGTTTCTCTCCATGCGTCTCGGCCGCGGCTATGTAGACATGGCCCTGTTCGATCTCGCGGGTCACTCCCTGGCGCGTCATCGCCATCTGTTCAGCGAGACCGAGCGCGGCGACCTGCTGGCCAGCCTGGTGCGGGCCATCGAGGTGTTTTTGCCAAAGAAGGCTCTGCGGCTGGCCTGTATCGCCCTCTGTCTGCCCGGGCAGGTGGAGCGCCACTCCGGCATGGTCAAGCACTTCCCCTTCTATGATCTGCGCAACTGGCCGCTCGGGCCCACCCTGCAGCAGGCCTTCGCGGTGCCCGTGCTGGTGAGCGGTGATGTGCGCACCTGGATCCAGGCCGAGCGGGAGTGGGGCGCCGCCAGGAACTGCGCCGATGCGGTGCTGGTGTTTGTCCACAACGACATTGGTGTGGGCATGGTGGTCAACGGCCAGCTCATCGAGAGCGAGTCGGCCCTGCTCGGGGATCTCAGCCACCTGCAGCTGGAGCCCTATGGCCAGCGCTGTTACTGCGGTGGCTTCGGTTGCGCCTGCACCCTGGTGACCAACCAGGCGCTGGAGGCCCAGTACCGGGACCTGCGCGAGCGGATGCAGGAGCACGATCTGCCGGCGAGCGTCAACATCCGCGAGCTGTGCGAGCTGGCGCTGGCGGGCAACAGCCTGTGCCAGGACATACTGCATCAGGCGGCGGGCCGGCTCTCCCGGGTGCTGGCCAACCTCATCTGCCTGCTCAACCCGGGCAAGCTGCTGCTGGGGGGGGAGATCACCCGTGCCGATCGGCTGCTGTTCCCCATGCTGCACCAGTCCCTGGCGAGCCAGTTGCCGGCGGAATACCTGGTACGCCTGCAGATAGAGTCCACCCATTTTTACGAAGATCCCACCAAGCCCACCTCGGTGCAGGTGCACAAGGCCCTGCGGGATGGCAGCCTGCTGCTCGATCTGTTGCGAGGTGACAGGGAGGCATGAAGCTGGGGTTGCAAGGACGCATCCTGCTCATGCTCTGCCTGGTCAGCCTGCTGCAACTGGTGCTGCTGAGCGGGGCCAGCTACTACTACGTCTCCGAGCAGCGCTACCGGGAGGTGGGGGATCAGGCCCTCGACGTGGCCCGGTTGGTGGCCCGAGAACCCGGCGTCATCGCCGGGGTGAAGCGGGCCGATACCGCGCGGCTCAACGTGCTGGTGGAGCGGATCCGCGCCGAGGTCGGCGCCAGCTACATCGTCATCGGTGATGGCGAGGCGCGCCGCCTGGTGCACCCCAATGCGGACAGGATAGGCAAACCCATGATGGGGGATGATCCCGGGCGCGCTCTGCAAGGGGAGTTCTACATCTCTCGCGCCCAGGGCTCCCTCGGGGTCTCGGTGCGCGGCAAGGGGCCCATCCGGGATGAGATGGGCAGGGTCATAGGTGTGGTCTCGGTCGGTTATCTGGTGCGGGACATAGAGGCAGACCTGCAGGGCTTCCTGCGTTTCGGCCTCGCCATGACCCTGCTCATAGTGCTGCTCAACAGCGCCGCCGCAGCCTGGCTGGCCAAGCGCTACAAGCGGGCCCTGCTGGGGTTTGAGCCCGAGCAGATAGGGCGCCTCTATGCGGAACTCGACTGCACCCTGCGCACCGTGCGCGAGGGGATCCTTACCATAGACGAGCAGGGCAGGCTCACCTCCCTCAATCCCAACGGCATCCGGCTGCTGCGCCTCGATGAGCGGGCCGCGCAGGCCGCCATCGGCCAGCCCGTCGGTCAACTGCTGCCGGGCAGCCGGATGCTCTCCATCTTGCAAGAGCAGAGCCCCCAGTTTGACGAGGAGATAGTGCTCAACGGCCAGTCTCTCATCGTCAACCGGTTGCCGCTGGTGCGCGAGGGCAAGCTGATCGGCGCCGTGTCGAGCTTTCGGCGCAAGGACGAGCTGGCCGAGCTCAGCGCCCAGCTCTCCCAGGTACAGGCCTACAGCGATCTGCTGCGGGTGCAGACTCACGAGCACAACAACCAGCTCGGCACCATCGCCGGTCTCATCGAACTGGGTGCCACCCGGGAGGCGCTCGCCTTCATCGGCCGGGAGGCGGCCACCGAGCAGACCCTGCTGAGCTTTTTGATGGGGGCCATTGCCAAGCCCAAGGTGGCGGGCCTGCTGCTTGGCAAGTACCACAGGGCCCACGAGCTGGGGCTGGTGCTGGAGGTGGATCCGGATTCCCGCCTGCACGACATCCCCGCCCGGGTCAGCGGCTCCCAGCTGGTGACCCTGCTTGGCAACCTCATCGACAACGCCTTCGAGGCGACCCGCCGCCATGGCGCCCCCTATCAGCCGATCCGTGTCTCTTTGAGCGACCTCGGCCAGGATCTCATCCTGGAGGTGGAGGATGGGGCCGGTGGGGTGGATCCCGCTTTGGCGGACACCTTGTTCGAGCGCGGGGTGAGCAGCAAGGCCGAACCCGGCCACGGCATAGGCCTCGCCCTGGTGCGCAGGACTCTGGATGCCCTGCAGGGGACCATCACCATCGAAGCCACGGCGCAGGGAAGTTGCGTCGTCTGTTACATTCCCAAGGAGGTGTGAGTGATCAAGATCCTGATCGTCGAGGATGATCCGGCCATTGCCGAGATCCACCGTCGCTTCGTGCAGCGGCTGGCGGGGTTCGAGGTGCTGGGGGTGGCGCTCACCCTGTTCGATGCAAGAGAGCAGATAGCCATCCTCAAGCCGGATCTGGTGCTGCTGGATGTGTGGCTGCCGGACGGGGAGGGTTTCTCCCTGCTGCGGGAGTTGCGCCAGTGCGGGGCCCATCTCGACGTCATCATGCTCACCGCCGCCCGTGAGGCCGCAGCCCTGCAGGAGGCGATGCGGCTCGGGGTGGTGGATTTCATCCTCAAACCCGTGGTGTTCGAGCGACTGCGCGACACCCTCGACAAATACTGCCAGAGCCGTGCCGCCCTGGCGGCTCTGGCGGACATCGATCAGCAGGCGGTGGATGCGCTCTTTGGCACCCCGCTGCAACAGGTGGCGGCGGGCGGCCTGCCCAAGGGAATAGACGCCCTCACCCTGCAAAGGGTGCTGGCGGCCCTGAACCTGCAGGGGGCCAGCGCCGAGGAGATAGGCAGCCGAGTCGGGGTGAGTCGCACCACGGCGCGCCGCTACCTGGAGTTTCTGGTGGGCCAGCAGCTTGCGAGCCCCGAGCTCGAATACGGCACCGTCGGGCGGCCGGAGCGGCGCTACCGCCAGCGTTGAGTGGCCGGTTCCAACCCAAAAAAAGAGCGCCTTTTGGCGCTCTTTTTGTGATGTCTCGGTTCAGGTCGGGTCGGATTGCAGGGTTGCCACCGGCGTACGACGGGCCTGCCACCACTGCCAGAGCGGCAGCAACAGCATCACCAGAGTGACCAGGGTGAAGCCCAGTGTGATGGGGCGCTCCCACAGGAAGCTCAGGGAGCCGTCGTTGATCACCAGGGCCCGGCGCAGGTTGTCCTCCAGCATTCCCCCCAGGATGAAGCCGAGCAGCATGGGGGCCATGGGGAAGTCCAGCAGGCGCAGCCCGATGGCCACCAGGGCCACCAGCACCATCACATAGATGTCCATGGTGTTGAAGGAGACCAGATAGACCCCGATGAGCGAGAACAGCAGCACCATGGGGATGAGCACGGGGCGAGGCACCTGCAGTACCTTGGCCAGGTAGGGAATGAGCGGCAGGTTGAGGATCAAGAGCACTACGTTGCCCAGATACATGGAGATGATCACCGACCAGAATACATCCGGGTGCTCCATGAAGAGGCGCGGGCCGGGCTGGATGCCATAGGCGATGAGGGCCCCCAGCATCAGGGCCGTGGTACCTGAGCCCGGGATCCCCAGGGTCAGCAACGGCACGAAGGCCCCGCTGGAGGCGGCGTTGTTGGCCGCTTCCGGCGCGGCGATGCCGGTCAGACTGCCCTTGCCAAACTCGTCCCGTTTACCCTTGCGGGCGAAGTTGCGCTCGGCCCCATAGGCCATGAAGGAGGCGATGGTGGCACCGGCCCCCGGCAGTACGCCGATGAGGAAACCCAGCACAGAGGAGCGGGCGATGGGGGGCGCTATTTCCTTCACCTCGTCCCGGCTCAGCTTGAGGGAGCCGAGCTGTTGCATCTTGCTCGCCTCCTCCTTGCTGGTGTCCTTGCCAGGGCGCAGCACCGTCATCAGGATCTCCGCGAGGGCGAAGGTGGCCATGGCCAGCAGCAGGAAGGAGAAGCCATCGCGCAAGTCCGGCAGACCGAAGGTGAATCTGTCCACCCCGACGCTGCGATCGATGCCGACGGTGGAGATCATGATGCCAAACAGCGCCATGATCAGTGCCTTGAGCACCTGCCCCTTGCCGGCGAAGGCCGCCACCGCGGAGAGCCCGAGCACCATGAGGGCGAAGTAGTCCGCCGACTGGAAGGCGAGGGAGACTTTGGCGAGCAGCGGCGCCGCCACCATCAGGAAGATGGCCGACAGGGTGCCACCGACGAAGGAGGCGTAGGCGGCGATGGCCAGTGCCTTGCCTGCATACCCCTTGCAGGCCAGCGGATAGCCGTCGATGGCGGTGATCATGCTGGCGGAGCAGCCCGGGGTGTTGATCAGGATGGAGGCGGTGGAGCCGCCGAACATGGAGCCGTAATAGACCCCGGCCATCAGGATGATGCCGGAGGCCGGATCCAGCCCGTAGGTGATGGGGATCATCAGGGCGATGGCGGTGACCGGCCCCAGCCCTGGCAGCATGCCGATGAAGGTGCCGACGAAGCAGCCGACCACCACCATGAAGAGGTTGATGGGCATCATGGCGGTGCCGAGCCCTTGCAGGATTCCGTCTAACATGGGTTCTCCTTATCCCAGCAACTGGGTGAACAGCCGACCCGGCTCGAGGTAGACATTGAGCCCCTTGGTGAGCAGGGCCCAGAAAATGAGGGTGAAGGGGATGCTCACCTTGCAGGCAAAGGCGAGGCTCTGCTCGCCCATCAGCAGGATGCCCCCGATCAGGAACAAGATGGTGGCGACGAGGAAGCCGAGCCAGCCGAGGGCCAGGCCGTAGACCAGCATCAGCCCCAGCAGGGCGAATACCAGCCGCCAGTTGCCGGACTCCTTGCCCAGTGGTTCTCCCCCCGGTGAGCAGATCAGCAACAGGGAGAGCAGGACCCCGGCTCCGGCCAGGGCATAGGGCAGGGTGCTGGCGGTAAAGGGTTCATATTCGTCCCCCGGGTAGCCGGGGATCTGGGTGGCGTGATAGCCGTAGGCGAGGGAGAGCAGCAAAAACAGCAGCCCCCCGAACCGTTCCTTGGTCAGTCGCATGATGACTCCGATGGGCGGGCCTGGCCCGCCACAGGCTGAGGGTTACTTGATGAAGCCGAGCTCGCGCATCAGGCCGCCAATTTGTTGCTCCTGGCTGTTGAGAAAAGCCGTGAACTCGGGGCCGGATTGATACTGGTTGATCCAGCTATTGCGCGCGCGCACCGCTTCCCACTCCGGTTTGTCGTACATCTGCTTGAGCAGGGCGGCGAACTCGGCGGATTTCTCCGGGCTGATGCCGGGGGAGGCGAAGTAGCCGCGCCAGTTGGCAAACACGGTGGGGTTGCCCTGCTCGGAGAAGGTGGGTACCTGGCTGGCATCCGGCATGCGCTCGGGGGCGGTGACGCCGAGGATCCGCATCTGACCGGACTTGACCGCCTCCATCGCCTCGCCAAAGCCGGTGGAGAGCACCTGGGTTTCCCCCGCCAGTACCGCCGCCATGGCGCTGCCACCGGCGTCATAGGCCACGTAGCGCAGCTTGCCGGCATCGGCCCCCGCATTCTTGAAGGTCATGGCGGCCACCAGGTGATCCAGGCTGCCACGGGCGGAGCCGCCGGCAATCTTCACCTTGGCGGGGTTCGCCTCATAGGCGGCCAGCAACTGGGCCCAGTTCTGATAGGGGGAGTCCAGCGGTACCGCCAGCGCCTGATAGTCGGCGATGATGGCGGCCACCGGGGTGAGATCCCGGAAGGATTGCGGCAGTTCCTTGGAGAGGGACTTGACGATGATGGGGGTGGAGTTGACCATCAGGGTCTCGTCGGACTGGGCCGAGGTTTCGATCAGATGGGCGATGGCCTTGGCACCGCCACCGGCCGAGATGTTCTGGTAGGAGGCGGTGGTGATGAGGCCGGACTTGGTCAGTGCCTCGCCGGTGCCACGGGCCGTGTTGTCCCAGCCGCCGCCGGCGCCACCCGGGATCAGGAAGTGGACTTCGTCTATCTTGGCCTGGACGCCGAGGCTGGCGCCCAGCAGGCAGCAGAGCAGAGTGTGCTTGAAGGTTCCTTGCAACATGATGTTCTCCTTGTGATTGTTGCAAAGAGGTTAATGAATGGTGTGTGGTTGGAAAACAATCTGGCCGTAATGGCTATTAAGGCTGTTGTGCCCATTCTGTTCATTGTGGTCATGGGGAGAGAGGGAGCCCGCCGTCAAGAGGGAGGGGGGCTGAACTAGAAGCGGGGCTCGCCTCTGGTGAAGAGAGGGGCCCCGCCCGTGGTTGGTGCTGGCCTGAGTCGCTTATGATTTCTTTGCCGCCGAGACCTTCTCTTGCTGCTGGAGGGCCTCGCTGGCCTTCTGCCTCAGTTGCATCTGTTCCATCACCAGCTTGTAGGCGATGTAGTACTTGTAGATATTGCCCACATAGGTGACTGTCTCGGGGCCAATTTTCTCCGCCGCCACGTATTCGACATTGTGGAACCAGACGTTGGGATCCATGCCCCGTTTCTTGGTCTCGGCTCTCAGTCTGGCGACCCGGGCGGGGCCGGCGTTGTAGGACGCGAAGGAGAAGAGGGCCTTGTCGAGGGCGGTCATGGGCTCGTCGGCATAATAATGATCGATCATCCAGCGCATGTATTTGGCGCCCCCGTGGATGTTGGGCTCTAGTTGGCGAATGTCGCCCACCTTCAGCCCCTTGCCGGTGGCGGGCATGATCTGCATGATGCCGATGGCGCCGACATGACTGCGCGCCTTCTGGTTCAGGGCCGACTCCTGATAACCCTGAGCCGCCATCAACAGCCAGTCCACGTCATAGCGGTCGCCATACTCGCGAAACAGCTCCACTACCTGCAGGAATTTCTTGCGTTCGGCGGCGGCGGCAGCGCTCTTGACGAACTTGTTCTGCTTGAGATAGCGGGCCAGGATCTCTTCCCCCGTTGCCTTGCCCCGTATCGCCTTGATCTGCTGATTGAGCATGGCGAGCAGCTTGGGACTCTCCTTGCGCACCGCCCAGGCGATGACGCCCCCTTCCCGGAACACCGGGGTCTCATGGATGGTTATCTTGGGGAAGATCTTCTGCCAGAAGCGGGCCTTGTGTTCATCCATGACGATGAAGGGCAGCAGACCGGCATTGACCATCTCTACCAGATCTTCATCTTCCAGCACCTCGGAGGCAGGCTGGATGTCGATGAGGGGCTCTCCCGCCTCCTTGCGAGCCTGGTTATAGGCCATCAGGCTCTCGAAATAGCTGGAAGAGGGTCGTACGAAGATGGTTTTGCCCCCCAGATCGGCGGCGCTCTCCACCTTGGGAGAGTGGGGGCCGGAGATCAGCAGTTCGCGCACGTTTTCAAGCAAAGGATCGGTGAACTCCACCCCCTGTTGCTTGCGTTTGTCCGTGATGGTGAGGTTGGCGGCTGCGATATCGCCCTTGCCTTCGATGAGGGAGGCCAGCAGGGCTTCACGGGCCACGGGAATGAAGACGATATGAACCTTGAGGTGGCGCTTGATGGCCTTGTCCTTGCGCAACTGCTCGTTGAGGCGTTTCTCCACCTGGATGAAGGCATCATAGGTGACGCCCCGCTGCACCCCCTTGTGGATGAAGTAACCGGTCTTGTTGTAGGTGGTCAGCACCCGAATGGTGCGCCTCTCCAGCATGGCGTCGAAATCCCCCAGCATGGGTTTGGCGAGCTCCGCGCTGTCAAAAGCCAGGGCGCTGCGCTCCTCTTCTTCCTCGACGGCGGCCTTTTTCTCTTGCTCGGCACTCCAGACCGGTGCCAGAGAACAAAGCACCCAGACCATGACAATCCATAAGCGTTTCATGATGTTCACCTCATTCGTTTTACTGAGTGTAAGTGGGGCGCAAGGGACGCTTTAGCTCTTTGAGTTTCAACGGAGCCAGCCGATAGCACGATTGTTACTATCCAGAGGCACGTGTCATTTGAGGGTGAAAGGACGGTCAGTCCTGTAATGGAAGAGGGAGCCCTCGGGCTCCCTCTGTGAGGATTGCATCGGTTTATGAGTGGCTAGAACCAGAAGCCGATGATGAAGGAGCCTGCCAGAGTCAGCATCACGTTGGCCACCGCATAGGTGCCGGCGTAGCCGAGCGCCGGAATCGAGCTGTTGGCGGCCTCGTTGACCACATCCATCGCCGGGGCGCAGGTACGGGCACCTGTGATGGCACCGAGCAGCAGGGCGGGGTTCATTTTGAGCACCCAGACCCCGAACAGATAGCCCACCAGCACCGGCAAGGTAGTCACCAGCATGCCGGAGAAGAGCACCACCACCCCCACCTCGCTGAGGTGGTCGAGGATGCCGCCACCGGCTTTGAGGCCCGTGCTCACCATGAAGACGGCGAGGCCGAGATCCTTGGCCAGGCGCAGCGCGCCCGGCGGCACATAGCCGACGGTGGGGTGGTTGGCCCTCAGGTAACCCATCAGTATCCCTGCCAGCAAGAGGCCGACGGCGTTGCCGAGGCCGAACTCTATCTGGCCGAACACCAGGGAGACGGAGCCGATGAGCAGACCCAGCACGAAGAAGGTGGTGAAGGCCACCAAATCTGTGGTCTGACTGTGGATGCTGATGAAGCCGATCTTGTTGGCCAGCAGCTTGACTCTCTGCTTCTCGCCGCTGATCTGCAGCACGTCGCCTTTTTGCAGCATGATGTTGCGATCGAACGGCATCTCGATCTGGGAGCGCACCACCCGGTTGAGGAAGCAGCCTTTCTCGGTCAGGTTGAGCTCCACCAGATGGCGGCCCACCACGGCGTCGTTCTTCACCACTATCTCTTCGGTGACGATCTGCAGGTCGAGCAGGTTGCGGTCAAATACCTCCTTGCCGTTGCGGTAGTTGACGTCGAGCTTCTCGTGGCTCTCCGGATAGCCGACCAGGGCGATCTCGTCCCCCTCCTGGATGACGGCGTCGCCGTCCGGGCTCGCCAGAATGCCGTTGCGGCGGATCCGCTCCACGTAACAACCGGTGTGGGGGTAGATGCCGGTTTCGCGCAGGGTGCGACCGCCGATCCAGGCGGCGAGTTCCGGGCCGACGCGATAGGCGCGAATGATGGGCAGATAGGTCTTGCGGCTCTCGCTGTCGGAGAGCCCCCGCTCGCGGGCTATCTTTTGCGCCTCTGTATTGAGATCGAGCCGCGCCATTGAGGGGAGATAGCGCACCACCAGCATCAACCCCACCAGGCCCACCAGGTAGGTCAGGGCGTAGCCTATCCCCATGTTGTCGAGCACGGGTTGCATGTCGGTGCCGTGGGGCAGATTGAGCAGGCCGCTACGCAGGGCATCCTGGGCCCCCACCAGTGCCGGGGTCGAGGTCAGCGACCCCGCCAGTATCCCCGCCGCCATGCCGGGTCCCAGGTTGAAGAACTTGGCCAGTCCCACTGTCAGCAGCAAGGCGGTCAGCAGGATCACCAGGGTCAGGGTGATGTAGTGGATGCCGTCGCGCAGGAAGACGCTGAAGAAGTGAGGGCCCGCCTCGATCCCTACACAGAAAATGAACAGCATGAAGCCGACGTTCTCGGTGGAGGTGGAGAACTGGAACCCCATCTGGCCAAACAGCAGGGCGGTGAACAGCACCCCTATGGTGTTGCCAATCTGGAAGTTGCCGATGCGCACCTTGCCCAGCAGCAGGCCGAAGGCCAGCACCACGAACAGCAGCAGGGAGTCGCTTTGATGTAGCAGTGTCACGAAATCTATGGTCATGCCCGGAAAAACCGAGGAAAAAAGTGGGGCCGATATTGTGCCGGATCCCTCACCAAGAAAGAAGCGCGAAAGCGGATTAACAGCCAGTTAAGTGCTGGTCTCTCCGGGGCGGGGAGCGATGCGCGGGCGACTTGGGGAAAATACCTCTATTTTGCACTGCTGTTCCCGCTGTCAATGAGTGATTTCTGCTGTCGGCGGGGGAGGGCGTGACAGCCCTGTGGACAATTTATTACCTGCTGCGCAGGAGGCGATTGAGCATGATTTTCAGCATTTTTGACTGGGGTGGTTGGCGGGATGCAAAGGAACCCTTTTTTCCGTTCGGTGGAGGCTGACCCATGGCACGGGGCATGGCGAAAAAAAAGCGGGAGAAATAGGATGTCTCGCCCCCGCCCGACCCATTTAGGGGGGAGGGCAAAAACAGGAGAAAATGGGGGGTGAGGAGTTTTACCTTGCCAAAGCGGAGACAATCGCTGCCAACCTAGGCCTGCATTGGGTTTGGCACACTTACCCACAGAAACTGTGGATAACCCTGTTCATGAAACTTGGTGATCAGCCTGCAAGCCGCGCCAATACTGGGGTGCAAGCGCTGTTCAAAAAATACCGGAAAAAAAATGTTTCTATAAAAATCAAATAGTTATACGCAGCAGAACAAAACGCTGCTGGTCAGGAACCGGGGATCAAAGGGGGAGTGCGCCGCGAGGGACGGCTTGTGCATTAAAATTGGCAGAGGAAAGCACTAAAGTGGATAACTTGCACCGAGATGGTGAGGAATTGGCTCCCCCGACTGGACTTGAACCAGTGACATACGGATTAACAGTCCGCCGTTCTACCGACTGAACTACGGGGGAACATCAGGCAAGGAGGAGCATCATACAGAGGTCGCATTTCGGGGTCAATAGCCGTCAGGGCAGGAGAGCGGATACCCAGGCCTGCCAACTCGGGGTACACTGCTCTCTTGCCGTTTTTTGTCGGGAGTCGTCATGAATAAGCCTTTCAAGCTGGCCAGCCAGTTTCAACCCGCGGGGGATCAGCCTGCGGCCATCGCCCGCCTGCTCGATGGCATCGAGTCCGGCCTCGCTCACCAGACGCTGCTCGGGGTGACCGGGTCGGGCAAGACCTTCACCATGGCCAACGTCATCGCCACCCTGAATCGCCCGACCATGATACTGGCTCCCAACAAGACCCTGGCCGCCCAGCTCTATGGGGAGATGAAGGAGTTCTTCCCCGAGAACTCGGTGGAGTACTTCGTCTCCTATTACGACTACTACCAGCCGGAAGCCTATGTGCCGACCACCGACACCTTCATCGAGAAGGATGCCTCCATCAACGATCACATCGAGCAGATGCGGTTGTCAGCCACCAAGGCGCTGCTGGAGCGGCGCGACGTGGTGATCGTCGCCTCGGTATCTGCCATCTATGGTCTGGGGGACCCCCAGGCCTACCTCAGCATGATGCTGCACCTGAAGGTGGGGGATGTGATCAACCAGCGGGATATCCTGCGCCGCCTCGCCGAGCTGCAATACACCCGCAACGACATGGCCTTCCAGCGCGGCACCTTCCGGGTGCGGGGGGAGGTGATCGACATCTACCCTGCCGAATCGGACAAGCTGGCACTGCGGGTGGAGCTGTTCGACGAGGAGGTGGAGCGCCTCTCCCAGTTCGATCCCCTGACCGGTGCCATCGAGCAGACCGTGGTGCGCTACACCATCTACCCCAAGACTCACTACGCCACGCCGCGCGAGACCATTCTGGGTGCCATCGATCACATCAAGGAAGAGCTCAAGGGGCGCCGCGAGCAGTTGCTCTCCCTCAACAAGCTGGTGGAAGAGCAGCGCATCAGCCAGCGTACCCAGTTCGACATCGAGATGATGCAGGAGCTGGGGTACTGCTCCGGTATCGAGAACTACAGCCGCTATCTGTCGGGGCGTGCCCCCGGCGAGCCGCCGCCCACCCTGTTTGACTACCTGCCGGGGGATGGCCTGCTCATCATCGACGAGTCCCACGTGACGGTGCCGCAGATAGGCGCCATGTTCAAAGGGGACAGATCCCGCAAGGAGACCCTGGTGGAGTACGGCTTCCGGCTCCCCTCGGCGCTGGACAACAGACCATTGAAGTTTGACGAGTTCGAGGCCCTGATGCCTCAGACGGTGTTCGTCTCGGCGACCCCCGGCCCCTACGAGCTGGAGAAGTCCGGCGGCGACGTGGTGCAGCAGGTGGTGCGTCCCACCGGCCTGCTGGATCCCGAAATCGAGGTGCGGCCCGTTACCACCCAGGTGGACGATCTGCTCTCCGAGATCCGGCTGCGGGTGGCGGTGGAGGAGCGGGTGCTGGTCACCACCCTCACCAAGCGGATGGCGGAAGACTTGACCGAATACCTGGCGGACCACGACGTGCGGGTGCGTTACCTGCATTCGGACATCGACACAGTGGAGCGGGTGGAGATCATCCGTGATCTGCGCCTCGGCAAATTCGACGTGCTGGTGGGCATCAACCTGCTGCGAGAAGGGCTCGACATGCCGGAGGTCTCCCTGGTGGCCATTCTGGATGCGGACAAGGAGGGCTTCCTGCGCTCCACCCGTTCCCTCATCCAGACCATTGGCCGCGCCGCCCGCAACCTCAACGGCAAGGTCATCCTCTACGGCGATACCATCACCAACTCCATGAAGGTGGCCATCGAGGAGACCGAGCGGCGCCGTGCCCTGCAGCATGCCCACAACCTTGAACACGGCATCACGCCTATGGGCCTCAACAAGTCGGTGGGGGACATGATGGACATGGGGGGCAGCCGCACCGCTGGCAAACCCGGCAGAGGCAGTCGCAAGGCGGCCGAGCCGCAAGGGGAGTACCATGCCCGCTCCGCCAGCGAGATCGCCAAAGAGATCAAGCGGATGGAAGAGCAGATGTTCCAGCATGCCCGGGATCTGGAGTTCGAGCAGGCCGCGGCCATGCGGGATCAGATCCAGCGGTTGCGCGGCGAGTTGATCGAGTCATGAGTGGCAAGCGTTGGTTGATCTGGCGGCGCCTGCGCCGCCTCTATGCCGGTTTTCGCCATCCGGACACCCCCTGGTGGGCCAGGGGGCTGGTGATCCTCATCCTCCTCTATGGCATCAGCCCGGTGGATCTCATTCCGGATCTGGTGCCCTTCGTGGGCTGGCTCGACGACGTCAGCCTGCTGCTGTTGCTGCTCTGGGGGTGGGAGTCCTGCCTGCCTGCAACGGTCAGGCAGGGGCTGGATACCCTGGAATGAAGGGCGAAGCGATACCGCAGATTGTCGGTTGCAAGGCATTGGCGTAGACTCCACGCCGTTCACTTCATGGGTATGAGAAAATGGATCTGATCCTGTTTGCAATCGACTTTATTCTGCACGTTGACGTGCACCTGAAAGAGCTGTTCGAGCACTATGGTGTCTGGGTTTACGCCATCCTGTTCCTCATCATCTTCTGTGAGACCGGCCTGGTGGTGACCCCCTTCCTGCCCGGTGACTCCCTGCTGTTTGCCGCTGGCGCCCTCACCGTGGGCAGCGTGCTGGACGTACATACCCTGGCGGGGGTGCTGATCATTGCCGCCGTGCTCGGCAACGTGGTGAACTACACCATAGGCCACTTCTTCGGGGATCAACTGTTCCGCAATCCCGATTCGAAGATCTTCCGTCGCGACTATCTGGTCAAGACCCACGCCTTCTATGCCAAGCATGGCGGCAAGACCATCATCATCACCCGTTTCCTGCCCATAGTGCGCACCTTTGCCCCCTTCGTGGCCGGCATGGGGGCCATGACCTACCCGCGCTTCCTGGCGTTCAACCTGATTGGCGGCTTGCTGTGGGTGTTGTCGTTCGTCTATGCGGGCCACTTCTTCGGCAACCTGCCGGTGGTGCGTCACAACTTCACTCTGCTCATCTTCGGCATCATTGCCATCTCGCTGCTGCCCATGGTCGTTGGCATGGTGAAGGCCAGGATGAGCACTGCCAAGGCAGGATGAAGGTGTGTTAAAGAAGGCCGCGTGCTGCAGAGTCTGCGATCACAAGAAAGGGGAGCCATTATGGCTCCCCTTTTCGTTATCCGACTTTGTCTCTGTCTGAACCCGGCATCGCTGGTTTGGCTGCGACAACGGTACTTAAACCGCGACCACTACAAACATCAGCAGGCGGCGACGCTGGTCACCAACCCGATGAAGAGAGCATGGAGGCGCGGGAGCAGGGGTTGGGCAAGGACTGGGTGCAGATGATCGGGCATCAGATGAAAAGGGAGCCGATGGCTCCCTTTTTGATGCGTCTTATATGGCATCGTCAGTGTCAGTTGCAGCAGCGGCCCTTGACCAGGTTGCCGATGGCGACCACGACGAACACCAGCAGGTAGGCGGCGAAGATGGCAACCAGCCAGATGACAGGGGCATGGAGAAACGGGAGCGGCTTGGGTGGCTGACACCGCTGATGGAAAAGGGAGCCGATGGCTCCCTTTTGTATGCGATCTATATCGAATGACCAGCTTCAGTTGCAGCAGCGGCCCTTGATCAGGTTGCCGATGGCGACCACGACGAACACCAGCAGGTAGGCGGCGAAGATGGCGATCAACCACTGCGGCATGGAGAAACTCAGGAACTGCCAGCTGATCTCGCTGCAATCGCCGTCCGGGAAGAAGAGCCAGGGCACCCACTGATCGAGGGGCGCCCAGCTTGGGAAGTCGACAAAGCCTTCGCACACATTGAAGGGGGAGGGGTTCACCTGGTAATCCACATGCTTGAGCGCCAGTTTTAGGCCCCAGAAGGCACTGTAGCCCCACAGCAGCATGGCGCTCCAACGGAGATACCACTTCTCTGGCGCCACCATGCCGAGCAGGCCGGCAGCGAACACCCCGAGGATGGCGATCCGCTCATAGATGCACATCACACAAGGGTGCAGACCCAGCACATGCTGGAAGAAGAGGGCGCACAGCTCGAAGGCGAGGGCGGAAACGGCCAGCAGCCCCCAGGCCAGACGATGACTGGCAATTCGGCGAAGAAACTCGATCATCTGATTGATCTCACAGAGAAAAATAATGGCTGAATTAGAGCAGAGCCCCGCCTGAAAAGAAAGGGGCCAGAGGGCCCCTCGCTTCATCAGTGTGCCGCAGGTGCTAGGGTCTGCATGGCGGCGCTGCCCTGTGTCAGCCAGCCGGCCTGGTAGAACCATTCGGTGGCAGGGGCGAGCAGTTGCTCCACCGCAAAGAAACCCACCAGACCCAGTACCAGGGTGTAGGGCAGAGCCATCCACACCATGCGGCCATAGGAGAGGCGCAGCAGTGGGGCCAGTGCCGAGGTCAGCATGAACAGGAAGGCGGCCTGACCATTGGGAGTGGCCACGGACGGCAGGTTGGTCCCCGTGTTGATGGCTACCGCCAACAGATCGAAATGTTCACGGCTGATGGCGCCATTGAGCAGGGCGGTTTTCACCTCGTTGATGTAGACGGTACCGACGAAGACGTTGTCGCTCACCATGGAGAGCAAGCCGTTGGCCAGATAAAAGAGCGCGAGCTGATCCTCGGGTTTGGCAGCCAGCACCCACTGGATCACCGGCTTGAACAACTGTTGATCGATGATCACCGCTACCACGCTGAAGAAGACGGTGAGCAGGGCGGTGAAGGGCAGCGCCTCATGGAAAGCCTTGCCGAGCGCATGCTCTTCGGTGACGCCGGTGAAGGACGTCGCGAGGACTATGACGGTAAGGCCGATCAGGCCCACCGCCGCCAGATGCAGAGCCAGACCAGTGATCAGCCAGATGGCGATAGCCGCCTGAACCAGCAGCTTGGCCTTCTCTTGCGGGCTGCGCTCGGCATCTTCATCGCGCTCATAGGCTTCCATGATATGGCGCACGGGCTCTGGCAACTTGGTGCCATAACCGAACCAGCGGAATTTCTCCACCAGGATGCAGGTGAGCAGACCGCAGAAGAAGACGGGGATGGTGACCGGGGCCATGCGAATGGCAAATTCACCGAAATGCCAGCCCGCCTGCTCACCGATGATGAGGTTCTGGGGCTCGCCGACCAGGGTGCAGACGCCCCCCAGGGCCGTGCCGATGGCCGCGTGCATCATCAGGCTGCGCAAAAAGGCGCGAAACTCGTTCAGGTGCTGGCGAGACAGCTCATCAATCCCTTCGTCATCCTGATGCAGATTTCCGGACTCATCGCTCGAGGCCACCTTGTGGTAGATGGCGTAGAAACCGGTGGCGACGCTGATCACCACGGCGATCACGGTCAGGGCGTCGAGGAAGGCGGACAAGAAGGCCGAGACCAGGCAGAAGGCGAGGGAGAGCAACGTCTTGGAATGGATGCGGACCAGCATCTTGGTGAAAACGTAGAGCAGCAGTTGTTTCATGAAATAGATGCCAGCCACCATGAACACCAGCAACAACAGCACTTCGATGTTGGCAACCAGCTCATGCTTGATCTGGTTCGCCGAGGTCATGCCGATGAGAACGGCCTCTATGGCCAGCAGGCCACCGGGTTGCAGCGGGTAACACTTGAGCGCCATGGCCAGGGTGAAGATGAACTCGACGACCAGCAACCAGCCAGCCAGGAAGGGATCCACATGGAAGACGATCGGATTGATCAGCAGAAATATGACGATGGCAATCTTGTACCACCGTGGAGCATTGCCCAAAAAATTCTTTGCAAAAGCGCGCCCTAGGCTGATTGGCATAATGATGGTTCTCTGTTTTGTTGTTGGTATCTGCGTCTATGCAGTCGAGCCCGACTCGACCCGAACATCCGGATATTCACCTTTATCAAATTGATTGCACATGATTTTAATCAAGGGAGCGCTAACTATAAATAACGCCACGATGCTTGCCCAGTGGCGAGGCGCCGATATCACCATCATTTGGTCTTGGTTGGCTCCAGTCATGTTGTCGCATACATATTTTTAACAAAAAGATCCGGTTAATGTGAGCAGAGGACTGACCTTCTGCTTGCCAGCATGACCGGCTTTGCTATTATTCGTGAGCCTTTTTACGTACTACAACAGAGTCACTACATGGTCATAAAAGCGCAAAGCCCTGCCGGGTTTGCCGAGGAATACATCATCGAGTCCATCTGGAACAATCGCTTTCCTCCAGGATCCATTCTACCGGCGGAACGCGAACTGTCCGAGCTGATTGGCGTGACTCGCACTACCTTGCGCGAAGTGCTGCAGCGCCTTGCCCGCGATGGCTGGCTCACCATCCAGCATGGCAAACCGACCAAGGTCAACAATTTCTGGGAAACCTCGGGTCTCAACATCCTGGAGACACTGGCCAGGCTCGATCAGGACAAGGTGCCGGATCTGGTGGCCCAATTGCTGTCGGCTCGCACCAACATCTGCACCATCTTCATCCGTGGCGCCATTCGCAACAACCCGGAGCAAGCCGCCGAGATCCTGCGCGGGGCCGATGAGGTCGACAATTCGGCTGAGGCCTATGCCGAGTTCGATTACCGTCTGCACCATCAACTCTCGTTTGCTTCCGGTAATCCGATCTATGCCTTGATCCTCAACGGGTTCAAGGGGTTGTATAGCAGGGTCGGACGTTATTACTTCTCCGACAAGCAGGCGCGCGAGACGGCGGATGCCTATTACAAGACTCTGTTGGGGTTGGCCGAGACCAAGAATCACGAGGCCGTGTTCATGACGGTGCGTCAGTACGGTATCGAATCGGGCAAGTTGTGGACCCGTCTGCGCCAGGACATGCCGAGCAATCTGTGCGATAACTGATGAAGGTCACCAGAAAAAACGCGCCGAATGGCGCGTTTTTTTATGCTTCTTGTCTGCCTATCAGGTCAGACTCTTGCGATCCGGGCAGCGCCCTATGATGTCTGCGGTGAGCTCGCCGTTATCCTGCTCCAGCACCACATCGAATCCCCACAGCTGGTGCAGATGCTTGAGTACCTCGTGCCGCGACTCGCCAAGGGGGATCCTGTTGTGGGGGACATAACGCAGGGTGAGGGAGCGATCTCCCTTCACCGCCACGTTGTAGACCTGAATGTTGGGCTCCAGATTGCTCAGGTTGTATTGGGCTGACAGGGTGTTGCGCACCAGCCGGTAACCCTCCTCGTTGTGGATGGCGGAGACCTTGAGGTAGTTCTTCAGATCGTCGTCATCAATGGCAAACAGCTTCATGTCGCGCATCACCTTGGGACTGAGGAACTGGCTGATGAAGCTCTCGTCCTTGAAGTTCTGCATGGCGAAGTGCAAGGTGTCGACCCAGTTGGTGCCGGCGTAATCGGGGAACCAGTATCTGTCCTCCTCGGTCGGGTGTTCGCAGATGCGGCGCAGGTCGGTGAACATGGCAAAGCCGAGGGCATAGGGGTTGATCCCCGAGTAGTAGCGGCTGTTGTAGGGGGGTTGGTACACCACGTTGGTGTGGCTGTGCAGCACCTCTATCATGAAGCGATCGCTGATCTTCCCCTCATCATAGAGGTGGTTAAGGATGGTGTAGTGCCAGAAGGTGGCCCACCCCTCGTTCATCACCTGGGTCTGCTTCTGCGGGTAGAAGTACTGGCTGATCTTGCGCACGATGCGCACCACTTCTCGCTGCCAGGGTTCCAGCAGGGGGGCATTCTTCTCGATGAAGTAGAGGATGTTTTCCTGAGGTTCGGCTGGATAGCGTCTGTCCTCGATACCGGTTGCCTTGTGCTGCTTGGGCAGGGTGCGCCACAGTTCGTTGACCTGGGTTTGCAGGTAATCTTCCCGTGCCTTCTGGCGACGTTTCTCCTCTGCTAGGGAGATCTTCTGGGGCCGCTTGTAGCGATCCACCCCGAAGTTCAT
This sequence comes from Aeromonas sp. sif0611, assembly GCF_019218845.1. Classification (NCBI taxonomy): domain Bacteria; kingdom Pseudomonadati; phylum Pseudomonadota; class Gammaproteobacteria; order Aeromonadales; family Aeromonadaceae; genus Aeromonas; species Aeromonas sp. sif0611. The sequence goes on along the minus strand of NZ_JAHUWU010000004.1, from coordinate 132,810 downwards.
CAGGGCATGGCAGGAGTCAAGCAGGCGCTCGACGGCATCGATACCGTGTTTTTCCTCGCATTCGGTGATGTAGTTCTTGGCAAACAGCAGGTAGTCGATGATGGAGGAGGCATCGGTCCAGGCCTTGAACAGGTAGTTGTTCTTGAAAAAAGAGTTGTGGCCATAACAGGCGTGAGCCATCACCAGGGCCTGCATCGGCATGGTGTTCTCTTCCATCAGGTAGGCGATGCAGGGATCTGAGTTGATGACAATTTCATAAGCCAACCCCATCTGGCCGCGCTTGTAGTTGCGCTCGGTATGGATGAAGCGTTTGCCGAATGACCAGTGCTGGTAGCCGATGGGCATACCGACGCTGGAGTAGGCATCCATCATCTGCTCGGCGGTGATCACCTCGATCTGGTTGGGATAGGTATCCAGCCGATAAAACTTGGCAACCCGGGCAATCTCCTGGTGATAGATCTCCAGCAGATCGAAGTTCCAGTCAGGCCCATCGTCCAGCGGCGCTATTTTTCTCGCGGTTTCTACCATATGTGATCCCTCAAGCCGCTTGCTTCTTGAACAACTCCCGGAACACCGGATAGATGTCCTCAACCTTGCGAATATGTTCCATCGCGAAGTGGGGGTATTGGTCGGCCACCGACTCATACTCGTGCCACAGAGTCTGGTGAGCGCGGGTGGTGATCTCGATGTAGGAGTAGTAGCGCACCCGCGGCATGATGTCGCGCATCAGGATCCCCCTGCATTGCGGTGAGTCATCCGCCCAGTTGTCACCATCTGATGCCTGCGCCGCATAGATATTCCACTGGTTGGCCGGATAACGCTCGTTGATGATGTCGTTCATCATCTTGAGCGCGCTGGAGACGATGGTGCCACCGGTCTCCTGGGAGTAGAAGAACTCGTGTTCATCCACTTCCTTGGCCTGGGTGTGGTGGCGAATGTAGACTACCTCGACGTTCTTGTAGGTCCGGCTCAGGAACAGATAGAGCAGGATGTAGAAACGCTTGGCCATCTCCTTGGTGGCTTGATCCATGGAGCCGGAGACATCCATCAGGCAGAACATCACCGCCTGGCTGGAGGGCACGGGCCGCTTGACGAAGTTGTTGAACTTGAGATCGAAGGTGTCGATGAAAGGTACTGCCTCGATCCGCCGTTTCAGCTCTCTGATCTCTTTTTCGAGCTGTGCCATCTCGGCAAAATGTTCGTTGGGATCGACGGCCAACAGGGCCAGCCGCTCCTCCAGCTCACGCAGCTGGCGCTTCTTGCCCGCCTGCAGCGCCATGCGACGCGCCAGCGAATTTTGAAGCGAGCGCACCACGTTGATGTTGGCGGGCACCCCGTTGGAGGTGTAGCCCGCGCGGTAGGTCTTCATCTCCATCAGCTGGTTGAGCTGGGTCTTCTGCAGCCGTGGCAGCTCCAGATCCTCAAACAGCAGATCAAGATACTCATCCTTGGAGATCTGGAACACGAAATCATCGGCCCCTTCACCCTGATTGGATGCCTGTCCCTCGCCGGAACCCTGTCCACCGCCCCCTCCCTTGGGGCGGTCAATCTTGTCACCGGAGACGAACTGATCGTTGCCCGGGTGCACCATCTCCCGTTTGCCGCCTTGGCCTTGATGGAAATGGGGTTCACCGATGTCCTTGGTCGGGATGCTGATGCTCTCGCCCTTGTCCACGTCCTGAATGCTGCGCTTGGAGACAGCATCCGAGACCGCTTGTTTGATCTGCTTCTTGTAGCGGCGGATGAAGCGCTGCCGATTGACAGCGCTTTTGTTTTTGCCGTTGAGCCTGCGGTCGATAAAATGCGCCATAACTCCCCCTTGAACACGGCAGGGTCAGGATGACTTGCGTACCCTGAGATACCATTCGGAGAGCAGACGCACCTGTTTGCGGGTGTAGCCTTTCTCCATCATCCGTTCGACAAAGTTATCGTGCTTCTTCTGCTCCTCGGCCGAGGTTTTGCTGTTGAAGGAGATAACCGGCAGCAGCTCTTCCGTGTTGGAGAACATCTTCTTCTCGATCACGGTGCGCAGCTTCTCGTAACTGGTCCAGTTGGGGTTACGGCCTGCATTGTTGGCCCGGGCACGCAGCACGAAGTTGACGATCTCGTTGCGAAAATCCTTCGGGTTGCTGATCCCGGCGGGTTTCTCAATTTTCTCCAGCTCACTGTTGAGCGACGACCGATCAAAGAGCTGGCCGGTCTCGGGATCACGGTACTCCTGATCCTGGATCCAGAAGTCGGCGTAGGTGACGTAGCGATCGAAGATGTTCTGCCCGTACTCTGAATACGACTCGAGATAGGCGGTCTGGATCTCCTTGCCGATAAATTCCACGTAGCGCGGGGTCAGATAGCCCTTGATGAACTCAAGGTAGCGATCGTGCAGCTCCTGCGGGAACTGCTCGCGCTCTATCTGCTGCTCCAGCACATAGAAGAGGTGGACAGGGTTGGCCGCCACTTCCGCATGGTCGAAGTTGAAGACGCGGGAGAGGATCTTGAACGCAAAACGGGTGGAGAGGCCGTTCATGCCCTCGTCGACACCGGCGTAGTCGCGGTACTCCTGATAGCTCTTCGCCTTGGGATCTGTATCTTTGAGGCTCTCGCCGTCATAGACCCGCATCTTGGAGTAGAGACTGGAGTTTTCCGGCTCTTTCAGCCGTGACAGTACCGAGAATTGACCCAGCAGCTCCAGGGTGCCCGGCGCGCACTTGGCCTCGGTCAGCTCGCTGTTGAACAGCAGTTTCTCGTAGATCTTCACCTCTTCCGAGACTCGCAGGCAGTAGGGCACCTTGACGATGTAGACCCGGTCGAGGAAGGCCTCGTTGTTCTTGTTATTGCGGAACTGCTGCCACTCGGATTCGTTGGAGTGGGCAAGCAGGATGCCGTCGAAGGGGAGTGCGGAGAGCCCCTCGGTGCCGTTGTAGTTTCCTTCCTGGGTCGCGGTCAGCAAGGGGTGCAGTACCTTGATGGGGGCCTTGAACATCTCCACGAATTCCATCATCCCCTGGTTCGCCTTGCACAGCGCCCCTGAGTAGGAGTAAGCATCGGCATCATCCTGGGCATAGTGCTCCAGCATGCGGATGTCGACCTTGCCCACCAGGGAGGAGATGTCCTGGTTGTTGTCATCGCCAGGCTCGGTTTTCGCGATGGCAATTTGATCCAGGATGGAGGGGTTGACCTTCTCCACTTTGAATTTGGTGATGTCGCCGCCAAACTCATGCAGCCGCTTGGCCGCCCAGGGGGACATGATGGGCCTCAGGTAGCGGCGAGGAATGCCGTACTCTTTTTCCAGGATCTCGCCGTCCTCTTCTATGTCGAACAGGCAGAAGGGGTGGTCATTGACCGGCGAGCCCTTGATGCGATAGATGGGCACTTTTTGCATCAGGGACTTGAGTTTCTCGGCCAGCGAAGATTTGCCGCCGCCAACGGGGCCGAGCAGATAGAGGATCTGCTTCTTCTCTTCCAGTCCCTGGGCGGAGTGCTTGAGGTAGGAGACGATCTGCTCGATGGCCTCTTCCATGCCATAGAAGTCTTTGAAAGCGGGATAGCGTGCGACGACGCGGTTGGAAAAGAGGCGGCTGAGGCGCGGATTGACGGAGGTATCGATCATTTCCGGTTCGCCGATGGCAACCAGCAGTCGTTCAGCTGCGGAGGCGTAGCAGGATTTGTCCTGTTTGCACATATCCAGAAACTCCTGGATGCTGTACTCCTCCTCTCTGGCCTTCTCATACCGCTGTTGATAGTGCTCGAAGATGCCCATAACTTAGCCCTCGTTATAGTCGCTTACCCTGAAAAAGAGTGGATCACTACTTTTGTTCTGTTTACCTCTTAAGCCTAGTCAACAGCCCCCAGTAATCCATCGCATCATTGGTTTAAGTTTGTACGGGAGCTTCCCGATCCTCATGCGGGAAGAGGCAGCCAATGACATCTCTATGTTACTGACTGTTAAATTATTTTTGCCACGACAGTGATGCAAATGTCAAAGACATAAAAAATAAATGTTTGTGTGGCAGGCGCAGGAAATGATGGTTTCCCGGTTTGTGGAATCGAAGTGCAGGCAGGGCAAGGGTAGCAGGGGAGAAGGGCTGAATTTTCATTACGCTTACGTTAACGTAATGCTTGTCGTTTGGTGTTTAAGCTCTAATTTTTACATTGACGCTACATTCTGGCTGCTCTAGATTGGCCCTGTGTCGAGCAGTCATCGCTTTAGCAAGAGAGTGGGTGATTGTGCAGATACTAAGCTCTGTTTAAGCACGTTTCCGTTGGCTTGACCCTCGCATCCGCGAGGGTCTTATTTTTTCAGCGTCCGGCAAGCGGGTGATCAAGCGTCGGCAGGATAGATCGCCGACACCGCCGCCAGCACCTCGGCGAAGGGATGGGCCGCCAGCTGGCCAAAACCGGCCAGGTTTCTCGCCTTGATCCGGGTGGTCAGTGGGGTGGCGATACCGCACAGGAAGCGGGTCAGGATCCTGGGATGGCGCTGGTGACACAGGGCAATCAGAGGATCGCACCAGGCGCGCAAGCCGTGCTCGTTGGGCAAGCCCGGAGATGGCAGCGGCGGCAGCACGGCTATCTCCCCCCGGCAGACGGAGCAGTGACCACAGCGCTCGGGCGCCTCTTCATCGGCAAAATAGCGGGCCAGCTCATGGCTCAGGCAACGGGTCGAGGTAAAGAACCCCAGCAGGGCCTGCAAGCGTGCCAGCTCGCTCTGCTCTTTCTTTTCAAACAGTCCATGCAGCTCTTCGGCCAGTGCCGCCGGGTCGATATGCTGGCGCACGACTCGATACACCTCCGTCATCTGTTTGCTCTCCAGCTCGATCCAGCCCTGCTGCTGCAGATAGTCCAGTGCCGCCGCGGCGCGCTGGCGTTCCCCCTGATAACCCTGCCACAGTGCATCGAAGTCCATGGTACACCAGCTGCGCGCCTGGGGCGCACACGCAAACAGCTGCTCCAGGAACTGACGGCGATCGGAATTGAAGCGGGCCAGGATCTCCCTTTTTTCCAGCACGAACTTGAAACGGTACTCGGCAAAGTAGCTGTAGGCCGGGGCAATGATCCCCGCCATCTCCAGATAGACCAGCAGGGTCTTGAGGGGCAGTTGGCGAATGTTGGTCTCGTTGGAGAGGCGCAGCAGGCTGAATTCCCACTCGGCACCGCTCTGTTGCAGGATCTGGAGCAAGCTAAGGATGGCCTCCCTGTCCGGGGTGTCCCCATAGACGAAGTTTTCCAGCACAGGCAACTGGGCGCGGCTCGCCAGCACCATACAGCGGGAGGGGAGTCCGTCACGTCCGGCGCGGCCTATCTCCTGGCTGTAGTTCTCGATGGATTTGGGCAGATCGTAGTGAATGACCCGGCGGATATCGGCCTTGTCGATGCCCATGCCAAAGGCGATGGTGGCGACGATGCAGTCGAGTCGGCCGGCCATGAAGTCGTGCTGGATCTGGCTGCGCAGGGCGGGATCCAGCCCCGCATGATAGGCACAGGCGCGGATGCCGATGGCCTGCAACTGATCGGCGCACTGCTGCGCACTCTGTTGCAGGGTGACGTAGACGATGGTGGGGGCTGCGGGATCGCGGCGCAATTCGTCACGCAGCCAACCATCGCGGGCATTGCCGGCCAGCGGAATGACGGTGAGATCCAGATTGGGGCGATAGAAACCCGTCACCACCAGATCCTCGGCCTCGATGGCGAATTTGGCCTGCATGTCTGCCATGACCGCCGGGGTGGCGGTGGCGGTGAGCAGCAGTACTTGGGGAATGGCGAGATCGCGGCGATGGTCCGGCAGCTTCAGGTAGTCGGGACGAAAGTTGTGGCCCCATTCCGAGATGCAGTGCGCCTCGTCCACCACCAGCAGGGAGAGCGGCACCTGGGCGATGAAGCGGCGAAAGCGCTCGTTCTTGAGGCGCTCCACCGAGATCATCAGGATCTTGAGCTGGCCGTCACTGGCCTGCTGCATCACCCGCCGACTCTCCTCGGGGGTCTGGCTGGAGTCCAGGGTGGCGGCGGCGATCCCCTTGCGTTGCAAGAAGGCGAGCTGATCGTGCATCAGCGCCAGCAGGGGGGAGATGACCAGGGTCAGATGGGGCAGTGCCAGCGCGGGCAACTGGTAGCAGAGGGACTTGCCTGCGCCGGTCGGGAAGATGGCCGCCGCACTCTTGCCGGCCAGCAGGCGGCTGATCACCGCTTCCTGGCCGGGTCGCAGCTGATCGAAGCCGAAGTGTCGGGTCAATAAAGAGGTGATCATGGCAACAGGCTCCAGTGCAAAGTGAGCGGCATGATACCACTCTCGCCCCACATCGGCCGATGATAGGACTGGTTTGGTGACAATTTGACCGTGGTTGATATTGTGTTATCACATTGTTGTAGATTTTTTGTGAGGTAACCCTGATATTTTTCAGTGATTATGTGGAAAAAAACGGTGGCAGATGGGATATTCCTTGTCCGCAGCCCCACGCGTACTGGACAAACCCAGAAGAAGGTTTGCCAACGGCACCACCGTCCACAGGCCGGTGTCAATGCGCGCGGCAGGTTGCCAACAGGACTAATGATTCACGCACCATGAGTGCACAGGGACTATTTGATGACACAACAACACCCCCTCATAAAACTGGTCAACAGCACCAGTCTGGTTAGCCAGATCCTGGTCGGTCTGGTATTCGGTATCCTCCTTGCCATGTTCATGCCTGAATGGGCCAAGGCGGCGGGTCTGCTTGGCAGCCTGTTCGTCGGTGCCCTGAAGGCGGTCGCTCCGCTGCTGGTCTTCGTGCTGGTGATGTCGGCGATCATTGGTCACAAGCAGGGTCAGAAGACCAACATGAAGCCAATCTTGCTGCTCTATGTGCTGGGTACCTTCCTGGCCGCTGTGGTGGCCGTGATGGCGAGCTTCCTGTTCCCCTCCAACCTGCACCTGGTTGCCAGCACTGCCGAGATCACCCCGCCGGGCGGCATTACCGAGGTATTGCAGACCCTGCTGTTCAACGTGGTGACCAACCCGGTGAAGGCGCTGCTGGATGCCAACTACATTGGTATCCTGGCCTGGGCCATCGGCCTCGGCATCGCTATGCGTCACGCCAATGAGAGCACCAAGGCGCTGATTTCCGATGTGTCCCACGGGGTCTCTGCCATCGTCAAGGCCGTGATCCGCTGCGCCCCGCTCGGTATCCTGGGTCTGGTTGCCTCCACCCTGGCCGAGACAGGTTTCGATGCCCTGTTTGGCTATGCCCAACTGCTGGTGGTGCTGATCGGTTGCATGCTGTTCATCGCCTTCGTGGTCAACCCGCTCATCGTGTTCTGGAAGATCAAGCGCAATCCCTATCCGCTGGTGCTGACCTGCCTGAAAGAGAGTGGCGTGACCGCCTTCTTCACCCGCAGCTCTGCCGCCAACATCCCGGTCAACATGGCGCTGGCCGAGAAACTGCGTCTGCCGGAAGACACCTACGCGGTCTCCATTCCGCTGGGCGCCACCATCAACATGGCCGGCGCCGCCATCACCATCACTGTGCTCTCCATGGCGGCGGTGCACACTTTGGGGATGGAAGTGGATATGGCCACCGCCATTCTGCTCTCCGTGGTCGCCACCGTCAGTGCCTGTGGCGCCTCCGGCGTGGCTGGCGGCTCCCTGCTGCTGATCCCGCTGGCGTGCAGCCTGTTTGGCATCAGCAACGATATTGCCATGCAGGTCGTTGCCGTGGGCTTCATCATTGGGGTGCTGCAGGACTCCGCCGAAACGGCCCTCAACAGCTCCACCGACGTGCTGTTCACCGCGGCCGCCTGCATGGCCGAGGATGAGAGCCTGCTGGAAGCGGCCCCGCTGCCCAGCCGCGAAGCCTGATCCTCTTAGCTTTTCCCTAAATACTGGCGCCCTCTTCGGAGGGCGCTTTTTATTGCCTGCGATTTCATGCCAGCAACACTGGCTCCTTCCTGCTTCCCATCTGCCCGTTGCCGCCGTGGTGTCTCTCGTTCATGGGAGTATCGGCGCCTGCCTGCTAGGGCGGTCGCGCTATCCCTCTGGAAAGGAAGGGCAGCAGGGGCGGCGGGGTCCCTAGGCTCAGGCGCTGATGGGCAGCCAGCCGCCGTGCCGCTATCGCGGCAAGGCCTCAAGGCTCGTCAGCGGGCATATGGGCGCCTACCTGGAGCATCAGAGATTCTGCTCGGCGCCGTTGCATCTGAGAGCGGAGCTGGCGAGCGACGGTATCCCGCGTATCGGATGCAAACCCAGACCCCTGCGGGGAGGCCCGAGGTGCCCGATGTAGGCGCGGTATAGCGCCCATCCTCTTGCACGGGAACCCGGCAAAGGGCTGGGGAAGGTCAGAAGGGAGCATGGGCGGGGGCTCACTCGGCAGCATGGGGCAGCCAGGCTGCCATCCCTTTTACCCAAGGGTGGGATGTGAGGAAAGGAGCAGATTGTACGGGTGGCAACGTAGCGGGAGGAAGGTAAGCGGTTGGGGAGAGCGCTTGATACGGGAGATAGCCTTTGCCGGTGCCCCGGTGCATCGTAATGAAAACAGCCCGGCAAGCTGAGCCTGCCGGGCTGTGGGTCTCTGACAGGGTCAACCGGCGATCCGGTTGACCCTGGCTATCGCAGGCGGGTTAGCCGACCAGTTGATAGAGGATGGCAGATATGGCGATGAGGCCCATGGTTGCCACGAACACGTTGCTGATCTGGCCCTGGTATTTCGCCATGGCCGGGACGCGCTTGATGGCGTACATCGGCATCAGGAACAGTATGGTGGCGATGATGGGGCCACCCAGGGATTCGATCATGCCGAGGATGGAGGGGTTGATCACGGCCACGCCCCACAGGGTCAGGATGAAGAAGGCGATGATGAACAGTTCGATCTTCTTGTGGTTCGGTTCCTTGCCGGAGGAGCGCATCTGCTGCATTACCATGCCCTTCAGACCTTCACGGGCACCCAGATAGTGGCCGAAGAAGGAGGAGACGATGGCCACGAAGGCAACCAGCGGACCGAAGTAGGAGATGATGGGGCTCGCATGCTGGTTGGCCAGGTAGGAGAGCACGGCAATGTTCTGGGACTTGGCTTCTGCCAGTTGAGCCGGTGTCAGGCTCATCACGCAGGAGAAGACGAAGAACATCACGAAGCCGAGCAGGATGAGCGCGGTGCGCTTCAAGATGGCATCGGACTTGGCGACGGCGTTGTCACCGTGATCACGGCGCTGGGCCAGGGCGAAGCTGGAGATGGCCGGGCTGTGGTTGAAGGAGAACACCAGCACCGGGATGGTCAGCCACAGGGTGGTGGCGAAATCCTTGGCAGAAGGTACCTGGGCCAGGGCGGCACCGGTCCAGTCCGGGATCAGGTAGAGGGAGATGCCCGCCAGGATGGCGATGAGGGGGTACACCAGGAATTCGGTGACCTTCAGCATCAGCTTCTCACCGGCCAGCATGACCGACATCATGGCCATGATCAGCACGATGGAGAGGATCCAGCGCGGTGGCGCCGTCATCTGCAGCTGGTTGACGAGGAAGCTCTCGACGGTATTGGTGATGCCCACGCCGTAGATCAGCACTATGGGGTAGATGGCAAAGAAGTAGAGCAGGGTGATTAATTTGCCGGCGCCCACGCCGAAATGCTCTTCCACCACTTCGGTGATGTCCGCATTTGGCTTCTTGGAGGAGAGCACGAAGCGCGCCAGGCCGCGGTGGGCCAGGTAGGTCATGGGGCCGACCAGCAGCGCCATCACCACCAGTGGCCAGAAGCCACCCATGCCGGCGTTGATGGGCAGGAACAGGATGCCGGCGCCGACGGCGGTGCCGAACAGGCTGATAACCCAGGTGGTGTCTTGTTTGCTCCAACCGCGTGATTGGACCGAGCGGATCCCTTGCTCCTGTGCGGCTGCAACGTCCTGTGCGCCAGTGACAGTATTGGACATGTGTCTCACCCCGAATGTGTGGTTTTAATTAGTCGGCGCAAGAATACTTTCTTTTTACCCAAAAATGTTGATCAGATTCACCTTTATGAGGCTGAAACCCGCACTTTCTTATGGAAATGTGATCAAAAGAATAAAAAATCAAAATTTATTTATCATATGCAGTGTTAGTTGAATGTTAACTGGATAATTTCTCACCTCTAAAGGTTATCAATATGTTGTTCTGACAGGTGCTGGGCCAGTTGGCGGATCATGCTGGCGGTGGCCCCCCAGATGAAGGAGTGTTGCCAGGGGATCCAGTAGATGGTGTGGCGCTTGCCCGCCCTTGGCAGGGTCAGGGCTATGTGGTGGGCCGGATCCAGCACATGGCTGAGGGGCACCTCGAAGGCCTGCTCCACTTCGTCGGGGCTGAGGGCAAGGCGGTAGTCGGGGTCTATCATGGCCAGCACAGGCAGGACGTCATACAGGGAGATGGTGTTGAGCGGGGTGAGGCTGCCGATGACCCGGATCTGGGAGGCGGGGATCCCGAGCTCTTCATGGGTCTCTCGCAGGGCCGTGTGGATCAGGCTCTCATCTGCCGGATCCTGGCGCCCGCCGGGGAAGCTTATCTGCCCCGGGTGGTGGCGCAGGGTGGTGCTGCGACGGGTCAGCAACAGGCGTAACCCCTGGGGGCGCTCCACCAGGGGGATCAGCACAGCCGCCGGCTTGAGCCCTGCCAGCATCAAACGGTGGGCGGGGGCGGGGCGCTGCAACAGGAAGCGGGTCAGCAGCTCGGCGCGGTTCATCTCGATATCCATCTCGGTCCTGGTCTCCTTGGGGCGGGCGAGGGCAGTCACAGGCTCATTGGCGCAAGGCAGCCAGCAGCGGCAGGATGCGGGCCACCTTGTCGTAGGTCTCCTGATATTCGGCGTCCGGATCTGAGTCGGCGATGATGCCCCCTCCCGCCCAGCAATGGAGCCGGCCGGCTTCGGCGATCAGGGTGCGGATGCAGATGCTGGTGTCCATCCGACCGTGCTGGCTCAGATAGCCGATGCTGCCGCAATAGGCGTTTCGGCGCACCGGCTCCAGCTCCTCGATGATCTCCATCGCCCGGATCTTGGGGGCCCCCGTGATGGAGCCGCCTGGGAAACAGGCCCGCAGCAGATCCACCCCCTGCCAGCGCGCATCCAGTTCCCCGTGAATGGTGGAGACCAGGTGATGCACGGCGGGGAAGGACTCCACCGCAAACAGGCTCGGCACGCTGACGGAGCCCGGGCGACTGACCCGGCCTATGTCGTTGCGCAGCAGATCCACGATCATCAGGTTCTCCGATCTGTCCTTGTCGGCACTGGCGAGCGACTCGGCCACCTGTTTGTCGATAGCGGGATCCGGATGACGGGGCCGGGTGCCCTTGATGGGCTTGGTCTCGATGTGGCGGCCATCGAGCAGCAGGAAGCGCTCGGGGGAGAGGCTCAACATGGCGCTCTGGGGCAGCCGGACAAAGGCCGAGAAGGGGGCCTTGTTGGCGGCGCTGAGGGCGAGATAGGCGGACCACTCGTCCCCTCCATAGGGGGCGCTGAAGCGCTGGGTCAGGTTGATTTGATAGCAATCCCCCGCCGCCAGATAGGCCTGGATGCGGGCGAACTTTTCGCCGTACTCGGCCCGGCTCATGTTGCTCTGCCACTCGCCCTGCAAGGCGAAGGGGGCGCAGGGTTGAGGAGCTTGCGCCGCCAGCCACTGCAATCGTCTGACGAGCCCGGCCTCCTCTCCCCAGTGCACCAGCTGCCAGCGACCGGTCGCGACCTCCCGCAGCAGTGCCCAGTCGTAGATCCCCACCGCCATGTCGGGGACCAGGATGTCTGCGCTGGCCTGGACGGGCAGACGCTCGAATCGCCGGCCCAGATCGTAGCCAAAGAGCCCCAGGGCGCCCCCGATGAAGGGCTGGTCATGCTCATCCTGCACCAGCTTCCCCAGCAGGGCTCGTTGGGTCTCGGCGAGCAGGGCGAGGGGATCGCCGTCATGATGGCTCTGGTGGCCAGCCTGGGTGAGGCAGGTGCTGGCACCCCGGGTCTCCAGGGTGGCAAGCGGATCGGCGCTGATGATGTCAAAGCGGTTGTCGGCGCCCGTTGGGCCTGCCGATTCCAGCAGGATGGCCCAGGCCTGGTGTTGCAAGCGGGCAAACAGGGCGTGAAGCGATGCTTGCGGATCGAAATGGTGGATATGCAGTCTTGGTTTCATTTTTTGTTACACAGGCAACAGTTTGCACCCAGCTCCCTAGCCGGTTCGGGTGCTCAAGCGTATCATGGCCGCCGGCATTTTTAAGAAAAACACCGTTATAAAAACACGCCGTAGTCGCCGGCTCTGTGCGCATTCGCCGCCTGCCGAAGGCCCGGCTCATATGGAAGCCCTTGCTCGCGCAAGCGACGACAAGGACCAGTGAGGATGATATGAGCATCATTAGAAAACAGGACTTTATCGATTCCATTGCTGACGCCCTGCAGTACATCTCTTTCTACCACCCCCTCGATTTTGTCCACGCCGCCAAGGCTGCCTATGACCGCGAGATCAACCCGGCCGCCAAGGATGCCCTGGCCCAGATCCTGATCAACTCCCGCATGTCTGCCGAAGGGCATCGCCCCCTGTGCCAGGACACCGGCATCGTCACCTGCTTCGTCAAGATCGGCATGCAGGTGCAGTGGGACAGCGACATGACGGTGCAGGAGATGGTGGACGAGGGCACCCGCCGCGCCTACACCAATCCAGACAACCCGCTGCGCGCCTCCGTGCTCGCCGATCCGGCCGGCAGTCGCAAGAACACCAAGGACAACGCCCCTGCCGTGGTGCACATCGACATGATCCCCGGCGACAAGGTGGAAGTGAGCATTGCGGCCAAAGGCGGCGGCTCCGAGAACAAATCCAAGATGGTGATGCTCAACCCCTCCGACGACGTGGTCGAATGGGTGCTCAAAACCGTGCCGACCATGGGCGCCGGCTGGTGCCCGCCCGGCATGCTGGGGATCGGCATCGGCGGTACCGCCGAGAAGGCGGCCGTGCTCGCCAAGGAAGCCCTGATGGAGCACATCGACATTCAGGAGCTGATCGCCCGGGGTCCCGAGACCACAGAAGAGAAGCTGCGGATCGAGCTCTATGACAAGGTCAACCGGCTGGGGATTGGTGCCCAGGGGCTGGGGGGCCTCACCACAGTGCTGGATGTGAAGGTCAAGTCCGCCCCGACCCATGCGGCCTCCAAACCGGTGGTGATGATCCCCAACTGCGCCGCCACCCGCCACGTTCACTTCGAGCTCGATGGCTCTGGCCCCGCCGAATTGACTCCGCCGAGGCTGAGTGACTGGCCGGAAATCACCCGTGAAGCGGGCGGCAACGTGCGCCGGGTCAATGTCGACGGCATCACCAAGGCCGAACTCGCCAGCTGGAAGAGCGGCGATACAGTGCTGCTCTCCGGCAAGATCCTCACAGGCCGTGACGCCGCCCACAAGCGCATTGCCGACATGCTGAAAAATGGCGAAGGCTTGCCGGAAGGGGTGGACTTCACCAACCGTTTCATCTACTACGTCGGCCCGGTCGATGCGGTACGTGACGAAGTGGTCGGCCCGGCCGGCCCCACCACCTCCACCCGGATGGACAAATTCACCGACATGATGCTGGGCGAAACCGGCCTCATCGGCATGATAGGCAAGTCCGAGCGCGGTCCGAAAACCGTCGAGAGCATCAAACAGCACCAGGCAGTTTATCTGATGGCCGTTGGCGGCGCCGCCTATCTGGTGGCCAAGGCCATCAAGAAGGCGCGCGTGGTAGCCTTCGCCGATCTGGGGATGGAAGCCATCTATGAGTTCGAGGTGGAAGACATGCCGGTAACAGTGGCGGTCGACTCCCAGGGCAACAACATCCATGAAACCGGCCCGGCCTACTGGTCTGCCAAAATCGCCGAGCTGGATACCAAGCTCGCCTGATCCGGTGCAAGCCCTCGCGGGGCGCCGGGCAGATGGCAGCTCATCACAGCCCATATGACAGAAGGCGACCTCAGGGTCGCCTTTCTCGTCTTGGTTGCCGCCCTGCCAGACTGACGCGCGGGGCGGGGAGCCCTGCTAGCCCGGGTCGGCACGATATTACTCAATGGTTCAGGTAGACGTCCTGCCCACCGTAACAGAGGGGGCCGCCCTGGGCAGAGGTGGGCTCGAAGAAGCGAGTCAGGACACCGGCACGCTGCCCCAGGGTGCTGAGGCGGCTGCAATCCAGGGCAACCCGTTCGGGCAACCAGGTCAAGACGGCGGCACAATGACCGTTGGCCAGGCTCTGCTCCAGCAGACGTTGCCAGTTCTTGATCTTGGGGCCGTGAACCACCAGTACCCGAGCGGGGTTGATCCCCTGTGCTTGTAGTTGCTTGGCCACGGGCAGCCCTGGCGGAGCTATGAGCAAAATCCAGCCGCTGTCGCTTTGGCTCAATCTTCCCAGCGCATCCAGCAACGGGGCTTCATGGAGATCCATGGCCAGTCGATGCTCATGCTCCGCCTTGCTCTGATGGCGGGTGGGCCAGGTGGTGATCACACCGGCAGAGGAGGAGAGTGGGCGGTGACTCAGGGGCTGGCTCATATGTGTGTCCTGTATGAATAACCATGCTGTATGCGCATACAGTAGTTCTATCTCACGCCAGTGACAAGGCGTTTGTGATTAAAAATGTGAGCCGACTAGCAAGATTTTTTATTAACTATTTGAATTTAAATACTATTTACATTGATGACGGGGTGGGTGTTTTTTAACCTGTAGACAAAGCGCGGGCCGGCGCTCATGGTTATACAGTATGTATGGCAAGAGGAGGGACCAAGATGGATGTGAGCACCTTGCAACGGCTGGACGCCAATATTCTGCTCGGGATCATCAACGAGAAGCTGCGGCTGGAGTGCGATGGTCTGGAAGAGTTGCTGGCTTACTACGACATGACAGAGGATCAGCTGGCCACCCGTCTGCAGCAGATTGGTTATCACTACGACCCCATGAGTAACCAGTTCAAGGCCCATGGTTAATTCAGCTCGGGAAGCTGCCCCAATTGGGGCAGCTTCCTTTTATTGCCGCGCTGAGACACCAAACATTGAAAGCGATTTCATCGCCGGCCTAGTTGGCGCTTATTTTCACGTATTTTCAGCCGCTGGCAATCATTGAAAACCTATTCATGAATCCATCTTTTTTAATTTCACTCAATGCTTTGATTTTTAAGGTTATTTTTATTTTGTTCAGGCGGGATATAGGAAAGGGTTTTCATGGTGAAACTGTCATTTTTATGCGTTAAAGTGTGACTCACGTTAACTTTTAAACCCCCGGCTTTAGCTAGTATGCCCACGCCGGAACATATTCTGAGATAACAACAGCGCCGGTCCCTCAAGGGGATAACATTTTTTATTTGTAACGAAGGAAAATGGTTTATGGCTACCAAGAAGAAGACAGACCAGGATCTCCAACTGGATAAAGATCAGCTCAAGGCGAGTATCGTGCGTCACCTGCGTTCTACCTTGGGTACAAGCGAACAGAAAGCCTCTCCCGAAGCATGGTGGAAAGCGACCGCTGCCGCCGTCAACGAACAGGTGTACGAGCGCCTGACCCGCACTCAGCAGACTCACTTCAAGAAAGATACTCGTGCGATTCACTATCTCTCTGCTGAATTCCTGATGGGGCGTTTGACCTCCAACAACCTGCACAACCTCTCTCTCTACAAGATCTGCGAAGAGGCCCTGGGCGAACTCGGTCTGGAATTGACCGATCTGTGCGAACAAGAGCCGGACATGGCCCTTGGCAACGGCGGCCTGGGTCGTCTGGCCGCCTGCTTCATCGACTCCCTGGCCACCCTGAATTACCCGGCGGTGGGCTACGGCATCCACTACGAGCACGGCCTGTTCCGTCAGGAGATCCAGGATGGTCGCCAGATCGAGCGCCCGGACTCCTGGCGTGAATATGGCAACCCCTGGGAGATCTGCCGCCCCGAGTCGGTGCAGGAGATCCCGCTCTACGGCTACGTGGAGACCGTGTTCGGTGACAAGGGCGGCCTGAAGAAGGTGTGGCACGCCGGTCGCAAGATCAAAGGGGTGCCTTGGGACATCCCTGTGGTGGGCTTTGGCGGTCACACCGTCAACATCCTGCGCCTGTGGGAATCCCGCGCCTCCGAGTTCTTTGACTGGGACGTGTTCAACGCCGGTGGTTACATCGACTCCCAGGCCGAGAAGGCCCAGGCCGAGACCATCTCCAAGGTGCTCTACCCGAATGATGAGACCGATGCAGGCAAAGAGCTGCGCCTGATCCAGCAGTACTTCTTCTGTGCCTGCTCCATCAAGGACATCATGCGCCGCTACAAGCGGGTCCATGGTTCGGACTTCCGCAACTTTGCCGCGCAAATTGCCATCCAGCTCAACGATACCCACCCGACCGTGGCCATCCCCGAGTTGATGCGGGTGCTGGTGGACGAGGAAGACTTGAACTGGGATGCCGCCTGGGCCATCTGCTACCAGGTCTTCTCCTACACCAACCACACCCTGCTGCC
This sequence comes from Aeromonas sp. sif0611, assembly GCF_019218845.1. Taxonomy (NCBI): domain Bacteria; kingdom Pseudomonadati; phylum Pseudomonadota; class Gammaproteobacteria; order Aeromonadales; family Aeromonadaceae; genus Aeromonas; species Aeromonas sp. sif0611. The sequence continues at coordinate 116,402 of NZ_JAHUWU010000004.1, read as the reverse complement.
GGAAGCGCTGGAGAAGTGGTCCGTCAGCCTGTTCGAGAAGGTGCTGCCCCGTCATCTCGAGATCATCTACGAGATCAACGCCCGCTTCCTGAACGAGCTGGTGGAGCCCAAGTGGCCGGGCAACGACGCCATCAAGGCCAAGCTCTCCATCATCGAAGAAGGGGACGTGCGCAAGGTGCGCATGGGCAACCTGTGCGTCATCGGCTCCTGCAAGGTTAACGGCGTGGCCGAGATCCACTCCAAGCTGGTGAAAGAGGATCTCTTCCCCGAGTATGCCGAGCTGTGGCCCGAGAAGATGTGCAACGTCACCAACGGCGTGACCCCCCGTCGCTGGCTGCTGGCCTGCAACCCCGAGCTCGCCGCTCTCTACAACGAGGTGGTGGGCAAGGAGTGGCCGCTGCAGCTGGACAAGCTGCGCAGCGTGACCAAGTTTGCCGACGACAAGGCATTCCAGCAGCAGTTCATGACCATCAAGCGTCACAACAAGGAGAAGCTGGTCAAGGTCATCAAGGCGGAAACCGGCATCGATGTCTCGGCCGAGGCGATCTTCGACGTCCAGATCAAGCGTCTGCACGAGTACAAGCGCCAGCAGCTGAACCTCATCCACATCATGGCACTCTACCGTCGTCTGCTGGCGAACCCCGACTATGACATGCACCCGCGGGTGTTCATCTTCGGCTCCAAGGCGGCGCCCGGTTACAAGCTGGCCAAGGACATCATCTACGCCATCAACAAGCTGGCGGAGCGGGTCAACAACGATGCCCGCATCCAGGGCAAGCTGAAAGTGGTGTTCATGCCGAACTACCGCGTCAGCCTGGCCGAGAAGCTGATCCCGGCGGCGGATGTCTCCGAGCAGATCTCCACCGCAGGTTATGAAGCCTCAGGTACCGGCAACATGAAGATGGCACTGAACGGCGCCATCACCATAGGCACCCTGGACGGCGCCAACATCGAGATCGCCGAAGAGGCGGGGGCCGAGAACTGCGCCATCTTCGGCCTGAACGTGGACGAGGTGAAGTCCCTGAAGGCGCGCGGTTACAACCCGTACGACTTCTACTACGCCAACTCCGAGCTCAAGGCGGTGCTGGACTGGTTCGACACCGACTACTTCACGCCGGGTCGTCCGGGCGAACTCGCCTCCATCAAGCGCTCCTTGCTGGAAGGGGGGGATCCCTACCTGACCCTGGCCGATTTCGCCTCCTACTCGGAAGCGCACAAGCTGATCGATACCTGGTATCGGGATCCGGCGCTGTGGGCGAAGAAGGCCATCATCAACTCGGCCACCATGGGCAAGTTCAACTCCGACCGCTCCATCCAGGACTACGTGGACCGGATCTGGAAATTGAAGAGCTGCAACGTCGGCTGAGCACACCCAATATGAAAGAACCCCGCATTGCGGGGTTTTTTTATGTCATCGGGTCGAGGAGGCCTCAGCGCTTGTCGACGATCTCGGTGCCGGCCGGCACGCGCTTCCTGCCGGTGATCATGGCCCTGATGAGATCGCCCCGGGTCAGACGATCGAGGACGATGACCGCCAGCACATGGATGAAGATGGCTATCTGCAGCGCCTTGGCAAAGAACTCGTGGAGCTCTTCCATGAGGTCTTCATCAAACAGCTGCTCGTACCCCGTCATGATCCCGGTGACGGCTGTCCCCACCAGGCAGGTCAACATCAGCAGTATCATCAAGGCGCCCAGCGGAGTGTGGCCGGCATGATAGGGGTGTTTGCCCTGCCAGCTGGCCTGCAGGTAGCGGCCCAGGCGGGCCGGAGTCGGAAACCACTGGGCAAACCTGGCGTAGTCGGAGCCGACCAATCCCCACAGGATGCGCAGCACCAGCAATCCGGCCAAGGCGTACCCGACATAGCGGTGATTGCGTCTGCCTTCCTCCAGGATGAACAGGTTGAGCACGCACAGCAGGACGGTGGCCCAGTGAAACACCCTGATCAGGGGATCCCAGACCCTGATGGCCTTGCTGCTTCCCATCGCTTTCTCCATGATGTTTTCCTCTCGTTGTGATCCATCCCGGCTTTCCATGCGCCGATTGCCGGAGTGCCATTGTCCGCATCATGGAGGTACTTTCTTAAGGCCGTGTTAATGACCTGAGGTGCGCCACAGGGGCAGGGCCAGTTGCAAGGAGAGAGCGAGAGGCTGGGGGAATCACCAGAGGGAGGAATAAACAGAGCCCCGACGGTGCGGGGCTCTGGTGTGTCAACTGACTTGGGGTGTTCGACGGCTCAGGGGCTGGCTCCGTCAGCATCCTCAGGTCCATCAGCCTGGCCGGGGATCAGTGCAGGATATCGCCGAAGAAATAGGCCAGCAGGGTCAGGATGAGGGTGAACACCAGGTTCAGCACCAGACCTGCCCGCATCATCTCCCGCTGCTGGATGTGACCGCTGGCGAAGACGATGGCGTTCGGCGGCGTGGCCACCGGCAGCATGAAGGCGCAGGAGGCCCCGACTGCGATCAGCACGGACACCACTATGGGGGAGACCCCCAGCGCCTCGGCCACACCGGCGAACAGCGGCACCAGCAGGGCGGCGGTGGCGGTGTTGGAGACCAGTTCGGTCAGGAACACCACGAAGGCGGCCAGGCAGAGCAGAATGATGAAGATGGGCATGGTGGAGAGCGCACTGGAGAGGTGCTCCGCCAGGAAGGCATTGGCCCCGGTTTGCTTGAGGACGGCGCTTAAGGTAAGACCACCCCCGAACAGCAGCAGCACGCCCCAGTCGGTGTTCTGGTTGATGTCATCCCAGCTGGCGACCCGGCTGACGGCGATGGCCAGGATGGCGCCCATGGCGATCAGGGTATCGAACTGGGGAATGCCCCCCAGGGCCGCAGCGATGGGCTGGGAGCCAATCCACAGCAGCACTGTGGTCAGGAAGATGAGCAAGGTGGTCTTGCGCTGGCCGGTCCACTCTATGGTGACCTGCTCGGTGCTGACCTGGTGCGACAGGTTGGGGCGCGTCACCCAGTAGAGCAGGCCTATGCCCACCGGCATGAAGATGAGCACCACCGGGATGCCGAACTTCAGCCAGTCGGTGAAGCCGAGTCCCATCTGGGCGGCGGCGATGGCATTGGGAGGGCTGCCCACCAGAGTGCCGATCCCGCCGATGCTGGCGCTGTAGGCGACGCCAAGCAGAACGAAGACCAGGGTACGGCGCTCCTTGTGAACGTCGAGGCCCTTGAGCATGCCGAGGGCCAGCGGCATCATCATGGCGGCGGTGGCGGTGTTGCTGATCCACATGGAGAGCGCAGCCGTGATGGTGAACAGCACTATGGCTGCCCAGCCAAGGTGACCCTTGGCAAGCTGCATCACCTTGGCGGCGATTTGGGTATCGAGTCCCTGCTTGGAGAGGGCCGCCGCCAGGGCAAAGCCGCCGAAGAAGAGGAACAGGACCGGGTTGGCGAAGTCGGTCAGCGACTTGCTCATGTCAAACACCCCGAGCAGGGTGGCGAGCACCGGGATGGACAAGGCCGTGATGGTGATGTTCACCGCTTCGGTCAGCCAGAGAATGGCGATGAAGATCAGGATGCCGAGGCCTTTGTTGACCATGGGATCAAACGGAAGCCAGGCGAGCATGGCACAGAGCAGCAGGAGATCCAGGATGACGATCCCGGCCTTGATGTCCAGCCAGCGTGTAGGGGCGGAAGGGACTGCAGAGGTATTCATGTTGTTCTCTCGGTTAATTTATGGTTGTTGTTGTGTTGCCGAGATTACATTTATCCCCCTGTTTGAAACAGGGGGATGTGGTCAAAGCATGTGGCGACTCACAGAGTCAAGTGAAAATGGATCTGACATTAAACAGAAATTAAACATTCTGTTTTCATTTGGGCGCTGCCGCGGTGGAGAGCAGCCACTCCTTGAACAGGCTCTTGGGCAGGGAGCCGCTGCGCTGAGCCAGGATCTGTCCCCCTCTGAAGATCATCAGGGTCGGTATGCTGCGAATGCCGTAGCGGCTGGCGATGGCGGCCTCCTGTTCGGTGTCGAGCTTCACGAAGCGGATGCGGGGTTCGAGCTCCTGGGCTATCTCTTGAAAGACGGGGGCGAACTGCAGGCAGGGGCCGCACCAGCTGGCCCAGAAGTCGACTACCACCGGAATGTCGGACTGGATCAAGGCATCAAAGTGCGCCATGCGACCCGACACCGGGGAGTGGGAAAAGAGGGGTTGGTGGCAGCGACCGCACTTTGCACTGGCATCCACTTTGTCGTCGGGCAGGCGATTGCGGGTGAAGCAGTGGCTACAATAGGTAGTGACAAGTGACATAATTGGCTCCTTTATTCATGGCCCGGCAACATCTTTATTGCATTCACAGAGCAGACTAACGGTAACATAGCGCTCAGTTGTTTTTCACACTCGGCTGTCTGGTCGTGACCCTGAGTCACCGGATGGCTGACCATGACATGAGAATCGTGACGGGATGAAGAGTGTTGCACGGGTCAATCGTGTTGTCTTTGGCCTTATCATCGTATCGCTGCTGGCGTTTTCTGCCTATTGCTGGCAGTTGCTGAGCCAGCAACAACGCGCCTCCGATCTGAGCGTGGCCGCAGAGCTGGTCCTCAACCGGGTCAATACCGACACTGTGTATCTGCTGGGGCGAGAGAAGGCCAGCGATGGCAGCGTACAGCAGCGCCTCAGCCTGCTGTCGAGCAGCCTGGATCGCTTCGTGAGCCAGGTGCGCGAAGACCCGGGCTCGGTGGATGAGCCCACTTCCCAGGCGCTGCAACGGGACATCGATGGCTATCTGCTGGATCTCGCCAGGTTCTACACCATGGAGATGACCATCGAATACCTGGCGCCTCGTTTCCAGAGCCAGCTCAAGGCACTGCTGGCAACGCTGCCGGCCGGGGCCGAGCAATCCCGCGATCTTACCGAGCTTGCCCGGTTGAGCCACTACCTCAGGCGCAGCTGGGACACGAGCGAACAGCGTCAACTGCAGCAACTGCAGCAGCGGCTGATGGAGACCTCCCCCGGGCAGCCCAAGGTCATGGCCCTCACCCGACTCAGCCAGGAGCTCAATCAGCAGGTGATGGAGTACCATCGCCTGCGCAACCAGATCGTCGAGATGAAGGGGTTGTCCTCGCTGCCTGCGTGGAAACAGAGCAAGCTGGATCAGGCCTCGTCCCTCAAGAGCCGTTTCTATCTGATGGTGCTGGGGGGGGCGCTGCTCTGTTTCTCGCTGGTGGCCGCGACCCTGTGGCGCCGCAACCAGAAGCTGAGTGAGCTGTCCCGCCACGCCGCCTTGCTGGCCCAGGCCAAGAGCGATTTTCTGGCCAACATGAGCCACGAGATCCGCACCCCCATGAATGCCATCATCGGCTTCAGTGCCCTGGCGCTGCAGACCAATCTCGATCAGCAGCAGCGGGACTATCTCAACAAAATAAAGTCATCGTCTGACACCTTATTGTTGCTCATCAATGACATCCTGGATTTGACCAAGGTGGAGTCCGGCAAACTGACGCTCGAGGAGATCGACTTCGATCTCAGCGAGCAGCTCGACTCCCTGGCCGCCATGTTTGCGGACCTGGCGGAGCGCAAGCAGATCGAGGTCATCATCAACAAGTCGCCTGCGGTGCCCGATTTTCTGCGCGGCGATCCGCTGCGACTCGGTCAGGTGCTGGTCAATCTGGTCAACAACGCCATCAAGTTCACCGAACGGGGGGAGGTGGAGGTGGCCATCACTCTAGTCAATCAATACCCGATGCGGGTCTGTTTCAGCGTGCGGGACACCGGCATCGGCATAGCGCCGGAGAAACAGGCGCAGCTGTTCCAGCCCTTCACCCAGCTGGAGGCGGGCAACACCCGCAAATATGGCGGCTCGGGGCTTGGGCTCAACATCTCCCAGCGGCTGGTGGGGCTGATGGGGGGGGAGATTAAGGTGCAGAGCAAGCCCGGGGTGGGCTCCACCTTCCTGTTCGAGATCCCCCTGTCCCAGGTTGTCTATGGGGTCTCCGGACGCCGGGTCTTCTTCGATCACCAGCCCCTCATCCTGATGATGGATGACAACGAACTGGTGCTGGATCTCGCCAAGGACATACTGGGCCGGGCCGGTGCCTCGGTGATCGCGGTCAACAGCCTCTCCCGTGCCCGCCAGGTGCTGCGAGAGGAGGGCCACCACATCCGGCTCGCCATCCTCGACTGGCGCATGGGGCAGGAGGACGGTCTGGATCTCGCCCTCGAGATGTACCAGCACAGCCAGTGGCGGCGTCTGCCCATACTGATGACCAGCGCCTGGTCCAGGGAGGGGCTGCACGGGCGCATGGAGAGCATGGGGCTGACCCACTTCCTGCCCAAGCCCATGACAGAGAACGCCCTGCTGGCCAAGGTGGACGAGCTGCTCAACGGCAGCTCCCATGACAGCAAGGTTCGTCAGGCTGAGGCGCAGGGCGATCAGCAGCACTTTCGGGAGCTGCTGCACGGGACCCGGGTGCTGCTGGCCGAAGACAACCGCGTCAACCAGCAGCTTATCATGGAGTACCTGCGCCGGGTCGAGGCCGTGGTCACCGTGGTGGACAACGGGCGCGAGGCGGTGGAACAGGTGGCGGAGCAGCCCTTTGACGTGATCCTGATGGATTTGCAGATGCCGGTGCTCGACGGCCTGGATGCGACCCGCCAGATCCGCAAGATGGTGGACAAACACGATGTGCCCATCATAGCACTCACCGCCAGCGCCATGCCGGGGGACCGGGAGCGCTGCCTCGGGGTCGGCATGAACGGCTATGTCACCAAGCCGGTGAGCAAGCTGGATCTCTACAACAACCTGCTGCAGTGGGTGAAGAGCGCCAGCGGCGAGCGGCGGGCGCCGCCCGAGGTCAAGCCGCCGGATCTGATGGGGGTGCTGGATCTGGAGGATGCCCTGCACCGGCTGGAGCAGGACAGGGAGGCGCTGCAGATCCTGTTCAAGCTGTTCCTCTCGGAGCACAAGGACGATCTGTGGGACATTCGCTCCGCCCTGCGCCGCCAGCAGCCCGAAGTGGCCTGCCGCCTGCTGCACACCTTGAAGGGGGTGTCAGCCAACATCTCCGCCTCCCGCCTGCAACTGCTGGCTGGCGAGCTGGAGTGGCGGCTGCGGCTGCAAGAGGAGCTGAGCGAAGGCGAACTGACCCAGTTGCAGCAGGTCTTCATCCAGACCCGGGAGGAGGTCTCCCACTTCCTGCTGACCGGCGAGCAGCAGGAGTCGGTCGCCTTCCCGTTCTCGCCCCCCGACAAGCGGCTGTGAACCGGTGAGATAGCAATCGTTCTCAAGTCGTCCGCTTCAGGCTATGATGACCCACTCCCATCGCCCCCACCTCGGGGGCGATTGTATTGAGCTTCTCTCTATGACCACGCGGCGCCGGCTGTGCCGCGAGCAAGGACTTTACTGTGAGCGTATTTTTGCGGCTTGGCTGGTTTTTCAAGGATCAGTGGCGGCGTTATCTGATGGCCATCTCCCTGCTGATGATGGTGGCCCTGTTGACCGTGATCCCCCCCAAGGTGGTGGGCTGGGTAGTGGATGGCATCGCCAGGGGGGAGCTCGATGACGGTACCCTGATGGGCTATCTGGCGGGGCTCCTTGGCCTCGGCCTGCTCATCTATCTGCTGCGTTATGTGTGGCGGGTCATGCTGTTCGGGGCCTCCTACCGGCTCGCCTATGTGCTGCGCAACCGCCTCTTTACCCACTTCACCCGCATGAGCCCGGATTTCTATCAGCGCCACCGCACCGGCGATCTGATGGCCCATGCCACCAACGACATCCAGGCGGTGGAGATGACGGCCGGAGAGGGGGTGCTGACCCTGGTGGACTCCTTCATCGTCGGGATCCTGGTGCTCTCCATCATGTGCAGCCAGTACTCCTGGCAGCTGACCCTGCTCTCCCTGTTGCCGCTGCCGGTGATGGCCTTCTTCATGAACCGCTTTGGCACCCAGATCTACAAGGAGTTCAAGGCGGCGCAGGGGGCCTTCTCCCGGCTCAACAACAAGACCCAGGAGGCTCTCTCCGGGGTGCGGGTGCTCAAGTCCTATGCGGTGGAGTCCCTCGAGGATCAAGGCTTCGCCGAGCTGACCCGTCAGGCGGGAGAGCGCAACATGGCGGTGGCCCGCATCGATGCCAAGTTCGATCCCGTCATCTACCTGTGCATCGGCTGCTCCTACTTCCTCGCGGTGGCCGGCGGTAGCGCCCTGGTGCTGCAAGACAAGCTGACCCTGGGGGAGCTCACCAGCTTCACCATGTACCTGGGTCAGCTGATCTGGCCCATGTTCGCCATCGCCTGGCTGTTCAACATCATAGAGCGGGGCAGCGCCGCCTACTCCCGTATCGAGAGCATGCTGGGGGAGCGCAGCGACATCGAAGAGCCCGCCCGGCCTGCGGCCTTTGTCTCGGCTCTGCCCCTTGAGGTCAGGGGCCTGGGCTATCGGCTGGAGCAGCGTACCCTGCTGCAGGATATCGACTTTACCCTCAAGCAAGGGGGCATGCTGGGGGTGGTGGGACGCACAGGAGCAGGCAAGAGTTCCCTGCTCAAGCTCCTGATGCGTCTTGCCAATCCCACGGCCGGTGCCATTACCATGGGGGGCGTGCCCATCGATCAGCTACCCCTGGGCACCCTGCGCAACCAGTTTGCCTATGTGCCCCAGGAGCCCTTCCTCTTCTCCACCACCATCGCCGCCAACATCGCCCTCGGCAAGCCGGAGGCAAGCCAGGAGGAGATAGAGCGGGTGGCGCGCATCGCCTGCGTCCACGACGACATAGTTCGTTTCCCCAGAGGCTATGAGACCGAGGTGGGGGAGAAGGGGGTGACCCTCTCCGGCGGCCAGAAGCAGCGCCTCGCCATTGCCCGCGCCCTGCTGCTGGATGCCCCCATCCTGGTACTGGATGACGCCCTGTCGGCGGTAGATGCCCACACAGAGCAGCAGATCCTGCTGGCGCTCAAGGCCCACAGACGGACCCTCATTCTGGTGAGCCACCGCATGACGGCGGTGGAACAGGCCAACGAGATCCTGGTGCTGGAGCAGGGAGCCATCAGCGAGCGCGGTGCCCACGGTGCCCTGATGACCCACAACGGCTGGTATGCGGACATGGTGCGCTATCAGCGCCTGGAACAAGACGTGGAGGAGAGCCTGTGAGTTCGATGATGAGACGAGTGGCTCCCCTCATCCCCAACCCTTCTCCCGCAAGGGGAGAAGGGTGCAAAGAGAGTCCATTCCCTGAGAGTGCTGTGCTGGAGGCAAGTCTGTGAACCCGACTATCAAACGGCTGCTCGCCTATTGCGCCCGTTACCCGCGCTGGCTGGTGCAGGCGGGCATCTGCCTGCTGCTGGCCACCGGCGCCGAAGTGGCCGGGCCCCTGCTCATCAAACTCTTCATCGACGACTATCTGGCGCCGCGCCAGCTGGTGTGGCCCGACATCGCCGCTCTTGCCGCCGGTTATCTCGGCCTTCAGGTGCTCTCGGCGGCGGGTTTTTACCTGCAATCCCTGCGCTTCAACCGCATCGCCCAGGCGGTGGTGCAGACCCTTCGCGAGCAGGTGTTTGCCACCGCCATCCGGCTGCCGGCCCGCTATTTCGACAAGCATCGTTCGGGCTCCCTCATCTCCCGCATCACCAATGACACCGAGGCGATCATGAACCTCTATGTGCAGGTGATAGGGCTGCTGGTGCAAAAAGTGGTGCTGCTGTGCGGCATCCTCATCTCCATGGCGCTGCTGGATCTGCGCCTGATGCTGGTGTGTGCCACCCTGCTGCCGGCGGTGGGTGCCGTGATGTGGCTCTATCAGAAACTGAGCGTGCCCGTGGTGCGGGCGACCCGCAGCCTGCTCTCCGACATCAACAGCCGGCTCAACGAGTCCCTGCAAGGGATGCCGGTCATTCAGGCCATGGTGCAGGAGCGCCACTTCGCCAATGCCTTTGCCGAGGTGAACCAGCAGCACTGGCAGGCCAGGATCAAGAGCCTCAAGATCAACGGCATATTGCTGCGCCCCCTCATCGATCTCTTCTACATGATGGTGCTCATCGGCCTGCTGGCGCTGTTTGCCCACGAGGGGTTGAGCACGGGCAGCGCCATCCAGGTGGGGGTGCTCTACGCCTTCATCAGCTATCTGGGGAGAATGATCGAGCCCCTCATCGAGATGACCAACCAGCTCAACCAGTTGCAGCAGGCCATGGTGGCGGGGGAGCGAGTCTTTGCCCTGCTGGACGAATCCCGGGAGAGCACGCAAGGGGAGAGCCCTGCGTTGCAGGGGCGGGTCAGCTTCGAGGGGGTGAGCTTCTCCTACGATGGCCAGCAGCCGGTGCTGCAGGAGGTGAGCTTTGCCACCCGTCCCGGCCAGATGCTGGCGCTGGTGGGTCACACCGGCAGCGGCAAGTCCACCATCATCAGCCTGCTGATGGGCTTCTATCCGCTGGATCAGGGCTGCATCCGCTTCGATGATCACCCCATGAGCGCGCTGTCGCTCTCGGCGGTGCGCCGCAGCATAGGCCTGGTGCAGCAGGATCCCTTCATCTTCGTCGGGACCCTGGCGGAAAATCTGCGCCTCGGCCGTGACGGCATCCTTGATGCGACGCTCTGGCGAGCGCTGGAGGAGGTGCAGCTGGCTGCGTTCGTGCGCCATCTGCCACAGGGGCTGGAGACCCTGATGGAGGAGGGGGGCAAGAACCTCTCCGCCGGTCAGCGTCAGTTGCTTTCGTTTGCCCGCGCCCTGGTGGGGGATCCGCGCATCCTCATCCTGGACGAGGCGACCGCGAGCGTGGACTCCCAGACCGAGCTCGCGCTCTCCCAGGCGCTCTCGGCGGCGCGCCGTGGCCGCACCACCATCGCCATCGCCCACCGGCTCTCCACCATCGTCGATGCGGACGAGATCCTGCTGCTCTCCCGCGGCCAGGTCAGCGAGCGTGGCACCCACGGCGAGCTGATGGCGCTCGGGGGCCACTACGCCCAGCTGTTCGAGATGCAGAGCCAGGGGGCCTGGCTCGAAGAGAAGCGAGCCTGAGGTTCCTCATAAAAAACAGCCGGCAGATGCCGGCTGTGTTGTTTCCAGGATTGGGGAGGATCAGACCGTGGCCTTGCTGCGTGCGATCAGCTTGGGCTCCAGGGGCGGGAAGTCGTCGTTGAAGAAGGTGTCGGCTTCCTCGATCTGGGCCTTGCGCTGCTTCTGGATGAAGCTGTCGAAGTCGCGCTTGATCTCCGGATCCTTCAAGGCCTCGTAGTCGAACACGTTGGCGGCATAGAGGTAGTTGAAGTGGATGTCGACGAATTCGGCGCTGGCACAGGCGGAGGTGAACTTGCTGTTCTGGCGGTCGAAGTTGACGCGGTACTGCTTGATCTTGGGCACATAGACCAGCTCGTTGCCCACCTTGAACACTTCCACCGTGACTCCCACGGTGATGGTCTTGTAGAAGTCCTTGTTGTTCTCCATCCCGAAGCGGATGGCATCCCCCTGCTTCTGCAGGAACTTGTTGAAGCTGGCCAGCGCCGTGGTGCCCTGGCTCACCACCACATCCATGATGAAGTTGATGAAATCGGTGGCGATGCTGAGCCCCTTGATGTGGCGGCTGTAGCTCTGCTGATCGATCTTGCTCGGCCCCATCAGAGGGATCTTGGAGAGGGCCCTGGCCCAGAGATCCGCGTCCGTCTTGTACTGCTCGCCATAGGCTTCGGCGTAGCGGTTGATGTAGGCGGTAACCACAGAGGTGATGGCGATGAGGTAAGCCTTCTGCTCCGCCAGCTTGGCCATGACGGCGGGATCGTCCAGCAGCTCGTTGGCCACGATGAACTCCACCAGGCCGTCCTTGTCTGCATAGGGATCATTGACCACCGCCCGGACGGTGTCGGGCAGATTGACGTCGTTGAAGAAGGCCTCTGCCTCGGCGAACTGATCATGGTTGCTCAGGCGGTTGGCCGGTGCCTCGCGCACCAGCTGGCAGAGCACTATCTCGGCCTCGTAGTCCGACTCGCGCCACAGGGGAGCCTGGGCCTGGTTGCCGAAGGTTTTCTTGTAGGCGAGGTTGAAGTCGAACAGCACAGAGTTGCAGCCGCAATCCATGGCGAAGTCGACGGTGTAGCTGAGCGGCCCGGTGGGCAGCGGCTTGCTCATCTTGCCCTTGGCGCTGAGGTTGGCATAGCACTTGAGGTACTCCCGGCCAAACAGCTCAAAGGCACGGTTGTTGTTGAAGTTGAGCTGGAAAGTACCGGCGCTCTCGCCCCCGTTGAACAACTGTTGCACGTGACTCATCTCTCTATCCTTATGGTGAGATTGGTAAACGGGTTGACCCGGTGCCGAGTGGCTACTTCCGGGCCAGCAACAGCCTAGCGAGGGGGGAGACATTTCGTTACTGCGATTATTCTCAGTGGCGCTGGCGAGAGGGTGAACTAGCGCCTGGGCAATCCCATTTATCGTTAGCTTTCATCCGGCTAGGGGTGTAATGAAAGTGCCATATGGATTCTTAATGAAAAAATGTCTGGCACGAAGAGAGAATGGCACCCCTTAGGCCAGGATGTCAGGGTCAGTCTCTCCCCATCGAATGCAGCGGCGCCCATCATTTGAATGACAAAGAGGTCCGGGAGCCGATCGTCCTCACAGCGATGGCAACGGAGGCTTGTCTATTGGGGAGTGGGCTGGCAACATTTCGTTCACACCAACTCATCGGATCAGTTTGCAATGGACCTGCAACGCTTCAAAGCCAATCTCGCCCTGCGCCTGTTTGCCTGGCGCTATATTCCGGTCATCGGTTTTTGCGCCCCCGTCATCGAAGAGATGAACGCCAAGGCGCTGCGCATCCGCATTCCGCTGGGCTGGCGCACCCGCAACCACCTGGGCAGCATGTATTTCGGGGCGCTCGCCACCGGCGCCGATCTGGTGGGGGGCTTGCTGGTGATGGAGAAGGGGCGGGCAAGGCGCAAGAAGGTGCATTTTGCCTTCAAGGATGTGCAGGGGGAGTTTCTGAAGCGCCCCGAGGGGGATGTGCAGTTTGATTGCGCGGCCGGGGAGGCCATCGACGCCATGATAGACGAGTCCCTGGCGACGGGGCTGCGCATCAACCGCCCCATCCAGGTGGTGGCCACCTGCCCGTCGCTCAACGGGGATGAGGCGATGGCGCGCTTCGTGCTGACCCTGTCGATCAAGGCCAGCTAGGCAGCCCCTGCTGGGCGTCAGGGTTCGGCCGATGGCCGGGCTCTGGGGCCATTGAGGATCAGGCCGCGAGACTTAAAGGATCTCGGGGCTGATACCTTCCTTTACCACAACTTTCATGCCGTTGAAGTTGACCACCTGCTCGGCCACTATCTTGCAGCGTTTGCGGGTCTCGACCTGACCGTCTACTTCCACCAGACCCTCTGCGACCAGCGCCTTGGCGGCACCGCCACAATCGGCCCAACCCTGATGCTTGATCAGGTCACACAAGGCAACGAAGGGGTGACCTTCGAGCAGAAACGTCTCCATGGGAAATCCTCTAGCTGGATGAATGCCTACACGGCAGGGCGGTCATTTTAGGCAGTTAGGCGGGGCAGGGAAAGGGCCAGGGCCCAATTGCCTCGAAAAAGGGGATGAATGGAGCGGGGGAAATCAAAGAGCGCGGCAAACAATCAGCCCGGCAGAGGCCGGGCTGATTGTGTCTGTGTGCCGTCGGTGCTCAAGGCCGCTTGACCACCGCTTCCCCCGTCACGGCGAGGGCGCCGCTTTCGGTGAAGATGCGGGTGGCCAGGGTGGCGATGGGCTTGTCGTCTCGCAGGGCAATCACCTCCACCTCAGCCGTCACCTCGTCCCCGACAAAGACCGGCAGCTTGAAGCTGAGGCTCTGGCCCAGATAGATGCTCCCCTTGCCCGGCAACTGCTGGCCCAGCAGCCCGGAGAAGAGGCTGGCGAGCAACATGCCGTGGACGATGGGGCGCTCGAACGCCGTGGTGGCGGCGAAGGCCGGATCCAGGTGCAGGGGGTTGAAATCCTCCGAGAGCGCGGCGAAGGCGGCCACCTCCGTCGCCCCGAACCGCTTGGTCAAACGAGCCTTCTGGCCTATTTCAAGGGATTGTGGGCTCATGCGGCGTCCTCCTCGGTAGCGCTGGCAAACACAGGGTTGAGCCGCACCTTGACATAGTGGCCGGGGGCGGGGGCCAACCCTTCGTCTGGTACCCGCGCGGGGACGGGCTCCGCCCCCTCGTCACGGCTCTGGATAAAGCCCATCATCTCGGGCCACCAGGAGCCGCCCTGGTGCGTCGCTCCAGCAAGCCAGCTCTCCGGACTCTCGGCCCCGGCCTCGCTCTGCCAGAAACCGTACTTGTTGGCGGCCGGCGGGTTGATGATGCCGGCGATGTGGCCCGATTCCGCCAGGAGGAAGCGCTGCTCCCCGCCGAACAGCTTCATGCCCTGCCAGGTGCCCTGCCAGAGGGCGATGTGATCGTCCACCGCCGACACCAGCAGCACAGGGGTCTTCACCTTGGCGAGATCGATGCGGGTGTTGCGGATCTTGAGCTCCCCCTTCACCAACTGGTTCTCCAGATAGAGACGGCGCAGCAGGCTGTTGTGGGTCTTGCCCGCCACATTGGTGCTGTCGCTGTTCCAGTGCAGCAGATCGAAGGCCACCGGGCTCTGCCCCTTGAGGTAGCTGTCGATGTAGTAGTTCCAGTAGAGGCTGTTCTCCCGCAGCAGGCTGAAGGAGACAGCCAGCTGGCGCCCGTCCATGATGCCCTTGGCCTCATTTTGCGCCTCGAGCGCCGCTATGATGGGCTCGTGGATGAAGATGCCAAGCTCCCCGGGCTGGGAGAAGTCCAGCAGGGTGGTGAACAGGGTGGCGGTGCGCACCCGCTGCTTCTGGCGCCGCGCCGCCAGCCAGCCCATGGCGAGTGACAGGGCAGTGCCGCCGATGCAGTAGCCGATGCCGTGCACCTCCCGCTCGCCGGTGGCCGCCTCCACGGCGTCCAGGGCGGCGATGACCCCGTCCACCACGTAGTCGTCGAGATCGACTTGCGCCTGTGCCACCCCCGGGTTGCGCCAGGAGATCATGAACACCGTCTGGCCCTGGGCGACCAGCCAGGCGACCAGGGAGTTCTGGGGCCGCATGTCCATGATGTAGTACTTGTTGATGAAGGGGGGCACGATCAGTACCGGGGTCTTGCCCACCGTCTCGGTGGTCGGGCTGTACTGAATGAGCTCATAGAGCTCGGTGCGCTGCACCACCCGGCCCGGGGTGGTCGCCAGATCCCGGCCGAGCTCGAAGGCGGACTCGTCGGTCAGGCGGATGTTGAGCTGATCGGCGCTGCGCTCCAGATCCTCGGCCAGCAGAGCCAGTCCGCGTACCAGATTCTGGCCGTCGGACTCCAGGGTCAGCTTGAGCAGCTCAGGGTTGGTCGCCAGGAAGTTGCTGGGGGCCATGGCGTTGACGTACTGACGGGTGAAGAAACGCAGCCGCTCCCGGCTCTTCTGGGGGACACCGTCCAGGGCATCCACCGAGGCCAGCAGGTGCCTGGCGGTGAGCAAGTAAGACTGCTTGAGGTAGTCATAGAGGGGTTGTTCGCTCCAGGCCTCGGCCTTGAAGCGGCGATCGCTGCGCTCCGGGGTGATCACCGGCTCGCTCTGCTGGCCTGCGCTCTTGAGCAGGGTGTGCTGCATCAGCTTGAGCTGATCCTGCCACCAGTTCATCTGAGACTGGATCAGTTGCCAGGGTTGCTGGCTGCCTTGCTCCAGCACCTGCCCCAGATCGTCCAGATTGGTCTGCAGCAAGGCCTGGGCTGTGCGCTCTGTCTGGGCCTTGGCCATGGCCAGCAGCTTGTCATTGTAGTGGGCCAGGGCCTCGAACAGCGGGCCATAAGATGGTTGGCTCATGTGCTCTCCTTCACCCACACCCGAGGCGGGAACTAGCCCGTCCTGTCGAGTCGTGGGGAGATGTGGCTGCCCGAGCGGGCAGCCAGGGGTTATCAGGCCTTGCCCGTGCTCTTCTTGATGCCGTCCGCGGTCAGGGTATCCAGCTCTTCCTTGAACTGCTGGCCGAGGGCGCTCAGCTTCTGGATATCGTCCAGCATCTGGCGGGAGAGCTGGCTGGCGGTCTCTAGTTGCACTGTGCCGAGCGCTGCCAGGCTCTGGGCATCCTGCACCTTGCTCACGGCCTGCAACTGATTGAGGCCCAGTTCGGCGTAGGCGTTGGCAGAGGCGAGCTGCAACCGGGTCAGCTGTTCAATATTGCTGGCCAGCAACTGGTTGTAGCGGGTGAGGGGGGAGGCAAAGCCTTGCATCTGCTCGGTAAAGCTCTTGAGTATGTCCATATTCATCATGCGTCTCCATTTCGGCTGAACTGTATTGTTATGAGCCAACTGGCCCAGAGTGGGTACAACTCGTCATCCATGTTTACGTGTTGTTTGCTCTGTTCAAACACACGTTTGAGCATTCTGCAATCAAATGCGGTTTGGTGTAAATGACATAAATGTTAATTTCTGTTTGAATTTTTTTGTCAGCGTTCCTCGCCGGGAGTGGGGTCAGACGAGAGGTGACGCACGGGGCCTGGTGCACGCTCGTCCCGCTGGCGCCGCGCTGGTAGTCTGGCATGTCACTCAGACTGCCAAGGAATCCCGATGAAACCTCTCGCCCTGCTGCTCGGTTGCTCCGCGCTGGCCCTCGCCGGCACTGCCCAGGCCAGCACCCCGGTCCAGATCTCCCTGCCCGGCATCAACCTACCAGCCTCCCACCAGGTGGAAGGCGCGCGCGCCTCCTTCCTGTATGGCCGCACCGGCCAGGTGAAGGGCATTGACCTGCCGGTGTTCGCACTCTCCGACGTGGATCAGTTCACCGGTCTGCAGCTCGGCATCTTCTTCGGCGCTGGTCGGGTGCGCCATCAGTTCGGCGGGGTCGCCATCAATGCCGTCAACTGGCATGAGGGGCAGGACACCGGGGTCAACCTGGGCTTCGTCAACCTGACCAACAATGTGCAGGGGCTGAACTGGGGGGCGGTCAACATCGCCCAAGGCAATGCCTTGGCCAACGTCGGCTTTGTCAATTATGCCGAGCGCACCACCTTCCAGCTTGGTTTCATCAATGCCACAAAACACCTTGATGGTCTGCAGATAGGCCTCGCCAACTACGCCGAGAACGGCATCTTCCCCATCTTGCCCCTCATCAATTTCAAGAAATCCTTCTAGGAGGGGAGCCTGACCTTGCTTTAGGAGGCGCAGCCATTACCCTGTGCTCCATCAATAGTGCGCAAAGGTGACAGGGGCATGACAACGGAACACATGGATGCGATCGGCATCGGTTGGGATGTAAGGGGCTGGCAGGGCAATGCCCAGGCGGTGGCTGTGGTGGGCTGGCAGAGCCGCACGCAGCAGTTGCACTGGCTCGGGGTCTCCCCTCTGTTTCGATTGAGCTCCAGGGTGGCGCCGGATCTGGATGCCTTGCTGCGTCCGGCGCTGCAAGACGAGATGGCGCTGATGCAGGCGCTGGCCTGCCCGCGACTGGCACTCGGCATCGACGCCCCGCTGGCATTTCCCCGTGCCCTCGGCGAGCTGCTGGCGGGGAGGGGAGTCGAGTGCGCCGTGCCCCAGGGGGAGATAGACAACCCCTATGCCTATCGGGACTGCGAGCGCTGGCTGCATCAGCAATACGGCAAGAAGCCGCTATCGGCCACCTTCGACAGACTCGGCAACAACGCCACCCTGGCGCTCTCCATGCTGCCGCGCCTTGGGGGTCTGCAGCTTGTGCCCAGGTTACAGCCCCGGGCCGAGCGCGCCGTGCTGGAGGTCTATCCGGCCCTCGCCAAGGTGGCAGGCAAGGCTTCACCTGCCAGGGAGGAGATAGTGGCCTCCTTGCCACCGGATGTGGTGGCCGGGACGGATCGCTACGACGCCGCCCTCTGCGCGCTGATGGCGCTGCAATATGCCGCCGGGGGAGCCGTCACCTCCCTGCCGGATCTTGTCTCTGCGCCCCCCGACTTCCCCCTGGACGAAGGCTGGGTCTATCACTTCGCCAGGCCCTAAGCCTTAAGTACAAAGCCCGAGGCCATCGGCCTCGGGCTCAGTGCCATCCACGTCTAGTCGCTCTTACTCGATGCTGTCTCCCGCCATCCGCCTGCCTGTATTAAAAATGCCCTCATATGCCATCAAACAAGAGTATGAAGAACCCATGTCACACCGACGAGACCGAGGTGGTCCTGGTTCGCCAGGTTGAGCAAGGATGGGGGTGTTGGCGTAACACTCCATGGAATGGTCTTTTTGCCGCATAAATGGCGAGGGTTGCCGGGAATCGCTGGCAGAGCCCGCTCTGCATCCGATATATTGCCCGCTTTCCTCATGCTTCTTCAGTGGTGGTGTCGATGAAACGCATTCTCTCTATCCAGTCCCACGTGGTATTTGGCTGTGCCGGCAACAGCGCCGCCGTCTTCCCCATGCGCCGTCTCGGCATGGAGGTCTGGCCCGTCAACACGGTGCAGTTTTCCAATCATACCCAGTACGCGTCGGGCTGGCAGGGAATGGCAATGCCTGCCGGCCATATCAGCGCCCTCTGTCAGGGGCTGATGGATATAGAAGTGCTGGGGCGGTGCGATGCGGTGCTGAGCGGCTATCTGGGCTCGGCGGAGCAGGGGGACGAGATCCTGACCGTGGTGGCTGCGGTCAAGGCGGCCAATCCGGCGGCCATCTATTTTTGCGATCCCGTCATGGGCCACCCGGAGAAGGGGTGTATCGTCGCCCCCGGCGTGACCCGTTTCCTCACCGAGCAAGCGCTGCCGGTGGCCGACATCATGGCCCCCAACCTGCTGGAGCTGGAGACTCTGTGTGATACCCACCTGGCGGATCTGGTCCAGACGCGCGCCGCGGCGCATCAGCTGCTGGCCCGAGGAGTGAAGATGGTGCTGGTCAAGCATCTGGGGCGTGCCGCCAGTGAACCCGGGCGTTTCGAGATGCTGCTGGCTACCCCGCAGGGGGATTACCTGATCGCGCGGCCGCTGTACGAATTTGCCCGCCAACCGGTGGGGGTGGGGGATCTCATCAGTGCCCTGATGCTGGCCAACCTGCAGGCGGGCTTTGATGCCGTAACGGCGTTTGAGCGCACCAATGCGGCTGTGGATACTGTGCTGCGGCACACCTGGCAGGCGGAGGCCTACGAGTTGCAGCTGATCGCGGCCCAGTCCGCCTTCGCCGAGCCGCAGATCGCACACAGGGCCGAGCGGCTGGCCGACGGGGTGGTGTGATGCCGCAACCGTGATCGGCCAAGCTCATCCTTGGCTGATCACGGTTGTACGGCCTGAAAATGCTCCACTGTGGGGAAGGGATCGTAGAAGTGGTGGAGCAGCGCCTTCCACTGCTGGTATTGAGGGGAGCCGCGAAATCCCTGGGTATGATCCTCGAGCCGTTGCCAGTTCACCAGCAGCAGGTAGCGGTGGGGATCGGTCAGTGAACGTTGCAACTGGTGACCGGCGTAACCGGGCTGGGTGCTGATGATGCGCTGGGCCTGCTCGAATGCCTGCTCGAAAGCGGCAGCCTGGCCCGGGATGATCTGCAGCGGGGCGACTTCCAATATCATGATGGATCCTTGCCGTTTCTCGATGAAGGGGCTATTTCAGCAGCGAATGCACCAATAAACAAGGCCAGCCTCGGGTCTGTCACTTGTACGCAAGCTCCCGAACATCACTCAGTTTTTTGAGCTCTTGTTCCCGCCCGTGGACGCCATCTTTTGTTATCGGCCCAGGGCAATTTCACATGGCCACTCACCAACCCCATCCAATGAGCACAGGCACAATCTGCCCAGGTTGAACGCCATGACCCGCTGCCTTGCCCTGTTCCCGCCGAGATGGAAGGTGTCTACTGGTTCACGGCTGTGCATGCACAACAACATGCGCTGTTACTGGTGCTGGCAGAGAGGTTCATGCTCTCCTTTGGTCGTCGGAGCGTGCGCATACCAGCCAGTTATTGCTGTTGGCGGCCACAGACCAGCCGGTGGTCGGGTTGATGGCACAGAAAACATGGGCCAGTGATATTCGTCAGCAAAGCCAGCGGTACCTGCATGCCACAAGGCCTAACCAGGAGAAGGAGAGCGACAAGTGGGAGGGGAGATCAAGAGAGGTGGCCGAGATGACCAGGGTCATCTCGACAATCCCGGTTTGGCGCAAGGGGCGGGCTTGGGCATAATGACGCCCCATCACCATGTACCTTGTCCCGCGCCTACAACGTTCGGGGAGGGGACATGGCAACGCGCAGAGGAGACAAGATGAAATTTATCGGCGCCCACGTCAGTGCGGCCGGCGGGGTGGAAAACACCATAGCCCGTGCCCAGGCTATCGGGGCCAACGCCTTCGCCCTGTTCACCAAGAATCAGCGGCAGTGGCAGGCGGCGCCTCTGTCGCAGGCCAGCATCCGCTCCTTCAAGCAGGCTTGCGACAAGGGGGGCTTTCGCCCCGAGCAGATCCTGCCCCACGACAGCTACCTCATCAACCTGGGCCACCCCGATCCCGATGCCCTGGCTAAGTCACGGGATGCATTTTTGGACGAGATAAAACGCTGCGAGCAGCTCGGGCTCTGCTATCTGAACTTTCACCCCGGCAGCCACCTCAAGCAGATCCCCGAGGCGGCGAGCCTGAAACTGGTGAGCGAGTCCATCAACTGGGCGCTGGAACGCAGCGAAGGGGTTACCGCAGTGATCGAGAACACCGCCGGCCAGGGCACCAACCTCGGCTGGTCGTTCGAGCACCTGGCCACCCTGATTGAGGGGGTGGAGGACAAGAGCCGGGTCGGCGTCTGCTTTGACACCTGCCACGCCTTCGCCGCCGGCTACGATCTGCGCACCCCGGAGTCCTGCGTCGCCGTGTTCGCCGACTTTGACCGCATCGTGGGCTTTGAGTACCTCAAGGGGATGCATATCAACGGGGCCAAGTGTACCTTCGGTAGTCGGGTCGATCGCCACCACAGCCTGCGGGAGGGGAATCTCGGGGAGGCGGTATTCCACCACATCATGAACGACCACCGTTTCGATGGTATTCCGCTTATCCTCGAGACCATAGACGAGACGATCTGGAGTGACGAGATAAGCTGGCTGCGCAGCCTGGCCAGGGCCTGAGCCGCAGGGACAGCCCGAACAGATGGTGCTGTCCCGTCCGATGGCCGGGGCCATTACCCACACGAGGAGACAAGATGCAATCACAGGGAACCGCGCCACTGCTGCGCTGGGGGATCGCCGGGGCGGGTGCCATCGCCAGGCGTTTTTGCCGCGACGTCAATCAGTACGCCAAGGGCGGGCGTGTGGTGGCGATCGCCGCCCGGGATCAGGGGCGGGCCGACGAGTTCGCCCGTGAGCAGGGGCTGGAGTTTGCCTATGGCAGCTATCAGGCCCTGGCCGAGAGCCCCGAGGTGGAGGCCGTCTATGTGGCGGTGATCCACCCACAGCACGCTGCTCTGATCAGGCAGATGCTGCTGGCGGGCAAGCACGTGCTGGTGGAGAAACCGGCGGTGACCCGGTTGAGGGATTGGGACGCCCTGGTGGCACTCGCCCATGAGCGCGGCCTGTTGCTGCTGGAAGCCATGAAGGTGATGTGTTTCCCCGCCATGCGTGCCCTGCTGCAGCGGCTGCCTCTGCTGCCCGCGCCCCGCAACCTGCGCGCGGCGTTTGGCTCGGCCCCACCCCGGGTCGGCAAACTGTTCGATCCTGCCCTGGACGGCGGCGCCGCCTGGGATGTGGGGGTCTACCCGCTGTGGCTCTATGCCGCCCTCTGCGAGCGACTGGGGCTCGCGACCAAGGCCCCCGAGGTGGCGCTGGAACGGGCACCGGGGGAGGTGGACCTCGCGGCCCGCTTCAACTTCGGCGGCCCCTTCTCGGCCGAGCTAGGCGCCTCCATCGCCGAAGATCTCGACAGAGAAGCCTGGCTCTCGGGGGAGGAGTGGACCCTGGTCATCGAGGGCAAGTGGTGGAACCCCCAGCACATTCGCTGGCAGGGCGGTACGCCGCCGGCCGCCTGGCCGGAGGACATCTACCTGCCGGTGCAGGGAGGCGGCATGCAACACGAGGCGGATCATTTCACCGACTGTATCCGCCACCGGCTGCTGGACTCTCCCTGGCTGCCCCATGCCTTGACGCGGCGGGTGCTTGGCTGGGTCGAGACGGGGCTGCATGGTGCGGGCCGATAGCGCCACTCTTTTTCCCGCACTCCAGAGGACGCCACGGCGTCCTCTGGGTTTTTGGTGCTGTTCCTGAGCCGGGGCGGCTCAGGGGGCAGGCAGGGTCTGGGCGCGGCAGAAGGCCAGGAAGCGGCGCAGGGCCGCGGAGTGGAACTTCTGCTTGTGCCAGACGAGGGAGAGCTGGCGGGGGAAGCTCTGGCTCGGGGTGAGCGCCACCAGGCGGCCGCTATGCAGGCGATCGGAGACCGCGAGGCGGGAGATAAAGGAGATGCCGAGCCCCTTCTCCACCGCCAGCATCACTGCCTCGAGGGTGTTGAGCTCGAGCCCCGCCTGCCAGCGGGGCAGCCTGGGCTGGATCTGCTGCTCGAACTGCTCGCGGCTACCGGATTGCGGCTCGCGCAGCACCCAGGTCTCATCGGCGAGCAGGCGAAGGGGCAGATCCCGCTGCCCCGCCAGGGGGTGCTGGGGCGGGGCTATGATAAGCATCTCGTCTTCAAGCCAGAACTCGCTCACCAGCTCCGGGTGATGGTTCTCCCCCTCGATGAGAGCCAGATCCAGCTCGAAGTGGGCGAGGGAGTGGCACAGCAAGTGGGTGTTGGCGATGGTCACTCTGGGGGCGGCGCCCAGCGCCTGGGCACTCCCCGCCAGCAGGGCAGGCAACAGGTAGTTGCCTATGGTCTGGCTGGCCCCCAGACGCAGCTGGCCGCTCGGCTCGGCATCCGGACTGAACAACTGCTCTATCTCCTGCATCCGGGTCAGCAGCTCCTCGGCGGCCGGTTGCAGCAGGCGCCCCTCGCTATTGAGCTGGAGTCTCGGATGCACCCGATCGAACAGCGGGGTGGCGAGCTGGCGCTCCAGCTCCTGCAACGACTGGGAGACGGCCCCCTTGCTGAGGCAGAGCTCGCTGGCCGCGCCCCCCAGGTTGCCGTGGCGGGCTATGGTGGCGAACACCTTGAGTTGTTGCAGGGTCAGTTTCATGTTGTTTGATTTTCCTAAACGCTTGGTTCAATTCATTTAGATATCGTAAACGATAGACCCTCTTTATCCTATGCACATCGTCATCCACAAGAGGGTACCAGTCATGATCGCACGCACCCGTCGCTCCCTTGCCGCCGCCCCGACCCCCATGGCCGGGCTGGCACTCGGGATCGCCAGCCTCGGTTGGTGTTGGGAAAATGCCGGTCAGTTCGATGGCCGCTTGCAACTGCTGGGGGCCGCTATCGCCGCCGTGCTGCTCCTCGTTCTCACCTTCAAGTTCCTGCTGCACCCGCGTCTGCTGTGGCAGGATCTCGCTCACCCCGTGGTGGGCAGCGTGGTGCCCACCTATGCCATGGGAACCATGGTGGTCTCCAAGGCGGTCGGGCTGCTGGCCCCGACCCTGGGTCAGGGGCTCTGGCTGTTTGCGGTGATCCTTCACCTGGTGTTCCTCGCCACCTTCGTCTGGCACAGGGCCAAGGCGTTTGAAATTCACCACATGGTACCGAGCTGGTTCGTGCCGCCGGTGGGGATCATCGTGGCCGACGTCGCCTACCCGGGTGGCCCCTTCGCTGCCCTGGCCAATGGCCTGCTCTGGTTCGGCATGGCCTGCTACGGCCTGATGCTGCCGCTGATGCTCTATCGCCTCATCTTCAGCCACGAGGTGCCGGATGCTGCCAAGCCCACCATCGCCATCCTGGCGGCTCCTGCCAGCCTGTCGCTCGCCGGCTACCTGACTGTGAGCCAGGATCCCTCCCTGCTGCTGGTGGCCGTGCTGCTGGGGATAGCCGTGCTGATGACAGGCATCATCTACCTAGCCTTCATCAAGCTGCTGCGCCTGCCGTTCTCGCCGGGTTATGCCGCCTTCACCTTCCCCCTGGTGATCGGCGCCACCGCCCTGTTCAAGGTGGGTCAGTTGCTGTCGCAGTGGCCAGAGGCGGTCGACTATGTTGCGCAGATCAATCAGCTGGCCTATCTGGAACTGGGTGCGGCGACCCTGATCGTCGGCTATGTGGTGCTGCGTTACCTGATGTTTTTCCTGCCGCTGGGCCAGGTCGGCATGCTGGATCAGCCCGTGCGTCGCTAAGGTGCAGCCGGTCTCATCAACGAGCAGACCCCGCCTGGCGGGGTCTGCTGCATAAGGGCCTGGCTCAAGGAGTGAGCGGCAGTCACCGACAGGGTGACAGGAGCCTGCAGTCAATTCGTGAAAAGGCTCAAATAGTCGCTCATTCAGGTGATATTAAGGTGGTTTTCACTGGTATTACCTGTCAGGATGGCCGCAATTGCCCACTTTCACCGTTTGATAGTACCCATGCCCTCCCAAGATCCCGTGTTTGATTCTGCCTTCCAGACCCGTTTGCTGCACCCGCGTTACTGGCTGAGCTGGCTCGCCCTCGGTGTGCTCGGCGTGCTCGCCTATGTGCCGCCCCGTTTGCGTGACAAGCTGGCTGACGCCTTGGCGCCCCTGGTGCTCAAGATCTCGAAGAAGCAGGTCTACATCGCCAGAACCAACCTCGCCATCTGCTTCAAGGAGCAGAGCGAGGCAGAGCGGGACGCCATTCTGATGACCTCGATCCGGGTTGGCCTCAAGAGCCTGCTGGGGTTCGGCGAGTTCACGGTGCGCAGCCCCGAGTACCTGATGAAGCGCATCCAGGTGAGCGGATGGGAACACATTGATGCCGAGCAAGCCGCCGGCCGTCCGGTGATCCTGGTGGTGCCCCACAGCTGGCCCATCGATGCGGCGGGCTACTACTTCTCTCAGCGGGGCCTGCCCATGTGCACCATGATGAAGAGCGCCCGCAACCCTGTGTTCGACTGGCACATCAACCGCGAGCGGGCCAAGAATGGCTGCCGCGTCTATGAACGCAGCGCCGGCATCAAGCCGGTGATCAAGGCGGTCAAGTCCGGTCTGAGCTTCTTCTATCTGCCGGATCAGGATCATGGTCGCGAGGCGAGCCTGTTCGTGCCCTTCTTCAAGCATCCCAAGGCGACCCTGCCGGCCCTACCACGGCTGGTCAAACTGACCGGTGCCCGCGCGGTGCCGGTGCTGGCCTGCTATGACGAGGCAGCGCACTGCTACCGGCTGGAGATCGAGGCCCCCTTCGCCGACTACCCGAGCGATGACCTGATGGCCGATACCTGCCGCATGAACGATTGCGTGGAGCGGCAGCTGACTCGCCACCCGGGACAGTACATGTGGTTCCTCAAGATCTTCGATACCCGCGAGGATCAGGAGGGGGAAGACGGCCTCTATGAAGAGGGCATACGTCGCATCCGCAAGGGACTCAGCCCTCATTCCTGAACCGCAGCTTGATGCGCATTCATAAGTGGCCCCATGTGGGCCACTTTTTATTTCTAACTAGTCTGATCAGTGACTTGGCGACCCGCCTTGGGGGATCTCGGGTAGAAAAAAATGTCAGGATCACTAAAATGACGGTCTGTTTTGATGATTCGATGGCGACCATGTCCGCACAAGATCCGGTGTTTGACACCTCCTTTCATCTGCGTCTGCTGCACCCCCGTCTGTGGGGTAGCTGGCTGGCGCTTGCCCTGCTCTCCCTGCTGGCCTGGATCCCGGCCAGCTACAGAGACAAGCTGGCCGATGCCCTGGCCCCCCTGTTGCTGCGCTTCTCCAGGAAGCAGGCCTACATCGCCGAGACCAACCTCAAGATCTGTTTCCCCGCGCTGGATGCGGCCGGGCGCGAGCGGTTGCTGCTCAAGTCCATCCGGGTCGGCCTCAAGACCTTCATGGGCTTTGGCGAGCTCACCTGGCGCAGCCCCGCCTTCCTCAAACGGCGGATCAAGGTGCGTGGCTGGGAGCATATCGAAGCCGAGCTGGCCGCCGGGCGCCCCATGATCTTCGTGGTGCCCCACACCTGGGCGGTGGACATGATAGGCCGCTACCTGACCGATGAGGGAGTGCCCCTGTGCACCATGATGAAGAGCCCCAAGGACGCGGTGTTCGACTGGTATATCAACCGCGAGCGCAGCAAAGGCGGGCGTGTCTACGAGCGCAGCGTCGGTATCAAGCCGGCCATCAAGGCCCTGCGCAGCGGCGACAGCTTCTTCTATCTGCCGGATCAGGATCATGGCCGGGAGGCGAGCATCTTCGTGCCCTTCTTCGGCCACCCCAAGGCGACCCTGCCGGCCCTGCCCAAGCTGGTGAAGCTGACCGGCGCCCGGGCCGTGCCCATCCTGGCCTGCTATGACGAGGATGAGGGCTGCTACCGGCTCGAGGTGGAGCCGCCGTTCGACCCTTATCCCACCCTGGATCTGGAGGCGGACGTCAACGCCATGAATCGCACAGTGGAGCAGCAGCTCGGCCGCTTCCCCGAGCAATACATGTGGTTTCTCAAGATTTTCGAGACCCGGGCGGATAACGAAGGGGAGGATGGTCTCTACGAAGAGGGGATCCGGCGCATCCGCCAGGGGCTGCCCCCCGAGCATTGAACCACAGGGCTCCCTTGCGGGTCGTGTTGACAACCAGGGAGAGGCGGTTGGCGCGGGGCACACCAGGCCACCCCCGGCAAGTGGCCGGTGGGGGACCAAAGCGGGGCCCTGTCTGGCCTCCCGTCATGTGCAAACAGGCGCAAACAAGGTGCAAACAAGGTGCAAATAAGGTAAAAGGGCGGTCATGAAAATTCCAAATCGAATCCAACCTCTGGTTGATGACGGCCTGGTCGACGATGTCATCAGCCGGCTGATGAGCGGCAAAGAAGCCGACGTCTATGTGGTGCGCTGCGGCGACGAGATCCGCTGCGCCAAAGTCTATAAAGAGGCCTCCAAACGCAGCTTCAAACAGGCCGTGGTCTATCAGGAAGGGCGCAAGGTGCGGGGCAGCCGCGATGCTCGCGCCATGGAGAAGGGCTCCAAGTACGGTCGCAAGCAGCACGAAGAGGTGTGGCAGAACACCGAGGTGGATGCCCTGTTCAAGCTGGCTGCCGCCGGCGTGCGGGTGCCCACCCCCTATGTCTGCCTGGACGGCGTGCTCTTGATGGAGCTCATCACTGACGCCGACGGCAACGTCGCGCCCCGCCTCAACGACGTGGCGCTCTCGCCCGAGCAGGCGCTCATCGATCACGGCAAGGTGATCCGCTACGTGGTGCGTATGCTCTGCGCCGGCCTCATCCACGGGGATCTCTCCGAGTTTAACGTGCTGGTGGACGAGCAGGGCCCGGTCATCATCGACCTGCCCCAGGTGGTGAATGCCGCCGCCAACAACCAGGCCAGGGCCATGCTGGAGCGGGACGTCAACAACATGCGCAACTACTACGGCATCTATGCCCCCGAGCTGCTCAAGACCCGTTATGCCAGGGAGATGTGGGCCCTGTTCGAAGATGGCAAGCTCGGCCCTGAAACCGAGCTGACCGGCCTGTTCGAGGAGAGTGCCGAGGCCATCGATGTGGATGGGGTGCTGCACGAGATCGAGAGTGCACAGGAAGAGGCCATGGCCCGTCGTGCCAGGCTGAAGGCCGAGCAGGAAGAGGAGTTCTGATGCGCACTTGAGGCGCGCCTCCTGTCTACTTTCCCTGTGTCAGGGCACCGACCTCTATCAGGCTGGTTGTGCAAAGGGGTTGCAATGACGAGAGGGGCTATGTGCCCCTCTTTGTTTAAGTGGTGGATCAGCCGGGAACATGGTTGCCACTTCACAAGCCGGCTCCGCAAGTCTGCCTGCTGGTTCGGCGTGCAACCACAAACACCAGTGTACACACGGCGATCGGCACCAGAAAATCCAGCACACTCCCCAGTTCCCAGACGCTGGGATCGAATCCTCCCCACCAAGGCATGTTAATCCTTCGCCCCTGCCCGAACAGCGCTATCCATCTATATTCTGCCTGTGTCTGCTCTCGTGCGACAAACCATATGCACCCCATGAGGCCGCCATATCCCCAGTGCCCAAAGCGGTATCCGAAGAGTATCTGGACGGAGACAGCTGCGCTGGCGTGATAGAAGGGTGATAAATCCATAAACAATCCTTGCTGCTCACCAAGAACGCCCGCTACCGGCCGTGTTGAAACGATCGATTCCACGTCTGGCAGGTCTGCAGGCAGCTCTCGATTCGATATGTGCCGTTACGGTAAGTCTGTCTTGTCGGGCTCAGAGCCCGGCAAGGGGCGGAGCGACTAGGCGCGGCCCAACGTAACCCACCACCTCGCCGAAGCGGGGGTGACCGCTCTCCCAATCCGCGGCGGCGGTGCGAATGGCCTCGGGGCTGAAGCTCACGAAGTTCCACCAGATCTGCAGCGGCTTAGTCAGGGGCTCGCCGCCGATGAGCAGCAGGCGGGTGTCTGGGCCGAGTGTCACCCTCAGCGCCCGGGTGCCCGGTGGCAGATAGAGGAGCTGCTCTGGGGCGAGCGCTTCCCCTGCTATGGTCGCCTCTCCCTGCAAGGGGAAGAGCCCGTGCTCGAAGGCGGGATCCAGGGAGAGGGTGATTTCTCCCCCCTGTGGGGCGTGCAGATCCAGCCCCAGGATGGGGGAGAAGTGCAGGGTGGGGGCGCGCTGGCCGCTGTGCTCGCCGATGAGCAGGGTGAGATCGATTCCCTCTTGCTGCCAGCGGGGGAGTCTCGGGTAGTGATCGAAGCGGGGCGGGGTGTGCTGATCCGCCTCGGGCAGAGCTATCCAGAGCTGGGCGGCGTGCAAGTCGGGGTGGCCGGCCAGGGACTCCTCGGTGTGGGCTATGCCCCGTCCGGCGGTCATCAGATTCACCTGGCCCGGGCGGATCACTTGCTCGCTGCCCAGGCTGTCCCGGTGGAGGATCTCCCCCGCCAGCATCCAGGTGAAGGTCTGCAGGGCGATATGGGGATGGGGCCCCACGTCCAGCCCGGGGGCGTCGGGGGCGAAGCGGGTCGGCCCTATGTGGTCGAGAAAGCACCAGGGCCCTATGGTGCGTCGCTCCTTGACCGGGAGGGCGCGGGCCACCGGGATGCCGCCCACATCGGTGAGGCGGGAGGAAATACGTTGCCACTGTTGCGTCATGTCGTGCTCCTTGCAATGGGTTGATGGCGTAAGGTTTTCGCCCTAACGGCGGCGGATCGCCGGGAAGCTTCTCATGGGGGCGAAGCCGGGTCTTATCGCCGGTCTGACGGTGGGGGTGCGCACCGGCGTGGTCATGGTGCGAGGGAGGTGGGGTCTGGCATCCACCTTGGGCTGAGTGGAGGGGGTCAGCAAACCGTAGTCGGCCTTGGGCAGCACCCCGGGGGCTAGCAGGCCATTCTCGGTCCTGGGGAGAGTGCCGCCTCTGTCGTCCAGTGGTGAGCGGGGGGAGTTGTCCGGGTTGCTGATGCTGGGTCTGTTCTGCCGGTTGTCACGCAGCGCCTGTTGCTGCGCCGGCGTCATGGCATTCCAGCGGGTCGCCAGATCCCCTCGCAGGGCGGCTACGTCTGGCTGGCCAGGGTTCTCCTGCCAATCCTGATACTTCTCCCTGATCTCTTGCTGGCGCTCCGGATCGAGCCCGCTCCACCACTTCTTGATCAGCTCGTCGAACTCCCCCTGGTTGTCGCAGCACCAAGGGTAGTAGTCGTCCCAATAGTAGTAGTAATCCTGATACCACCAAGGGGAGGGGACAGGCCCCCGGACGCCCTGGCCGGTGTCCGAGCTGCTGCAGGCGCCAAGGCCCAGGGCCAGCAGGGGAATAAGGAGGGCGATGCGCATGATGCTCCAAGTGCCATGAAAGGACGCAATGGACGGATGATAGCCTGACTATGCACCAATCCGGCCGCAGATGGCAGACCCAATCCCCATAAGGCGCCAGGCCGCCCCATGACGCGGGGGAATTGCGGCCGGGCACTGTATGAACGTACAATAGTCCCATCCCAAGGCCGACCCCCTATTCTTCATGACTGCGACCCAGCCCCCCGTTCCCGCCACCCCGCCGCTCGACGGTTTTATCCTGACCCGCCACGGTCGGGACGTGCGTGGCCGCAACGGGCAGGCTGCCACGACCGAAATCGTGATGTGGCTCTGGAGTGCCCAGGGGCCGGTGCGACTGGTGGTACCGGGGCAGGAGCCGGTCTTCTTCCTGCCACAGAGCCATATGGCCGAAGCCGCTGAGTTGTTCAAGGGCGCCGGAGTGAGCGGGCGGTTTCGCCGCCTGCCCATGCACACCTTCGATGGCCGCCCTGTGGTGGGCTGCTATTTTGCCACCCTGAGCGCCTTTCACCGTGCCATCGAGCTGCTGCTCATTCGCGGGCTGGAGCACTTCGAGGCGGATATCCGGCTGCCGGAGCGCTTCCTGATGGAGCGCTTCATCACCGCTGGCGTGCGCTTCGATGGCCGGGCGGTGAAGAAGGGGGGCAGGCAGGGCTACTGGGAGGTCAACGAGGCGCGCTGCGCGCCCCAGGCGGTGACGCCGACCCTCTCCTGGGTGTCGCTGGACGTGGAGTGTGCCATGGACGGGGCGCTTTTCTCGGTCGGTCTTTACAGCGAGCAGGATGCGCGGGTCATCATGATAGGCAACCCGGAGGCGGATGCCGACAGCTGGGGCACTCAGGTCGAGTGGGTGGCGGATGAAAGCGCCCTGCTCGGCGCGCTGGAGAGCTGGTTCACTCTGCACGATCCGGATCTGGTGATCGGCTGGAACGTGGTGAACTTCGACTTTCGCCTGCTGCTGCGCCGCGCCGAACTGGGCAAGCGGCGGTTGCGGCTGGGGCGAGGGCGCGAGCTCTGCTTCTGGCGCTCGTCGCGGGGGGATCCCCAGACCGGCAACGTCATCATCCCTGGGCGCATGGTGCTCGATGGCATAGATACTCTCAAAAGCGCCACCTGGCAGTTTGCCAGCTACAGCCTGGATGCGGTGGCCAGCGAGTTGCTCGGTCGCGGCAAGGATATCGAGGACGTGGCGAACCGGGGGGAGAAGATCACCGAGCTGTTCCACTCCGACAAGGAGGCGCTGGCCCGCTACAACCTGGAAGACTGCAAGCTGGTGTGGGAGATCTTCGACTACTGCCACCTCATCCCCTTTGCCATAGAGCGCGCCTCCCTCACTGGTCTCGAGCTCGACCGGGTGGGGGGATCTGTGGCCGCCTTTACCAACCTCTACCTGCCGCGGCTGCATCGCGGCGGCTACGTGGCCCCCAATCTGCCCGCCGACGGGGGGCTGGCGAGCCCCGGCGGCTATGTGATGGATTCCAAACCCGGCCTCTATCGCCACGTGCTGGTGCTCGACTTCAAGAGCCTGTACCCCAGCATCATCCGCACCTTCTGCATCGATCCCATGGGATTGGTGGAGGGGTTGCAGCACCCCGAACAGGCTATTCCCGGATTTCGCGGTGCCCTCTTCTCCCGCGAGCGGCACTTTCTACCGGATCTCATCGCTACCCTCTGGGCGGCGCGGGATAGGGCCAAGGCGGCCAGCAACAAGGCGCTCTCTCAGGCCATCAAGATCATCATGAACTCCTTCTACGGCGTGCTGGGATCGGGGGGCTGCCGCTTCTATGATCCCAGGCTGGCATCATCGATCACTTTGCGTGGTCACAGCATCATGCAGCAGACCCGGGAGTGGATAGAGGCCAAGGGGTTCGAGGTGATCTATGGTGACACCGACTCCACCTTCGTTCACCTGAACAGGGAGACCAACCCGCAGCAGGC
The DNA here is from genome assembly GCF_019218845.1 of Aeromonas sp. sif0611. Lineage (NCBI taxonomy): Bacteria > Pseudomonadati > Pseudomonadota > Gammaproteobacteria > Aeromonadales > Aeromonadaceae > Aeromonas > Aeromonas sp. sif0611. The sequence continues at coordinate 84,787 of NZ_JAHUWU010000004.1, read as the reverse complement.
CGAACAGATTGGCCGTGAGCTGGCCACCATGATCAACGACAACTGGACGGCGCTGATCAGGCGCGAGTTCGATCTGCCCTGTTATCTCGAGATCGAATACGAGACCCACTACCGCCGCTTCCTGATGCCGACCATCCGCGGGCTGGAGAAGGGGAGCAAGAAGCGCTATGCCGGCCTGGTCGGCGGCGAGGGGCAGGAGGGGAGTGAGCAGCTGGTGTTCAAGGGGCTCGAATCGGTGCGCACCGACTGGACTATGCTGGCCAAGCAGTTTCAGACCCGCCTCTATGAGCTGGTGTTTCACGATGAAGATCCCTGCGGCTATGTGCGCACCATGGTGGATGAGACCCGTGCTGGCCTGCACGACGATCTGCTCATCTACCGCAAGCGGCTGCGCCAAAAACTCGAGGAGTATCAGAAGAACGTGCCCCCCCACGTGCGGGCGGCGCGCCTGGCGGACGAAGAGAACCTGCGTCGCGGCTTGCCCCAGCGCTATCAGCACAGGGGCACCATCGCCTATCTGATGACCCTCAACGGCCCAGAGCCGCTGGAGTACAGGCGCAGCGCCATCGACTACGAGCACTACATCGATAAGCAGCTGAGGCCCATCGCCGACGCCATCCTCCCCTTCATCGGCGAGTCGTTCGACCGGATCTGCGGCCAGCAGCTGGATCTCTTCTAGCGAGCCAGTCCCCGCAGCCGGGGCTGATCCGGGTCAGAATGACCGGGAGGGCAGGGCAACGTCAGAATGCAAAAAGCCCGCTCAAGGAGCGGGCTTTTCAAATTTGGTGCGTCCTAGTGGATTCGAACCACCGACCCCCACCATGTCAAGGTGATGCTCTAACCAGCTGAGCTAAGGACGCAGGGTGCGCGATGCGGCTTTTTCATTTGCAGGGGAGTGGTGGGTTTAATTGGATTCGAACCAACGACCCCTACCATGTCAAGGTAGTGCTCTAACCAACTGAGCTATAAACCCACATCTGCAATTTATTCAAACTGTTATGGTGCGTCCTAGTGGATTCGAACCACCGACCCCCACCATGTCAAGGTGATGCTCTAACCAGCTGAGCTAAGGACGCATAACAGTGTCGTGATGGTGCGTCCTAGTGGATTCGAACCACCGACCCCCACCATGTCAAGGTGGTGCTCTAACCAGCTGAGCTAAGGACGCATCGCGAAAAGTGGTGGGTTTAATTGGATTCGAACCAACGACCCCTACCATGTCAAGGTAGTGCTCTAACCAACTGAGCTATAAACCCGCTTTTCATCATGCAAGCGAACACGACGTCGCTTGCGTGGTCGGCATACTACCCATGCCCCTAAAGGCTGTCAACAAGGGACATGCACAAAGGAGACTGTTTGCCCAGTTCTTGCGCAGCCTGTTGATTTTGCAGGCGAGCAGCTCGATTGAGCGGCGTCGTGGCGCCCTTTATTGGGCCCGGGAAAGCGCGGTGCAGGCCTCCGGGCTCGCGAAACGGCCATAGATGAACCTCAGCCGCGCCCCCAGCATCAGGGCGGCGCCGGTGAGGCCGACGATGAAGCCGACCCAGAAACCCTGCGGCCCCATGCGCGGCACCATCCAGTCGGTCAGCCCCAGGATCATGCCGGTGGGCAGCCCCATGCCCCAGTAGGCGATGATGGTGATGTAGAAGATCGCCTGGGTGTCCTTGTAGCCGCGCAGGGCGGCGGCGGCCACCACCTGCACCGAATCGGAGATCTGGTAGATGGCGGCGAAGAACAGCAGGGTGGCGGCCAGCGTGATCACCTGGAGATCATCGGTATAGATGCCTGCGATGGGCTCGCGCAGCAACACCGTCAGGGCGGCGGTACCGGCGGCCACCGCCATGCCCAGCATCAGACCGGTGCGGGCGGCGACCCGGGCCTGCTCCGGCTGGCCTTCCCCTATGCTGTGGCCGACTCTGATGGTCACGCCGACGCCAATGGAGAGCGGCAGCATGAACACCAGGCTGGAGAAGTTCAGCGCTATCTGGTGGCTTGCCACCGTTTCGGCGCCGAAGGGGGCCAGCATCAGTGCCACCACGGTGAACAGGGTTACCTCGCAGAAGATGGCCATGGCGATGGGGAACCCTAAGCGAAACAGGCGCCAGATCCGGCTGCCGTTGGGGCGTGCCAGCTGGGCGAACAGGTTGATTTTCTTGAAGTGGGGGGAGAGCTTCACGTAGGCGATCATCGCCAGCAGCATGGCCCAGAGTACGATGGCGGTGGCCACGCCGCAGCCGACGCCGCCGAGTTTCGGCATGCCGAAGTGGCCGTGGATGAAGATGTAGTTGGCGGGGATGTTGACCGCCAGCCCGACAAACCCTATCACCATGGTGGGCATGGTATGGGAGAGCCCCTCGCTGAAGTTGCGCAGCACCTGGAACAGCACGAAGGCGGGCAGGCCCCACAGGATGGCGTGCAGGTAACCGGCGGTCTTCTCCGCCATCACGGGATCCACGTCCATGAACTGCAACGCCAGCGGGCTGAAGTAGAGTGCCAGCATGGCGATGGGGGTCACCATCAGCGCCAGCCAGAAGCCCTGGTGCACGGCCGGGCGGATCTCGTCCCGCTTGCGGGCCCCGTTGAGCTGGGAAACGATGGGGGTGAGCGCCATGATGATGCCCTGCACCAGCAAGATGATCGGCAGCCAGAAGCTGGAGGCCACCGACACGGCGGCGAGATCCACGGCGCTGACCTGACCCGCCATCACGGTATCGACGAAGTTCATGGCGATCTGGGCCACCTGGGCCACCAGTATGGGGCTGGCTAGGCGAACGAGCTGCTTCGCCTCGGTCCAATAACGTTGCACTGACACCTCCGAGTGGATCAGATAAAAGAGAAAAGAACGGGTAAATGAGAGGGGCTTTGGTCTCCTCGGCAGGAAGAAACAAAGCGCGGGGGTGTCATTCTAGCCTGAAAATCCGCCAACGGGGAAGGTTGGCGGCGCATTTCTACCCGGGATCAGGCGTCCTCGTGATCGCTGATCAGCAGGTTAGCGGCGGCGTAGGCGGCCTGCTCGCGCAGATCCGCAGGCACCCTGTCGTCGCTTGCCACGGCGTTGAGCGCCCGTATGCTGGCGGCGATGGCCTGGGGCACATATCCCTGTTCACCTGAGCCTATCTGGTTGTAGGCGATGCGAATGGCTTCACAGCACTGATATACCTGCATTTTTGTTTCCTCGTTAAGCCTGGATTGAATGGGGTCACTATAACGATCGGGGCCCGCCTTGTCAGCCGGCACCCTTGTCTTGCACTGTGGCCGGGGGTAACCTGCCGACAATTTTATTACAGCGTGGAGACGAGACATGTTCACCGGCATAGTACAGGGAACCGCCGAACTGGTGGCCATCGAAGAGCTACCCAACTTTCGCACCCATGTGATCCGCATGCCGAGCCCGGCCTGGGGTGAGGGGCTGGCGCTTGGCGCCTCTGTGGCACACAACGGCTGCTGTCTGACGGTCACCCGGGTGGAGGGGGACCTGGTCAGCTTCGATCTGATGCAGGAGACCCTGTGCCTGACCAACCTCGGTGCGCTCGGGGTAGGGGACAAGGTAAATGTGGAGCGGGCCGCCCGCTTTGGCGACGAGATTGGCGGCCATGCCATGTCCGGCCACATCATGGGCACGGCCGAGGTGACCTCGGTCATCGACACCCCCAACAATCGCCAGGTGTGGTACCGCCTCGCCCCCGAACTGATGAAATACGTGCTGACCAAGGGCTACATCGGCATCGACGGTATCAGCCTGACCATAGGCGAGGTGCGCGGCAGCGAGTTTTGCGTCAACCTCATTCCCGAGACCCTGGCCCGCACCAACCTGGGCTGGATCAAGGCGGGCTGGCAGACCAATATCGAGATCGATCCCCAGACCCAGGCCATCGTCGACACGGTGGAGCGGGTGCTGGCGGCGCGCCAGTCAGCCTGATCCGCCTGCGTTCACCCCTCAAACTGGACCTGCATCATGGGGACCTGTCCTATCCGTGGCTGTAAAGGCTTCAGTCAGCGCAGAACCCCGGCCGTCATGGGCCTGTGTCCGCATCTTGCAGCGGCTGAGCTAGAAGAAGCCCATCAAGATGACGGGCCCAAAGCGATGAACAGGAGAACCCTGTGGCGAGGATAAACACTATGCCCGGTGTGGCCGGCAACCCCTTGGCCTGTTGTGTCTCACGGAGCCTGGCTGTCTGACGCTGGCCGAAGGATGAAACCGGACCTACACTTCGAGTGTCTGGCACATCCATGAGCCGACAACCATCACATAAGCGACAAGGCCCCTTGGCGAACTTCAGGATGATTTGAGGTTCTCCGAGGGGCTTTTTTCTATGGGATCATTTTGAGGGGCTCAGGTACCTGAGGAGAAGCGAGCCTGGATTCGACAGCATGGCGTCGCAGTCCTCATCCCCAGCGCAGGGCGACGCCATCACGTATGCACCCGATGACACAGGCTGCTTCATGCAGGCCGAGCCATCGAAACGGCAATCAGAACATCTGCTCGTCGTCCGCATCCACAAACAGCTGCAGGCAGTCGCGAGCGTCATCCCGGTGCAATCGCAGGTGGATCGGATTGCAACAGGCCATGCAATCCTCGTAGAACTCCTGATCCCCCTGGCTGGCATCCAGCTCGACCCGGGTGTGGTGGCCGCAGTGCGGGCAGACGATGCGCTTGCTGATGTATTCGATCATGGTGACCTCCTCGGGCCCTTGGGCCGCCTCTCTCCCTGATTCTAGTCGGCAAGAGGCGGCCCAACCGCGAGCGGGCGCACGTTTATGACAGGGTTCAAGGGATGCACGGTGCCCCGATGTTCTGATCCGACACGCCCTTGGTCCCGGATGGATTCAAGCCACCCAGCGGACCAGCATGTCGGCATCCAGCTCGGCGAGCGAATGCAGCTGGTGATCGGCGATGGCGAGGCGTGGATCGCCGACCAGGGCCGGGTCCGGCACGATCAGCGCCTTCATGGAGGCCGCCTTGGCCGCCAGCAGGCCGGTGAAGCTGTCCTCGATGGCCAGACAGTGCACGGGTTCGACGCCTAGCTTCTCGGCGGCGTGGATATAGACATCCGGGTGGGGCTTGCCAAAGCGCTCCACCTCGGCGGAGTGGACCGCCATGAAGCGATCCCGGATGCCGAGTTTGCCGAGCACCGCCTCCACCATGGTGAAGGGGGAAGAGGTGGCGAGCCCGATCTTGAGCCCTTGCGCCTCGATGAGGTCGAGGGCTTCCAGCACGCCGGCCTTGGCCTGACCCTCCTGCAGGATGAGCGCTATCACCTGATCCAGGATGCGCTGGACCACCTCTTCCTGGGTCGGGCCGTTCCAGGGGCGCAGGCGATACCAGTGGGCCACCAGCTGATCGATGCGCACCCCTATGGTGGAGTTGCAGTCCTCCTCGGTGTGGAAGTGGCCCAGCTCGGAGAAGACGGCCATCTGGGCCCGTTGCCAAAAGGGTTCCGAGTCGATCAGAACACCATCCATATCGAAGATCACGGCAGTTAACATCTTGTACTCCTGACATAGGTGAAGGGGGGATTATAAGCCCGGCGCTTCAATGGAAAAGGGGCAGAAGCCTGCCCCTTGCGCCGGATCACGCAGATAAACGTTTGTTTTTACGTGACAAAGAGAGCGGTCTAGAAGAGCACCTCGACCCGGGCGGCGACCGCCTTGGCCTGTTCGACCGCTTCATTGCAATCTTCGCCCCGGGCCAGCGCCACGCCGAGACGGCGGCGACCGGCGATCTCGGGTTTGCCGAACAGACGCAACTGGGCACCCGGTACCAGAGCCAGAGCCTCGCCAATGGCGCCATAGCGTATGTTCTGGCTGTGGCCTTCCCGCAACACCACGGCGGAGGCGCTCGGCCCGAACTGGGTGATGGTGCCGATCGGCAGCCCCAGAATGGCCCGTACGTGCAGGGCAAACTCGGAGAGATCCTGGGAAATCAGCGTCACCATGCCGGTGTCGTGGGGGCGGGGTGACACTTCGCTGAACCACACCTCGTCGCCCCTGATGAAGAGCTCCACCCCGAACAGGCCATGACCGCCGAGGGCCTCGACCACCTTGGCCGCGACCTCTTTGGCGCGGGCCAACGCCAGCTCGCTCATGGCTTGCGGCTGCCAGGATTCGCGGTAGTCACCGTCTTCCTGACGATGGCCTATGGGATCGCAGAAGTGAATGCCGTCGACGGCACGCACCGTGAGCAAGGTTATCTCGTACTCGAAGGGGACGAAGCCTTCGACTATCACCTTGCCACGACCGGCGCGGCCACCCTCCTGGGCATAGGTCCAGCTCTCGTCCAGTTTGGCAAGATCGCGCAGCAGGCTCTGGCCCTTGCCGGAGGAGCTCATCACGGGTTTCACCACGCAGGGCAGGCCGATGGCCTCGACGGCGGCGACGAACTCCTCCTTGCTCTGGGCGAAGCGGTAGGAAGAGGTGGGCAGGCCCAGCTCTTCGGCGGCGAGGCGGCGGATCCCCTCCCTGTTCATGGTGAGCTGGGTGGCGCGGGCGTTGGGCACGACCCTGACCCCTTCCTGCTCAAGCTGCGCCAGGGTATCGGTGGCGATGGCTTCAATCTCGGGGATGATAAGGTCGGGCTTGACCTCGGCCACCAGGGCGCGCAGGGCGGCACCATCGAGCATGTCCAGCACGTGGGCTTTGTGGGCAACCTGCATGGCGGGAGCATTGGCGTAGCGGTCGGCGGCAATCACTTCTATGCCAAGGCGTTGCAGCTCGATGGCGACTTCCTTGCCGAGTTCGCCTGAACCGAGCAGCAGGGCACGGGTGGCAGCGGGGCGGGTGGCGGTTCCAAACATCTGATCTCTCCTGATGTCCATGGTCAGGGTTGCTGACCCGAGTGAGTAAAAAAAAGAGGCACGCATGGCGTACCTCAGGAAACGGATTTGTGGGCGCGCTGCTCCAGATGGGTCAGCAGCGTGATGGCGCCTATGATGATGGCGGCGCCGAGCCACAATCGGCCGGGAGGCGCCCAGCCAAACACCAGCCAGCCCGCCAGTACGTTCATGGGCAGCTTGGCAAAGTCAAAGGGTTGCACGAAGGAGGCCTCGGCCACGCTGTAGGCGCGGGCGATGGACATCTGGGCCAGGGCCGACAGCACCCCGGAGGCCGCCACCAGCAGCCACTGGATCTCGCTTGGCCACTGCCATTCCGGCAGGGCCAGCATGGCGTTGAAGGGGGTGCTGAAGATGAGCAGGTAGACCACTATGGTGTGGGACGATTCGCTCGCCGCCTGATAGCGCACCAGCAGGGAGTAACCGGCCCAGAACAGGGCGGCCGCCACCGGCAGCAGGGAAGCCCAGCTGAAGTCATCGGTCCAGGGGGCCAGGATCAACATGGCCCCGACAAAGCCCGCCAGGGTGGCCAGGATGCGTGCCCGGCTCACCTGCTCCTTGAGCAGCAAGGCGGAGCCGAGGGTGGCGAACAGGGGGGAGGTCATCAAGAGTGCTATGCCCTGCCAGATGGGCACGGGCACCGCCAGCGCCCAGAGCCAGAACTGGATGCCGATGACTGCCAGGGCGACGCGCAGCAGGTGCAGCCGCAGCTGGTTGGTCATCAGGGATTGGCGCAGGCCGTGACGAACGAGCCAGGGCAGCAGGCAGATCAGGGCGACCAGGTATTGGTGAAAAGCGACCTGGGTCGAGGGGAGGCCGAGCTTGAAGCTGACAAACTGGCTCAGGCTGTTGACGGCGGCAAAGCAGAGGCCTGCCACCATCATCCAGACTGCACCGGCAAAGGGGGAGTGCCTGCGGGAGGGTGCCATGGGATCCGGGTCACTTAAAAAAAGTGCGGCGGATCATAACGGCAATCGTTTGTTCTGCCAAGGCCGGGGTGCTTGGTGAATACCCTGCTGGCGAGGAAGTGCGCAATCATCAAAATATTTGAATAACTTGAGCATCTATTTTCGCTATCCGCCTTGAAACTCAATCTTTATAGTGACCTCCATCGACAGCCAAGCTGTTCAACCGACAACCAAATGGAGTTTCACCATGGCCAACATCCTCGTTCTCAAGTCCAGCATCCTGGGCCAGTATTCCCAATCCAACGCCCTGATCGACGGCTACCTGGTCGAGCGCCAGGGTGACAGCGTCACTGTGCGTGATCTGGCAACCCTGAATCTGCCGGTGCTCGACGGCGAGCTGGCCATGGGCCTGCGCGGTGGCGAAAACCTCAACGAGCGTCAGCTGGCCGTGCTGGCCCAGTCCGACGAGCTGGTGGCCGAGCTCAAGGCGAGCGATCTGGTGATCATCGCAGCCCCCATGTACAACTTCAACATTCCGACCCAGCTGAAGAACTGGATCGATCTGGTGGCCCGTGCCGGCGTTACCTTCCGCTACACCGAGACCGGCCCGGTCGGCCTGGTGGAGAACACCCGCGCCCTGGTGGTCAGCCCCCGTGGTGGCATGCATGTGGGCAATGCCACCGATCTGGTGACCCCCTACATGCGCACCGTGCTGGGCTTCATCGGCATCAAGGAAGTGGACTTCATCTATGCCGAAGGCATGGGCATGGGTCCCGAGGCACAGGCCAAGGGCATCGAGCAGGCCAAGGAGCAGCTGGAAACCCTGGCATACTGATGCCGTGACGCCTGCCTGCTCATCCAGGTCGTGAAACAACAACGCAGCCATCAGGCTGCGTTGTTGCTTTCAGATGGCGGACGCCACTCTTCAATCCCAGATAAAGCGACGGCAGCCGCTGCCGACCAGCAGGCAGACCGCGACCAGGGATCCCAGCAGCAGGCTGCTGAGCCACTGCTCTGTACTCTGGGGCAGATGGGGTGAGAAGAGGCTGATCGTGAAGAGGGCGCTGATGATGATCAGGCTGGTCTGTCGGGTCAGGATCATGGGGTCGTCCTTGGCTGATGGTGAGCGAAATAAGGCTAACCGCCCTCTGTGACAGCCTGATGTATCCATACCTCAGGCCCATGGTCCAGCGGGGGTGCACTCACCTTAGCAGTTTTTGCCGCCACGGCCAGCGCCATGCGACAGCTTGTGATCCGGATCCCTATCTGAACTGCTTTTGATCAGGCTGGTAGTGGAAATCGCCGCCGGCCAGCCGTGCGATCAGGGCCTCCTTGTCGAGATCCTGCGCCCGGCAGAGATCGTCCAGATCAGCGTAATGATCACGAAGCTGCATGTTGACCACGCTCAGCAGCATGTTGATATCCATGGTGGCAAAGCGGGTCAGGTTCATGATTGTTGCTCGCTGTCCAGCAGGTGGAGTTGTTCGATGGCGTCGCTCACGCTTTGCAGGTGCAGCCGTATGCTCTGACGTGCCTCGGCGGGCAAATAGTCGGTGAGGGTGTGCTGCCAGCTGCCAGCTTCGGTCTTGAGCTGCTGGAACAGGGTGAGCCCCGCCGGGGTGAAGGAGACCAGACTGATGCGCTTGTCCTGGGCGCTGCTCTCGGTGAACAGAATACCCTTCTCCACCAGACGGTGGATCTCGCGGGAGATCCGCACCTTGTCCATCCCGCTCGCCTCCACCAGCTCTTTCTGACTGATGGGATAGTGGGGGCCGAGCACCATCATCAGGCGCCATTGGGGCACCGTCAGCTGGTACCGCTGCTGGTAAAACTGTTCAAAGGTATCGCGCACCATTTCAGCGGCATGAACCAGCTGATAGGGAGGATAGTGCGCGAGCAGCTCTATGATCTTCGACATATGACATCCTGCTGTGGCGGCTGCATCGGGTGCAGTTTCTTTTGATACTTTGACCTTGATGATACGTAACACAAGGGCATTTGTCTGAACGGGCATCAGAAAAATGTGCGTTTGCGCACGTGTTGCGCTACGGATCCGGCAACCAGGGTCTCAACTGGCCTTGTTGGTTACACTTTTACGCAGCCAGATCAAGGCATTATGAGCAAGCCAGGCCTCGCGGCTCTGGAGCGCATAAAGCGCGGCCTCGTCGCGGCTTCCCCCCTGCCAGTGGCGGGGTTCCTGCTTGGGTAGCCTGCGCTGGCCCAGCAGGGTGGCGGGTACATGGGGGTTGGCGTCAAGGGCGGCGACCAGATGGGGCAGCGCCGCCTGCTCGCCTTCGGTGGCAAACACCATCAGCGCCTTGTTGTAGCGCAGCCAGCAGGAGGCCTCATTGAAGCGCACCAGCAGCCCCTGCAGGGAGGTCCAATCCCCTTGCCAGGCATAGAGACTGGAGAGGGGATGACGACAGCCGGGCTCGTCGGCCTGACAGAGGTCGAGCAGGGCCAGGTATGCGTGGCGCGCCTGCTCCTGCTGCCCCAGTCGCAGCAGGCAATCGGCCCGGCCCGCCTGGGCCGCGATCAGGGGTCGGGCCTCCGGGGCGCTCCAGCCGCGGCCTGCGTGCTGCTGCCAGAAGGCCTCGTCGAACAGGGGGCTGGCATCGGCAATGATGCGGTCAAACCAGGAGAGGCGGGTGAGGGGATCGCGGCACTGCGCCGCCTGCTCGAACCACTGCTGCCACTGGCGGGTCTGTTCGTTGTCGAGAAGGGGTTCTTCTTCATGCTGTGCCTCGTCCTGATCCAGGGTCAGCAGGAGATTGAGGGCCGTCTTCATCTGCTGGCGCTGGCGCTTGCAAAAATCCAGGAAGGGCAGCTCGCTGGCCGCGGCCTGGTACAGCATCTGGGCCATGGGTCTGTCACGGAACAGGCAGAGCTCTGCCACCAGGCTGAAGCGGTAGCGAGTGGCGGGATCGTTCAGATCCGTCGGCGTGGGCCAGCGGGCCACCCCTTGACTGAAGCCGTAGCTCCATTGGCCGAGGGGATGGCTCTGCTCGAATACCTGATCCGGATTGTCGGTGGAGAGGCGACACTGGCTCGGCAGGGCCAGCTGGGTGTCGTCGGCCTGGGCCTCCAGCTCGGCGATCAGATGGTACAGCGCCTCGGCACTCTTCTCATCCAGCGTTGCGTCATGGGGCAGCAGCCCGGCCAGCGGATCTTGCCAGTCAGGGGCGGTCGGCCCCGTCAGACGGGCGCAGAGGAAGCCGTGCAGGGCCGGGTAACTCATGTCCTGCTGGCTGTGACTCTGGAGCCATTGATTGAGATGACGAGTACGAGTGGCTGGGTTCATCAACGCTTCCTCTGGGTTTGACGGCCGCGAAGTCTACCTAAAAGTGGGGTTATTTGCAGCCAAGGGGCGACCGAGTGCTGCTAATATCGCCAGGCCAGGGTCACACCGAGGTGAAAATCCTGCGCGGAAGCGGGCAAGGGACTAGGTCCTGTCACGGCTCTGGGGTAACATGCGCGCCTGCATGAAAAACCTGAGCCCTTGTCTTCCCTCAGCCGGCGACAGGGGCGGTGCGCACTATTACGGGCCATGAACTGCAGGCCCATCCGGATATTGAAAGAAGAGATCACCATGTTACAGATTGGCAAGATGAACACCCTCACCGTCGTTGAGCTCGAAGACAGAGGCGCCTGGCTGGCCGCGGGGGAATATGGCGAGCTGCTGTTGCCCAGGCGTCAGCTGCCGGAAGGCGTCGCCGAAGATGGCGAGGTGTCCGTCTTTCTCTATCTGGACGCGGATTGCGAGCCGGTGATCACCACCGACAAGCCCTTTGCCATGGTGGGTGACATCGTCGGCCTCAAGGTGGTCAACGCCAACAAGATCGGTGCCTTCCTCGACTGGGGCATGAAAAAGGATCTGTTCGTGCCAAGCCGCGAGCAGAACAAGCCGATGCAGGTGGGCCATGTCTACCTGGTGCACCTGATGCTGGACAACGAGGGACGCATGGTGGGCACCAGCCGCCTGGAGCGCTTCCTGCGCGTCGATCCCCCCTTCAAGGCCGGTGACGAGGTGACTGCGCTGCCGGGGGAACATACCCCCCTCGGCATCAAGGCCGTGGTCAATGGCCAGTACTCTGGCATGCTGTTCAAGAACGAGGTGTTCGGCCGCCTGATGACGGGCCGACCGCTGACCGCCTGGGTCAAGCAGGTCCGTGAGGATGGCAAGCTGGATCTGACCCTGCAAAAACCGGGGCAGGATCGGATGGATGATGCCGGCGGCCGTATTCTCACCCGCCTGCAGAAGCAGGGCGGCAGCCTGGCGGTGGGGGACAAGAGCGAACCCGAGCTCATCTACAAGATGTTCAACATGAGCAAGGGCACCTTCAAGAAGGCCATCGGCGGGCTCTACAAGCAGGGCAAGATCGTCATCGAAGACAACTGCATCACCCTGGTCGCCGCACAGACCGGCTCGGCGCAGGACGGCGAATAAGGTGCCGAGTCCCTGCATCGGCGACTGCCGGGCCAAGGACGGGCTCTGTCTCGGTTGCGGCCGCACCCTGACCGAGATAGGCCAGTGGTCCGCCATGGACAGCGAGGCCCAGCTGGCCCGCATGGCCGAGCTGGATGGCACGCGCCGCACCCACCAGTGCCCGGGATGCGGCGAGCCGGCGTTTTGCGCCGTCTCCGCCGGTGAACCCATAGCGCGTTGCTGGTGCAGCCAGCTGCCCTCCTTGCCCATGAGCGAGGCGAGCGCCTGCTGGTGCCGTCGCTGTCTGGCCAATGCCATCGCGGCTCGCCCCTGAAGGGATGAATCGCAGAGACGAAAAAGGCGCCAGGGGCGCCTTTTCTTATGCCTGTTGCTGGCGGTGCCAGCGAACATGGACCTCGTGTTCGCTCTGATCCCGCGGCAGCAGGAAGGTGGCGTAGATCACCTCGAACTCCTCCTGATGATCCAGCAAGCCGACCCACACCTCGGCCCAACGCTCCATGTCGACCGGCACGCCGAGCTCGGTCGACCAGTCGGCGTTGGGCAGGGTCGCCTCGACGGCGCCACGCTGCTCGAATTCGAGGGTGATGTCGACGATTTGTTCGGGGGCCAGCATGTCGGCGGCCTGCTCCAGAAACTGATCATAGGCCCACTCGACCAGCTGATCCGGGCTACGTTGTTCCATGAAATCACTCCAGATACGTCCAGGTTCGCCACTTTACCAATTATTGGGGATGGCGGCCAGCGCGTGAGGCCGGCAATCCCGTGCTGTCAAATGGCCGAAACAGGGGATAAGGTTAACAGAGCCGCCGCCATCCGGCGGCATCAAGAGGCATGTGGGCAGCATGAAGCGACGACAGCACAGGCGGCAGATCAAGCGGCGACGGGAGACCTGGTGGTGGCACTATCTGCCGCTGCACCGGGAGGTCGTTGGCGGCCATCTGGGGCCGGCCTCCGATCCCGTCGACGAACCTAATCGGCCTCGTGTACCCGGTTCAGGGTGATCTGACCGAGTTGTCCCATCTGACGGCGGATCCAGGCCGAGCGCTGCTGCACATAGGGCGAGGGGGGCTTGACCCGGTAGCGCCAGGGATTGGGCAGGGCGGCGGCCAGCAAGGAGGCCTCGTAGCGGGTCAGACGCGCCGCCGGCTTGCCGAAGTAGTGCCTGGCGGCGGCCTCGGCGCCATAGATGCCGGGCCCGAACTCCACTATGTTCAGATACACCTCGAGGATGCGGGACTTGTCCCAGCCCAGCTCCATCAGCAGGGTGAACCAGGCCTCTATCCCCTTGCGCAGGAAGCTGCGATCGCTCCACATGAAGAGGTTCTTCGCCGTCTGCTGGCTCAGGGTACTGGCGCCGCGCACCCGCCGGCTCTGCTGGTTGTGCTTGAGGGCCGAGCTGATGGCCTCCATGTCGAAGCCGTTGTGATCGGCGAAGCGCTGATCCTCGGCGGCGATCACCGCCAGTTGCAACTCCCGCGAAATGTGCTCGAGCGGCACCCAGTCGTGCTTGACCTCGGCCACCTTGGCGGGCGGAAACAGGGCCCGCTCGAGGCGCCAGGTCCACATGGGGGGATCGATGAAGCGCAGCAGCGCCACCGAGACGATGGAGCTGACCAGCGCCGCCAGCAGCAGCTTGCCGAGCCAGCCCAGCAGGCGGCGCCAGCGCGTCGGTCTCACGGGCTCGGGCTCTGAGTCCCACTCATAGTGACCGGGATCGTCGGGATCCGGAATTATTGGGGCAGCCATTCGATGTGGCAGAACTTCTCGTCGACACGGCGGGAGAGCAGCATGCGGGCGAACAGGTGCTCATACTCCTGCTCGGCATTGCCAAGGCCAACCCAGATCTCGGCGTACTCGGCATCGCTCACGGCAAACCCCACGTCCGCTTCCCAGTCATCGGCGGGATCCGTCTCCGCCAGCAGACCGCGGTCGTTGAACGCCTGGTTGAACAGGGCTATCTCTTGCTCGGGCAGGTTGTCCGAGGCCAGCTCCATGAAGAGTTCGAGGGCGGTATCGAGCAGTTCCTCGACGCTGTGCATTTCGTCATTCAAAGACATAAGAGCTGTGTTCCAGATGAGAGGGGATAGGTCCCGTCGGCAGGGCCGAGGGGGCGGGCAGTATTCTAGCTGGCCCCGCACGCCTTGGCGAGATGCCTCTGCGCCAGGCAATAAAAAACCGGATCCTGACAAAGGATCCGGTCTTCACTGGGGAAAAGGGTCACGCATGGGGCGTCAGCTCATCCCTTCTTCTGGTCGTCGGCGAAGGTGATGTTGAGCTCCAACACCGACAGCTCGTCACTCTTCTGATCGAGCTGGACGGTGATCTTGTCCGGATCGATCTGCACATATTTACGGATCACGTCGAGGATATCCTGCTTGAGCTGGGGCAGGTAATCCGGCCCCCCTCTGGATGAACGCTCGTGAGCAACGATGATCTGCAACCGCTCTTTGGCCAGTTGTGCGGTGTTCTGTTTCTTGTTGGAACGAAAATAATCCAATAATGACATGTTTAACTCCCGAACAGTCGGCTAAAGAAGCCCTTCTTCTCTTCTTCCAGAAAACGAAAATCCTTGGTATCGCCCAGCAGGCGTGCGACGGCGTCCTCATAGGCCTGACCGGCATCGGACTCCTTGTCCAGAATGACCGGCTCTCCCGAGTTGGAGGCGCGCAGCACCGCCTGGGACTCCGGGATCACCCCGAGCAGTTTGATGGCCAGGATCTCCTGCACATCCTGCACGCTCAGCATGTCGCCACGGCTGACGCGGGTCGGGCAGTAGCGGGTCAGCAACAAGTGCTCCTTGATAGGGTCTTCCCCGCGCTCGGCGCGACGGGACTTGGAGGCCAGGATGCCGAGGATGCGGTCGGAGTCGCGCACGGAAGAGACTTCCGGGTTGGTGGTGACGATGGCCTCGTCGGCGAAGTAGAGCGCCATCAGGGCGCCAGACTCGATGCCGGCGGGGGAGTCGCAGACGATGTAGTCAAACTTCATCTCCGCCAGCTGATCCAGGATCTTCTCGACCCCTTCACGGGTCAGGGCGTCCTTGTCCCGGGTCTGGGAGGCAGGCAGGATGAAGAGGTTTTCCGAGCGCTTGTCCTTGATGAGGGCCTGGTTGAGGTTGGCCTCACCGTTGATCACGTTGACGAAGTCATACACCACGCGCCGCTCGCAGCCCATGATGAGATCCAGGTTTCGCAGGCCAATGTCAAAATCGATGACCACTGTCTTGTGGCCACGCTGGGCCAAGCCGGTGCTCAGGGCCGCGCTGGTTGTGGTCTTGCCAACGCCACCTTTGCCCGATGTAACGACTATGATTCGCGCCATTCTCGCTTCCTTGTAACTCTATTTGATGCGGTCTATTCGGAGTTGTTCGTTGTCCAGCCGGATATGGACTGGCTCTTGTATCAGGCCTGCCGGCAGTGCGTCGCTGAGCTGGAAGGTGCCCGCGATGGAGAGCAGCTCGGCCTGCAATTGCTGGCAATAAATACGGGCAAGAGGATTGCCCTTGGCCCCCGCGATGGCTCGGCCACGCAGGGCGCCATAAATATGGATGCTGTCGTCGGCGATGACTTCGGCTCCCGGACTGACCGAGCCCAGCACCACCAGGGAGGTGCCGGCAGCATAGATCTGCTGGCCGGAGCGCACAGGCCCGACGTGGACCTTGCTCGGCTCCATAGGCGCCTGAACCGGGGCGACCGGAGCCGCCTCCACGGGTTCAGGCGCTGGCGCCGCAGGCTCGGGATCGGCCTTGCGGCTCTTGCCCGACACCATGACCGCCAGCCCGGCCGCCTTGGCCGCCGTCTTCATCGCCTCATCCCGCGCCCCCGTGATGCCGACCAGCACGAAATCTTCCGACTCGACCAGCTCCCTGAGCTGCTCGAAATCCGGGATCTCGCTGAGGCGTTCCACATTGAGGACGAGGGGGGCACAATTAAAAAACTGGGGGGCCTGTGCAACCTTGGCCTCCAGCAGTTGTCGGATCCGGTCCGGATTGCCATCGCTGAGATGCAACACAGAAATAGTGAAGGTGGTCCCTTTCAATTCGTTATCGCGTTCAACCATGAATCTTCCCCGAACCGAGACGGTAATACGTTATTGTTATTCAATTCCTGATGTTATAGTTTGCCACCACCAGAGGCAATGAACCCGTCGGATTATATCAATTTCCATGTTGTGTGCAGTCTATAAAAGTCGCAAAAAAGCCGAGACCTATCTCTTTATTGAAAGAAGAGAGGACTTTTCCCGTGTGCCAGAGGCACTGATGAGTACCTTCGGACGTCCCGAGCTGGTCTTGATGACCAAGCTGGACCCGGCCAAGCCCCTGGGGATCGCCTCCACCGAGCGGGTGATGGCAGCCTTGCAGAGCCAGGGCTTCTACCTGCAGGTGCCTCCGCCACCGGAAAATCTGCTGGAGCAGCACAAGGCACAATTAAAGGGCGCCCGCTGATGCAGGGTCGGCCGGTAGTGTTATTGTTGGGCGCACTATTAAGTGCATCCGCGCAGGCCGGCGCTGATTTTGACCATTATGTGACGAGTCTCAAACAGCAAGCCCTGGCGGCCGGCATCCAGCCTGCGACGGTAACGGCCGCCTTTGTCGATATTCGCCTTATCGAGGCGGCCATCAAGCACGACAAAAATCAGCCGGAATTCAAACTGACCCTGGATTCCTATATTCCCCGCGCCGTGCCCCAATGGAAAGTCAAGCAGGCCAGATCCTTATATCGCCAGCATCTGCCGCTGCTCACGAAAATAGGTGATGAATATGGGGTGCAGCCCCGTTTTATTGTCGCCTTGTGGGGCATAGAAACCAATTTCGGCAAACTCACCGGTAATTTCCCGCTGATCTCATCTCTGGCGACCCTGGCCTGGGACGGGCGACGGGAAGCCTTCTTCAAGGATCAGCTGTTCGATGCCCTGCGCATCATAGAGCAGGGGCACGTGAGCCCCGCCGCCTTCAAGGGCTCCTGGGCGGGGGCCATGGGGCAGGTGCAGTTCATGCCCTCGTCATTTCTCAAATACGCGGTCGATCAGGACGGGGATGGCAGGAAGGATCTGTGGGGCAATCTCGCGGATGTGTTTGGATCGGCAGCCAATTATCTGCACCAGAACGGTTGGCGCGAGGATCAGACCTGGGGACGGCGGGTGAGGGTGCCTGACTCCCTCAACTCTGCCCTGTTCGGGCTTGAGACCCGCAAGCCGCTGTCGGCCTGGCAGGCTCTGGGGGTGCGGCAACTGGACGGTTCGCCGCTGCCGAAGGCCGATATGCAGGCCTCCCTCATTCGGCCCGATGATGTCCATGGCCGCAGTTATCTTGCCTATGAGAATTATCGGGTGCTGCGCCACTGGAACCGCTCCCCCTATTTCGTGGTGGCGGTCGGCACCCTGGCGGATCGGATAGTGGAATAAAAGTGGAATAAAAGCGGGCAAGGAGCGAAATAGGATGCGGGAATAGTCTCTTCTCATTCTGACACCTGACGGATAAGCCAGGCCCATCTGAACGAATTGCCCCCTTCTTTTTTATTCTTTATGCCAATGCGACTGCCGTTGAGAAAATCACAGACAAAAAAAGGCGGGAATCTCTCCCGCCTTGTTTGTATCTGCTGTCTACCGCTTATTCGCAGGCAACCTGCATCACCTTGATGGCCAGGCCACCGCGGGAGGTCTCACGGTACTTGGAGTCCATGTCCTTGCCGGTGATGTACATGGTCTCGATGACCTTGTCCAGTGATACACGGGGCTTGGAGGTACGACGCAGGGCCATGCGGGAGGAGTTGACCGCCTTCATGGCGGCGATGGCGTTGCGCTCGATGCAGGGGACCTGTACCTGGCCGGCGACCGGATCGCAGGTCAGACCCAGATTGTGCTCCATGCCGATCTCGGCCGCTTCACACACCTGCTCCGGGCTGCCGCCCATCAGTTCGGTCAGGCCAGCGGCGGCCATGGAGCAGGAGACACCTACCTCACCCTGGCAACCCACTTCGGCACCCGAGATGGAAGCGTTCATCTTGTAGAGCATGCCGACGGCGGCGGCGGCCAGGTAGAAACGGGTGTATTCGTCGCGGCCGACCGGCTGGATGAACTTGTCGTAGTAGGCCAGCACGGCCGGGATGATGCCCGCGGCGCCGTTGGTCGGAGCCGTGACGACGCGGCCACCGGCGGCGTTCTCTTCACTCACCGCCAGGGCGAACATGTTGACCCAGTCCACGATGCTCATGGGGTCGTTGGAGAGATGCTCGTTGGTGGTCAGCTGACGGTAGAGGGGGGCGGCGCGGCGCGGCACCCGCAGCGGGCCGGCCAGCACACCCTCGGTGCGGCAGCCGCGCTCTATCCCTTCACGCATGGTGGTCCAGATCTTGCCGAGCTTCTTGTAGATCTCTTCCGGGGTATTGAAGCACTTCTCGTTCTCCAGCATCAGGGCGGAGATGGAGAGACCGGTCTGGCCGCAGTGGGCGAGCAGCTCGGCGGCGCTCTTGAAGGGGTAGTTGACGGTCATGTCGCCGCTGTCGGCCTTGCCGAAGCTCTCTTCGTCGACGATGAAGCCACCGCCGATGGAGTAATAGGTCTTGCTGTAGACGGCTTCGTCTTCGATGAAGGCGGTCAGCTTCATGCCGTTCTCGTGCAGGGGCAGGGCCTCGTCATGGAACACCATGGCGCCTTTCGGGAAGCTGACGGTGTGGCAGTGCAGGCCGATGGGCAGGCGACCGGTCTGCTCGACCCGAGAGATGAATTCAGGAATGCCGTCGATGTCGACATTTTCCGGCAGGTTGCCGGCCAGCCCCATGATGATGGCGGTGTCGGTGTGGTGGCCTTTGCCGGTCCAGGAGAGGGAGCCATAGACGTCAACCTGGATCCGGGTGATGTCACGGATCTTGCCGCTAGCACGCAGATCATCCACGAACTGTTTGGCAGCTTTCATCGGGCCGACAGTGTGGGAAGAGGAGGGGCCAACACCGATTTTGAAGATATCAAAAACGCTGATCATGTAACAATTACCTCAGGGTAGAAGGGGGCGCCATGCCCGCTCGCAGAAAGGGTGATCCATGGGACGGGTCTGTCGTCACAAAGGCCGGGAAACCAGATAACCGCAGTGTAACGGCTTCCTGCCTAAAAAAAGTTGAAATAGATCTATTTTTGTTGAATTCACGGCGCGAGTATAAAATTTATTTTGATGGTTATCCATTTTGTTAAGCGCAAGGCAAACGTTTTGCAAAAAAATACCCGGCCAGGCCGGGTATCTGAGGGTCATCTGAGATCGTTTTTACTCAGGCTTAACATTCGGTGATGTTGACGGCGAGGCCGCCGCGGGCGGTCTCCTTGTACTTGGTCTTCATGTCGTTGCCGGTTTCCCACATGGTTCTGATCACCTTGTCCAGCGACACCTTGTGCTCGCCGGTACCACGCAGGGCGAGGCGGGCGGCATTGATCGCCTTGACCGCCCCCATGGCGTTGCGCTCTATGCAGGGCACCTGCACCAGGCCGCCGATGGGATCGCAGGTCAATCCCAGGTTGTGCTCCATGCCGATCTCGGCGGCGTTCTCGACCACGGCCGGACTGCCGCCGAGCAGCTCGGCCAGGGCGCCGGCGGCCATGGAGCAGGCGACCCCCACTTCTCCCTGACAACCCACCTCGGCCCCCGACAGGGAGGCGTTCTTCTTATAGAGGATGCCGATGGCGGCGGCGGTGAGGAAGTACTGCATCAGCAGCTCGTCATCCACCTTGCGCACGAAGCGATCGTAGTAATGCAACACGGCGGGGATGATGCCGGCGGCGCCGTTGGTGGGGGCGGTCACCACCCGGCCACCGGCGGCATTCTCCTCGTTGACGGCCAGGGCAAACAGGTCCACCCACTCCATCACCATCAGGGGATCCTTGTTGAAGTTGGTCTCGCCACAGAGCTGGCGATAGAGGGCCGGGGCGCGCCGTTTCACCTTGAGGCCACCCGGCAATACCCCCTCGCTCCTGCAACCGCGCTCGACACAACCCTGCATCGCCTGCCAGATCTTGCGCAGGCCCGCCTTGATCTCGGCTTCACTGCGAAACACCTTCTCATTGGCCAGCATCAACCCCGAGATGGAGAGACCGCTCTCCTGGCAGTGGGCCAGCAGCTGGGCCCCGCTCTCGAACGGGTAGGGCACGGGGTGGGCGGCATCGAAGCGGGCGGCCTCTTCCCGGGCGTTGGCGAAGTGGCTCTCTTCGATGATGAAGCCGCCGCCGATGGAGTAGTAGGTCTGCTCAAACAGCAGGGCGTCACCCGCGAAGGCGCGCAGGGTCATGCCGTTGGAATGGGCGGGCAGGGTCTTGCGCCGATTGAAGAGGATGGCACCGACGCGGGGGAACTGGCTCGGTTGTTCCCCTCCCAGACGCAGGGTCTGGCTGTGCTCCACCTGATCGAGGAAGGCGGGGATGGCCTCGATGTCCACGGATTCGGGTTCAAAGCCGGCCAGCCCCAGGATGATGGCCTTGCCGGTGCCATGACCCTTGCCGGTCTGGCCGAGGGAGCCGTAGCACTCGACCACGACGCGCCCGGTGCGGGAGAGGAGTGCGCTCTGCTTGAGGGTGTGCACGAAGGCGCAGGCTGCCCGCATCGGACCCACGGTGTGGGAGGAGGAGGGACCAATCCCGATGGAAAACAGGTCGAAGACACTGATCATGACGTACTCCGATTATGGATTTCGTCTAAACATTGTAAATTTTTTGTAGTCGATGAAAAGGGGGGAAGCAGCGGCGTGTGATGGCGGTATGGAAATGGGGCAAAACAGGAAGAGCAGGGGCGCCAGGAGGACAATTACTGCCTCCTATGGCGCCCCTGTGGCACTGTCAGTCGAGGAATTCGCACAGGTAGGCGGTGGCTGTCTTCACTTCCAGCTTGAAGGAGGAGTGGCCAGCCACGTCAAAGGACTCGCCCTGATGGTAGGTATGCCACTCGTCTTCATCGGCCAGCTGGATGCGAAGGGCACCCTTGACCACCGTCATCCGCTCCGGGGCTGCGGTGTTGAACTGGTAATCTCCCGCTTCCATCACGCCGACCGTGGCTTTATCGCCTTTTTGCTCGAAACCGATAGATTTAACATTTCCGTCAAAATACTCGTTAACTTTCAGCATCTTTTCTTCCCTGTATGCACGTTTGAAGAGTCAAAGTAGCACATTATTTTGGCCATTGTCATGGTGAAATAGGGAAAATACATGGAGTTTCTAGTGGGTCTCCATTCTGAGGGAGATCATAAAAAAATCACTTCGTTCAGGGATCCCGATGTTAAACGGGTAATAAATATGAGATAAAGCGCGCCGCCAGAGCAATGGAGAGGATTTGACGCTCTGGGTGGTCATTTGCGCTGCAAAAGTGTGAGTCATTGCTAAATAAAGGAACATTCTGTGTTGACAAAAGGATTAATTAAAAATATCGGCTTCCAGGTCGTGGTTGCCATGATTCTGGGGGCGCTGGTGGGGGCCCTCATGGGTGAGCAGGCGACCGTCTTCGCGCCGTTCGGTACCCTGTTCATCCAGCTGATCAAGATGCTGGTGATCCCGCTGGTGGCGGTCGCCATCCTGTCCGGGGCCGCCAATCTGGGCGCCAGCCCGGCCGCGGGCAAGATAGGGGTGACCACGCTCGCCTTCTTCCTCGGTACCTCCGCCCTGGCGGTGTTGCTGGCACTGGTGATGGGTCAAGTCTTCAAGCCCGGTGTTGGGGTCGATTTCGGCTCCACGGCCGCCATGTTCTCAGGTGATTACGCCGACAAGGGCGCCCTGCCGGACGCCGTGGCTACCCTGCTTGGGATGATCCCGACCAATGTGTTCAGTGCCCTGAACGAGGCGAACATCCTGCAGATCCTGGTGTTCTGCATGTTCCTCGGCATCGCGCTGGCCAAGCAGCCCCGCGAGCGTGCCAAGCCGCTGGTGGATGGCCTCAACACCCTGGTGGACGCCTTCGTCTGGATGATCAACAAGGTGATGCTGATTGCCCCCATCGGGGTCTTCGGCCTGATGGCCGACGCCATCGGTACCTATGGTTTCGACGTGCTGACCCTGGTGCTCAAGCTGTTCGTGGTCTATGTCGCCGCCATCCTCATCTTCGGCTTCGTGGTCTACCCGCTGTTGATCGCGGTCTTCTCCAACACACCGGTACGCAAGTACTTCTCGGCGATGAAGAAGCCGCAGATCGTGGCCTTCTCCACCGCCTCTTCCATGGCGACCCTGCCGGTCAACATGGAGACTTGCGAACACGAGCTGAAGGTGACCAATGCCACCGCTTCCTTCGTGTTGCCGCTGGGCGCCACCATCAACATGAGCGGCAACGCCATCTATTACGGTCTGGTGGCCATCTTCTTCGCCCAGGTTTACAACATCGATCTCAGCATGGGCGCCTGGGCGGCCATCATCCTCACCTCGACCCTGGGTGCCATCGGCCAGGCCGGCGTGCCAGGCCCGAGCTTCCTGGTGGTGGCCGTGCTGCTGGCGGCCGGTATCCCCATCGAGGGCCTGCCGCTGTTGTTCGCGCTGGATCGCCTGTTCGACATGATCCGAACCGCGCTCAACATCACCGGCGATGCGGCCTGCGCCATCATCGTCGATCGCTACAGCCCGGATTACGATCCGAACCGCTGGAGCAAGGAGGCCTGATCCCAGGCTCACCGTCATGAATGACAAGAGGGAGGCGCAAGCCTCCCTCTTTTCGTTGTCCCCGGGCTATCTGCCCCCATCCTCTGCCCACTCAGGGAGTTAGCTGCCCCAGCGCCTGCCGGCAACGCTGCTCCGCCGCCTCCAGCTCCAGCAATACCATCTGGATGTCTTCCAGCTGTTGCTGCAGGGTCTCCCGCTTGTCGGCCACCAGCCCCAGCATGGTCTGCAACTGGGAGCGGCTGCTCTTGTCCGCGTCATAGAGATCGAACAGCTCTCGGATGTCTGCGAGGCTGAACCCCAGCCGTTTGCCACGGAGGGTCAGCTTGAGACGCACCCTGTCCTGGCGGCTGTAGATCCGGGTCTGTCCCTGGCGTGTCGGATTCAGAAGACCCTGATCCTCGTAGAAACGGATACTGCGGGTGGTCACATCGAACTCACGGGCCAGCTCGCTGATGCTGAAGGTCCGGGCGTCATCCTTGGATTTGGTCATAGGGCTGTCTTGGCTGTCATCTGGTTGTCAATGCAGGCTGGCACCTTACCCAAACGTCAACTTCCTCGCAAGTCTTGTTCCGGGGACGGCGGCGGCATATGTTATCCCAATGTAACAAGGAGAGCGCTATTGATGGATATCGTGATTGTGGCAGCCAAACGTACCCCCATGGGGGCTTTCCAGGGGGCCTTGAGCACACTGAGTGCTCCGGAGCTCGGCGCCTGCGCCATCCGCGCCGCCCTGGCGGCGGCCGGGATGGGGGGGGATCGGGTCGATGAGGTCTATCTGGGCAATGTGCTGAGCGCCGGGGTCGGGCAGGCACCGGCCCGGCAGGCGGCACTCAAGGCCGGGCTGCCGGACAGCGTGCCCTGCACCACCCTCAACAAGGTGTGCGGCTCCGGCATGAAGGCGGTGATGCTGGCGGCAGACGCGCTGCGGCTGGGGGAGGTGGACGTGGTGGTGGCGGGCGGCATGGAGAGCATGAGCCGGGCCCCCTATTTGCTGGACAAGGCGCGCAGCGGTTTTCGCATGGGTCACCAAAGCGTGCTGGATCACATGTTCCTCGACGGTTTGCAGGATGCCTACGAGGGGCACCTGATGGGCCATTATGCCCAGCTGAGCGCGGACAGAGCCGGGCTGACCCGGGCCGACATGGATGCCTTCGCCATCGCCTCCCTCGAGCGGGCCCTGGCAGCGCAGCGAAGCGGCGCCTTCGAGGCAGAGCTGGCGCCCGTGATGGCCGGGGACACCCTGTTGCTGGCCGACGACGAGCAACCGGAGAAGGCCAGGCCCGACAAGATACCGACCCTGAAACCGGCCTTCAGCAAGACGGGCACCATCACGGCGGCCAATGCCAGCTCCATCTCGGACGGGGCGGCGGCGCTGGTGCTGATGCGGGCCGAGACGGCCCATCAACTGGGCTTGCCGGTGCTGGCCAGGGTGGTGGGATACCAGAGCCATGCCGCCCTGCCGGCGGAGTTTACCAGCGCCCCGGTGGGGGCCATCGACAAGTTGCTGGCCCGGGTGGGCTGGTCGGTGGAGGAGGTGGATTTGTTCGAGGTGAACGAGGCCTTCGCCATGGTGAGCATGCTGGCGATGGCGGGGTGCCAGATCCCCCATCACAAGCTGAACGTGAACGGAGGCGCCTGTGCCCTGGGGCATCCCCTGGGGGCCAGCGGTGCCCGCATCCTGGTGACTCTGATCCATGCCCTGCGCACGCGCGGGCTCAGGCGAGGGGTGGCGAGTCTGTGCATCGGGGGCGGGGAGGCGACGGCCATGGCCATCGAGCTGGTGTGAGCCCTTGGTCCCAACACCGGCCCCAGGCCGGTCCGGTGTTGAGGCCGTTTCCCTCTGTTTCTCCCTCCACTCATTACTTATGTCCGGCAGCGGGTTGCTCAGGCAACCCGTTTGTCTCCCTCCATGTCGCTCTATCAACCCCTGGTTTTCCAACTGTGCTGTTCGCTCGTCATGTCACCTGGCCTGATGGATAGACGGTGGCGAAAAGTCCGGTTTTGGTGGGGAACATGGACTGATTTGCTTTCATTCAGCCGGGATTAAGCCTGATGACCGTTTTCGACACTGGTCTGCTTTGTGGCGGGAGATGGGCTCCCTACTATTCGCCTCTGTTTTACTGTCCTCGCACCGTTCCCGTGCGCCACTGACCCACGGCAGTGTTCCGTCGTTGCCGTCATGGCCACTGCGACGATCAATGCCCGCTTGCGGTGGGCACCCACAAGAGAAACTCAGATGACTACGCCATTCAAGCGCAGCACCCTTGCCAGCGTGCTGGCACTGCTTGCTACCCATGCCTCAGCCTCCGGCTTCCAGATTAACGAACACTCCGCCGCCGGCCTTGGCCGAGCCTTCGCAGGTGAGGGGGCCATCGCCGACAGCGCCGCCGTGCTGGGTCGCAACCCCGCTGCCATGATGATGTTCGACAAGACTGCCGTCTCGGTAGCGGCCACCATGGTCGATCCGGATTACAGCGTGGACGGGGCCTTTGTCACCGATCTGCCGGGTAGCCGGTTTGACTCCAGCACGCCGGCAAGTCATGGCAACGCCGGCCCCAACGCGGTCATCCCCGCCGCCTACATGATCCACCCCGTCAACGACCAGTGGGCCGTCGGTTTCGCCATGATGACCAACTACGGCCTGGGCACCCGCTTCGACGACAGCTTCGGGGCGGGCAGCCATCCTGCCGCCGGCCTGTTGGCGGGTGAGACGTCCCTGATGAGCGTCAATCTGAACCCCAATGTCGCCTATCGCGTCAACGAGCAGTGGAGCCTCGGGGCTGGTATCAACTACACCCTCGCCACCGGTTACGTCGATAGGGTCGATGCCAATGGAAACGCCAATGGTGCTCACAATACCCTGGCCAACTTCGATGGCGCCGGCAACGGTTGGGGCTGGAACCTAGGTACCCTGTTCGAGATCAACCAGGATAACCGCCTGGCGCTGACCTATCGCTCCCAGATCGATGTGGAGCTGGAGGGGGATTACACCGGGGCAGTGGGGGCGCCCGGCTATAAGGCCGAGGCCACGGTCGATGTGCCCATGCCCGCCATCGCCGAGTTTTCCGGCTACCACCGCCTGACCCCGCAATTTGCCCTGCACTACTCCGTGATGTGGACCGACTGGAGCGCCTTTGAAAAACTGGAAGCCGTCAGCAGCCAGTGCAACCTGCCGGGTGGCGTCTGCCTGAGCAAGAACGAGCAGTTGCAAGATGCGATGCGCTACGCGGTCGGGGCGACCTGGTATGTGAACCCGCAGTGGGAGGCACGCGTCGGGGTGGCCTATGACGAATCCGCCGTGCAGAGCGAGCACGCCACCATCAGTCTGCCTGATGCAGACAAGTGGTGGTACAGCGCAGGGGCGACCTATCACATCGATGAGAGCAAGAGCATCGATCTTGGCATGGCCTATATCAATGGGGAAGCGAGCGGGGTGAAGGAAGGAATCCACAACAACGACCCGGGTCAGCCGTTCTATTTCGAAGGCAACAATGAAGGCAATGCCTTCCTGGCCTCGGTCCAGTTCAATATGGTGTTCTGAACGAAACGTCCCCTCGCGGGACGTTTTTGTTATGAGATGACATGAGGAAAACTATGGCGAGTTCGCGGGTTCAGTCCATCCCTTCCATGGCCTGGAGCTGCTGATTGACCCAGGCGGTGGCGGCGAGATAGAGGTGGCTGACCTTCTCCTCGTTGAGGCCGAGGCGCGCGGTGCTGGCGGCGATCCGTTGCCAGTTGGCCTTCTCGTACTCTTCACAGAACGCGAGGTAGAACCCCAGGTTGCCCTTGCGCTCCAGCAGGGCGGCACGGATCTCGGCGGTCAGCGGTATGGTGCCGAGCAACTGATCCAGCGGCTGTCCCATCAGCACGTCCAGCAGGGAGAAGAGCCCGGTGATGAAGGCTTGCTGAGCCTGCTGGGTAGGGGCATGGGTCTGTGCCAGCAGCTCGCAGAAGCGGGCACGGATGAGGGACATCTGGTAGAGCTCGGCACTCTTGTCGTGACCGGCACTGGTGGCGGCGATCAGGGCCACGAAACGTTTCAGCTGGGCGTGACCCAGGGAGCTGGCGGCCTGGCGAAACGAGGCGATGGGCTGGGGAAAGTGCTTGAGATGGTTGACGTAACGCAGCAGCTTGAGGGAGAGGGAAAGATCCTGATTGAACAGTTGCTCAATCTTGTCCAGATCCGGCTCGGCCTGATTGACCACCTTCAGCAGTTGCATCACCACCAGCTGGGTCGGGGGCATGGTGGTCTGCTGCACCATCTGGGGCCTGCTAAAGAAGAAGCCTTGGAACAACTCGACCCCGAGCCCCTTCATCCGTTCAAACTCGTCCTTGTCCTCCACCTTTTCGGCGAGATAGGTGAGCGGCAGGTGGCGATGGGTCTGCATGAACCGCTCGATGCTGGCAAGCGGCGTGGCCCGCAGATCGAACTTGATGATGTGGATATAGGGAAGGAACCTGTCCCAGGCCGGGACCAGGGTGAAATCATCCAGCGCCAGCCGATAGCCCAGCCCGTGCAGCTGGATCACCTTGTCCAGCAGCGCATCGTCGGGCTCGGCATCTTCCAGTATCTCGATCACCACCTTGTCCTGGGGCAGGCATTCGGCCAGACCGTCCAGCAGCAGGGAGTGAGGGAAGTTGATGAAGCAGGGGTGTCCGCCAAGCAGTTGATCGATGTTCTGTTGCAGAAATTGCTCTGTCACCAGTCGGGAGGTAGCCAGCTGTGCGGAGATGGGGGGAAACACATTATCCAGGCTGTCGCGAAACAGCAGCTCATAGGCATGGGTCTTCAACTCCCGATCCAGGATGGGCTGCCTTGCTACATAGGAATACATGCATCTCTCCAGCATGGGTGAAGGCTTGATTCTATGGTGAAGCGGATCACTATGCCAGTGCCGACCGAGTCGAAACGGTCAGCAACTGGCAGAGTGCAGCCAAGGTTGGCAGGATCAGAACAGGTAGTTGAGCTGCAAGCCAGCCAGCCAGGCGTCCCCTTCCGAGGTGCCCTGGAAGGTGGAGGTGGTTTGCGCCATCCCGGGTCTGAGCTGCATGGTCTCTTTCACCTCGACTTTTTTGCCGTCGATCAGGGTCAGCCCCAGATCCAGCGACAGGTTGCGATCTATCTGGTAACCCACCCCGGCGCTGTACCACACCCGATCCGAGTCCGGGATGGAGATGGTGCGGCGATCGGCGGGCACCGGGCTGCGATCGTAGGCCAGGCCGGAGCGAAGCTGCCACTTCGGATCCAGGCGATAGGTCAGGCCGAGGGCGTAGCGCCAGCTGTCTTCCCAGTGTTCGTCCTTGATGTGCATGGTGCCATGGTGATCGAGCTCGGACTCGAGCTGGACGAACTTGCTCCAGTTGGTCCAGTTGATGCTCGAATGCAACGCCAGGGCCGGGGTCAGCTGATGGAACAGGGCCAGCTCCGCGGTGGCGGGCAGCGGCAGGTCCAGGGCGCCGGTGTCGGTGAAGGTACGGCCCAGCAGATCGGTGCCGACAGCATCCCCGGAGAGAGTCAGGTTGACGTCATGGCGATAGGAGAGGCCGAGGCGGGTGGCAGAGGAAAACTCCAGCAGGGTGCCGAGATGCCAGCCGAGGGCCCAGCCATCCCCCTTGAGGTGCTTGGCAATCTTGTTGTTGGAGGGGAAGGTACCGCCCACTTCCCCTTCGCCCTGAATGGCGGAGAGGCCGGCACCGACTGACCAGTGCCGGTTGATGCGATAGGCCAGGGAGGCACCGAGATCCACGGTCTTGATATCGGAGACGTTGCCAAAGTGACCGGCGTTGTAGTTGTCCGGCATCTGGACGCCGAGGCCGTAATAGGAGGTGGCCGCCAGCCCCAGCCACCACTGTTCATTCAAAGGAAGGATGAGATAGGCATTGGGGACCCAGGCACCGTCCGCGATGTCGCTGGCGCTTGCATCCAGCGTCACCGGGCCCATGGCGGTAGGCACCCGGGTCACCCCCTCGATGTTGACGTCAGGCTGGATGTGAATGACGCCCCCGGAGAAGGCGGTGCGCTCGAAGCGGGTCATGGCCGCGGCGTTACGGGCGAGCACGCTGGCATTGTCGGCGATGGCGGCTTCGCCGGCGAAGGCGCGGCCCATGCCGGTGGCCGATTGTTCCGCCAGCTGGAAACCGGCCGCCTGGGCCTGACTCGATAGCACCAACAGGGCGATGAGGGAGGGCTTCATGTTCGGGAGCATTGCTTTTCCTCAGGATGAATTTGGAATTCATTCTGTAATTTGGTTGGGGGCGGGATTTTATATGGTATGACCAGTAAGGCAACGGGGGCGGGGGCAGAGAGGACAAAACGGGATTAAATGCTGGAGGTATTGGCTCTAATAGCTTGATAAAAAACAAAAAGAGTACAGCTGTTTGCTACAGCTGTGCGCCGAGATGGGGATGTCGCATAAAAAAAGAGCGCCCGGAGGCGCTCTGTTTTATCGCGATGAAATCAGAACTTCATGTTGAACTGGGCGGAAGCCAGGAAGGCGTTGCCGTGGGAAGTGCCCTTCCAGCGAACCGGATCGGTATGGCTGGTCAGACCTTCGTTCACGTCCACTTCCTTGCCATCCAGATAGGCCATGCCGAAATCGACGCTCATGTCCTGATCGATGTGGTAGGTGGCGCCGGCGCTGTACCAGACACGGTCGGAGTCAGGAATGCTCAGGCTGCGGTATTCCGGCTCGATCGGGCTGTTGTCGTAGGCGAAGCCGATGCGGGCTTCCCAGGACGGGTTGACGTACCAGGTACCGCCGAGGGAGTAACGGGTAGAATCCTTGAACTTCTCGTCTTTTTGCAGGCAGACCCCACCGGCACAGGCGTTGCTGGTGGCCTTGAGCTCCTGGAAGGCGCTCCAGTCGGTCCAGTTGACGGAGTAGTGCACCGCGAACTGCTGGTTCAGACGGTGGTAACCGGCGAATTCGGCCTGGGCAGGCAGATCCAGCTTCAGGTTGCCATCGACGGTCCGGTAGCCGGAGGTCAGCCCCTTGAAGTCGCCGTCAAAGCTTAAGTCCACCTGGGAGCGGTAGGTCAGGGCCAGGCGGTTGTTCTCATTGATCTCGTACAGGGTACCAACGTTCCAGCCAAAGCCCCAGGTATCACCCTTGAGGTGAGCGATGGCGGTGTCGCTGTTGTGAACGATACCTGTCTTGGCAGTCAGACCCGGTGCCAGGGCTCCGGCATAGCGGTTCAGCTCGGCCTGGGCATAGACGGCATTGATGCCGGCACCCACGCTGAAGTTGGAGTTGATGCGATAGGCGATGTTGGGGTTGATATTGAAGGTCAACAGCTCGGTATCACCGGCACCGGCACCGGCCGGGAAGGTCTTGGAGTACTCGGTGGAGAGGCCGTAGTTGGAGAACAGGCCAATTCCCCAGGCCCACTGATCGTTCAGGGGCTGGATGAAATAGGTGGCCGGCACGAAGGCATCTGGCGCGATGTCGCTCTCGCTGGAAGAGGCCAGCTTGGCCGGACCGGCATAGATGTCGCCCGCGACATCCACGTCGGGCTTGATATAGGTACCGGAAACAGACAGTGCCATCTTGTCGAAGGTGGTCATGGCGGCCGGGTTGCGGGACAGCACGGACGCATTGTCGGCGATGGCTGCTTCCCCGGCATAGGCGCGGCCCAGACCGGAAGCCGAGTGTTCGTTCAGCTGGAACGCGGCGGCGAAGG
This sequence comes from Aeromonas sp. sif0611, assembly GCF_019218845.1. Classification (NCBI taxonomy): domain Bacteria; kingdom Pseudomonadati; phylum Pseudomonadota; class Gammaproteobacteria; order Aeromonadales; family Aeromonadaceae; genus Aeromonas; species Aeromonas sp. sif0611. The sequence continues at coordinate 54,308 of NZ_JAHUWU010000004.1, read as the reverse complement.
TCTGAGTGCTGGCCAGGGTGACGGCCGCGGCGATCAGGCTTTTCTTGAAAAAGGCAGTTGTCATAGTGTTCTCTCTTTGTAAGCAGATTTTCTGTCGACATCAGGGCTCTTTGGCCGCTATAGACGACAAGATCTGTTGTTATGTCAGCTTCTTCCCATTCATTTCTGGCGTGATTCTATGGATCTGGTAGGAGGTAAGAAATCAGACCAGTGACAGCAGAATACATAAAAGTTTCCATTGTGTTAATCATTTGTTTTAACTTGCCGTTTAAATGGTCTGTTTTATCCATTATTGAATGAATAACATACAATAGGTGTCGTTTGTATCGTTCAAAAAAAATAGTAAAAATGTGACTTCAGGTGGGTATCAAGCGGGAAGTTGTCGGGATTCTGAGATGAACAGGCAGACAACGACGGTGTCTGCCTGTGATATGGAGGGGACGGGGGCCCAGTCAGCCCCAGTCAAGTTCTGTTAAATGGACCAGTGCAGGCGTGACTCAAGCTGCTGGGCAACCGGGGCAAGTGACTCCTGCATGTCTCCAATCAACACCATGTTTGCCCCTTTGAGCGGCAGTATCTCCCCCTTGAGGGTACCGTCTGCAAAATCGGGCTGGATCGTGAGTGGTACATGCTTGGGCACCAGGAACAGGGTGACCGGGCCCATCTTGCCCTGGATCACCATGTGCAGGGCCGGCCCCTGATAAAAGGCACAGTGATTGACATAGGTTACCTTCATGCCGGGCATGCCCATCAGGGTGGCACCATATTTTTCCATCTTGGCGTTGATGGTCTGCAGGCTCACCTTCTCATCCACCCCCTGGATGAAGGGCTCCTCCCCATAGACGTGGGCCATGGCCACCTGGGCCAGCGACAACGGCTCCGATGCCGGTGGCCAGCTGATCCAGCGGGTACTCATGCCGAGCAGGAAGGCGACCGAGGCCGCCATGGCGAGCGGGCGCCAACCTCTGCCTTTGGTCGGGGGGGGCAGTGGCATCACCACATCCTCGCTCGCGTCCATCGCCTGGCGGAGCAGGATCCGCTCGGCGAGACCGGCGGGCACCTCCACCTCCAGGGTGCGGCGCAGTTTGCTGTCCAGCTGCTTCATCTCGTCCAGATGCTTGCGATTGGCGGAAGACGCCTCTGCCGCGGCGAGGAAGGCCGGATCCCTGTCCGAGGGATGGGTGATGGCCCGGCGGCGAAATTCAAGCTCATCCATTGGTGTGACCTCTCTGTTGTACCGCAGCCTCCATGGCCTCTTTGATCTGGTTGCGAGCCCGGAACAGCCGCGTCATGACGGTGTTCTTGTTCAGGCCGAGCTGGGCGGCGATCTCCTCGCCGCTGAATCCCCCCAGCACCTGCAACAGCAGGGGTTCCTGATATTCGGCAGGCAGGCGGGCGATGTGGCGCCGAAGCCATTCGTGTTCCATCTCCTGCTCGCTGTGCAGCGCATCCGGATCGCTTTGGGGATGCTCGTCGAGATCGATGAGATCGAACTGCTTGCGCTCGAAGCGCCGGGCATTTTCCCGCCGCATGATGGTGATGAGCCAGGCCTTGGCGGCCTTGTCATCGACCAGGGAGTCGAGCGCCTTCCAGGCTCGCAGGAAGGTTTCCTGCACCAGATCCTCGGCGACTTGGGGATCCCGGCACAGCCAGTAGGCGTAGCGGTAGATGTCCCCGTGCAGGGCATGCACCAGGGCCTCGTATTTCGTTTGTTTGTCTGCCATATCCCCATAGACCGGGGTGGCCGAGGGATCCTTTCCCGTTCCTGCCTTTTTTTTTCTAAAAAAACCTAACGTCATGAATGCGATTCCTTTTTCATGAGTGGTTTGCCGCAGGCGTCAAGGATGTGCCCACGCCAGTTTTCTGAGGACATAGGCTATCGCAAAAGTCTCCCTGGCGCACAGCGACTGGGCGAGCCTCTGCCAGTCGACCCCTTGGCTGGCAGCGCCAGGGGCGGCAAAACAGGCCCTGTCCAGGTCATCGAGCAGCGTGCCCATGGCGGGATCGCCATGACAGGGCAGGTTGGCCAGGTGCTGGCAAGGCCGTCCCAAGCGCAGCGCTGCCCAGGCCAGCAAGGCCCATCTGGCCGGGTCAGGTTCCCGGGTCGCCAGGGCCCGTTGCAGCCGATAGAAGGCGAGCCAGCGCGGCCCGCCTTGGCACAGGGCGCGCAGCAGCAGCGCCCACAGCACCCAGTGGAGGCTCTCTGCGCCCGGCGCCCTGGCGGGATCGGAGGGGGCGGCGTCGCCCTCGATGTGCAGGGTCTGCGTCGGCAGGCGGGCCTGCTCGATGCGCCCTGTCCGGGTGCTGAACCAGGAGAGGGTCACGGCGGGCAGGGTATAGCTGCCTGGGGCTTGTGCGGTCAGGGCCTGGCGCCACTGGCGTTCGAAGCGCAGCGCCCCCTTGGCCACGAAACGCTCCTGCTGCTGCTCGCCGTCCGGTTTCATCGAAAGACCCTGTGGCAATGCCGGGGCCGGGATCTGTGGCAGGCGGTTGCCATCCCCTCCTTCCATCACCAGGGTGAGGGTGCGGATCACCGGCTCCCCGACGCTGGCTCCCCTGGCCGGACTGAACTGCTGGCGCAGGATCAGGCTGCTCGCCACCGGCTCCACCGGTGCCTTGTCTACCTTGACGAAAAGGGTGGCCGCTCTGGCGGAAAGCAGATCCCCCGCGTCGTTTTGCGCGGCAATGTCCGGGTCCTGGGGCAATCGACCCTGGAAACGGGGGGACTCCAGGGGATGCAGCCCGGGCTCCCTGGCCTGGAGCAGCCACTTGCGGATCAGGCGCCCTGGCATGCCGGGGCTGGCGGGGGACTCCCAGCGATCGTCGCCGAGGCGGCGTATGGTGAAGCCTTGACCGAGGGGCTCGCCGAGGTTGGGGGCCTCCATGTTGGCGGGCAGCCAGAGGCTCAGCTCATAGATGAAGGGTTGCCCCGGGTAGAGGGGGCCCTGATGCAGCACTCTGGCCTGCAGCTCCACGGGGGAAGGTCTCGCCTCGGGTTGTGGCATCAGGGTGCCCGTTCGGGGGCGCGTCGGAATGGACAGCGCGGGCGTCTGTTCGGCGCCGAGGGTCAAGGGAGGCACCTGGCGGGGACTGGTCTCCAGCAGGTGAAGCGGGATCTGCCAGCGGATCAGGCTGCTCACCTCGGTATTGACGCGGCTGATGCTGACCCGGCCTACCGCAAACTGGCGCAGCAGGGGGAGCAGGCTGAGCTCGTCGCCCTTGAGCTCCCCGTCGGCTTCGATGACGAGCAGCCAGTCGCGTTCGCTCTCCCCCGCCAACAGCTCGGCGCGAGGGGAGGCTGCCTGCACTTGAGCTGTCTGTACCTGGGTGGCCAGCAGCATGGCGAGCAGCCAGCAGCCGCTTAGGCCCTTCATAAACCGGATGAATGAATGCAGCCAAGGGATCACCAGGGCTCCTCCACCTTGATAAGGGGGCGGCGCTCGGCCTCCTTGCGCAGCCGCTGCTCCAGCAAGAGTACGGGGGGCGCCGGGGGGCGGGGGTTGTCCGGGACGGCAGAGGGCTCGGGGGGCTCGCCGCTCTCGGGAGCCTGGGCAGAAGGTGCCGCCTGTGGCGGGCTTGCTCGCAGCAGCGCCAGGTTATGGAGGGCATCCTGGTGCCCGGGCTCCCGCTTGAGGGCGGCCAGGTAGGCCAGCTCGGCCCCCTTGAGATCCCCGAGCCAGACCAGCGCATTGCCCCTGTTGTAGTGGGCGGTGGCCGTGTCGGCTCGGCCATAGGCGGCGACGGCCCTGGCATGGTCACCGGCTCTGTACCAGGCATTGCCCAGCCAGACGGGATCCTGGAAGGCGCGGGCCGCCTCCTGATAGCGCCCCTGGGAGAAGGCGTGCCAGCCGGGCGCCTCCTGGGCGGGCCACCAGGTAGCGGGCGCCGCCTGCAGGGGGGGCGGGGGGATGAACACCACCATGAGCAGCAGCAACCACTGGGCCCCTATGCGGGCCAGCAGCGCCAGGGGCAGCAGAGGAAGCAGCAACCAGGGGCCGAGATCGAGGGACCTGGCCCCGGTCTGGGTCTGGCTCATGGGCAGGGGGGCAAAGGAGGGGAGCCCGGCCTGCAGCCATTGCAGCCTTCCCCCTGTGCTGGCCGCGAGATCCGCCATTGCGGCACCGTCCGGTGCCGGCAGAGTCTGCCCCAGGGCGCTGCCGAGTCGCCCCCCCTCGGCGGGGGGCGGGGGCAGCACGGCGCTCTCGCCGGCATTGGCCAGCAGGATGTCGAGTCGGGGGGACGGTGACTGCGGGCAGAAGAGTGTACCCAGACAGGGCCAGAGAGCGGCGATGCGCGCCATCTGGCTTTCCGAGAGGCCGTCGGTGATGAGCAGCAGGCGCGCCTGCTGGCCCGGGGGGATCTGCGCCAGGGCCAGTGCCACGGCCCGCTCCGGTGCGCTGCCCTGAAGCGGCATGATGGCCGGGCGCAAGTCCGGCAGCAGCAGCGAGATGGCCTGATGATCCCGGGTAGGGGGCATGGCGAGGTAGGCATCCCCGGCAAACAGGATGAGTCCGAGGGGATGGGGCGCCTGCCGGGCCGCCGCCTCGGCCAGCATGTCCTGAAGCAACAGCCGCACCCGGGTCGCCCGATCCGGGGGCAGATCCTTGGCTTGCATGGAGCTTGAGAGATCCAGTAACCAGAGATCCAGGGCAGGGCTGCTGACGGTCTGGCTCTGCTGGCGCAGGGCGGGGCCCGCGAGAGCCAGGATCACCGGCAGGGTGGCCAGCCAGAGCCAGGGGATGGCCCGGCCCCGGGCCGGCAACAAATAGGCCTGCATGGCGGGGGCCAGCAGGGGGCGCTGCCGACGACGGCGCCACCCCTGCCATAGCCAGGGCAGCAGGGCCAGCAGCCAGAGCGGGCGCAGCAGCATCAGCTCCATGATGACGCTCCTTCAAGCCACTTATTCATGGGGCGGCTCCGGCGCGTCCCTGTCCGTTCGCCGCCCCGGCCAGCGCAGTCGGGTCGGCCACACCAGCAGCAGCCAGGCGAGCGCCAGGGGCCAGGGATAGAGCTCATGGTGGGGACGATAGAGGGTCTGCGGACGGGCGGCCGGCTCCAGGGTGTCTATGGCCTGATTGATGGCCGAGAGATCGGCCTGGCTGCGGGCGCGAAAATAGCGGCCATGACCAAGTTCAGCCAGTTGCTGCAACAAGGGTTCATCCAGCTCGGCGCTGGGATCGGCCCCTCCCAGGGGGGAGGCGAAGGTATCGGGATCGGCCCCCACCCCCAGGGTATAGAGGCGGATGCCTGCGGCGGCGGCCCGCCTGGCCTCGGTCAGGGGGTCTGCGTTGCCCGCGGTGTTGCGCCCGTCCGTCACCAGCAGCAGGGCGGTGGGGCGGGCGGGGTCGGCGTGCTGGCGGGCCAGCAGTATGGCCTCGCCGAGCGCCGTGGTGCGCCCCACCAGATCGAAATCGAGCTCGCGGGTCAGTGCCAGCAGGGCCCGGGTCTCCTGGGTCAGGGGGGAGAGCAGGTAGGCGTGATCCGCAAAGACGATGAGGGCGATGCGATCGCCGGGGCGCTCGCCGATGAGCTGCGTTATCTGCTGGCGCACCGCAGAGAGGCGATCGCGCTGCTCCCCCTCGTCCAGCATGTCCTGGGTGCGCATGCTATCGGAGAGATCCACCGCCAGGATGAGATCCCGGCTGGCCTGGTAGTGAATGAGGGGGGGCTCCTGCCACTGGGGGCGGCACAGGGCCAGCACCAGGGCACACCAGCACAGGGCCATGCGCCACAGGGGTTGCCCGGCCTGGGGCTGCAGCAGGGGGAAGCCGGCATGGACCAGCCTGGCGCGGCCGGTGCGAGAGACCGGGGGCAGGCCGAAGCGCACCAGCAGCGGCAGCGCCAGGGCGAAGGCAAACCAGGGCCAGGCGAGGATCATCTGGCCCCTCCGCTGCGCGTGCGGCGCCACAACACAGGGCGCGCCATCCAGTGCGGTGCGCTGAGGCAGCGGCGCCCCCAGCTAAGGTAGGCAAGGCGCAGCCGCGCCCGCTGCGCCTCATCCGGGGTTTCTGAGCCATAGAGCCAACCCGGCCACTGGCGGGCGAACTCGCCAAAATGACAGCCCCCCTGGCGGTCGAGCCAGGCGAGCCATTCATCCCCTTGCAGGGCGCGCGCCTCCGGCCAGCGGGTGATGGCCGCCTCTCTCAGCGCGGCCTGCAGGCCAGGCACAAGATCGGCGGCCTGCCAGTCTATCTGGCGTGCCCAGCGGCGCTGACGCCACAGGGTGTTTATCGTGGCCCCGATCAGCAAAGCAGCGAGCACGGCGATCAGCAGCCAGCCCCAGGCCAGCAGACGGGGATCGCTCGCGCTCTCCAGGGGCGGGCCCGGATGGATGTCGCGAAGCTGTCCCTGGATCTCCTGAAGCCGCGTCAGCGAGAAGATCTCCCCAGGCTGGTGCTGGAGGGGGGCAGTTTGAGGGGCGCTCAAAACAGACGGCATCCAGCCTCCTGCCACTGGCGTTGCAGCGGCAAGCCGTTGTCGAGGCGGTAGAGGCGCTGTACCAGGGGCAACAGCTGCTGCTGGCAGGCGTCGGCCTGCTGCCTCGCCGCGGCCTGGTAGCGCCAGCGAAAGAGGGCCTGCCCGGCGTCGAGCCAGCCGCTGCGCTTGCCCGATTGCACCGCCAGTTGCCCCTGCTCGGGCAGGGCTGCCTCCAGGGGATCCCGGATCTGCCAATAGTGGATGTCGTGGCGCTTGCCGAGGCGTTGCAACTGCTGGCAGAGCTCCTGATCCAGGGGCTGATGGTGGCTGATCAGTGTCAGTCTGGCGCCATGGGGCAGGCTGAGGCGCGCCAGGGTCTGGGCCAGGGAGTGAGGCAGAGGGGCGCGATCCAGCCCCGCTTCATAGTGGTGACAGAGCGCCTCCAGCAGGGGGATCAGGGAGTCACGCTGAGACTCGCTGCGGGTCTCCACCCCGTGGCAGACCAGGGTGTTTGCCTGCTTCTCCCCCTGCCAGAGCAAGGCGGCGGCAAGCTCGCAGCCGAGGCGGGCCTTGAGCTGGGAGCCAGAGCCGAAATACATGGCGGGGGAGAGATCCAGCAGCAGCCAGTGGGCCTGCTCCTGCTCCTCGGCATACAGCCGGGTGTGGGGGCGGCCGAGGCGGGCGGTGACCCGCCAGTCGATGTGGCGCACCTCGTCCCCGGCCTGATAGAGGCGCAGCTCACGAAAATTCAGACCCGGCTGTCGCCCGAGCCGCCCTTGACGCGCCTGGTGAATGCGCGCCCGCTGACCCTGTCTCGCCCACAGCCGGATGGCCAGCAACTGGGACAGGGGCAGGGCGATGTCGGGATGGGCGCGGGGATCAGCGGATCTGGTCATGGGGGCAGATCATCAGGGGCATGGGATAAGATCCAGCAGACGGGCGATCAGGGTGTCGTTGTCGAGGTTGTCCGCCAGGGCCTGATAGCTCGGGATGAATCGGTGGCGCTGGACGGCGGGCTGTCAGGGACATGGGATGGCATCCAGCAGACGGGCGATCAGGGTGTCGTTGTCGAGATTGTCCGCCAGGGCCTGATAGCTCGGGATGAGGCGGTGGCGCAAGATGGCCGGCGCCAGTTGCTGGATGTCTTCCGGCAGCACGAAATCGCGCCCGGCGAGCCAGGCTCGGGCGCGGGCGGCGCGGGCCAGGCCTATGCTGGCCCTGGGGCTGGCGCCTACCGCAATGAGGGATTCGAGCTCGGGGCAGAGGCCGCTGCCGGGGCGGGTGGCACAGATCAGCTGCACCAGATAGTGCTCTAGCCGGGTCTGCATCTGCACGGCCTGCACCGCGCTGCGAGCCGAGAGCAAGGCGGCCTGGCTCAGGGTCACGGGGGGCGTCGGCAGGGCGTCGCCCCCGGCGTTGAGCTGCAAGATGGCGAGCTCCATGGCGGGGCTGGGGTAATCCACCATGAGTTTGAGCAGGAAACGATCGAGCTGGGCCTCTGGCAAGGGATAGGTGCCCTCCTGCTCTATGGGGTTCTGGGTCGCCGCCACCATAAAGAGCGGCGGCAGGCGCCAGCTCTTCTTGCCCACAGTGATCTGGTGCTCGGCCATGGCCTCCAGCAGGGCGGACTGCACCTTGGCCGGAGCCCGGTTGATCTCGTCCGCCAGCACCAGGTGGTTGAACAAGGGGCCGGGCTGGAACACGAAGCTGGCATCTTGCGGGTGAAACACCTCGCTGCCGGTGAGATCGGCGGGGAGCAGGTCCGGGGTGAACTGGATGCGGGCGAAGCGCCCCTCGACGGCACCGGCCAGCGCCTTGACGGCCCGGGTCTTGGCCAGCCCCGGTGCCCCCTCGATCAACACATGTCCTTCACATAGCAGGGCGATCAGCAGCCCTTCGATGAGGGGGGCCTGTCCCAGAACCTGACTGCCAAGATAGTTCCCAAGTGCTCTGAATTCTGCCACCGCCATGCAATGAACCCGTTGTTTTTATGGAAGTTGATCTTTTTATACTCCAGTTGGTCCCCAAGGGCGAGGGAGGGGGCCAAGATGGGGACAATTTAGTTTCAATCAGCCGTATGAAAGTTGTGATTGGATTGTTAAGATGTGGCGCTATGAGGTCAGACCTCTCCCTTTTAATCTTCTCGTTTAACCAAGGAGCCAGGATGAAACAGCCATTGAAACTGACGACTCGCCAGGGCGAACGGATTGCCGTCGTGGCGGGTCTGCGAACCCCCTTTGCCAAGCAGGCCACCGCCTTCCACGGCGTGCCTGCGGTGGATCTCGGCAAACTGGTGGTGAGCGAGCTGCTCGCCCGCACCGATCTCGATCCCAAGCTCATCGACCAGCTGGTGTTCGGCCAGGTGGTACAGATGCCAGAAGCGCCCAACATCGCCCGCGAGATCGTACTCGGCACCGGCATGAGCGTCAGCACCGATGCCTATAGCGTGTCGCGCGCCTGCGCCACCAGTTTCCAGGCGGTGGCCAACGTCACCGAATCCATCATGGCCGGCACGGTCGACATCGCCATCGCCGGCGGGGCCGACTCCTCTTCCGTGCTCCCCATCGGGGTGAGCAAAACTCTGGCCCGCGCCCTGGTGGATCTCAACAAGGCGCGCAATCTGCAGCAGCGTTTCAATATTCTGCGTCGTCTGCGCTTGAAAGACTTGATGCCGGTGCCGCCCGCCGTGGCCGAGTACTCCACCGGCCTCTCCATGGGACAGACCGCCGAGCAGATGGCCAAGAGCCACCAGATCAGCCGCGAGGCGCAAGATGCCCTGGCCCACCGCTCCCATACGCTGGCGGCGCAAGCCTGGGCCGAGGGCAAGCTCAGTGGCGAGGTGTTCACCGCCCATGTGCCCCCCTACAAGTCGCCGCTGGAGCGGGACAACAACATCCGTGAAAGCTCGGATCTGGCGAGTTACGCCAAGCTAAAGCCGGTGTTTGACCGGCTGCATGGCTCCGTCACCGCCGCCAACGCCACCCCGCTTACCGACGGCGCCGCTGCCGTGCTGCTGATGCGCGAAGGGCGGGCCAAAGAGCTCGGTCTCGAGCCCCTCGGTTATATTCGCAGCTTCGCATTTTCCGCCATCGACGTCTGGCAGGACATGCTGATGGGCCCCTCCTATGCCACGCCGCTGGCGCTGGACAGGGCCGGCATCACGCTGGCCGATCTGACCCTCATCGACATGCACGAAGCCTTTGCCGCCCAGACCCTGGCCAACCTCAAGATGTTTGCCAGTGCCGAGTTTGCCCGCGACAAATTGGGCCGGGATCAGGCCATCGGCGAGGTGGACATGGACAAATTCAACGTCCTCGGCGGCTCTTTGGCCTATGGCCACCCCTTTGCCGCCACAGGCGCGCGCATGATCACCCAGACCCTGCACGAGCTGCGGCGTCGGGGTGGGGGACTGGGGCTCAACACCGCCTGTGCGGCGGGTGGGCTGGGTGTGGCCATGGTGCTGGAGGTTGAATGATGAGCGCTAAGACTTTTTCACTGGATATTCGCAAAGACGGCATCGGCATCCTCACCATGGATGTGCCCGGTGAGAGCATGAACACCCTGAAGGCCGCCTTCGCAGACGAGATCCGCACCGTGTTGGCCGAGATAAAGGGGAACCGCGATCTGATCGGCCTGGTGATCGCCTCCGGCAAGAAGGACTCCTTCATCGCCGGGGCCGACATCAGCATGCTGGCCGCCTGCACCAGTGCCCAGGACGCCGAGACACTGTCGCGGGAAGGTCAGATCGTGTTTGCCGAGATCGAGGCGCTGACCATACCGGTGATCGCCGCCATTCACGGCCCCTGCCTCGGTGGCGGGCTGGAGCTGGCGCTGGCCTGCCATGGCCGGGTGGTGACAGATCACGCTAAAACCGTGCTGGGCCTGCCGGAAGTACAGCTCGGCCTGCTGCCGGGCTCCGGCGGTACCCAGCGCCTGCCGCGCCTCATCGGGGTGGCCAAAGCGCTGGATCTGATGCTGACCGGCAAGCAGGTGCGGGCCAAGCAGGCCAAGAAACTGGGGCTGGTGGATGACGTGGTGCCCCCCACTATCCTGCTGGAGGCCGCCATCAAGCTTGCCAAGAAGGGCAAGCCCCGCCATCAGCTGAAGCGGGATCTGCAGGGCAAGGTGCTGGAGACCAATGCCCTGGGTCGCAAAGTGCTGTTCGATCAGGCCCGCAAGGGAGTCAAAGCCAAGACCCGTGGCAACTACCCGGCCCCTGAGCGGATCCTCGAGGTGGTGCGCATCGGCGTGGAGGAGGGGATGCAGGCCGGCCTCGCCGCCGAGTCCCGCCACTTTGGCGAGCTGGTGATGACGGCGGAATCTGGCGCCCTGCGCTCGATTTTCTTCGCCACCACAGAGATGAAGAAAGAGGTCAGCTACCAGGGCGCCGAGCCGCGCAAGGTGGCCCATGCCGCCGTGCTGGGCGGGGGCCTGATGGGGGGCGGCATCGCCTTCGTCACCGCCACCAAGGCCGGGGTGCCGGTGCGGATCAAGGACGTAGGGAGCGCCGGCATCGGCAACGCCATGCGCTACAGCTATGACCTGCTGGCCAGGAAGCTCAAGCGCCGCCAACTGCTGCGCAGCGAGCTGGAGAAGCAGATGAGCCTGCTCACCGGCACCCTGGACTATTCCGGTTTCCACCGGGTGGACATGGTGGTGGAGGCGGTATTTGAAGATCTCGCCCTCAAGCACCAGATGGTGGCGGACGTGGAGCGCGAGTGCGGTGAACACACCGTCTTTGCCTCCAACACCTCCTCCCTGCCCATCCACCAGATAGCGGCCAATGCCGCCCATCCGGAGCGGGTGGTGGGGCTGCACTACTTCAGCCCGGTGGACAAGATGCCGCTCGCGGAAGTCATCCCTCACGCCGGCACCAGCGCCGAGACGGTGGCCACCACCCTGGCCTTCGCCCGGGCCCAGGGCAAGACGCCTATCGTGGTGAAAGACGAGGCGGGCTTCTACGTCAATCGCATCCTGGCCCCCTACATGAACGAGGCGGCGCGCCTGGTGCTGGAAGGGGAACCGGTGGAGTTGCTGGACAGTGCCCTGCTGGACTTCGGCTTCCCGGTTGGTCCCATCACCCTGCTCGATGAGGTCGGTATCGACGTGGGGGCCAAGATCTCCCCCATCCTCGAGAAAGAGCTCGGCGGCGAGCAGTTCCAGGCCCCCAAGGCCTTTGACAAGCTGCTGCAAGACGATCGCAAGGGGCGCAAGAACGGCAAGGGCTTCTACCTCTACGGCAAGGCGGCGCCGCGCAACAAGCTCACCGGCAAGGAGGGCAAGAAAACGGTGGACGAGAGCGTCTACGCCGTGCTCGGGGTCAAGGTATCGCCCAAGCTGGCCCGCCAGGAGATCGCCGAGCGCTGCGTGCTGCTGATGCTCAACGAAGCGGCCATGGCGCTCGACAGCGGCGTGGTGGCCTCGGCCCGTGACGGCGACATAGGTGCCATCTTCGGCATCGGCTTCCCGCCCTTCCTGGGCGGCCCCTTCCGCTACATGGACAGCCTCGGCATCGATCACCTGGTGGGGCGCCTCGAGTACTACCAGAAGCGCCACGGCGATCGCTTCGCCCCCTGCGCACGCCTCAAGGCAATGGCGGCGGAGCAACAGCGCTTCTACTGATCCCGGGCGACATGCAAAGGATGTACGCGAGGCGACCCCGGGGTCGCCTCGCTTTTTTGTCTGACCGTGGGCTGGGAAGGGGGGAGCGCTCGCCTCCATGGACAAAAAAGCGGCACATCAGGGGCCAAATCATTGATCTGGCGCAAACTGGTGCCCCATTTATTACTTTGGTGGCATAGGACTCAGGCACCGGTTGAGGTCAAATAGCCTTATCAGGAACGGGGACTACTCCGTCACGAAAGGGACACCCATTTCACTGGATGAAGGACACGTTATGAGTCTGCTTGAACAAACCATCTGGAACATATTGGGATACGGGGCCATGCCCTTTATCTTCCTGAGCGGCTTCGTGGCCGTGGCAGTGATCTGCTGCCTGCTGCTCAATGCCTTCGGGGTCAAGTCCGCCGAGAAGTGAGTCACTCTCGTTCATGCCGCCAAATGCCAGTCTCACGACTGGCATTTGTTTTATGTGTCTTTTAAAGCACTTATCCAGGTCCAAGTGGGGAAACCTTGGTCAATATGGTCGAACCCGGCGGCCATTTTGATTACACTGGCGCCCGGCATGTCCGCCCTTTTTCTTTTATCAGGTGTTCACGATTTCTATGGCGCTCAAGGCAACCATCTTCAAGGCCCAGATCAGCTTGTCTGACATGGACCGCAATCTCTATCAGGACTTCTCCCTCACCCTGGCCCGTCACCCCTCCGAGACCGACGAGCGGATGATGATCCGGCTGGCGGCCTTTGCCTGGCACGCCGCCGAGCGGCTGGAGTTCACCAAGGGACTCTCGGCGGACGACGAGCCCGAGCTCTGGCGCAAGAACTACTCCGACGAGATCGAGCTCTGGATTGAACTCGGCCAGCCCGACGAGAAGCGCCTCAAGAAAGCGTGCAACCGCTCCCGTCAGGTGGTGCTCTATCTCTACGGTGGCCGCGGCACCAGCGTCTGGTGGAAGCAGAACCAGGGCAAGCTCGGCCTGCACGACAACCTCACCGTGATCGAGCTCTCCGACAGCCAGACCCTGCCCCTGACCGCCATGGTGGAGCGTACCATGCAGCTCACCTGCACCATCTCGGACGGCCAGCTCTGGGTCAGCAACGGCACCCTGGAGGTCACCCTGGATCCCGTGGTGCTGATGGGGCGCCCCGCCCGCGAACTCTAAGACGGACTCCCCATGCTCAGTGCCCTGCTCGATATCGTCATCCCGGTGTTTGCGGTGGCGGGCCTCGGCGCCCTCTACGGGCGGCTGCGCGGGGGAGCTGAACTCGGTTACATCAACCGGGCCAACATAGAGCTCTTCTCCCCGGCGCTGGTCTTCTCGGCGCTGGTGAAATACCCGCTGGATCTGGCGGCCCATCTGCCGCTTATCATGGCCGGGGCCCTGGTGATACTGCTGCCGGGCTTGCTGTTCTCCCTGCTCAGGCTGGTGATGCCTCCAATCAGTTGAAATGGAGCCTTTCGATAAAGGCACCAATCACTTTCTCATAGAGCTCAATGGAGCGAGAGAAGCAGATGGTTTTGCGAGCCAATCGCTTGATGCGCGTTCTGAGCGTCAGGTTGTTACGCTCGATACGCTGGGTGAATGTCTTCCCGGTCAGATGCGTCTCGATCGGAACCTCTCTTGCATGGCTTCCCCAGTCATCGCTGGTGATAAAACCAATCTGGAATGGAGAAAGCGGGCTCAGCAACCTACGGCATGCCCCATCGTTGCGCGGGCCAAATGTATAGGTAACGACTCGTTTTCCTTTGGTATCAAAGGCATACCAAAGCCAATGTCGATGCTGTGTGTTGCCGACATAGGCCCATTGCTCATCAAGTTCACAGATAAGCACCACGTCATCGAGCACCACCTTTTGGGAGGTTACTTGCCTTGGGGTGAATGTTTTAGGGCGCGCAGGACAGTGTTATGTTGAGGACGCGAGCGGTGTCGCGAACACCTGAGCCGTTGAACGCCATACCAACAATCTTGTCTTTGACGCCAGGCTTGCGGGCTTCATAGGTGTAGGTGAGCTGAAACACGTGGGGACAGGCGGGCAACGATAGCGAACATGGCCGGCAGGGGTCTTGCCATGGCGGAATACGCGGTTTGATTGGCAGCGAGGGCGTGAACAGTGATGGATGCCATGAAGCTGTGAGTCTCAAAGGAACCCATCATACCAGCTCAACCGATCGGAGGCATCACCCGGCCGGAGACGGTGTGACGGTGGGGGAGGGATGGGAATGGAAAACGGCGGGAAAATCCGCCGTTTTTTTATGTATCGTAAACGTCTTATTACACTTTGCTAATCTAAACTACGGCCCTATCAGTCCGTGGGGGTTAGATTGGGGTTTCTCGGTATGAAAAGAATAGAGGTCCATTAGTTTAACTGCTCTGGGTTTTGAATAATAAAATCCCTGTATCGCCCAACTGCCGCTGGACAGAGCAATGTCGTGCTGTTTTTTTGTTTCAATTTTACTGACGATAGTTGTTAAGCTGTATTTTTCCTGAAGTGATAGCACGCAATCTTTGAAATCATTTATCTCTAGTTGCGATGATGGAGGGGCGCCAAATTTTACGCAACTGAATATCCCACTTGAAAGATACCGTTTACGCCAGTCTCCCCCTTGCCATAAGAAGTTATCGACAGTCAGGTTAATGTTATGCTCTTTGAGCCTCACCAAGCTATTAATGGTGATGTTGTTGTCAATAATCGGGCAGTGGCTTATCTCAATGTATAAAGAAATGTTGTATGAAGAGAAAATATTGGAAAAATAAATTAGAGCTTCTTCTACAGCGTGTAGTATTCGGTATTCAACTTTAAAGAAAAACATGGTCACTTTTTCTTTTAAAGCATTAATAAGTGCGTCGCTTAACTGTAAAAGAGTTAATTCAATAAGTGATATTGAGTCACATGAGTTATAAAAACTAGTGGGAGGGACAGCCTCCTGTGGTCGATATAAAATCTCCAATAGCCGTGGCTGACCTTCAATGGCGATGGACGGGAGACTGACTTGGCGTGATCTAAATATCGATGCTATATGAATGTCCTGAACCACAGGCTGGAAAAGATTTATGATAGTAGGATTAAATGATAGTTTGCGTTTGCTGTTGAATAATTCAATACGTTCAATCCCGATCATTCGGTAGGTTAGAATATCAACACCATGATCTCTTAGCTGTTTAAACAGACCAGTCATACCATGTTCCTTATGTGTACTGGTGATCTATACGTTAAATTATGACAGCGTCCAAGAAAAAGACTCTATTGGCACTTTACCATTAAGGGGATTCGGTGTCACGGAGAAGATGTAGCACACCATCCCCCCTCTGTAGGGATTGCAGAAGACGGTTCAAGATCGGCAGTCCATAGACCGTGGGACCGTGTGGTACCCACTCTCATGTCAGATGCCCAATTGGTGCATACATAGTTTTTCCATAGCGCACTAGAATTTGAGTATTCATACTAAAAACAAAATTGCCACTGTCAGAAATGACAGGTGGCTCATTATTGGCCGCAGATGGCTTCATCAGCATTGGCAATGAGCCGGCCGCATGCAAGCCTGGCGCCCAAGAAGGCGGTGGACTTCCTGAGCGACAAGCCCATCGAGATCGAGCTGGAGGGGGAGTTGTTGGCGTTGGGCGGGAAGGCTGCGCCCTTCTATGTGGATCGGCCGGAGGCTGTGTAAGGGCTAGATAGCAGAACGGCGGGGAGACCCGCCGTTTTCTTTCGTATTCGTCCGATTATACTTGGCGGCTAATCGAACCTACGAGCTAATTGAACTAAGGCTCAAATCACAGATCCTTTGTGGCCTTAGCTGCTTGTTGTTTCTCATCCTTCATCTGTTCGTTGGAAATGGGTTGATAAATGTAGGTAAACCCTCCAGATTGGCGAATGTCATTGTACTCAAGCATGATCGTTACATCACTCCCACTTAATCCCCACCAATATTTATCCATGTATTTATTTGGGCGGAATGGCTCATCAAATTTTTGAGTTAGCGTTTCCTGAATTTTGGAGAAGTTAGTTGTGCCAGCAAATTTGACGGTGACTGCAAAAAAACGGTCCTTGTAGTAGCAATAAGTAATGCTCCTCAAATCGGCATCGCCAATATTTAAGCTCTCTTTATTTCTGGCAAAGCACTTCATGTCTCCATGATCCTCCACAAGTGCGGCTCCACCCGCCAATGCACTGGGTGATGAGGCCCACGGAATATCACGAAACCCGGTGGGAGGTGTGTAGCTAGCCAATGCTGTGCTAGAAACGATAACCGCGCTCATGACTAGTTGCTGAAACTGCATAATTGATTCCTCCATGGATCAGGGCCTTATGTTCGGTTAACACAACGTAATCGAACATTCGCATCCAACCTGTGATGCACCTCTGTAATCCACCATAAATCCGCGCTTTCACCCATCTCTTTACAATGGGGCATATCTGAATCTCTCAGGAATGCCCCATGGCCACTTTTTCCAACCTCAAACGGCATTGGACCTGGTGGCCAACTCACCGGCCATGCAAATAGGGCCGCCACTGGCGTAGCAGGTGCAAGACTGGGTTCATATCTGACTTGATAGCCGTTATCACAATGTATATCGCTCTGCCTTTGTGTGTTGGATTAGCTGTAAGTTATGTAGGGGGGGAGGGTGTAGACATAAACAGGGCGGCCTTGGCCGCCCTGTTTATTGATTGGCTGCCGGCTGTGGCTGGCCATCCTTGCGCAGCTGGATATAGAGGCCAAACCCGGCCAGCAGGCCGGTGAGGGCCAGCAGCAGCCAGATGGCGGTGGCGGGGCGGCTGCCTGCATCCCCCAGCATAAAACCGATAAGCAGGTTGCCAAAGAGTGCCATGCAGCCGCCGGCGCTGGCATAGAAGCCGTAGTAGCTGGCGAGTTGCTCAGGGGGGGCGTAGCGGGGCAGCTGGGCGGCAAAAAGCGGGAAGCAGAGGATGGAGCCTAAGGAAAGCAGGGCCACCTGCGCCAGGACCCCCGCCGTCGGCCAGGGGGAGAGCAGCGGCAGGGCGAGATAGCTCAGGCCCATCACCCCGATCCCCAGCCCCATGGCGAGCGGCACCCCAAGGCGGCGCTCCACCAGACGGGACGCCGGCAGCTGGAGCAGGACGCCGATCACCGCCGAGAGGGTGAAGACGCCGCCGAGCAGCTGGGTGGCGTCCTGCAGGCTCTGGATATGGGCGGGCAGGGCGAGATAGAGCTGGTGGAACAGGATCTGGTAGCTGCCCGCCAGCAGGGTGAACACCATGAAGGGGCGCTGGCGCAGGATCTCCCGCCATTGGCGCAAAATGGCGTCGCGCGGGCTCTGGCTGCTAACCGGGCGTTTGGGCAGCACCCGATACTGCAACACCCCGAGCAGGGCGAACAGGCTAGCCGCCAGAATACCCGTCAGGGCATAGCTCTGCTGGGTCAGTGCCAGGCCGAGCAGAGGGCCGAGCAGCATGCCCGCCTGGCTGGCGAGATTGTGCAGGGCGAAGGCGCGCTGACGTTGGCTCGGGGTGCCGCATTCGCTGGCGAGATAGGCCTGGGCGCAGGGGGTGAACAGGGCCCCGGCAAAACCGGTCAGGGTCGCCGCCAGCAGCAGTATGGGCAGGGACTCGGCCCAGCCCAGCAGCACGAAGCCGACCGAGCGCACCAGGCAGCCCCAGACGATGGCGGGGTGATAGCCGATGCGATCCCCAAGGGTGCCCCCCAGCAGAAACAGCCCCTGCTGGCTGAAGACCCGCATCCCCATGACCAGGCCACAGGCCCAGCCGGCGAGGCCAAGCCCGCTGCCCATGTGCTGGGCGAGGAAGGGCATCATCATGTAGAAGCCGAGGTTGAACGCCAGCCCATTGATGATGAGCAGGCGGGCGGCCGGGCTCATGCCCTGCCAGTCCCGCCAGTAGGAGGCGCCGTTCATCTTGTGTGTACCCTGGGGCCGGTTGCGGGCCATGCCGAAGGGGCCGTCATGATTGTCTTCGCAGGGTACGCAGGAAGGGGGTACCGCTCTGATCGTGGCTTATCTGCACCGGCACCTGATAGAGGCGCTCGATGAGGGCCGCGTCGAGCACCCGGGCGGGGGGGCCGAAGGCCTGCAAGTCACCCCCCGCCAGCACGATCAGCTGATCGGCAAACTGGGCCGCCAGGTTGAGATCGTGCAGCACCACCAGGGTGATCCACTGCTGCTCCCGGGTCTGCTGGCAGAGGTGCTCCATCAGCTGCATTTGGTGATGCAGGTCCAGGGCGCTGACCGGCTCGTCCAGCATCATGATGCGGGGATCGCGCAGCAGCACCTGGGCAAAGAGCACCATCTGCCGCTGGCCGCCGCTCAAGGAGTAGAGGGGGCGATCCGCCAGATGGGCGATGCCAAGCGCCTGCAGGGCGCGGCCGGCCGCCAGTATGTCCTCGTCCGCCAGACGCATGGAGAGGCTGTCGAGGCGCCCCAGCACCACCACTTCGATGACGCTCAAGTCCAGCTCCAGCTGGATGTTCTGGGGCATGTAGCCAAACTGCTGGCGCCATTTGGCTTGTGTCATCTGACGGGCACTCTGGCCCCCCAGGCGGATGTCGCCAGCGGCCGGGGTCAGTTCACCGAACAGGGCGCGCAGCAACGAGGTTTTGCCGGTCCCGTTCGGGCCGATGATCACATGGACCTGACCCGGATGCAGGGTGAGGTCGAGCTCTCGCAGCAGGATCTGCTGGCCGAGGGAGAGGGAGAGTCGGGATATTTCAAGCACGTTTACGCCCCCTGCCGAGGATCAGCCAGATGAAGAAGGGCACACCAATCAGGGCGGTGACGATGCCGATGGGAAAGAGAGCCCCCGGAATGATGGACTTGGAGAGCACCGAGGCCGCCGACAACATGCAGGCGCCGCACAGGGCCGAGAGCGGGATCAGGAAGCGTTGATCTTCCCCCACCAGCATGCGGGCGATGTGGGGGGCCACCAGGCCGACGAAGCCGATGATGCCGACGAAGCTGGTGGCGGTGGCGGTGAGCAGGGCGACCAGGATCAGGGTCTTCATGCGCAGCCTGTCCACGTTGACCCCCAGGCTCCTGGCCCGGGCTTCCCCCAGACGCAGGCTGGTGAGGGCCCAGGCATCCCGGTAGATGAGCAGGGTGCAGATCAGGGTGACGGCGGCCGTGATGATCAGGGAGTCCCAGGTGGTGCGCATCAGGCTGCCAAACAGCCAGAACATGATCTGCTGGTTGAGCTCGGGGGAGGAGAGGAACTGCAGCAGGGAAAGCAGGGACTGGAACAGGAACAGCAGGGCGATGCCCGCCAGGATCAGGGTCTGGCTGCTGATGTTGCGCATCATGGCGAGGCCGAACAAGAGGCTGGCGGCAAACATGCACAGGATGAAGGCACCGGCCGGAATGGCGATCAGGGGAGGGAGCCCGAGACCGCCGCTATAGAGCGCCAGCGCGGCGCCAAGCCCGGCCGCCGCCGCGAGCCCCAGGGTAAAGGGGCTGGCCAGGGGGTTGTCCAGCAGGGTCTGCATCTGCACGCCACCAAGGCCCAGCGACGCGCCGACCACCAGCGCCATCAGGGCGATGGGCAGGCGCATGTCATGGACTATTGTGCGGGTCATGGAGTCCGCCTGGGCGGGGGAGAGCAGGGCATCGATCACCTCCCCAAGGGGCAGCAAGGAGGGGCCGGTGGCGATGTCGAGCACTAGCGTGATGCACAGCACCAGGGTGAGCAGCGCCAGCCAGTGCCAGCGACGACGCTCCCGTTGCCGCTGGCGGGTGAGGGTCTGCTGCAGGGCAGCCAAATCATTCATGATGACAATCCTGAAGCGGGCGCCATGAGGGCGCCCGGTTAAAGAGGGATGACGAAAAGGGCTCTGCCAAGGTGGGCAGAGCCAGAACGACCGGATTTAGTTTGCTTCACCCTGCTTGATACCCAGCATGAAGGTGCCCTGGGGGTGAATGGGCAGATAGCTGCGGTAGAAGCCCTGATAGGTGACCAGGGGATCGAGATCCTGGAACAGATCCGGATAGAGCGCCTTGGCCATGAACTCGATGAGGGCGGCATCCATGATGCTGCGGGTGGCGCCGTGATAGACCGCATAGAGGCGACCCTGCTGCACCGCGGGCAGCTCGCTCCAGCCCGGACGGGCGGCAAAGCCCTGCAGACGCTGGCGCACCGTCTCGGCCGAGACGTCCTGACCGACCTGCATCGCTTCTGCACTGCTCACGCTCTCGTATCCCGCCATCAGGATCACCTCGGGCTTGCTCGCCAGCAGTTGCTCAGGGTGGATGGGGCCCCAGCGTTCGACAAAGGGCGCTGCGACGTTGTCACCGCCCGCCAGCAGGGCCATGGCGCCCCACATGTCCTTGCCATAGGTGTAGCTGTATTCGGCCGGTCCCTTGTCACCCAGCTCGATATAGACCCGGGGTGGCTGGCGCTTCGCGGTGGCGATGCGGGAGGTGATGGTGTCAATCTTGGCCTTGTACTCGTCGGCCATTTTCTGGGCTCGGGCCTCCTGGCCGGTCACCTTGCCAAGCAGCAGGGTGCTCGCCATGTGGTGGGTCAGGGTCTGGGCGTTGTAGTCCACCACCACCACAGGGATGCCTGCCTGCTCGAGGCGCGGCAGATCCGGGGCCAGGGCCTCGTATTGCCACTGGGCCAGGATCACCAGATCGGGTTTGACTGCCAGGGTCTTTTCGATGGAGAAGCTCTGATCCTGCACGTTGCCAAGGTCGGGCACCCTAGCCAGTTGCGGCAGGCTGGCGACATAGAGGGACCAGATGGCGGGGCGGGACTTGACGAACCAGCCACGGGACATGCCCACCAGGCGATCGGCGCCGCCTTCACCGGCCACGGCCAGATAATCCTCGGGATAGAAACCGAGCACGATGCGGCTGGCCGGCAGGCTGAGGGAGACCTTGCGGCCCATCACATCTTCCACTTCAACGGGGGCGGCGGCCTGCGCCATCCAGCTCATCAGGGCGAGCTGACCAAGCAGCAGCAGCTTTGCCAGGGGGTGACGAAACATCTTGTAGCACCTCGGGAATAAAGACGGTCAAAAAAGAAAGTGAGAACTATTGCTATTCGTGAGCGCAAAAGCAACAAACGTTTGTGCCATCTCCTCTCTTGTTATTTCTGTCATTACTGAACCGGTTTCACACGAGCACAGAGTATCGTTCCAATGAAGCCCATCTCACTGCCTTCACGGGGCATGGGGGCCTGTGGCGCCTATCTGGCTGCACTTGGAACCACGCTCTGGCCGCCTCGCTCGCACCTCTGGAGCGGCTCTCAGCCCCGGACTCTGCTCGATGTCGAGCCCCTTGGCATGGCCCCCCAGAGGTGGCGACGACTTCCTGCGCACCGATAACAGGCACTGACCATTCGGGTATTGATCGTCACCTGCACGCAACAATTTGCGGTCATTGTTAGCCAGCTCTCAGCGGCTCCGTCGTCAAAAGGGCAGAGTAGGCGCGATCTTGGTCATCGGCCGAGTTCGACAGGTAACAAGGTGCTGCGGCCCGCCTTGCGCGGGGCGCCAATAACATAATCTGCAAATAAAAAAAGGAAACTGACCATGTCAGGAAGACACTCTCTGGTAGCGCTGGCCGTCGGGCTGGCGCTCTCTGGACAGACACAGGCACAACTGCTGATCAGCGAATACCTGGAAGGATCCAGCAACAACAAGGCGGTGGAGCTGAGCAATCTGGGCGCGACTCCCGTCGATCTCTCTCAATACCGTTTGGCGCTCTATGCCAACGGCAAGCCTCTCACCGATGCCCCCACCAACAGCCTGACACTGCAAGGCACGCTCGCCCCCGGTGCCAGCCTGGTGCTGGCCAACCCCTCCGCCAGCGGCGAGATCCTGGCCAAGGCGACCCAGACCAGCGGCAACCTGGTGTTCAACGGTGACGACGCCCTGGTGCTCTATCGCGGCAGCGAGATAGTGGACAGTTTCGGCCAGGTCGGGGTGGATCCGGGCACTGCCTGGGTGTCTGGCAGCGTCTCGACACTGGACATGACCCTGCGCCGCAAGGCCACCGTCAGCACGGGCCGCACTGATGCGACCGGCCCCTTCGATCCGGCACTGGAATACGTGGCCGCCGCCAAGGATGACGCCAGCGGTCTCGGCTGCAGCGGCGATGCCTCCTGTGATGGTACCCAGCCGCCCGCTTTCGTCTGCCCGGTGGATAGCTTGGTGCCGGTGCCTGCCATTCAGGGTGCCGGCAGCAGCAGCCCGCTGGTACCGGCCGGCAAGTTTGAATCCGAGCAGGCCCATGCCACCCGTGGCATCGTCACTCAGGTGGTGAACGGTCTCTACAAGGGCTTCTTCATCCAGGACCCGCAAGGGGACGGGGATCCGGCCACCTCCGACGGCCTCTTCATCCACAGCACCCAGGCCAACGGCGCCATCGTGCCGGGCGCCGAGGTATGCGTCTCGGGCAAGGTGAAGGAGTATTTCAACCAGACCCAGCTCAGTGCCGATGCGCTGGTAGTGACCCAGCCGGTGGGGGCTGTGCCGGCGGCGGTGGATCTGGTGCCGGTGGCGGGCGAGAGCCTCAGCCAGCTGCTGGAGCGCCACGAGGGGATGCAGGTACGGCTGGTGCCCGAATCCAGTCTGGTGGTGACCCGCAACTTCAGCTTCGATTACGACGGCAAGCGCAACAACCTGGTGCTGGCCTATGGCGCGCCGCTTATCAAGTCGACCCAGAAATTTGCCGCCATGAGCCAGGAGGCGAGCGACTGGGCCCTGCGCAACCAGCAAAATCAGCTGGTGGTGGAGACCGACGCCAAGGCGCCGGACGGTGTGCTGCCCTGGTTCCCCGGCTTCAACGCCGAGGATGGTTACCTGCGCATCGGTGACAAGCTCAATGGGCTGGAGGGGGCGCTTGGCTACTCCTACAACCTGTTCAGACTGGTGGCGAATAATCGTATCGATGCCAGCAACATCGATCACAGCGGCTGGGACAGGGTCGAGACCCCTGAGCTGGCCGAGGCGGGGGATCTGCGGGTCGCGAGCTTCAACGTGCTCAACTTCTTCACCACTGTGGTGGGGGGGGATGCCAACCCCACCGGCAGCAACCGGGGCGCCCTGACGGTGGCGGAGTTCGAACTGCAGCGCACCAAGATCGTCAGCGCCATCACCCGTCTCAATGCCGACGTGGTGGGGCTGATGGAGATAGAGAACAACGGCTACGGCGATAACTCCGCCATCGCCAACTTGGTGGCGGCCCTCAACGCCGCCCAGCCGGACGAGGCGGATCACTACGCCTGGGTGGCTTCCCCCGATGGCCAGCCCATCGGCACCGACGCCATCACGGTGGGTCTCATCTACCGGCCCGCCAGCGTGACGCCAGAGGGGGCTGCCAGCCTCATCGAGCTGCCGGTGCAGCAGGCCGAGGCGCAGGACGCCAGCGGCAAGCCGGTTGCCATCAAGCAGGGCATGCGCGAATCGCTGCTGCAGCGCTTCAGCTCGCCTAAGGGGGATGCGCCCCTGACCCTGGTGGTCAACCACCTCAAGTCCAAGGGTTCCGCCTGCTTCGAGGATTACCCCGACTACGCCACCGCCGATCCGCTGGACGGGCAGGGCCACTGCAACGCGCTGCGGGTCTCCGCCGCCAAGGTGCTGGGTGAGCGCCTCAAGGCGGTGAGCGGGGATCTGCTGCTCATCGGCGATCTGAACGCCTACGGCATGGAGGATCCCATCCGGGTGCTGACCGACTATGATCCGGCCGCCCAATCGCGCCAGATCATGAGCGCCTCTTTCACCACACTGGCGGGCCAGCCTTTCGAGGAGAGCGGCAGCGCCCTTGGCAAGGGCTATGGTCTGGTGAACCTCAACACCCGCTTCCACGGCACTGACACCTACTCCTACAGCTATGAGGGTGAGCTCGGCAACCTGGATCATGCCCTGGCAAGCCCCGGCCTCGCGGCCAAGGTGATCGGCATCGAGGATTGGCACATCAACTCCGCCGAGAGCAACTTCTTCGAATACGGCAGCAAGTACACAGGCCAGCTGGCCAAATCGGACGGGCCCTTCAGCGCCTCGGATCACGATCCCGTGCTGGTGGCGATCCAGTATCCGCTGCCGCCCGCCGGAGTATTGAGTCTCGAGAGTGCCGTTGCCAGCGTGGAGGAGGGCAGCATTCTCGCCCTGTCCGTGGCGCGCCGTGACGGCAGCCATGGGGAGGCCAGCGTCAGCTATCGCATCGCCTTTGGCAGCGCCGATGCCAATGACGTGGCGCCCCTCACCGGTACTCTGAACTGGGCGGCGGGCCAGAGCGACAGCCAGACCATCCAGATCCCGGTGAAGAGCGACACCCTGCACGAGGGGGATGAGACCTTCACCCTGGAGCTGTTTGACCCGAGCGGCGCGGCGCTGGGGGAGCAGCACCAGACCCTGGTGACCATCAAGGACAAGCTGGCACCGTCCACCATCTCCCTGGCCCAGACCAGCCTGACGGTGAACGAGGGGCAGTGGTTTGCCGAGATCCCTGTGGTACGCAGCGGCGATCTCAGCAAGCCGGCCCGCGCCCAGTTGGGCCTTGAGGGGATCACGGCGCGCTGGGGGCTGGATTTCCTGCCCTGGTTCGGCCAGTCGGTGAGCTGGGCCGCCGGTGAAGGTGGCAGCAAGTCGGTCAAGGTGCTGATCCTGGATGACTGGTTCGTCGAGCCTACCGAGCAGTTCAAGGTGGGTCTTGTGAAGGTGCA
Source organism: Aeromonas sp. sif0611 (assembly GCF_019218845.1). Taxonomy (NCBI): domain Bacteria; kingdom Pseudomonadati; phylum Pseudomonadota; class Gammaproteobacteria; order Aeromonadales; family Aeromonadaceae; genus Aeromonas; species Aeromonas sp. sif0611. The sequence continues at coordinate 29,621 of NZ_JAHUWU010000004.1, read as the reverse complement.
GGGGGCCCAGCCGGGTGCCGTGCAGGAGACCCGGGTCGACATCAAGGACAACGACAAGTCCTGGTGGCCCTTCGGTCGTCACTGATGAGCGTCAGTACCAAGATGCATAACACAAGGGGCCCGCGGGCCCCTTTTTGTCGGTCGGCACTGCGGCCTACCTGGCAACGCAGAGATGCGGGCATCTCTTCGCCATGAAAAAAGCCCACCTCGTCGGGTGGGCCTTCTCCATGGCAGGGCGCTCCTAACGGAGTATCAACCCTGCGCGTTGCTCAGTACCAGCTTGCCATCCTTGACCGGGATGGTGGGGCCGGGTTGTTTCTCCATGCGGATCACCCCTTCCTGACCGGCGAGGCGGTAGGTGACGTCATAGCCCAGGGTGCGGGTGCTGCTATCTTGTACCGTCTTGCAGCGCTGCTCCGTGGTGGTGTAGGTGTCCCCGGCCTGCATGTTGCCCTGCACCTGGTTGCCCGCATAGCCGCCGGCGACGGCCCCCGCGGCGGTGGCGACCTTCTTGCCGCTGCCGCCACCGAACTGGTGGCCCACCACGCCCCCGAGGGCTGCGCCGACCACTGTGCCCAGGATCTTGTGTTCATCCTGCACCGGCTTGCGGTGGGTGACGGTGACGTTGCGACACTCCTGGCGCGGCGTCTTGATGGTTTCGGTCACCGGTTTGCTGGCCAGCACCTCGGCAAACTGGGGCTCTGATGAAAACAGGGATCCGCTGGCTGCCGCCGACAATGCCAGCGCAGAGGCAATACCGATCCCGACACCTGCCAACATGGATTTGTTCATCTCTTTAACTCCTGTCTACTGTGATTGCCCGCTCTCGGGGCCTGTGAGCATTCTTGTCATTTTGCTGCCCCCACTCAAGCAAAAGGGCCCGGGTCTGCGACAAGGCCTGACTGCGCAAAAAATGACCGCGGCAAAAAGGCGTCTGTGTTTGGCGACAAAAGAGAGGGGGGTCTGAGGGCGCAGACCAGCAGGCGTGGGGTCGGGCCTGCTTAAGACGTTTTGCTAATACCTGCCCCCAGAGCCCCTTGATACCCTTGCACTCAGTACCAGAAAGCCGCCGCCGGCACGATGCCAGGGCGCGTTCACGGCTGCACCGCCGCTTTGCACCCCGATGAGGAAGGAACCCGATGACAAGCCAGAACATCTACGAGACAGGTCTTGAGAAAACCGCTGCCAATTTCGAGGCACTGACCCCCTTGAGCTTCCTGGCCCGGGCGGCTCGGGTCTACCCCGACTACCCGGCGCTGATCCACGGTCCCTTGCGCCAGAGCTGGGCCCAGACCGAGGTGCGATGCCGCCGTCTCGCCTCGGCCCTGCGCCGCCGCGGCATCGGTGAGGGGGATACGGTCTCCATCGTCGCGCCCAATGTGCCGGCCATGTTCGAGGCTCACTTCGGCGTGCCCATGAGCGGCGCCGTGCTCAACACCATCAATACCCGGCTCGATGCACAGTCCATGGCCTTCATCTTTCAACACGCCCAGAGCAGGGTGGTGCTGGTGGACAGGGAGTTTGGCGCCGTGGTGCGCAAGGCGCTCTCTCTCATCGACAGCCAGCCTCTGGTGATCGCCATCGACGATCCAACCTATCTGGAGGGGGAACTGGTCGGCGAGCTGACCTACGAGGCCTTGGTCGCCACAGGGGATGAGCAGGAGCCAGGCTGGCTGCCGGCGGACGAGTGGCAGGCTATTTCGCTCAACTACACCTCGGGTACCACGGGCAACCCCAAGGGGGTGGTCTATCACCATCGCGGCGCTCACCTCAATGCCATCAACAACGTGCTCTCCTGGGAGCTGCCCAAGCACCCCGTCTATCTGTGGACCCTGCCGATGTTCCACTGCAACGGCTGGTGCTTCTCCTGGACTCTGGCGGCGACCGCCGGGGTGAGCGTCTGCCTGCGCCACGTGCAGGCGGGCGCCATCTATGAGGCGCTGCACGAACACAGGGTGAGCCACTTTTGCGCCGCCCCCATCGTCCTCAACATGCTCAACAACGCCGATCCGGCCTTGAAACTGGGGCTCAGTCATCCCATCAAGGCGATGACGGCGGGGGCAGCGCCGCCCGCCACCGTGATCGCCGGCATGGAGGCCATGGGGATCGCCGTGACCCACGTCTATGGCCTCACCGAAACCTATGGCCCCTGCGTGGTGTGCGAGCCCCAGCGAAGCTGGCAGGGACAGGATGCCACGGCGCTCTCGCGGCTCAAGGCGCGCCAGGGGGTGGCCTCGCCGCTGCAGGGGGAGATGCGGGTGGCCAACCCCGTCAGCGGCGAGCCGGTGCCCCGGGATGGCAAGACCCTGGGGGAGATCTTCTTGCGCGGCAACATCGTCATGAAGGGCTACCTCAAGAACCCGGCGGCGAGCGAAGAGGCGATGGCGGACGGCTGGTTTCGAAGCGGGGATCTGGCGGTCTGGCACCCGGACGGCTACGTGGAGATCAAGGACAGATCCAAGGACATCATCATCTCCGGCGGGGAGAACATCTCCAGCCTGGAGGTGGAGGACGTGCTCTATCGCCACCCGGACGTGGATGAGGCCGCGGTGATCGCCATGCCGGACGAGAAGTGGGGGGAGGTGCCCTGCGCCTTTGTGAAGCTCAAAGAGGGCCGGGTGCTCAGCCAGGCGGAGCTGATTGCGTTCTGCCGCGAGCAGATGGCCCACTTCAAGGTCCCCAAGCGCATCATCTTCACCCCCTTGCCCAAGACCTCCACCGGCAAGGTGCAAAAATTTATGCTGCGCCAGCAGTTGGAGTGACCCAGGTGGAGTCGTCATCCAATCAACGGGCCCAAGGGCCCGTTCTGCTTTTCATGACCTTTGGGGACGAGGCTCAGCCGGAAGCGGCCGGAGCAGGTAAAGGCTGCTGGCCAACAAAGCGTGCCTTTCGAGCCCATCCCGGCTTACCATGCCCTCCACGTCCCGCTGGCCTGAGGATGCCCGTGAGAAAATCGGATCGACTGTTTCAATTGACCAACCTGTTGCGGGCTCACCAGCCCCTGACCGCCCGCGAGCTGGCGACGCGTCTGTGTGTCTCTGAGCGCACCATCTACCGCTATATGGACGATCTCTCCCTGGCGGGTATCCCGGTTTACGGTGAAGCCGGGCTGGGTTATCGACTGAGTGAAGGGTTTGAAATGGCGCCCTTGCAGTTGAGTGCTGCCGAACTGGAAGCCCTCATCACCGGGGTGAATCTGGTGGCAGTGCTGACCGGCAAGGGGATGGCCGATCCGGCGCGCTCCCTGCTCGCCAAGATAGAGGCTGCCCTGCCAGCAAAGGACGTCCAGGCGACTCGCGACCCCGTGGTGCGGGTACCGGACTATCGTACGGAGCATCCGGTATACGCTCGCTGGGACAGGTTGCACGACGCCATCACGGCCGGGCACTGGCTGGAAATAGGCTACCAGGATGCCAGGGCCAGCAGGACAGGGCGCCATATCTATCCTCTGGGGCTCTTTTACTGGGGTGGATGCTGGACACTCGGCGCCTGGTGCGCGCTGCGTCGAGCCTACCGGGATTTCAGGGTGGATCGCATCGATACCCTGGCGTTGTGCCGCCAGGGGGAAAGCACTCCCCCCGGTGTGACCCTGGCCGATTACCTTGCCCTGCGACAGTCGGATGCATTCGCTGCTGCGGATGTTGACGGCAAGAAAGCCATTGGGGACTGACATAAGGCTGTCAGTAGCCCTTCGTTATGCTGGTTTCTCCAGACCATCCACAACGGAGAGAACTAGATGATCATCAATGGCGACATGCAGGGGACAGGGGGTGTCGAGTTTGCCACCTTTAGGCTCAGGGAAGGGGTGACGGAGGCGGATCTGCTCGCTCTGTCACGGCGGGTCGAGTCCGAGTTTCTTGTCCAGCAATCCGAGCTCATCGTGCACTGCCTGCTGCGCGGCGCCGACGGCCTCTATGCCGACCTGGTGATGGCGCCCAGCCAGTCACTGGTCGAAGCCTATTGCCAGCAGTGGTTGCACAATGAGGTGGCAGCGGAGTATCTGACCCTGCTTGACCGCAACTCGGTGAACATGAGCTTCTGGACCCGCATCGGCTGAAAGAAACGCTGAGCCTGCCATCACCTGACAGGGTGGCGACCATGAAATGAAACGGGCCCCTGAGGGCCCGTTTTGTCGAGATGAGTTCAACGATTACTTGGTGTGGCGCTCATAAAGGCGCTGCACCACATCCTTCAGGCCCAGTCCCTCGTTTTGCAGCAGCACTGTGAGGTGGTAGAGCAGGTCCGCAGATTCGTTGATGAGCTCTTCCCTGTCTTTCGCCATGGCGGCCAGGGCCACTTCGACACCCTCTTCACCCACCTTCTGGGCGATGCGCTTGGTGCCTTTGCCATAGAGGCTGGCGGTGTAGCTGGTGGCGGGGTCGGCCCCCTTGCGTGATGCCAGGATCTGCTCGAGCTCGGCGAGGAAACCGAGCGGCGGCAGCGGGTGGCCGTCGAAGCAGGAGGGATTGCCCAGATGGCAGGTGGGGCCGACCGGGTCGGCCGCGATCAGCAGGGAGTCCTGATCGCAGTCGGTGGTGATGGCGACCAGTTTCAGCACATGGCCGGAGCTCTCGCCCTTGGTCCACAGGCGCTGCTTGCTGCGGCTGAAGAAGGTGACCTGGCCGGTGTTTTGGGTCTTTTCCAGGGCCTCGCGGGTCATGAAGCCCTGCATCAGCACTTCGCCGCTCGCGGCATGCTGGACGATGGCGGGGATCATGCCGTCACACTTCTCCCAGTCCAGGCGCTCGGCGAGGGGCAATGCATTGTCTACTGCTTGATTATTCACGGATGGCGACTCCTTCGTTTTTCAGCCAGCGTTTCAATTCGGGAATGGGGATAAGGCCCTTGTGGAACACGGACGCCGCCAGGGCGCCGTCCACGTCGGCAAGGGTAAAGGCATCGCGAAAATGTTCCATGGCCCCGGCGCCGCCAGAGGCAATCAGCGGCACCTTGCAGACGGCCCGCACCAGTTTGAGCTGCTCGAGATCATAGCCCTGGCGCATGCCGTCCTGGTTCATCACGTTCAGCACGATTTCGCCGGCGCCGCGCTTTTGCACCTCCTTGACCCACTCCAGGGTGGTCCAGCTGGTGGTGCGGGTGCGGCTCTCGTCACCGGTGAACTGCTTGACCTGATACTCGCCGCTCTGCGCGTCGAAGTAGGAGTCGATGCCCACCACCACGCACTGCACGCCGAAGCGCTCCGCCAGCCGGGTGATCAGGGTGGGATCGGCCAGGGCCGGGGAGTTGATGGAGACCTTGTCGGCACCGAATTCCAGGATCTGGCGGGCATCCTCCACGCTCTTGATGCCGCCGGCGACGCAGAAGGGGATGTCGATGACCTCGGCCACCCGGCTCACCCAGCTCTTGTCCACCACACGGGCGTCACTCGAGGCGGTGATGTCATAGAACACCAGCTCGTCGGCACCCTCCTCGGCGTAGCGGCGGGCGAGCTCGACGATGCCGCCCATCACCTCGTGGTTGCGAAACTGCACGCCCTTGACCACCACGCCATCTTTGACGTCGAGGCAGGGGATAATACGCTTTGACAACATGCTCATTGCTCCATGTAAAGCACAGTTAAAAAAACATCGTTCTGCCGGTGATGCAGGATCAGGCGGCGAACGGAAAAGCGGTTGGCATGCTTTCACTGCAGGATCCTGAGCGGGAAACGGCGCGCTCATCGGGCGGCACGGCCCCGGGGGAACCAACACTATATGCATGACTTTATTCAGTGATTCAACCCTTTGTCTCCCTTCACCGGGCCCGGGGGCAGCGAAGGACCATCAGTGATGGAGGGTACGGCCTTAGTTTGGGGCTCATCTGCTCCCTCACATTGGCGAAGGGTGAGCAGGGCGCCGTCGAAGTCAAATGTCTTCAACTGCCTGGCCAGGGTTTCGCTGCGTGGCCCGAGCATGAGCCGCAAGGGGGCGGCATACTGCTCGAACAGCGGGATCACGGCGGTATCGCTTTGCACCAGCAATGCCTCCATCTGGTGGCGCAGCGCCCGTTGCCACTGGCTGCCAAGGGGGATGAGCTCCGCCGCGTGGGCGGGCACCTCCTCTCCCAACCGGTCGTGCAGGGCAGTCAAGGCCCCGTCAATGGCCGCCATCAGGGCGGTCGGCTCAGGGTCATCCCCCGCGAGTGTCTGCTCCAGCTGCAGGCATTGCTGCGCGAGATCCACCATCCCAAGGGTGCTCGCGACCCCGCGCAGGGTGTGAACCAGCCGGGTAGCGCTCGTTTTATCCCCCGTTTGCAGGTGGTGGCCGAGCAGGGTCATGTCCTGGCCATGCTCGCTGGCGAAGTAGCGCAGCAGCGCGATGTATTTGTCCTGATTGCCCTGCAGTGCCGTCAGCCCTTGCTGCAGGTCCAGCCCGTGGAAGCCCTGCAGGTGGGCGAGGGGGCCTGCCTGCATGTCGTGGGACAGCGGCTGATGCTCGGGCTCCACCATCCCGTTGCTCGGCAGCCAGCGCTGCAGCGCCTCAAACAACTTGGCAGGGGTGACGGGTTTGGTGATGAAATCGTTCATGCCGGCAGATTCACATGCCTTTCGGTCTTCCTCAAAGGCACTCGCCGTCAGGGCGAGGATGGGAAGCAACTCCCGGCCGGGCAGGGTGCGGATGGCGCGCGTGGCGTCGTAGCCATCCATCACCGGCATCTGTATGTCCATCAGGATGAGATCGAAGGCGTGCTGGCGGACGCGCTCCAGCGCCTCCTGGCCATTGACGGCGGTCTCGATGACGAGGCCGCTGTTGCAAAGCAGCTCCAGCACCACTTCGCGGCTGATGGCGTTGTCTTCCACCAGCAGTACCCGGGCGTGGTGAGGGAAGTAGGTCTGCGTCACGCTCTGCACGAGCGGGCTCGGCTGCAGCACTTCCCCCTGACCTGCCGAGAGCGCGGCGGTAAACCAGAAACAGCTCCCCTTGCCAAGGGTGCTGCTGACGCCAGCCTCCCCCCCCATCAGGGCGGCGAGCCGGCTGGTGATGGCGAGCCCGAGACCGGTGCCGCCGTATTTGCGGGTGGTGGAGACATCGGCCTGCTCGAACGCCTGGAACAGCTTCTCGCGCTGCTCCGGACTGATGCCGATACCGGTGTCTTCCACCTCGAAGCGCAGCAGGTAACCGCTGGCGAGTGGACGCGCCACCCGCACCCGCAGGGTGACCGCCCCCTGTTCGGTGAACTTGATGGCATTGGCTGCATAGTTGAGCAGTGCCTGGCGCAGGCGGGTAATGTCGCCATGGACCCAGGTGGGCGAGTCTCCCATATCGACCATGATGGTGAGCCCCTTGGCGCGGGCCTGCTCGCTCACCAGGGCACTGACGTTGTCCAGCATGGCGGTGAGGGAGAAGTCGCCCTGCTCGAGCGCCATCTTTCCCGCATCGATCTTGGAGAGATCCAGGATGTCATTGATGATGGTAAGCAGGTGCTGGGCGGCGTGATCGATCTTCTCCAGCCGCTCGTGCTGGGTGCTGTCCGGGGTGTCGCGTTTGAGCAGGTAGGTCAGCCCCAGGATGGCGTTCATGGGGGTGCGGATCTCGTGACTCATGTTGGCCAGGAAGGCGCTCTTGGCACGGTTGGCGCTCTCGGCTCTCTGATGGGCCTGGGCCAGTTGCAGGGTGCGCTCATCGACCATCTCCTCCAGGTGGTAGCGATACTGATCGAGTTCCTCGCCAAGCTGTTTCTTCTCGGTGATGTCGGCTTGTACCGCCACATAGTGGGTCACGATCCCGCTCTCCTGGCGGATGGGGGAGACAGTGGCCAGCACCTGATAGTGGGAGCCGTCTTTTCGCCGGTTGATGAACTCTCCATGCCAGCGTTGACCCTGATTAATCGCATCCCGCAGGGCGATATAGGTCGCCCTGGGGGTGAGGCCGGAGCGCAGCAGGGCGGGGGTCTGGCCGATGACCTCGTCCTGCCGGTAGCCACTGATGGCCAGAAAGGCCGCGTTGACATACTCGATGCGCGCCTGGGTATCCGTGATGAAGACACCATCCGGGCTCTGCTCCAAGGCCAGGGATAGTTGGCGCAACTGCTGCTCGGCCTGCTTGCGCTCGGTGATGTCAAGATGGATGCCGAGCAGGCGCAGCGGACGCTGGCGGTCATCCCGATAGACACTGCCCTTGCTCACCAGCCAGCGCATGTCACCGTCTGGCAGCAGGATCCGGAATTCTATCTCGAAGGGTTTGTCGCTGGCCGACAGCTCGGCCAGCAAGGGGTCGACACGGGGCCTGTCGTCCGGGTGCAGGCAAGCCTGCCAGGCGTGAAACGTCCCGAGTTGCTCGGCGGTGCGGCCATAGAGGCGGGCGCATTCCGGGGAGAAAAAGAGGCGATCACTGACCATGTCCCACTCCCAGATCCCGACGTGAGCCCCCTCCTGAGCCATCAGCAACCGTTGCTCGCTCTCGCGCAGGGCGCTGCTGATGGACTCGGCTCGGACCCTGGCACTGATGGCATCGTCCATCAGGTTCAGTGCCGCCAGGCGGGCGCGGCGCTGGGTATCGAGGGCCGTCTGCTGATTGTGCAGCAACTGCTGCTCGGTCAGCTTGCGCTCCGTGATGTCCTGCACAGTGCCATACAGCTCGACGACATGGCCGTCACCGTCCCGCAAGGCCGCACCACGGGCGATGACCCAGACGGCGTTCCCCTGCTCGTTGATGACGCCGGCATCACACTCATAGGGCAACCCATCGCGCAGGCAGCGCTCGACGGCCTGGGCTATGGTGTGCCAACCCTCCTGGGTGAAGTACTTTTTCACCTCGGGATAGACGGCAGGGGGGAGGGCGGGATCACGGCCATAGATGCGGTAGATCTCCGGTGACCAGAAGTGGTTGCCGTCGCTGACACGCCAGCGCCAGTTGCCGATCTTGGCCAGCCGCTGGGATTCCCGCAGGATCCCCTCGTTGCGACGCAGGGCCTCCTCCGTCTCCTTGTTCTGCTGATTGTCCTCGATGATGGAGATGAAGTAGTCGGGCTCCCCCTCGCTATCCCTCACCAGGGCCACCGTCAGTGTCGTCCAGATGGCCTCGCCCCCCTTGTGCAGATAGCGCTTCTCCAGGGTGTAGTGGGGCAGCTCGCCCGCCAGCATCCGGTCGACGTAGTGCTGATCGATGAAGAGATCGTCCGGGTGGGTGATCTGCTGGAAGCTCATGCCCATGAGCTCACCGGCGCGATAGCCCAGCATGTCGCATAGCCGCCGATTGACCCGCAGCCAACCACCATCGGGGGCGACCAGGGCGATGCCGACCGCCGCCTGCTCGAAGGTGGCCTGGAAGCGGTTCTCGCTCTGTTGCAGGCGGGACTGGGTGTTCATCAGCTCCTGCCAGCGCTGGATCTCCCGGGCGCGGGAGCTGTGGATGGCGGCGCTGAGGAGGCTGACGAGCACGCCGTTGGCCACCAAGAGCCCCCACTGCACCAGATCCTGGCCGGTCGCCACGGTCAGCTCATGGATCGGGGGCAGCAGGAAGTAGGTGGTGACCAGGGCGCTGATCAGGGTGCAGAGCAGGCCTGGCAGCAAGCCCCCCAGCAGGGCGCAGAGGATGATGGGCAGCATGAAGAGCACCAGCAACGGCCGCTCGCCAAAGGCGATGGGCAGCTGGACCCGGATCTGCAACATCAGGACGGGCAGCAGCAGGGCCAGCAGGCAGACGCCCCAGCGCTGGGTGGCTGGGCGGACGTGCCACAGTTGCGGTCGGTGCATCATGGGTGCTCCTCCGGCGGCATGGGGGCCTGGGGGTAGGGCGGCGGTAGCCCGAGCTGGTGTGAGAGCGCATTGATCTGGTGCTTGAGGGTCAGCATGGCGAGCTCCCTGTCCACCATCACCTTGTTGAAACGCTCCAGCTCCTCGTTTTGCTGGCGCAGCTCCATGGCCTGGCGGGTCAGGGCCTGCTCGACCTGCTCCCGCTCGGTGACATCGAGCAAGAGCCCGAGCACGGCGGGCTGGCCGCGATAGTCGACGCGCCGCCCGTACAGCTCCACCTCCAGGGGCTGGCTGTCGTGGTGCAGGGCGCTGAAGCGGGCATGGATGTCGCCACCCTCCTGCTCGCATTGCTGTACCAGCTCGGCTACCCGGTCGCTGTCCTTCGGGCTTGCCAGGGCGTGCAGGGGACCGACGCCGAGCAGTGCGCCGGGGGAGTCATAGCCAAACAGGTGGGCAAAACAGGGGTTGATGTAGCAGAGTTTGCCCTGCTGGATGATGTAGATGCCGGCGAGGGATTGCTCCACCAGGGCGCGAAACAGCCCCTCCCGCTCCCGCAGGTCTGCCTCGGCACGCTTGAAGCCCGTGATGTCGCGGGAGATGCCGAAGATGCCGATCACCTGACCCTCGTTGTCCTGCAGCGGACCCTTGGTGGCGAGGAACACCCGATCGCCACCGGGCAGGGTCAGGTACTCCTCCTCGGTTTGCACCCGGTTGTTCTCGATCACCCGGCGGCCTGCCTCCATCAGCATCCGGGCCTGATCGGGGGGGAAGATGGCCATGTCATCCTGGCCCAGCATCTCGGCGGCCGGTTTGCCCACGAACTGGCTGGCGGCGCGGTTGAACAGGATGTATTTGCCCTCCCTGTCCTTGGCGAAGATGGCATCTTCCGAGCTGTCGGCGATGGCGGAGAGCAGTTGCAACGCCTGCAGCCGCTGTGCCTGGGAGTGGCGCACCTGCTCAGCCATCAACAGCCGGGTGTGCTGGCGCAGCAAGATGATGCCGGCGTTGGTGACGAAGAGCACCAGCAAGGTGATGAGACCGATCCAGATGCTCTCCTTGAAGCTGGCCTGGTTGAGCTCGGCCTTGTCTATCTTGGTCAGCAGGTACCAATCCGTGTCCGCAACCGGATAGACGACGCCAAAGGCCGCGATGTCGCGATAATCCATGCCGGACAGCACCCTTGACCTTCGCTGCCCGCCGTCCAGCCGCAGATACTGGGCTGCCAGCAGGGTGTCGTGATGAAGTGGAAGGTGCAGGCGCAGGGCCGAGTCGGGGCGATAGCGCGGGTCGTTCAGATACTGCACCTGATCTGCGCGCTGGCGAAATAGCATGGCTTCCCCGCTGCTGTCGGGGATGGGCCAGGGTGTGAGGATCTGGTTTATCCAGTGGCTGCCGCTTATCTGCAGCACCATGACGGGGGCCGCCCCGGCCGCCCTGGTCAGGGGGGCCAGGAAGTCGAGCCTGGGTTGACCTCGCTCATCCAGATAGGGGCCGACCCTGAGCACCTTGCCCGGCTCCACCCGGGTCAGGGCATCGCGCAGGGTGGCGTTCATGATGCCGGCCCCCGGGGTCTGCCACAGGGCCTGGCCGGTCCGGTCGAAGAGGGCCGCGCCATCGAATCCCCGCACCGAGATGAACTCGATCAGCCGCTGGGTCTGTTCATCGGACGGCCTGCCCCTCTGCCCGGAGAGAGAGAGGGCACCATAACTCGGGTTGTCGAGGATCTGACGAAGATCCTGTTCCCGGTTGCCCAGCCACTCGGTGATGCGCCTGCTCTTGAGATCGGCGATGGTCTCGAGGCGTGCCACCTCCTTGTCCCGGGTCAGGCCGATGTTCTGGGCGATGGCCATGGCGGTCAGGGCCAGAATGAGACCGTTTAGCAGCAGGATGGGCAGCCACTGACGCCCGGAGAGGCGGGGGCTGGCGGTGGTCTGATTGATGCGACGGCGCAGCATGGCATAGAGCATGAGCGCGGTAATGAGGATAAACAGCCACCCCTTGATGGTGCTGGCCAGGGCGAACTGTGCCGGGGTGTGGAAGAGCCACTCCACCGCCTTGTCCGAGAGCAGGATCCACAGGCTCGCCACCGCGGCATAGGTGAGCACCACGTTGAGCACCTGGGCCCGGGTCAGGGGAGGCTGCTCAGCCATGGATTGCCTCGGCGACATCCTGGTAACGTTTGGCGATGAGGACGAACTGCTCGAAATGGCTGTCGAAGGCCGCCACCACGTCCGGGTCAAAGTGTTGACCGCTGCCGGAGAGGATCAGGGCGCGGGCCTCGTCATAGGACATGGCCGGTTTGTAGACCCGGGCGCTGATGAGGGCGTCAAACACATCCGCCAGCGCCATCAACCTGGCCGAGAGGGGAATGGCATCGCCGCAGAGGCCGTCCGGGTAGCCGCTGCCGTCCCACTTCTCGTGGTGCCAGTGGGCTATCTCCTTGGCCAGGGTGAGGAAGGCCAATGGCTGCTCCATATCCCGCTCGGCCTCCTCGATGGCGTCGCTGCCGAGCTTGGCGTGGGTGCGCATGATCTGCCACTCCTCCGGGATCAGCTTGCCCGGTTTGAGCAGGATATGATCGGGAATGCCGACCTTGCCGATGTCGTGCAAGGGGGCGGAGCGGCTCAGCAGATCGATGTAACCCGGCGACAGGGTCCCGGCAAAGCGGGGGTGACCGGCAAGGGCGCTCGCCAGCAACCGCACGTAGCCCTGGGTGCGCAGGATGTGATTGCCGGTCTCGGGATCGCGGATCTCCGCCAGATGGGCCAGCGCCCGGATGGAGACCTGCTGGATCAGATCGTTTTCGGCCATCCGGCGAGCGACCTCGGCCTCCAGGGCCGCATTCTGATCGTGCAGACCATCCCGGGCCTGTTTGGCCTCCAGCTGGGTGCGTACCCGTGCCTGGACGATGACGGGCTTGATGGGCTTGGTGATGTAGTCGGCGGCCCCGAGGGAGAGGCCCTGCTCTTCGCTCTGGGGATCGGCGAGGGCGGTGAGCAGTACCACTGGGATGCGGTGGGTGTCGGGGTTGGTGCGAAGCTGCTTGAGGACCTCGTAGCCGTCCATGCCGGGCATCATCACATCCAGCAGAATGAGATCGGGTTTCGTCTTGCCACTGGCGATGCGCAGGCACTTCTCCCCGCTCTGGGCGGCGAGCACCCGATAACTGGGGGAGAGCAACTCGGTCAGCACCATCAGGTTCTCGGGAGAGTCATCGACGATGAGGATGGTGGCACAGTGAGATGTGAACATAAGCCTTCCGTGACGTTATCTCGATGAGACCGAGTATAGAGTCAATTGCTTCCAGATTATAAGGACTTGCCGCTGGCTCCCGGCAGAAGAGGTGCCTGTTCCGATTCTGATGGCCGGACAGGCTCCCCTGGATCACCCGGTGACCCGGTGATCACTCATTCCAGCAGGTGATGGCCTCACTCACCGAAAATTTGCCCTCGAGGAGCGCGCGGCCAAGGATGACCCCCTTGACGCCGGTGTCCTTGAGCGCCTCTATGTCCGCCAGACCGCCGATGCCGCCTGAGGCCTGGAAGGCCACGCTCGGGTAGCGGGCGCAGAGATCCCGGTAGAGCTCGACGTTGCTGCCCGAGAGCGTTCCGTCGCGGCTGATGTCGGTGCAGAGCACATGCCTGAGCCCGGCGGGGAGGAAGCGCTCGATCAGCGCCTCGATAGTCACCCCGCTGTTCTCCTGCCAGCCGGCCACCGCGATCTGGCGCTTGCCCTGGGCATCGATATTGACGTCCAGCGCCAGCACGATTCGCTCGGGGCCATATTTTTCCATCCAGCTCGTCACCAGTTCAGGGGACTTGACCGCGGTGGAGCCGACCACCACCCGATTGGCACCAGCGGCAAGAAGGTCCGCCACGTCCTGCTCGCTGCGCACGCCGCCACCCACCTGCACCGGCGCCCTGGTGGTCGCCAGCAGCGCCGTGATGAGGGCAAGCTGTCGCGCTTTTGCATCCTTGGCGCCGTCCAGATCCACCAGGTGCAGTTGCTCCGCCCCCTGGGCGACATAGTCGTCGAAGCGGGCCTGGGGGCTGCTGCTGTATGCGGTCTTCTGGCCGTAGTCCCCTTGATAGAGGCGGACTACCTGACCATTGATGAGGTCGATTGCGGGAATGATCATCCTTGTTACAGCTCCAGAAAGTTTTGCAGTAAACGGGCACCGGCCGAGCCGGATCGCTCCGGGTGGAATTGGGCGCCAAAGAAGTTGTCACGGCCGACGATGGCGGTGAAGGGCTGGCAATAGTCGCAGGTGGCCAGGGTCGCTTCGGTCACCTCCAGGGCGTAGGAGTGAACGAAGTAGAAGTAGCTGCCGCTTGGGATCCCCTTGAGCAAGGGATGGGTCTCATCGTGCTCAATCTGGTTCCAGCCCATGTGGGGCAGGCGCAGATTGCCCACTTCCATCAGTCGGATCCTGCCAGGGACTATGCCGAGGCAGTCGATGAGCTGGCCTGAGTCGCCATCGGCGCTCATGTTCTCCTCGGAGGCCTGTGCCAGCATCTGCATGCCGAGGCAAAAGCCCAGCAGCGGCTGTTTGGCGGCGCGGATCAGGGGCACCAGGTTACGTTCATTGAGATTCTTCATGGCGGCCACCGCAGTGCCCACCCCGGGCAGGATCAGCTTGTCCGCCTGCTCGATGTCGGCGGCCTGGCAGGAGACCTGCGGCTGCACGCCGAGGCGCTCGAACGCCATGCGCACCGAAGCCAGGTTCGCACAGCCCGTGTCGATGATGACCAGCTTCTGGTTCGCCATCACAGCACCCCCTTGCTGGAGGGGAGCTCGCTCCCTTCCACCCGGATGGCCTGGCGCAGGGCGCGGCCAAAGCCCTTGAACAGCGCCTCCACCTGGTGGTGGGTGTTGCCGCTGCTCACCTTCATCTGCAGGGTGATGGCCATGGCGTCCGACAGGGAGCGGAAGAAGTGGGGCACCATCTCGGTGGCCATCTCACCCACGCTGTCGCGACCAAAGCCGCTCGGGCAGTCGAACACGAAGTAGGGGCGACCGCTCAAGTCCAGCGCGGTGGCCACGTCCAGTTCGGTCAGGGAGGGAGCCTGTTCGCCCTCGCGGGGACGACCATCGATCACCGCCTGCACCTCGTCCATCGCCAGCACGAAGCCGAAGCGGCCGATCCCGCGCTTGTTGCCAAGGGCCTGGCGCAGGGCCTGACCGAGAGCCAGCCCCACGTCTTCCACCGTGTGGTGATCGTCGATGTGCAGATCGCCGCTGACTTTCAGCTTGAGGCGAAAGCCCGCGTGAGTGGCTATCTGATCCAGCATGTGATCGAAGAAGCCGATGCCGGTGGCGATCTGGTTGCCGCCGCTCTTGTCCAAGTCCACCGCCACCTGGATGCGGGTCTCCTTGGTGTAGCGCTCCACCTCGGCGGTGCGCCCCTTGGCGAGCAGCTGATCACGGATGGCGAGCCAATCGTGATCCTGCGGGTGGTAGCGGATGCCGCGGATGCCCATGTTCTCGGCAAGCTGCAGATCGGTCTGTCTGTCGCCAATGACGAAGGAGTTGGCAAAGTCGATGCGACCGGACGCGAGGTACTCCTTCACCAGTCCGAGGTGGGGCTTGCGGCAGCTGCAACCGTCGGTGGGGAAGTGGGGGCAGATCAGCACCTGTTCCCAGCTCACCCCTTGGGATTCAAAGAGGTGCATCATCAGATCCTGAGGGGGCTGGAAGTTCTCCAGCGGCAGGCTGGCGGTGCCCAGCCCATCCTGATTGGTCACCATCACCAGCACGTACCCGGCGGCCTGCAACTCGCGCAGCACCGGGATCACCATGGGTTCGAAGCGCAGCTTGGCGAGGCTGTCCACCTGCTTGTCGGTCACCGGCTCTTCTATCAGAGTGCCGTCACGGTCGATAAACAAAAACGGGGTCTTCATCTGGCTACTTCCTTATATGCTGGCGGCAGTCTGGTTGCTGGCTGAGGGGGCGTTGAGTGACAGATCTCGCAGCACTTTGATCACGGCATCCATCTCCCCCTGATAGCCGATGGTGATGCGGATGCTGTTGTCCAGGCCCGGCTTGGTGGAGAAGTCCCGCAGTATGATGCCGGCGGCCTTCATGGCGGCAAAGACGCTGGCACCGTCATTGAAACGCACCAGCACGAAGTTGCCCTTGTCCTCGAACACCTCTTTCACGCAGGCAAGCCGGAGCAGCTCGGCCTTGATGAGGGCCTTCTGCTTGTTGAGTTCCTGCACCCGCTCCTGCATCAGCGTCAGCCCCATGGGGGAGAGCGCCTGGGCCGCAATCTGGGCGATGGGCTCGGGGATGGGGTAGGGGGCGATTACCTTGGCCAGCATGGCGATGACCTCCGGATCCCCCAGGGTGAAGCCACAGCGGATCCCCGCCAGGGCAAAGGCCTTGGAGAGGGTGCGGGTCACCACCAGATTGGGGTATTGGGCCAGCAGATCCACCACTGAGCTTTCCGGGCAGAATTCGATGTAGGCCTCGTCCACCACCACGATGGCGCGTTCCCGGGCCTTCTCCATCAGGGCGATAAGCCCCTTGCGGCCCACCAGATCCCCGGTGGGGTTGTTGGGGGAGCAGAGGAACACCAGTTTCACGTCGGAGAGGCGATCCGCGATGGCGGGCCAGTCCGGTTGACGGCTGGCGGTGAGCGGCAGCTCGACGATGCCGACGCCACAGGTCTCGGCGCTGATGGCGTACATGCCGTAGGTGGGGGGGCAGATGAGGATCTGATCTTCACCGGCGTCGCAGAAGGTGCGGATCAGCAGCTCGATGGCCTCGTCGGCGCCACGACTCACCAGCACCTGATCCGGATTAACCCCGGCGTAGGCGGCATAACTGTTGACTACCTCGGCAGGTTGGCACTCGGGGTAGCGGTTGAGGCGACTGCCCTCGATGGTGAAGGGGTAGGCCAGTGGGGCCTCGTTGGCGTTGAGCCAGACATGACCCTGACCGCCGATGCGGCGGGCGGATTGATAGGGGGTGAGGGCCCGCACCACGCGGCGAGCCAGATTGGCGATGCTCATGACAAATCCTTTTGCTGCTGGTTTGAAAGTGCGTTCAATCTCAGGGTCACGGCATTCTTGTGGGCATCGAGCCCCTCCGCATCGGCGATGCGCTGGACGATGGGGCCAAGGCCCTGGATCCCCTCGATGCTCAGCTCCTGCACAGTGTAGCGGCGCTGATAATCAGCGAGCCCCAGGCTTGAACAGGTGCGGGCATAGCCGTAGGTGGGCAGGGTGTGATTGGTGCCGCTGGCGTAGTCGCCGACCGATTCCGGCGTCCATGCCCCGAGGAAGATGGAGCCGGCGTTCTCGAGTTTATCCAGCAGATCGCGGGGGGCGCGGGTCTGCACGATCAGGTGCTCCGGCGCATAGGCATTGGAGATGGCGCAGGCCTCGTCCAGATTGTCGCAGAGGATCACCAGACTGCTGCCGAGCGCCTGTGCGGCTATGTCGCGGCGGCTGAGCTGGGCCAGCTGGCTCTTGATCTCGCCGGCAATGGCGTCTGCCAGGAGCGGCGAGGTGGTGACCAGCACCACCTGGCTGTCGGGGCCGTGCTCGGCCTGGGATAGCAGATCTGCGGCCACGAAGGCGGGGTTCGCGCCATCGTCGGCAATCACCAGCACCTCGGAGGGGCCGGCCGGCATGTCGATGGCGGCGCCGCGCCAGTCGCGAGAGACCTGGCCCTTGGCTTCGGTCACGTAGGCGTTGCCCGGGCCGAAGATCTTGTCCACCTTGGGAATGCTCTCTGTGCCATAAGCCATGGCGGCGATGGCCTGGGCACCGCCGATGGCGAACACCTTCTCAACGCCGCAGGCGCGGGCGGCAAACAGGATCTCGTCGCTGGCGGGGGACGGGGTGCAGAGCACCACCTCACGGCAACCGGCTAGGCCTGCCGGAATGGCCAGCATCATCACGGTGGAGGGGAGCGGCGCGCTGCCCCCCGGCACATAGAGGCCGACCCGGCTGATGGCCTGGGTGCGCAGCTCGCACACCACACCGGGCTGGGTTTCGACACGCACCACTGGCTGCACCTGGGCGGCGTGGAAGGTACGAATGTTGGCAATCGCCGCCTCGATGGCACCCTTGATGCCGTCATCCAGGCGCGCACAGGCGGCCTCGATCTCAACTTCACTGACGCGCAACTGCTCACGGGGGGCGCGCTCGAAGCGCAGGCTCAGCTCGCGCAGCGCATCGTCACCCCGGCTGCGCACAGCTGCGATGATCTCCTTGACCACGGCGCCGATATCCGCCTCGTCATTGAGGGCGGGCCGGGTCAGCACATCGGCCTGCTGGGCGGGGGAGAGGGTCTTCCAGATCAGGGTCTGCATGATATCCCTTCCTTATTCCATCATTTTTTCGATGGGCAGCACCAGAATGGAGCTGGCGCCGAGGGCCTTGAGCTGCTCCATGGTCTCCCAGAACAGGGTCTCGCTGGAGACGACATGCAGGGCCACCTGGTTAGTGTCACCGGCCAGTTGCATGATGGTGGGGCGCTCGGCACCCGGCAGCAGATCGGTGATGGCATCGAGCTTGTCCTTGGGGGCGTGCAGCATGATGTACTTGCTCTCGCGGGCCTGCTGCATCCCCTGGATGCGGGGCAGCAGCTTGTCGATGAGCTTCTGCTTGGCCTCATTCAAGGGGTTGGGGGCCTGTACCAGCACAGCCTTGGAGCGGTAGATTACCTCCACCTCTTTGAGGCCGTTGGCCTCCAGGGTCGCGCCGGTAGAGACCAGATCGCAGATGGCGTCGGCCAGTCCCGCGCGGGGGGCCACTTCCACCGAGCCACCCAGCATCACGCTCTTGAAGCCGAGCCCCTTCTCGTCGAAGAAGCGCTTGAGCAGCCCGGGGTAGGAGGTGGCGATACGCTTGCCTGCCAGACTATCCGGCCCTGTGTAGGTGACGTCTTCCGGCACCGCCAGGGAGAGGCGGCAGCCACCGAAGTCGAGCTGCTTGAGGGTTTTGACCTCGAAGGGGAGTCCCTGTGAGGCGCGAATAAGCTGTACCTCTTCCAGCACGTTCTCGCCGATGATGCCAAGGTCGACCACCCCTTCCATCACCAGCCCCGGGATATCGTCATCACGCACCCGCAGTATGTCGATGGGCATGTTTTCCACGTGGGCGATGAGGCGCTGTTCCCGCAGGTTGATCTTGAGGCCGCAGCTCTTGAACAGGGCCTGGGAGTCCTGGCTCAGGCGACCGGATTTTTGCATGGCGATGCGCAGACGTTGTGTTTCCATTGCTCGATTTCCTTCTAGTCAAAAACGAAAAAACCCTCGGAAGTATGTGCTTCCGAGGGTTCATGAATCTTGCGGTCCTTTTGGAAGTCACCAGTTAAAAGTGTCTTCCAGCAGTCAACCTCCTGAAAGACTAGTCGGGATGATGATGGTGATGATGAGTCTTCAGCAGGGTGAACTTCATGTAATCAATCCTTTACAAATAAGATGTCGTAGTTGACGCCTGATTTAAACTACCTGCCTTGACGGAAAATGCAACCTGAAATTGTGTTTTGCCCGATTAAAGTGGGGAAAACGGTTTTCTGGTCGATAACTAATCAAGATAACCTGAGGAGTGATCACCATGCCCAGCCAGGATCTGTTATTTCCCATCTTGCCGCGCGCACCGTCGACCCCGAGCCCCGACGACATCAAGCGGGAGGTGACCCAAATCAGCCATAAACATCAGTTGCGCAAGATTGGCACCGACAATGGTGGCGGCGCCCAGCAGCACCAGCAGGGGTACCCTCCGGCCAAGCGTGATCAGCCAAAGGTGCAGGATGATGATCACAAGCCGGATCCGGACCATCAGATCGATCTCTTCGTCTGAACGCATTATCAGTCCCGCTTTCGTCGCGCTTTTGGCATAATGGCCGCTTTTGCGCGGGACGCTCCTTTGACCATCCAGACCCTGTTCAAGCCAGATGGCCCTCTGGCCAGCCACATCGACGGCTTCAAGGCCCGTGCGCCGCAACTGGAGATGGCCGAAGCGGTGGCGCGCGCTATCAAGAGTGGCGGCCGCCTGCTGGTGGAGGCGGGCACCGGCACCGGCAAGACTTACGCTTACTTGGTGCCGGCGTTGGAATCCGGCAAGCGGGTGGTGATAAGCACCGGCTCCAAGAACCTGCAGGAGCAGCTCTTTTACCGGGATCTCCCCACCATCACAGGGGCGCTCTCCTACACCCCGCCAGTGGCCCTGCTCAAGGGGCGCAGCAACTATCTCTGCATCGAGCGCATGAACCGCCTCCTGAGCGAATCCCACCTGCAAAAGCCCGAGATCCTCAGCGATCTGGTCAAGGTGAAGTCCTGGTCCACGGCCACCGATAACGGTGATGTGGGTGACATTCCGGGGCTGCAGGAGAACGCCGAGATCCTCGCCCACGTCACCAGCACCAATGACAATTGCCTCGGTCGCGACTGCCCCTATTATGACGACTGCCATCTGGTGGTGGCCCGCCGCCGTGCCATGGATGCCCAGGTGGTGGTGATCAATCATCATCTCTTCTTCGCCGATATGGCGGTGAAAGACACGGGATTTGGCGAACTGGTGCCCGAATCGCAGGTCTATGTGTTCGACGAGGCGCACCAGTTGCCGGAGATCGCCACCAACTATTTTGGCAAGTCGGTGGGCAGCCGCACCATCCTGGATCTGGCGCAGGACATCCAGCTCGCCTACAGGGCCGAGGCCCATGACATGGGGCAGCTTGGCAAGGCGGCGGACAGGCTCTCCATCGCGAGCCAGGACTTGCGCCTCGCCTTCGGGATAGACGGGGGGCGTGGCAATACCCGCGATATCCTGCGCCAGCCGCTCTGGGGCCAGGCCCTGGCTCGTCTCAACGACGCCATCGGGCTCTGCTACGAGGTGCTGAAACTGGCGCTCGGGCGTGGCGAGCAGCTGGATCACGCCTTCGAGCGAGTCTGCGAGCTGCGCACCCGCCTTGGGGAGGTGCTGGCGGTCAATCAGACCGGTTTCTCCTACTGGTATGATTGCTCGCGGCTGCACTTCTCCCTCAATCTCACCCCCTTGTCGGTGGCCGAGCGATTTGGCGCCGAGGTGCAAAAGCCCGAGGTGGCCTGGATCTTTACCTCCGCCACCCTGACGGTGGACAACCGTTTCGATCACTTCAAGGCGGAGCTGGGGCTAGCTGGTAGCGCCGAGCTTATTCTCGACAGCCCCTTTGATTACGCTGAGCAGGCGCGGCTCTGTGTGCCGCGCTTCCTGCCAGAGCCCAATGCCTTCGGGCGGGGGGAACAGCTGGCCAATCTGATGATCCCCCTTATCAACAAGACGCCGGGGGGCTGCTTCTTCCTCTGCACCAGCCATCAGGTGATGCGGCAGGTGGCCGAGGTGCTGCGCCGGGAAATCGGCCGCACCGTGCTCTTGCAGGGGGAGGACAACAAGCAGCGGCTGCTCAAGACCTTCGTGGAGAACGGGCGCGCCGTGCTGGTGGCGACCAGCAGTTTCTGGGAGGGGATCGACGTGCGAGGGGCGGCATTGTCCTGTGTTATCATCGACAAGCTGCCGTTTGCGAGCCCGGACGATCCGCTGCTCAAGGCGCGGGTGGATGATTGCAAGCTCAAGGGGGGAGATCCCTTCGCCGAGCTGCAGCTGCCCAAGGCGGTGATTGCCTTGAAACAGGGGGTGGGGCGGCTCATTCGTGATCGCAGTGATCACGGCGTGCTGGTCATCTGTGATCCGCGTATGGTCAACAAGCCCTATGGCGCCACCTTCATCAAGAGTCTGCCCGTCATCCCTCGCACCCGGGAGTTAGGGTCGCTGGGGAGTTTCTTTGACCGCGGCGAGTAACTGGGCAGGTTATTTACCAGAACGTGGGAGCTGGCTACCCTGGGGCATTTTTTCGCGCGGGGCGCTTGTGCCTGACAGGCCGCATACCAGGCGCCCTCTGCATTCGCCCTGAGATGCTGGCGGGTGGCTAACGATTGACGGATTTGCCATGTAAAGAAAACGGGTGAGCACTGCTCGCTTGCACGTTATGTAATTGACTGATTTTATAGAGATTGTAACCCATGACAGAGTTGAAGATCCTGGCCGTTGATACCGCCACCGAAGCCTGCTCCGCCGCCCTGCTGGTGGGCGACAAGCTGTTCTCCCGTTGGGAAGAGGCGCCGCGGGATCACACCCGAAAAATCCTGCCCATGGTTCAGGCTGTGTTAGACGAGGCCGGTCTATCGTTGGCTGAGCTCGACGCCATCGCCTTCGGGCGTGGACCCGGCTCCTTTACCGGCGTGCGCATCGGGATCAGCGTGGCCCAGGGGCTCGCCTTTGGCGCCGGCGTACCGCTCATCGGCATCTCGACCCTGGCTGCCATGGCCCAGGGGGCTTATCGTCTGGAGGGGGCAACCCGGGTGCTGACCGCCATCGATGCGCGGATGAACGAGGTCTATTTTGGCCACTACGAGCTGCTTGACGGCCGCATGCAGCTGGTGGGAGAGGAAGTGGTGAGCGATCCCGCCGCGCTGATTGACGCGCGCGGCAAGCTGGCGGGAAGCCTGAGCTGTGTCGGGACCGGCTTTGAAACCTATGGCGAGACGCTCAATGCGCTGGCCGACGAACTGGCGGTGAGCCAGGTGCGTTTCCCGGCGGCGGTCGACATGCTGCCCCTGGCACGCAGCGCCTGGTTGGCGGGGGAGGCGGTGGCGGTGGAGCAGGCAACCCCCGTCTATTTGCGCGACAAGGTGACCTGGAAAAAACTGCCGGGTCGCGAGTGACATCCAACGGCGAGCCGTGACTCGACGCCAGTGAGTGAAGGCGGGCGGCGCGGACAAGGAGAGGCAAATGATGAAACGCGTGATCATGCTGGGCCTGACGGGGCTGCTGCTCGGCGGCTGCAGCACTGTGCCCAAGGAGCTGGCCTATGAGCCGGAAAGCCAGCTGGTGGCCTATCAACCTGCCCTGCAGGGGATGGAGGGCAAGCCTGCGCGCTGGAGCGGTGTCATCTCGGCGGTGCACAACGAGCAGGATCAGAGCGTCATCGAAGTGGTCTACCTGCCGCTCAAAGCCAACGGTGTACCGACCCAGACGGAACAGAGCCCGGGGCGTTTTCTGGCCGTCATGAAGGGGTTTGTGGATCCGACGCTCTATGCCAAGGGACGCAGCCTGACGGTGCTCGGCACCCTGGACAAGCCGGTGGACAGCCAGATAGGCGATCACAAGTATCGCTTCTCCGTGCTCAAGGTCACCGCCAGCAAGCTGTGGCCGCCGGTGAAGGAGGTGGAGATCCGCTACATGGACCCCTACTTCTACGACCCCTTCTATGATCCCTTCTGGCCAAGACGCCACTACTCCCGCTGGTGATGATGAAAGAGCGCTTCCTCACCCTGGCCGATGGCCGGCGCATTGCCCTGCTGGATAACGGCCGGCAGGGCAAGCCCCTGGTCATTGCCCTGCACGGCTGGCTCGACAACGGCGCCAGTTTCCTGCCCCTTGCCCCCCATCTCGATGAGTGCCACCTCGTCTGCGTCGATCTGCCGGGGCACGGTCATTCGGATCACAAGGCGACCCCCTATGTCTTCGTCGACTGGCTCGACGATCTGCACCAGATTGCCCAGGCTGCGGGCTGGCAGCGTTTCATCCTGCTCGGCCATTCTCTGGGGGCCCTGATCGCCAGCGCCTATGCCGGGGTCTTTCCCGAGCAGATAGTGCGGCTCATCCTGCTGGAGGGGCTAGGGCCGCTGAGCCAACCCGATGAGGAGGTGCCTGCCCAGTTGCGGCGGGCCATTCTCAATCGCAGCCGCACTCGCGAGCGAGCGTCCGGTGGGTTTGCCTCCCTCGACGAGGCGGTGGCGGCCCGCTGCAAGGTGGCGGAGATCTCCCCGGCGGCGGCGCGCCTCATCTGCGAGCGCCAGCTGGAGGTGCGGGAAGGGCGCTGGCACTGGCGCAGCGATCCACGTCTGCGGGATCTCTCGCCCATGCGCATGAGCGAAGGCCAGGCCCAGGCGCTGATCCGGGCCATCGCCTGCCCTGTGCTCTTCATTCGTGGCGAGCAGGGGTTCCAGGGTCTGCTGGCGCAGTGGCAGCTGCGGAGGCCGGCCTTTGGCCAGATTGAAATGGTACAGGTGGCGGGAAATCATCACTTCCATATGGAAAATTCGGCCAAAACCGCCGTTTATATCGAAAACTTCTGTCAGATCCGGTAGGATCGCCGGCTTTCAATCATGTCAGGTTTGCTTTCTCCCTCACACTTCTCGTTGTTAATTTGCTGTTAATCGATGTTGCCTTATGTAACTATGTGCGGCATTAGAGCTGTAGCTTAAAACAACTGATTGAAATGGATGTGACAGGGACGGAGGCAACACAGTGAGCGCACAGGTGCTAGTTATGCAGGAGAAGTTCGTGGAAAGAGTCTGGCTGAAGCGTTATCCAGAAGGGGTGCCCGCCGAGATCAATCCAGACCAATACGGCTCCCTGGTCGAGATGTTTGAAGAGTCGGTGACCCAGTTCGCCGACCAGCCCGCTTTCGTCAACATGGGGCAGACCATTACCTATCGCCGGCTGGAAGAGCAGTCCCGTGCCTTTGCCGCCTACCTGCAAAACGAGCTCAAGCTCGGCAAGGGCGACAGGGTGGCGGTGATGATGCCAAACCTGCTGCAATACCCCATCGCCGTGTTTGGCATACTGCGGGCCGGCATGACGGTGGTCAACGTCAACCCCCTCTACACCCCGCGCGAGCTGGAGCACCAGCTCAAAGACTCCGGCGCCAAGGCCATCGTCATCGTCTCCAACTTCGCCCATACCCTGGAGAAGGTGGTCTACAACACCCCGGTCAAGCACGTGATCCTGACCCGCATGGGGGACAACCTCGGCCTGGCCAAGGGCACGCTCGTCAACTTCGTGGTCAAGTACGTCAAGAAGCTGGTGCCCAAATACAACCTCCCGCACGCCAGCACTATGCGCCAGGCCCTGGCCAAGGGGCGCTACCTGCAGTACATCAAGCCGGAGATCAGTAACCAGGACATCGCCTTCCTGCAATATACAGGGGGCACCACGGGTCTCTCCAAGGGGGCCATGCTGACGCACCGCAACATGATTGCGAACGTGGAACAGTGCCTCGGCGTCTACGGTCCCGTGCTGGAGCGAGGCAAGGAGTTCGTGGTCACGGCGCTGCCGCTCTATCACGTCTTCGCCCTGACGGTGAACTGCCTGCTGTTCATGCGCCTGGGTGGCTACAACCTGCTCATCAGCAACCCCCGCGACATCCCGGGCTTTGTCAAAGAGATCAAGAAGTACCCCTTCACCTGCATCACAGGGGTCAACACCCTGTTCAATGCCCTGGTCAACAATGGCGAGTTCCAGGGCATGGACTTTTCCAAGCTCAAGCTCACCATAGGCGGCGGCATGGCGGTGCAGCGAGCGGTGGCCGAGCAGTGGAAGACGCTGACCCGGACCCCGCTGCTGGAAGGCTATGGCCTGACCGAATGTTCACCCCTGGTGAGCGTCTGCCCCTACGATCTGGTGGATTACAACGGCTCCATCGGTCTGCCGGTCTGCTCCACCGAGATCCGGCTGGTGGATGACAAGGGGTTGGTTATCACCGAGCTGGGCGCCCCCGGCGAGATGCAGGTGCGTGGCCCCCAGGTGATGACGGGCTACTGGCAGCGTCCTGAGGCGACCGCCGAGGTGATGCAGGATGGCTGGCTCTGTACCGGTGACATCGCGGTGTGCGACCAGCAGGGCTTCTTCAAGATCGTCGATCGCAAGAAGGACATGATCCTGGTCTCCGGCTTCAACGTCTATCCGAACGAGATTGAAGACGTGGTGGCGCTCCATCCCAAGGTGCTGGAAGTGGCTGCCGTCGGCGTGCCTAACCCGGTTTCCGGCGAGCTGGTGAAAATCTTCGTGGTCAAGAAAGATGCAAAGCTGGCGGAGGACGAGATAATTGCCCACTGCCGCAAACATCTGACTGCCTATAAGGTGCCGAAACTGGTAGAATTTCGCGACGAACTTCCCAAGACCAATGTGGGCAAGATCCTGCGGCGCGTGCTGCGCGACGAGGAGATTGCCAAGCAGTAACCGGCATGCACTGCTCTGCAGTCAAGCGCTGTCGTTATGCAAAACCGTGGGTCATGCCACGGTTTTTTCTTTCTGGGTCCCGACCAACGTGCAGGCAAAGATGCAATATCAACTCATTTCACAGCAAGCCGAACTGGAGCAGTATCTCGCTTCCCTGGCCGACGTTCCCCTGGCCATAGATACCGAATTCGTTCGCACCCGTACCTACTATCCCCAGCTCGGTCTGTTCCAGATCTATGACGGCGAACGCCTCGCCCTGCTGGATCCGCTGACTCTGGATCTCTCCGGCCTGTGGCAGCGGCTCGGCCGGGCAGGGCAGATCGCCATACTGCACGCCTCCGGTGAAGATCTGGAGCTCATCCAGCATCAGGCGGGCCACCTGCCCAACCAGATGCACGACACCCAGCTCGCGACGGCCTTCCTGGGGTACGGCGTCTCGGTGGGCTTCGGCGCCCTGGTCAACGAGTTCCTCGGGGTGGAACTGGAAAAGGATCAGGCCCGCACCGACTGGCTGGCCCGCCCCCTGACCGCGCGCCAGCTCGAATACGCGGCGGCGGATGTCTTCTACCTGATGCCCCTCTACGAGAAGGTGATGGCCAGGCTGCATGAAAGCGGCAAGTTTGCCTGGTTCGAGCAGGAGTGCCAGAACCACTCCGCCCGCAAGACCCAGGGCAGCGATCCCCGTCAGGCCTACCTCGAGATCATCAACGCCTGGCAACTGGGTCGGCGCGAGCTGGCCATCCTGCGCGAGCTCGCCGCCTGGCGTCAGCAAGAGGCGGTGCGCCGGGATCTGGCCCTGAACTTCGTGGTCAAGGAGCTGCACCTGTTCAAGGTGGCGGAGCGCCGACCCACTTCATTGCGGGATCTCAACGAGCTGGGGCTGGCCCCCATCGAGATCAAGATCCACGGCAAGCGGATGCTGGACATCGTCGCCTCCGCCCAGCAGAGCGATCCGGACAGCTGGCCAGAGCCCATTCGCCGGCTGGTGGACTTCCCCCAGTATAAGGCCGAGCTCAAGCGCATCAAGGCCATGGTGGAAGAGAAGGCCAAGGCCAGCAACATCCCCCCTGAGCTGGTCGCGAGCAAGAAAATCATCCACCAGTACTTCACCTGGAGCTGGCGGATGAGCGCCGAGGAGCGGGCACGCGCCGACAAGCCCATGCTGCTGCAAGGCTGGCGTCATGAGCTGGTGGGCCACCTGCTGGCGCAGTAGCGGGCCTCTGATGCCCCAATGACGAAAGCCCTGGCTGTGTGAGCGGCCAGGGCTTTTGCGTATTCGGATGGCGTGAGCCGGGGTTATCCGTGAGTCAGCAGGTTGCCTTGCTGCTGCAGCTCGTCGAGATGCAGGCCTGTGGTGCCCTGCAGCAGAACCAGATCCTGGAAGCCGGCATCCCCCGTTGCACCATCCCTATCCACGCTGAGGATGGTGCTGCCATTTTCTTCCCGCACCGCCAGATAGTCCGACAGGTCGCCGCCCGTCGTATCCTGGAACAGATCTCGCAGATCCAATACGTCTCCCCCCTGTATCAGGTTGGCACCATTGAAGTCGGTTATGGTATCCACCCCCCCTTCGCGGCCGAAGACGAAGGTATCGCTTCCTTCCCCGCCGACTAAAACATCATGGCCAACCAGCCCGTTCAGGGTGTCGTTGCCATCGCTGCCCACCAGGCCGTCATCGCTCTCTGTCCCCGTCAGTATTTGATCAGCCAGTATCGCGTGGTAGCTGATCGTGGTGCTCGCATCCTCTCCTTGTGTCATCTGGAAACCGGCTGTCGTATAGGTGCCCTGCAACTGGATTTCGCTACGGTGGGTACCATCGTCGATGGTCAGCACACCGCCGCTCGCGGTGGCGTTGCTGACATAGCTGATGGTTGCGTTGCCAACGTCGGCCAGCTCGAACTTATCTCCTGCGTTGAAGCCAGAGACAGTGCCGGTGAAGTCGGCGGCATGTGCCAGCCTTAGGATCCCATCCCCCTCGAGGGCAAAAGCGGTGTCCATGTTCGACGCAGCAGCGTAAGCCAGCGTAGCCATGCCGCTGATCAAGGCGCTGCCGGTACCGCTGACAGCCGCGTTCAAGGTCACATTGCCGCCATTGGCCCACAGCAGGCCGCTGTTGTCGAGCCCACTGTCGATGATCAGACCACCGGCCCCGATCGCTGCCAGCATGCCGGAGTTGATGATGGCCTCATCGCCTGTGTCGATCACCAGGGCATGACTGCCATCGGCGATGATGCTGCCTGCGTTGTTCAATATCAGCTGCCCGGCGCCGAGTTGGCCTGCACCGCGGATGCTGTTGTCGATGTTGAACAGCACTGTATCGGCGCTGCCACCGAACAGAGCATTGTGGTCGCTGTCGGAGAGCACCAACTGCCCGCCGCCACTCAGGCTGGCTCCGCGGAACAGGATCTCCAGGCTGGCGCCGCTGTCGTGGCCACCAAGGGCAATCATCCCTTCGTTGATGAGACTGCCACCAAACGGCATGATGGCCCCGTCATCTATGGTGAGGGTACCGCCGTTGCGGGTCACCGGATCGACGTTGAACTCGAAGTTCGCCTCGCCGAGCAACGCCCCATCGACCCCCTTGATCGTGATGCTCTGGCCCTCGCCAATGCTGATCACCGCATTGCCATCGGCGTCATTGCCTATTTGCACGTTTGCCATGCTGGTGACGCCGGCAAAGCCGATCAGATCCAGCCTGTCGGTGGTCACGTCGAAGTTGTAGACGACGTTGTTGCCGATGGGTTGGGCGAACACGAACTGATCCGCACCGGATGAGCCGGTCAGGTTGTCGTCTTGCGACAGGGCGAAGATGGGGGAGCCTGGGGCATAGGCCTCGACGTTGTCGGCGATATAGGCGCTGCCCATGCTGCCGTCGACGTTGGTCCAGCTCATGTTGACAGCCAGGACTGCGGCCCCGACAAAGTCAGCCGGGGTGGTGACAGTGAGGCCGCTCGGATCCTCGGTCATTAGGCTCCAGGTACCGTCGCCATTGTCGTTGCCGCCGTTTATGGTCCAACCCGAGGGAACGCCGGATATCTTCATCGAGATCAGGCCAATAAGCCCCTCGGGGGCTTCCAGGGCCAGGTGGATCGGTTCACCGGCAATACCAGCGGGTGCAAGAGATGCAATCTGTGGTGTGCCGAAGGAAGTTGATGTGGCGACATTGCCATTGCTATCGATCACATTGTTACCCGCATTCAGGTTTAGCCCTAGAGTGTTACCTCGGTCGCCATTGGCTGGCTGTCGACCATCGTAGGCAACAGTCACCGTCCAGGTCGAGCCGGAGCCTGAGACGCCCGTGATACTGGGGAAGGGCGAAACGCTGGTAGCACTGCCGAACAGGGTGAAGTCTTCGGCGCTGACCCCGTTGACCTGTTCGGAGAAGGTGACGGTGAAGGTCGCGGTGCCGGAGTTGCCGCTACGTGAACTGATGCCCGTGATGGAGAGTACGGTCGGAGCGACCTCGTCGAGGTTGTTGACCGCGAGGGTGACGGCCTGCTCGGTGGCCGGGTTGACGCCATCGCTGGCCAGGACGCTGAAGCTGTAACTGGACTGGGTCTCGTGATCGGGGTTGCCGAGCAAGGTGACCGCACCGGTGATGGCGTTGATGGTGAACTTGTTGGCATCGGTACCGGCGAGGCTGAAAGTCACGCCTGCGCTGATGTCGGCACTGTCGTCGGCGGTGGCGGTGTAGACGACCTGACCGGCGCCGCTGTTTTCATTGATAGCGACGGCAGTGCCACCGGAGGTGATGGTCGGTGCGATCTCGTCGAGGTTGTTGACCGCGATGGTGAAGGTCTGCGCCTGGCTGGAGCCATCGGCACTGGTGGCGGTGACCTCGATATTCACGCTGGCACCGAGGGCTTCACGGTCGATGGCGGCGGCGACGGTGACCACACCGGTGGCGGGAT
>NZ_JAHUWU010000049.1:0-277 GCF_019218845.1 Aeromonas sp. sif0611 | reverse complement strand
CCAGGTACTGCACCTTGCTGTTGTCGACGTTGTAGGTCCAGGCACCGCCTTCGGTGATGGCGAGGCTACCCAGCGCACCCGCGCTCGGGGTGCCGTTGCCAGCCAGGAACTTGGCTTCATCCGCCCCATCCAGATCGGTCACGCTCAGGGTGCCGGTCTCGGTCAGCAGCGGAGTGCTCTCATCTTCGGTGACCGCACCAGTGTCGCTGCCGGTGATCACCGCCGCATCGTTGACGCCGGTGATGGTGATGGTGACGGTGTGCTCGGTGCCATCCAC
>NZ_JAHUWU010000048.1:0-287 GCF_019218845.1 Aeromonas sp. sif0611 | reverse complement strand
AGCGGACGGGACTCGAACCCGCGACCCCCGGCGTGACAGGCCGGTATTCTAACCGACTGAACTACCGCTCCGCTGTCTGGTTAGCTTTTTGCTAAATTGTCTGCCGCTTCATTGAGGTGTCATCCTCGCAGCCGGTTATGTGTTTTCACATCACCGTTTAATTGGGTGCCTGGCAGTGTCCTACTCTCGCATGGCGAATGCCACACTACCATCGGCGCTACCGCGTTTCACTTCTGAGTTCGGCATGGGATCAGGTGGTTCCACGGCGCTATGGCCGCCAGGCAAAA
>NZ_JAHUWU010000047.1:0-288 GCF_019218845.1 Aeromonas sp. sif0611 | reverse complement strand
CATCGTTGACGCCGGTGATGGTGATGGTGACGGTGTGCTCGGTGCCATCCACAGACTGCACGGTGAAGGTCTCGACCTTGGTCTCCCCCTCGCCCAGGTACTGCACCTTGCTGTTGTCGACGTTGTAGGTCCAGGCACCGCCCTCGGTGATGGCGAGGCTACCCAGCGCACCCGCACTCGGGGTGCCGTTGCCGGCCAGGAACTTGGCTTCATCCGCCCCGTCCACGTCGGTCACGCTCAGGGTGCCGGTCTCGGTCAGGGTCGGGGTGCTCTCGTCTTCGGTCACGC
>NZ_JAHUWU010000046.1:0-290 GCF_019218845.1 Aeromonas sp. sif0611 | reverse complement strand
TACCAGGTCGACAACAGCAAGGTGCAGTACCTGGGCGAGGGCGAAACCAAGGTCGAGACCTTTGTGGTCACCTCCGTGGATGGCACCGAGCACACCGTCACCATCACCATCACCGGCGTCAACGATGAGGCTGTCATCACCGGCACTGACACCGGTGCGGTCACCGAAGATGAAAGCACCCCGCTGCTGACCGAGACCGGCACCCTGAGCGTGACCGATCTGGACGGCGCCGATGAAGCCAAGTTCCTGGCCGGCAACGGCACCCCGAGTGCGGGCGCGCTGGGCAGCCT
>NZ_JAHUWU010000045.1:0-297 GCF_019218845.1 Aeromonas sp. sif0611 | reverse complement strand
CATCGTTGACGCCGGTGATGGTGATGGTGACGGTGTGCTCGGTGCCATCCACGGAGGTGACCACAAAGGTCTCGACCTTGGTTTCGCCCTCGCCCAGGTACTGCACCTTGCTGTTGTCGACCTGGTAAGTCCAGGCACCGCCTTCGGTGATGGCGAGGCTACCCAGCGCACCCGCACTCGGGGTGCCGTTGCCGGCCAGGAACTTGGCTTCGTCGACCCCATCCACGTCGGTGACGCTCAGGGTGCCGGTCTCGGTCAGAGTCGGGTTGGTCTCGTCTTCGGTCACGCTGCCGGTGT
>NZ_JAHUWU010000044.1:0-300 GCF_019218845.1 Aeromonas sp. sif0611 | reverse complement strand
CGGTGATGGCGAGGCTGCCCAGTGCGCCAGTGCTGGCCACGCCGTTGCCGGCCACAAACTTGGCCTCATCGGCGCCGTCCAGGTCGGTCACGCTCAGGGTGCCGGTCTCGGTCAGGGTCGGGGTGCTTTCATCTTCGGTCACGCTGCCGGTGTCGCTGCCGGTGATGACAGCCGCATCGTTGACGCCGGTGATGGTGATGGTGACGGTGTGCTCGGTGCCATCCACAGACTGCACGGTGAAGGTCTCGACCTTGGTTTCGCCCTCGCCCAGGTACTGCACCTTGCTGTTGTCGACGTTGT
>NZ_JAHUWU010000043.1:0-300 GCF_019218845.1 Aeromonas sp. sif0611 | reverse complement strand
ACAACGTCGACAACAGCAAGGTGCAGTACCTGGGCGAGGGGGAGACCAAGGTCGAGACCTTCACCGTGCAGTCTGTGGATGGCACCGAGCACACCGTCACCATCACCATCACCGGCGTCAACGATGCGGCTGTCATCACCGGCAGCGACACCGGCAGCGTGACCGAAGACGAGAGCACCCCGACCCTGACCGAGACCGGCACCCTGAGCGTGACCGACCTGGACGGCGCCGATGAGGCCAAGTTTGTGGCCGGCAACGGCGTGGCCAGCACTGGCGCACTGGGCAGCCTCGCCATCACCG
>NZ_JAHUWU010000042.1:0-319 GCF_019218845.1 Aeromonas sp. sif0611 | reverse complement strand
CCATCACCATCACCGGCGTCAACGATGAGGCCGTCATTACCGGCAGCGACACTGGTGGCGTGGTGGAAGACGAGAGCACCCCGCTGCTGACCGAGACCGGCACCCTGAGCGTGACCGACGTGGACGGCGCCGATGAAGCCAAGTTCCTGGCCGGCAACGGCACCCCGAGCGCGGGTGCGCTGGGTAGCCTCGCCATCACCGAAGGCGGTGCCTGGACCTACCAGGTCGACAACAGCAAGGTGCAGTACCTGGGCGAGGGCGAAACCAAGGTCGAGACCTTTGTGGTCACCTCCGTGGATGGCACCGAGCACACCGTCAC
>NZ_JAHUWU010000041.1:0-326 GCF_019218845.1 Aeromonas sp. sif0611 | reverse complement strand
GACCGGCACCCTGAGCGTGACCGACGTGGACGGCGCCGACGAGGCCAAGTTCCTGGCTGGCAACGGCACCCCGAGCGCTGGCGCACTGGGTAGCCTGACCATCACCGAAGGCGGTGCCTGGACCTACCAGGTCGACAACAGCAAGGTGCAGTACCTGGGCGAAGGGGAGACCAAGGTCGAGACCTTTGTGGTCACCTCCGTGGATGGCACCGAGCACACCGTCACCATCACCATCACCGGCGTCAACGATGCGGCGGTGATCACCGGCAGCGACACTGGTGCGGTCACCGAAGATGAGAGCACTCCGCTGCTGACCGAGACCGGCA
>NZ_JAHUWU010000040.1:0-330 GCF_019218845.1 Aeromonas sp. sif0611 | reverse complement strand
CCATCACCGGCGTCAACGATGCCGCGGTGATCACCGGTAGCGACGCCGGCAGCGTGACCGAAGACGAAAGCACCCCGCTGCTGACCGAGACCGGCACCCTGAGCGTGACCGACCTGGACGGCGCCGATGAGGCCAAGTTTGTGGCCGGCAACGGCACCCCGAGTGCGGGTGCGCTGGGCAGCCTCGCCATCACCGAAGGCGGAGCCTGGACTTACAACGTCGACAACAGCAAGGTGCAGTACCTGGGCGAGGGCGAAACCAAGGTCGAGACCTTCACCGTGCAGTCTGTGGATGGCACCGAGCACACCGTCACCATCACCATCACCGGCG
>NZ_JAHUWU010000003.1:0-426901 GCF_019218845.1 Aeromonas sp. sif0611 | reverse complement strand
ATCTTACTTGAAGCATTATCTGGGTTGGCGGCGGATGCTGGAGCGTTATCAACGAGGGATAGACGTCAGATGTTGCTTGCATGAGGCGCTAGGGCGCCCCATGCAACACGTAATTGGGACATAGCCAATAAAAAGGCTCCCGAGGGAGCCTTTTTCGTCTGCCTGCGCTTATTGAGGCAGGGGCAGACCGTTGACGGTGACCAGCCCCTTGTCGAGCTTGAGCTCGGCATTGAGGTGCGCCTGCTCCGCCTTGAGATAACCCAGGGCCGTGAACTGGGCCAGCATGGGTGCCAGCTGCGGCACCGCCTTGCCCAACTTGTCGCCGAGGCTGGCATGGAGCAGCCCGGACAGGGCCTGCATCCCCTCCTCGCTCCCCATCAGTTGCTCCAGAGTGGTGGGGGCAAGCTTGGCCTCCCCTTTCAGGCTGACAGGCTCGCCGTTGAGCTGGGCACTGAGATCGGTCAGCTCCAGTGTGGCACCCCGTTGCAGCATCTTGTCCAGCGCCTGCTGGATAGCCGCCTCGTCCACCCGCTGGCTGCTGGCCTCCTGCAGGGTCTGATAGCCCTCCAGATCCAGCCCCTTGAGCGCCAGATCCAGACTTCCCTGAGTCAGCGCCAGGCTGTCGCTCTCGTTCTCCAGATTGAGGGTCGCCACCTTCATCTGATAACGGCTGGAGAGGGTCTGGGCATCATCCCCCGCCAGTTGGGTGTTGGTGCTGACCCCCTGCAACGAGAGTTTGACGCTCTCCGGCAGTTGCAGGGAGAGGGCGGAGAGCGTCATCTCGCTGTGGGGAGAGAGCCAGATGCCGCTTATCTCGGCCATGTCGGCGCTGCCCTTGAGATCCGCCAGGGCCAGATCCATCTTGCTTTGCGCATCGTGGACCGTCATGCCCAGCCACTGGAAGACCACATGGCCATTGCCATCGAGATCCCCGCGATAATCCCCGCTCAGGGGCAGGAAGCTGAACTCGTTGAGCCCCTCCCTGACCTTGAAGTCGCTGGCCCAGAAACGGGAGCTGTTGCTCATGGTCCAGAGACTGCTGGCCGACTCCAGGCCAAGCTGCCACTGCTGCATGCCGAGGGCGGTGAAGACGGGGGCCAGGGTCCCGGTCGCGGTATCGAGCAGCATGTTGCTCTTGATATAGAGCGGCAGCAGGCGGCTGTTGACGAGCAGTTGCAGCTCGATGGGGTCGCTTCCCGCCATCTGGGGATCGAAACTCGCCAGCGTCTGGGGCGGCACCACTATCTTGAGCACCCCATCACGGGTGAACAGGTTCTCGCTGGTGGGCAGCCAAGTGATCTCGACGCCGCTCTCCTGCTTGGCCCTCACGATCTGCTCCCCAAGGATGCGGTCGAAGGCATTGCCCGTGTACCAGCAGGCGCCCAGCCCACCCACCACCAATGCCGCTCCGGCAGCCATGGCCACTGTCTTTTTCATCTGCTCTCTTACTCCTGATTTTTCTATGGCGGGTGCCTAGGCGCACTCTACGGGGAGGATGGGAACACAAGCAAGCCAGATCCCGGCTCATGACCCATTCTCGGCTGTCACAGCAGGGGGCTGAACAGGTAGAAGACGTTCTCCAGCAATTTTTTGTACCAGGGGCGGGCACGCCACCTGGTCAGCGACATGGGGGTCGCCTCCAGCATGTAGCCCTGCACCAGTTGATTCATCTCGGCGACAAACAACGGGTTGTCGATGAGCAGGGTGATCTCGAAATTGAGCCAGAGGCTGCGCCTGTCGAGATTGACCGTGCCCACCAGGGCGAAGTCGTCGTCCACCAGCACGCTCTTGGTGTGCAGCAGACCGGCATCATAGCGGTAAATTTCGACCCCGGCCGCCAGCAGAT
The DNA here is from genome assembly GCF_019218845.1 of Aeromonas sp. sif0611. Taxonomy (NCBI): domain Bacteria; kingdom Pseudomonadati; phylum Pseudomonadota; class Gammaproteobacteria; order Aeromonadales; family Aeromonadaceae; genus Aeromonas; species Aeromonas sp. sif0611. The sequence continues at coordinate 425,055 of NZ_JAHUWU010000003.1, read as the reverse complement.
CCTCCATGAAAGAGTTGCTCGCATGATTGGCCATCAGGGAGTCGTTACGCGCCGGCAGCACCAGCTGCACCAGCACCCCCCGCGCCGCCGCCGAGGAGAGCGCCGCCGCCAGCGGGTCATCCGGCACGAAATAGGGGGTGGTCAACACCAGATGATGGCGCGCCTGGTAGATGGCCAGCAGCAGGCTCTGCTGGATGCAGTCGCCGCCGACGAAGGGGCCGGAAGGGATGAGCTGGGCCCGATAGTTGGTTTGCGGCCAGGCCTCGGGCTCGTGCTGCAGGCTGTCGAGCAGCCGCTCGCCGGTTTCCATCTCCCAGTCCCAGACGAAGGTGGACCACATCAGGGGCACCACGGGCCCCTGCACCCGGATCATGATGTCGACCCACTGACCAACCCCGGCATCCTGCTTGAAGAAACGGGGATCCACCATGTTCATGGAGCCGGTGTAACCGACCCTGTCGTCGATCACCACCAGCTTGCGGTGCATGCGCAAGTCCTGGCGCTGGAACGGGATACGCCAGGCACCGACCGGCAACACCTCCACCACCTTGACCCCGGCCGCGCGCAGCGATTTTGGCCAACCGGAGCGGAAGAAGGCCTTGCTGCCGATGGAGTCGAGCAACACACGACAATCCACGCCGCGCGCCGCCACCTCGACAAGGGCCTCGCACACCGCATCCACATCCCCACCGGGATGCCAGATGTAGAACTCCAGGTAACAGGATTGGGAGGAGCCGCGGATGTCGCGCACTATCTCCTGCAAGATGGTCTCGGGCCTGTGCAGCAGCGTCATCCGGTTGCCCGAGAGCATGGGCATGGCCAGCCGCCCCTGGATCAGATCATGGAGCGGACGCGCCTTGCTGCCCACCTCGCAGCAGTGCTGGGGAAAGAGGCGGGCGAGCTGGCGGATCCAGATGGCGTAAGGGCGGTACATGGCCTGGGCACGTTCTGCCCGTTTGCGACCGAGCCGTATCTCCCCAAACAGCACATAGAAACCGACCCCGGCGAAGGGGATAGCATAGATGAGTGCCAGCCAGGCGAGGGATACCCCGATGGGGCGCCGCTTCATCACCACTCGCAGGGAGATCCCCGCCACGATCACGGTGTGAAACAACAGCAACAGCCAGCCGAGAAAGCGGGAGAACAGCAACTGAATGTCGTATTCCAGACCGTCGAGCAAGACGACTCCTTGGTGTAATGAACAAAGGGCATGGGCAGATCCCACAGGGCCAGAATGGTATGCTGTGGGGCAAACCCATTCTATCAGGTCGTTAGCATGATCCTGCAATCTATGCTGCTGAGTCTGGCCATGCTAGGTCAAGGCTCATATGACATCAATGAGCAGCAGATAAACCAGTACCTGCAATCCCAGGTACAAGTCGACAAACAGCTGGAGTTGCCCGGCATCATCAAGGCCCATGTGCAGCTCGAGCAGAGCGATGTCCAGATCGGCCGCCAGAGTCCGGATACCGCAAGAGTCTTTGGCAAGGGGCGGCTCAAAATCGCCCTGCCGGATCAGACCCAGTACGATGCACTGCTGAACATGACCTATGAGGCAAGACCCCGCTACGACAAGGCCAAGAGCGCGCTCTTCCTCGACAACATGAAGCTGATTGACTACAAGCTGGAGCCGGCGGCGGCCGAGCAGAAGTTCGGTTTCATGCTGAGAATGCTGCTGCAGAGCATGGAGAAGCGGCTGGAGACCCAGCCCGTCTACAAGCTCGACGACAAGGATCCCAACCAGGCCTGGCTCAAGGAGAATCTGCTGGGGCTGGAGCTGTCACCGGGCAAGATCCGCCTGCTGACCAAGCCCCAGTGAGGGATCAGTTGTAGGCAGTGACCATCGCCTGACGCACCAGCAGCTCGATCTGGTAACCCTGTTCGCGCTGCTGGTGATAGAGGGTATGCAGCGGTCCGTCGAGTTCATGCAGGGGAAGGTGGGCAAAGCCCGCCTTGAGGTAGAAGGGTTTCTCGAAAGGCAAGGCGTGGCAGATCACGGGCTTGTCCAGCAGATCGTTGCAGGCGTGCTGCAGCAGCCGGGAACCCAGCCCCAGTGACTGGTAGTGGGGCAGCAGTCGAAATCCGCACAGGTGGTAATAGTCCTGTTCGTCGCGCAGGCGCACGGCACCCACCAGCCAATGGGCATCCCGTACCACGAAGATCCGTTCGGCCAGATCCGGCACATAGTGGGAAAACGTCGTCTCGTAATAGTCCCTGATCAGGGAAAGATCCGCGTCACAGTACTCTTCGAATCTGAGCTCCATCGCCCGCCTGCTTTTCATACCCATTTCGCTCTGGCCACCCGGCCCTCTCTTGACCCACCATCCAGCCCCACGAAGAGATCAGACCAGAGTGGAGCAACTGCAAGATAACACGCCTTTAACTTACAAAAAAGCCAATAGCCAGCTGACAGGCAGTGGTGCCCTCCACGGCCCTCTGCGAGGCTGCAGCATCCGGCTCAGGCTGCTCGTGAGCCTTTTCTTCCCGGGCTTTTCTTGCGACTCGTCACCGGGGCCCTTGTTCTGTCTCGCCACGGATGCTTTACTCAACGTGGCTAACGAGGCTTAAGGAGCAAGCCGTTGAAAGCATGGATGTTGCTGGGAGCCATTTCACTGCTCCCCCTCACTGCCTGGAGTCAGTTGCCGCCACCGGCCGAGGTGGTGGTCCTGACATCCGAGTCAATCCCGTCACCCGAGTCGATCCCGTCACCCGAGGTGGCAGAGCCCGCATCGGTCCCCACCACTCGCCAGATCCAGGTCTACAAATCGGTGCAAAAGAACGGGGTAGTACGCTATTCCGACATGATGCCGGAGCAAGGTCATTACGAGCTGCTGCTGTTCAACGATTGCTACGCCTGCGATCCCGCCTCCAGGGTCAACTGGCGCACGACCGGCCTCTTCCTCTATGACTATGCCAGCACCATCAAGGCGGCGGCCAAGACCTACAGCGTCGACCCTGCCCTCATTCGAGCACTGATCCACGCCGAATCCGCCTTCAATCCGCTGGCGGTCTCCCGCAAGGGGGCCATGGGGCTGACCCAGCTGATGCCCGCCACCGCCCGCGAGCTCGGGGTCGGCAATGCCCTGCTGGCGGAGCAGAACATCTTCGGCGGGGTGAAGTATCTGGCGGGCCTGCTCAAGCAGTATGACGGCAACGTCGCCCTGGCCACGGCCGCCTACAACGCGGGCGCAGGCGCGGTGCAAAAACACGGTGGTATCCCGCCCTACGCAGAGACTCGCGCCTATGTCGCACGAGTGCAACTCTTGCACCAGCGCTATAAAGAGATGCTGAGCGCCCGCGGTCTCTAGCCCCTTCCCTCTCTCAGCAGGCTGAACAATACTGCGGGCCCTGGCGGCCCGCTTTCGTGCCCATCAGAAACAAAAAAACACGCCCGAGGGCGTGCCGATACCACACGTTACTTAGCAACACATCACTCTTTCGTGGCGATCACACGATAGGCCAATGCACCCAGAATGGCACCGACGATGGGGGCGACCCAGAACAACCAGAGCTGGCCGACGGCCCAGTCACCGACAAACAGCGCCACCCCTGTGCTGCGCGCCGGGTTGACCGAGGTGTTGGTCACCGGAATGCTGATGAGGTGGATCAGGGTCAGGCACAGACCGATGGCGATCGGAGCAAAGCCCGCCGGTGCACGGCTGTCGGTGGCTCCCATGATGACGAACAGGAAGAAGCCGGTCATCACCACTTCACACACCAGCGCCGCCAGCAGACTGTAACCGCCCGGTGAGTGCTCACCATAACCGTTGGAGGCAAAGCCGGCGCTCACGTCAAACCCGGCCTGGCCGCTGGCGATCACATAGAGCACACCACCCGCCGCGATCCCGCCGAGGACTTGAGCCACTATGTAAGGCACGACGCCCGATGCCGGGAAGCGACCACCGGCCCACAGACCCAGGGTCACGGCAGGGTTCAGGTGACAGCCAGAGATGTGGCCGATGGCATAGGCCATGGTCAGCACGGTCAGACCGAACGCCAGGGCCACGCCCAGCAGACCGATCCCCACATTCGGGAACGCGGCTGCCAACACGGCGCTGCCGCAGCCTCCCAGCACCAGCCAGAAGGTGCCCATAAATTCAGCTGCAAATGGTTTCACTCTCATATCTCCCGATGATGATTAGAACAGGAGCCTAAAAAAGGCTCATACGGATACTGTTATTCAACAGGCGCCATATTATGGGAGTGTGATGGAGCAAGACGAAGCCGGCTTATTTTACGAGAAATGTGTGATGAGTATCACAAGTTATTGATTGGACGGGAGGTTCCCCGCCATTGCCGCACCGATTTCTCATGAGAGTCCGCCTGGGAAGTGCGACAGGTTGTGACTCAATCAGCGCTTTTGACAACACCGCACCGGGCCACGGGCTGTGCATGGTGCAATGCGCTCCGTCTCGCCCCCCCGCGAGAGATCAGCGATAGCGACCGCGTACCGAACTGGTGGCTCGTCCCGCCATCCTGATAAGACTCTGGCGGGTGTGGAAGTGACAGAGCGCCACCCCGAGGGCATCCGCCGCATCCGCCTGGGGGGTGGCCGACAGCTTGAGCAGATGGGTCACCATATGCTGCACCTGCTCCTTGGCGGCGCCGCCCGTGCCCACCACCGCCTGCTTGATCTGGGTCGCCGAGTATTCGCTCACCGGCAGCAAGGCGTTGACCGCCGCGACGATGGCGCTGCCCCTGGCCTGGCCGAGTTTCAGGGCCGAATCCGCATTGCGCGCCATGAAGACCCGCTCGATGGCGAACTCGTCCGGCTTGAACTGGGTGATGATCTCGCTCACCCCGTCATACACCTGCTTGAGGCGGGACGGCAGCTCGCCCAGGTCGGTGCGGATGCAGCCTGAGCCCAGGTATTCCGCCTTGCCCGCGACGATGCGGATGACGCCATAGCCGGTGATCCGGGAGCCGGGATCTATGCCCAGAATAATGCTCATGAACGGGCCACCTTGGCCGCCGCGATCGGGCGCTCATCGACACGTGGCAGGCCCGGCGCCATTTGCGAAACGTTGCTCATCACACTTTGTTGCTCTGCAGATCTTTCATGGGCGCCAAGATAGCAAACAAGCCAGCGCTTGGCTCGCGCGGCGGCGCCCTCGCCGGCTGACTGCGCAGGGATACGCCATCTTGTACAGTGGTCTGCTCATTCGTTCGCCCGTTTCGGTTCTTGCGTTCAGCATGGGAACCACGAATAACGGACGCTACTGCCTGCCCTCGGCCAGAGTGACCAGCCGCTCAGCCAGTCGATGGCTCTGCAAATAGCTCTCGACAAGCATCCCATCGGCTCTGCCCGCCTCAATCTGTTGGTACCAGTGATCCAGCATCGCAACGAAGCCCCGTTGGGCCAATACCGGCTGCCAGTCGTCCGGTGCCAGGGTCTGCACGGTTTTGTCTCGGGCAATCGTGCCCCGGGTGCAGTTCTCGATATGCAAGGAGAGGTTGTCACCATAGGCGTCGATGCGTTCCTCGGTGAGGCCGGCGCTGCGGTTCATGCTGCCGCTCACGGCCACCTGGCCGCTCTGCCAGGCGACGCTCACCCCGGCCAGCAGCTCGGGCTGCTGGGAACTTCGCCGCAGCACCGCATGCAGATCCCCGGTGGGTAGCCCGCCATAGCAGCAGAGGCTGTCGAGCACATGGATACAGTCGTCGAACAGGAACTGGCGTGGCAGCCCCGGCAGGGCGTACCTGTGTTTTTGCCAGTTAAGCTCGGTAAGCGGCTAACTATCTGCAAGCGGCTGCGCTCGGGCGGCGGCCATGGCGGGCAGATAGCGGCGGTTGAAGCCCACAAACAGCGGGCAATCCTGCATAAGGGCAAGGTCGGCAAGCGCCTCCACCTCGGCGGCGTTGTCACAGAGCGGCTTGTCGACAAAGGTGGGAATGCCAGCGCGCAGGCACTGCTCCGCCAACCTGCCATGTACGGCGGTGGCGGCGTGGATCATCACTGCATCCGGGCGACTCGCGAGCAGCGCATCCACCTCGGTGAAGCACTCGGGGATCCGATACTGGCGGGCCAGCTTGTCCAGCACAGCTGGACTCCGGGTACAGAGCAGCGGGGTGACTCGCTCGTCGCTGGCAATCAGCGGCAGATAGGCCTTCTGGGCGATATCACCGAGGCCAATCAGGGCAATGCGCATGGGAACTCCTTGTCATGAATGCGATGGCACAGGGTAACATCTCACTCGCACCGGGCACATCCAATGCCCTGCACACTGGCCGGTCACCGACCCCGTCAGGTGGGGAGTTTTCTTGCTGCCATCGGCTGGCTAAGATGCCCTCTTCCCGCGCTGACCCCATCAAGGAAGACCATGAGCCATTCGCCCCTTCACTCTCTGTTTCGCTACAAGGCCTGGGCCGATGGCGAGCTGCTGGATGCCCTCGCCACCCTGGACCCGCAGCTACATCCCGAGGCGCACCACAATGCCCTTCGCATCTTCAACCATATCCATGTGGTCGATGCCATCTTCAAGGGCAATCTGCTGGGGGAGCCCCATGGCTTCAGTGCCACCAATACCCCGGAGACGCCGACCCTGGCAGCGCTGCGCACCGCCATCGGCACACTGGATGCCTGGTATCTGGATTACGTTGCCGGCCTGAGCCACGCGGATGGCGAGGCCGTGCTCTCGTTCAACTTCGTGGATGGCGACAAGGGGCAGATGAGCCGCGCCGAGATGCTGCTGCATCTGGTGACCCACGGCGGCTATCACAGAGGGGCGATCGGGCGCATTTTGGTTCAATGCGGCATCACGCCGCCGCGCGATACCCTGACCACTTTTTTGCACCGCAGTGAACCGGAACGTCGCGGCGGCTAAACGACAAACGAGGGCGGCCCATGTTGCCCTCTATTCTGGGGACTTGGCCTGCTCTCTGGTATCGAGCCACTTGCCGATTCGGGCCCCCAGCTCGGAGCAGATCATGGCGCTGACCATGGCCCCTATCATCCGGTTCATATCAGAGATCTCTTTTGATTCCAGAAGCAGGGGCGCTATCAGGTTAAAGGCTATTAGCCCCATCACCAGCCCGAGCCCGCTACCAATCTTCTCTCTGCGGGATCGCGTTTTTATCGCCATCTGCTCACTCCTGTTCGGGAATACCCGCTGCAATATATTCAGGAGAGAGGCCGTTATACCTCCCTATCCTTTAGCCAGCCGCCAAGATAGCAAAGCAGCGCCTGCTTGCCCGCCTTTATCGCACCTGCTTACGCGCTTTGATGACCTGGCTCAAAAAACGATGACTTCCTGATGGTTGCCTCCGTTTTGTGCTCGCTGGCCCAGCTTCGTTTGACTTACCATAGCCATCCAGAACCTGTTGAACTGCGATGGGTTGCTGCCATCGCTGGTCAAGGGAGCATATTGGAAGCTGTAATCCACGGGCGGTAGCGTGGGATTTGGTGACGTTATGGCACACACAGGAAGGTATGGTGTCCCACATTTCATTTATTATTGATATCAGATTCAGAATTGCGTTAGAAAATATTGCTATTTATTAAATATTCAACAACCAATAAAAATCAAATTATATATAAAATTCTATTTTCAGCATGATCTCATAGTCTAAAATACACGTAAATAAGGATAATTTATGGCTGAGTTAGCATCGCAACCTACACCAATCCAATCGATCTATAACTGGTTCATTGAAGGAAAACTATACGTTAACAGACGTTATCAGAGAAAGTTGGTTTGGACTTTAGAGGAAAAACAAAAACTTATTGACTCATTATTAAGAAAGTATCCAATCCCAGCAATTTTAATTGCAGAAAGAGAATCAGAACCAGGTACATATGAAATTATTGATGGCTTACAAAGACTGCATGCCATCATGTCATTTATAGAAACGAGATACACTACAACAGATGGCTCTTTATTTAATTTACAGTTTTTCCCGACTGCTAACACTCGAGCTGATGAAGGAGGCTTTACCCCCAACGAAGTTGAGAAAAAATTATCCCAAAGAGATGTTGGCACTATTTTAGACTACACCTTAGCATTATCCATTATGCGAAATTCAAGCGAAGGTGAAATCAATGATGTTTTTGATAGAATTAACTCATATGGACATCGCCTGAGTGATCAAGAGAGACGGCAAGCGGGTGTAGAAAATAACTTCTCCAACATGATAAGAAATATTGCTTGTTCAATCCGAGGGGATATTTCAAAAGATAATATTCTATTAGCAGATATGCCCGCCATCAGTATAGACTTGCCATCTATGAAACATGGTTATGAGATTCAAGCAGAGGAAACGTTCTGGGTCAAACATGGAATATTACGTTCGACTGATTTAAGAGATAGTATGGATGAACAATGTATCGCTGACATAGCTGCTTGCATTATTGGTGGTTCTTTAATCGAACGTTCGAAAGACGCTTTAGATTGCATTTACGAAAGTAGTCATGAGGAATCAATAAGAATTAACACAGCTTTAGATGTATACAATCCAAATAGGTTCACTGAAGAGTTTAAATATTGCCTAGATGAAATATTGAAAACTTGCAATCATGGTGCGTTTGTAAAATTACGTGACCAAATATTCGAAGAAACTAACACAAACGGATTCCCTGCCGTTTTCACTATTTTATTTATTGCATTTTTTGAGTTGATAGTCAGAGACAATAAAAAGATCAGCAATTATGCAGAATTAAAACGAAACCTTAACAATATCGTAAGCAGAATAACTGTTGGTAGAAGAGCAAGTTCATCTACAGGAAGACGAACAAATATCAATGCTGTTAAAGGGGTTATTGGTGATTGCTTTATTGTAAGTGATGAACCACTTCCGATTTACAACAATCATTCAACTATTGATATTGAAGGCGTAATTAGACGCTCCGAAATTGAACTAGCCTCTTACGAGTTAAAACAAGGTATTTTACAATTAAACAGTGAAAGAGAAGAGAATCCACAAGTCACAGAAAAAATAATAAATACTATTTGTGCTATGGCTAACAATGGCAAAGGAAGTACTGGGAAAATAATTATTGGGGTAACAGATAAAGAATCACATGCGACTTTAATTTCTCAATTAGATCAAATTGAACCATTAAAGGTAGGTTCAAGATATGTTGTCGGAGTTAAACGAGAGGCAACTAAGCTGGGTCTCAGCCTAGAGGATTATTTTGCTAAATGGGCTACTGCTATCAGAAATTCAGAGCTCAGTGAGCCACTAAAAGGACAAGTACTTTCCACTATAGACTTTAATGATTTTTATGGACTTGGATTATTAATAATCACTGTTCCACCACAGCAAAATGTCTCATCCGTTGGTGATAATGTTTACTGGAGGGATGCGGACAATACAAGACTTGCTAGTGGTATCCAAGTGGCAAGAATCGCACAGCGATTCTGATTTAATATAGAGAGGAGTGTGAGCATTCCTCTTTCCAAACTATTTCTCAACGCTATCAATACCATCAATAACTGACTGATTGATGAGGATGGATATCTTAACAAAAGGCTAAATAGCGCATGAGTAAAGAGGTAACAGCCCTTATTGCCCAGTTTATAATAGTGTAAAAAGTAATATTTATGTCAGAATCAACATAATGTGAAAATATTTCCACAACTAAAATAACTCATTTCTAACTTTTATAATGGTCATCTAGATATCCCTCAAAACAACATTAATAGCTAGCGTAACCAAAACAATAGAATAATTTCCACTTAAAATTAAATAGGAGTTAAGTATGGATAGTACACCCAATCAATTTAACCAAAAATCTGATGATCAAGAAAAAACTTCACACCATCGCCGTAGAAAAACTCGGATAGTGAACGATACAAACAGCAACATTAATGATTTAATTAAATGCAATATATCCATAACAACCGGCGATATTCTAGCTATCACAAAAGAAATAGAGTCTTTCGCGACAATGCCGCTCACAAATTTCGCTTCTTCGAATAATCCCGCTATCCTTTCAGAGATCAAGCTAGAGAACATTCAGTTCCTTTTCGGTTCTCTTCAAAAACTAACTGAATTGTTACAGCATGAGGTTACGCAAATGATTAAGTTTGAACACCATTGCCAAGATATGAGCAATACGATAGATTAATATTATTTCTCTTTCATAGAAAACATTATGCTCAAATGAGCACTTTAATGATTTTCATAAAAAGATAGCAAATATCTTATCAAGAAATAAAAGGTGTACAGATCTAGTTATCACCTGACACCGGCCTCAAACCGGTGTCTTGTTTACGCTACTTTAGTGCGCACTTCCTTCGGTATCAATTTCAGACCCTTCTTGAACATGCTGTAGGGAGTCTGCCCTTCCATCATCCTGCCTTGATGTGGCCGCTGGGTGTTGTAGTGATCCAGATAGCTGTCTAGGTCTGTCTGCATCTGCTCTACCGACTCATACCAGGTTGTCCTCCCCTTGATACGGAAGTGTTCATCCAGCAGGGTGCGATGTAGCCGCTCGATAAAGCCGTTGCTCTGCGGCCTGCGTACCTTGGTGGTCCGGTGCTCAATCCCCTCCAGTTGCAGGAACAGCTCGTAGGGATGATGGTCAGGGCGCCCACAGAACTCGCGCCCGTTGTCCGACAGGATGGTATAGACCCGCGCCTCATGGGCTTCGAAGAACGGCAATACCGTTTCATTGAGCACATGAACCGAGGTCACCGGCAGCTTGCTGGTGTAGAGCCGTCCCCAGGCGTGGCGGCTGTAGCAGTCCAGTACGGTTTGCAGATACACCTTGCCCACCCCCTTGAGTGCGCCGACGAAGAAGGTGTCGACCGCCACCAGTTCCCCGGTGTAGTGAACCTCAATTTGGCGTTCGCGAAACTCGGGGCTGAAGCGCTCGAGCAGGCGGATCTGCTCGTCATTGAGCTCAATCGTCTGTTCCCTGTGGGTTTTCTCGAGGCGCAACAAGCGGTCATGCTTGGAGAGCAAGTCGTGACGTTGCCACACGCCACGCACACCGCCCGCACTGACGTTGATGCCTTGCAGAGCCAGTTCTTGCGCGACCCGCAGCGGGCCATGGGTTGGTCTGGTGAGAGAGTAATCGAGGATGGCCTGTTCAATCTCGGGAGCGACCCGGTTGGGATGCGCCCCTTTACAGCCGGGTAGTTTGTCGAGCAAGCCCTCGGCGCCATAGGTCTGATAGTTACGGCGAATTTCGTAGAACTGCTGACGGCTGTAGCCGATAAGCTTGCAGGCTTTGCTGACGTTATTGAGCTCTTTGGCGAGCTCTAGCAGGCTGAGTTTACGACGTGCTACTTTCTCGTTGGTGGTCATACGGTGACTCCGGATAACACGGTAGGGGTACCGTTTTGTTATCCGGTTTGAAGCCGTATGACCACTCCCTTTTGTGGGCAACTGTCAGGTGAATACCATCTCCATACATAAAAGGCGACCATCTGGTCGCCTTTTTTATTTCTATCGCTGTTCAATCAGGAAAACTCACCGAGCCGGTCGCTTGGCACCATTTCCTTTGGCCGCAGGCTTGCCGCCTTGAGTGGCGGGTTTGGCTCCCGGCTTGGCAGAACCCGCGCGGGTCGGGGCCTTGCCCTTGTGAGCGGGTTTACCGGCCGGTTTACCTTGACCTGTGCCTTGCGCGGCAGGTTTGCCGTTGCCAGCCCCTTTGCTGAGCTGGGAGCCTACTGGCTTGCCATTGCCCGCCTTGCCACCAGCAGCCTTGCTGTCCGCCCCATTGCTGCGCTGATGGGTGATGGCGCTGTGGCGGGTCAGGGCAGGCTTGAGGCCCTTGCTGCGGCTGCGCTCGGCCTTGACCTCGCCACGGCCTTCCGGCGGCACCAGGCAGTCGGGGCCGTTGCCGATCAGGTGGCCCTTGCCCATCTCCAGCAGGGCTTCGCGGATCATCGGCCAGCCGGCCGGATCGTGGTAGCGCAGCAGCGCCTTGTGCAGGCGACGGCGACGCTCCCCCTTCACCACGAACACGTCCCCGCCCTGGCGGCTCACCTTGTTGAGGGGGTTTTTCTCGGTGTAATACATGGTGGTGGCGTTCGCGAGCGGCGACGGGTAGAAGTTCTGCACCTGATCGAGCTTGAAGCGGTTGGTCTTGACCCAGAGCGCCATGTTCACCATGTCTTCATCCGTGGTGCCCGGGTGGGCGGAGATGAAGTAGGGGATCAGGTACTGCTGCTTGCCCGCCTCTTTGGAGTACTTGTCAAACAGCTCCTTGAAGCTGTAGTAGCTGCCCATGCCCGGCTTCATCATCTTGGAGAGCGGGCCCTCCTCGGTGTGCTCGGGCGCGATCTTCAGGTAGCCGCCGACATGGTACTTGGCCAGCTCCTTGATGTAGCGCGGATCTTCCACTGCGATGTCGTAGCGCACCCCGGAGGCGATCAGGATTTTCTTGATCCCCTTCACATCCCGCGCCTTGCGGTAGAGGTTGATGGTCGGGGTATGGTCGGTGTCCATGTGCGGGCAGATGGTCGGCCAGACGCAGGAGGCACGGCGACAGGTCTGCTCGGCCTTGGGGCTCTTGCAGCGTAAGCGGTACATGTTGGCGGTGGGACCGCCGAGATCCGAGATGACGCCGGTAAAGCCCGGCACCTTGTCGCGGATCTCTTCGATTTCCTTGATGATCGACTCTTCCGAGCGGCTCTGGATGATGCGCCCCTCGTGCTCTGTGATGGAGCAGAAGGAGCAGCCACCGAAGCAGCCGCGCATGATATTGACCGAGGTCTTGATCATCTCGTAGGCCGGGATCTTCTCGTTGCCATAGGCCGGGTGCGGCACCCGCTGGTAGGGCAGGCCGAACACGCCGTCCATCTCGTCGGTTTCCAGCGGGAAGGCGGGCGGGTTGACCCAGATGATGCGATCGCCGTGAGCCTGGGAAAGCGCGCGGGCGCAGCCGGGGTTGGTCTCGTGGTGCAGGATGCGGGACGCATGGGCGTAGAGCACCTTGTCCTCCTTCACCCGTTCGAACGCCGGCAGCTTGACGTAGGTCTTCTCCCAGGGTTTCTGCTTGGGCGGTTGCACCAGCACGGGCTTGGCCTCCTGCTCCACCGGCGCCGTGCCCTCATCATCCGAGCAGGGCGCCCCTTCCATATAGGGGTTCATGATGGGATCGATGCGGCCAATCTGGTCGAGCTTGCTCGAATCCACCCCGCGCCAGCCCGGCAGCGGCTCACGGCGGATCACCGCGGTGCCGCGAATGTCCTGCATGGTGTCGATGGTCTCGCCACCTGCGATGCGGTGCGCCACCTCGATCAGCGGCCGCTCGGCGTTGCCGTAGATGAGGATGTCAGCCTTGGCGTCCAGCAGGATGGAGCGGCGGATGGTCTCGGACCAGTAGTCGTAGTGGGCGATACGGCGCAGCGATGCCTCGATGCCGCCGATCACCACAGGCACCTCTTTATAGGCCTCTTTGCAGCGCTGGGTATAGACCAGGGTCGCGCGATCCGGCCGCTTGCCGCCTATGTCTCCCGGTGTGTAGGCGTCGTCGTGGCGCAGCTTCTTGTCGGAGGTGTAGCGGTTGATCATGGAGTCCATGTTGCCCGCGGTCACCCCATAGAAGAGGTTCGGCTTGCCCAGGCGCATGAAGTCATCCTTCGATGACCAGTCCGGCTGGGCGATGATGCCGACCCGAAAGCCCTGGGATTCCAGCATCCGGCCGATGACCGCCATGCCGAAGCTCGGGTGATCCACGTAGGCGTCACCGGTCACCAGGACGATGTCGCAGCTGTCCCAGCCGAGCTTGTCCATCTCCGCTCTGGACATGGGCAGGAAGGGCGCAGTGCCGTAGCACTCGGCCCAGTAGCGGGGATAGGAGAAAAGGTGGGTAACCGGCTGCATTTTGAACACCTGGAACAATTCGGGTCGCGCATTATACCGGCAGAGCAGAGCGGGGGCGATGGCTTTTTGCCCCCACTATTCGCAGGGTAAGCACGGGGAAAAGGCGAGCCAGCCTGCGTAGGTGGCTCGCTTTTACGGGAGAAGGATCAGGCGGCCGGTTTGTCCCTCGTATTAGACGCGGCTTCCGGCGCCGGGGGGGCGCTGACGACATCAACCGCCAGCGCCTCGTCCACCAGCAGATCCCGCGCCCCCGTCATCCCCGCCCGTCTGGCCAGCAGGTGATAGATGGCGGGCACGATCAGCAGGGTGACCAGGGTCGCGAGCGACAACCCGAAGAAGACCACGGTGCCCACGGCCATCCGGCTCTCATACCCCGCCCCCATGGAGACCATCAGCGGCACCGCGCCTATGATGGCGGTCAGCGAGGTCATCAGGATGGGCCGCAGCCGACGCACCGAGCCTGCGATGATGGCCTCCTCGAAGGATTCCCCCCGCTGGCGCAGCTGGTTGATGAACTCCACGATGAGGATGCCGTTCTTGGTCACCATGCCGATCAGCATGATCATCCCTATCTGGCTGTAGATGCTGAGCTCCTGTCCCGTCAGCCAGAGGCCAAGCAGGCCGCCGAAGATGCCGAGCGGCACCGTCACCATCACCACGGCCGGGGTCAGCAGGCTCTCGAACTGGGCCACCAGCACCAGATAGACCACCAGCAGGGCGAGGCCGAACACCATCACCATCTCCCCCTGGTTGTCGCGATAATCCTTGGACTCACCGGCGTAATCCACCGTCATGCCGGTGGGCAGGTGATCCGCGGCCCAGCCATCGAGGAAGTCGAGCGCCTCACCCAGGGTATGACCGGGGGCCACGTCCGCGGTCAGGGCAATGGCCTTCTGACGCTGGTAGTGGTTGAGCCGCTGCGGGCTCGCCACCTGAGTGACGGTCGCCAGGGTGGAGAGGCTCACCATCTCGCCGCTGGCGGCCCTGAGATAGATGCGGCTCACATCCGAGATGCCGTTGAACTGGGCCTGGTTGGCTCTCAGGTAGACGTCATACTCCTCGCCCCTGTCCACATAGGTGGTTTGGCTGACGCCGCCGAGCAGAGCCTGAAGCGAGCTCGCCACGGTGGAGACCGGAATGCCGAGTTGGCTGGCCCGCTCCCGCTCTATGGTCACCTGCAGCTCAGGGGTCTTCTCGGCGTAGTCGAGATCCGGGGTCAGCATCAGCCCGCTCTGGCCGGCGGCCTGTTGCAGTGCCAATCCCTGCTGATAGAGCTCCCCATAGTCGGAGCCCTGCAGCACGAACTGCACGGCGGCGGTGGAGCCGCCCCTGAATCCGGGCTGGAAGGTGCGGATCATCACATCTGGAATGCCGGCCAGCCGCCCGCTCAAGCTGCGGCCAAAGTCGGTGGCGGTCTCGTCCCGCACCGCCCAGTCGGTGAGCTGGATAATGACCATCCCGGTCTGATCGCCGCCACGCCCGAAGGCCGGGGTGCTGAAACTCATGGCCTGCACCACCCCCTTGCCGAGCAGCGGCATGATGGCGGCCTCCACCTGCTGCATGTTGCGCTTCATCCGCTCGATACTGGTGCCCTCGGCCCCTTTCACGAACACATAGATGACACCACGGTCTTCGGTCGGGGTCAGGCTCGCGGGCAGCTTGCCAAACAGGGCGCCGATGCCGCCGAGGCAAAGCAGCAGCACCAGCGGCATCCAGACGGAGCGGCGCAGCACGGCGCCCAGCAGGCGGCGGTACTGTGTCTCCACCCGGCCAAGGCCCCGATCCAGTAGCGCGGTCAGGGCATTGGGCTTGTCCACGGCGCGCATCAGCCAGGAGCCCATGGCCGGGGTCAGGGTGAGCGCCACCAGGGAGGAGAAGAGCACCGCCAGGGAGAGCAAAATGGCAAATTCGGTGAAAAGCCGTCCGACCATGCCATCCATGAAGGCGATGGGCACGAACACCATCACCAGCACTGCCGTGGTAGCCACCACGGCAAAGCCCACCTCACGGGTACCGTGCCAGGCCGCCATCAGGGGGGATTCGCCCCGCTGCAGGTGGTGGTGGATGTTCTCCACCACCACGATGGCGTCGTCCACCACCAGACCGATGGCGAGGATGAGCGCCAGCAGGGTGATGAGGTTGATGGAGAACCCCAGATACCAGGCGCCGATGAAGGCGGAGATAAGCGACACCGGTACCGTGATGGCCGGGATCAGCGTGGTGCGCCCCTGGCCGAGGAAGAGGTAGAGCACGGCAACCACCAGCACGGCGCAGATGGCGAGCGTCTCGTACACCTCGTCGATGGCCTGCTTGATGAAGACGGTGGAGTCGTAGTCCACCTCGAGCTGGGCCCCTTCCGGCAGGAAGCGCTGCATCTCGGTCATCTTGCGCTCTATGCCCTGGGCCACCGCCAGCGGGTTGGCGGTGGATTGCGCGACTATGCCTATCCCCAGGCTCTCGCGGCCATTGCGCTGATAGGCGCTGTCTTCGTTCTTGGCCCCCACCTCCACGTCGGCGATGTCCGCCAGGTAGATGCTTTGGCCATTGTCGGCGGTCTTCACCGGCAGGGCACGAAAATCCTCGGCGCTGTGGTAGAGACGGGCGATCTGCACCGCCATGGTCATGCTGTTGTTGCGGATCTCCCCCCCGGGCAGCTCGATGTTCTCCCGCTCGAGGGCATCCTGCACGTCGGCGACCGTGATGGCGCGGGCCGCCATGTCTGCGGGGCGCAGCCTCACATACATCACCTGGGTCAGATCGCCGGAGAGGGACACCTCGCTCACCCCGTCCACCAGGCTTAAGGAGTCGACCAGCATGCGGTTGGCATAGTCGGTCATGGCGGTGCGGTCCATCTGGGTGCTGCTGAAGTTGAGCCAGATCGCCACGTCGCCGTTGCCATTGTCCTTGGTGACCATGGGCTCGTCCGCCTCGTCCGGGAGCCTCGGCCGGGCGCGGGAGATGGCGTCGCGCACGTCCGAGGTGCCCTCCAGCATGTTCCAGCCGAGCTTGAACTCCACCGTGATGGAGGAGCGCCCCTTGCGGGTCACCGAGTTGATGTTCTTGATGCCGCTGATGCCGGAGAGCTGATCCTCGATGGGCTTGGTGACCTGGCTCTCCATCACCTCGGGGGCTGCTCCCTCATAAGTGGTGGTGATGGAGACGGACGGCGTCTGCACGTCCGGCATCTCCCGCACCGTCAGCTTGGCGAAGGCCACCAGGCCGAACACGGTGAGCAGGGCACTGATGACGACCGCCACCAGGGGGCGGCGCACTGACATATCGGAGAGCCACATCAGCCTTTCACCTCGGTCAGATCACGAACCAGGGCACCGTCACGCAGGTTGACCAGCCCCTCCACCGCGATGCGATCGCCAACGTTCAACCCCTTGATGACCCAGACGGCCTCGCCGTGGGTATCGCCCAGTTCCACCGGGATGCGCTTCACCCGGCCGTCCGCCTCGAGACGGTAGACGAAGCGAAGCTCCCCCGCATACTCCACCGACTGGGCGGGGATCAGGGTCATCTTCTGGGCAGGCAGAGAGAGATCTACATTCATCAGCATGCCGGGCCGTAGCTGGCCGCTGGGATTGGGGATGATGACCCGCGCCTTGATGTTCTGGGTTTCGTTGGAGATGCGACTGTCGAGCGTCTCCAGCACGCCAGAGAAGGCTTGATCCGGCCAGGCCGAGCTGGTGGCCGTCACCGTCATGCCGGGTTTGAGAAGGGAGAGGTAGCGCTCGGGTACCGCCAGATCGAGCCGCAATCTGGCCAGCTCGTCCAGGTGGAGCAGCACGTCACCGCTGTTGACCAGGGCCCCTTCGCTGAGATCGATCAGGCTGACGGTGCCGTCGAAAGGGGCCGCCAGGGTGCGCAGCGACAGCTCATAGCGCGCCGCATCGACCCGGGCCTGGGCTTGGGCCACGGTCGCCTCCTGCCCTTCCAGCTCGGAGGTGGTGATGGCACCGCGCGCCACCAGCCGGCGCATGTCCCGCAGCTTGCGGCTCTCGTCGCGCACGCTGGCGCTCTGCTCGGCGAGTTCCGCCTGCTGCTTGCCCGCATCCAGGGCGATCAGGGTCTGTCCCTGCTTGACCTGCTGACCGGAGCGCACCGCAATCCTGACGATGCGGCCGGTCACCTCGGGGCTGACCACCACGGAGCGATTGGCCGCCAGCTTGCTGACCAGCTTGATGGAGGGCTCTGCCAGGCTCTGCCTGACCGTTTCCGCCCGGATGTTGACCTGCCTTGGTGCAGGTTTGCTGGCCGGTTCGGCCTGCCGAAGCGTCCAGGCGCCGGCCCCCAGCAGCAGGAGAAGGGGGACAAGCCACAGCCATATGCGCATTTTCATCAGACAATCCATGCAAGGTAAGAGAGAAGGAGAAGAGGAAACTTCATCAATGATGGCACCATGTTACCCCCTGACTATGCCGTGACTATGTATAAATGTGACAAAACGTAACAGCCCGGCGGGAAGATCATCAAAATCACATCCAGCTGAGACTGTGGATATTTTCTGCCTTACACTGATGTGCCGATCCCGTCATTTCCCGGTACGCCCATGCCCACACTGCCCCCTGCCTTTGCCAAATATCGCTTGCAGTGGCTGCTGCTGGGTTTCAGCCTGCTGTTGCTGCTGCTCGCCCTGCAACACGCCTTTCGCCAGATCACCGAGCTGAACCGGCGCGACGTCATCAACACTGCGGCCCAGCTGAGCAACCAGCATCAGCGGATGGAGGCCTTCCTCGAGGCCATGCGCGGCCAGGCCGAGGAGCGCCTGCGCAGCAACCCCCAGTCAGTGCTCTCGCGCCAGCTCTATCAGGCACTTCAAGTCGATGGGGAGCACGGCATCAACCTGGATCGCATCCCCGTCGATCTGCCGCCCGCCCTCATCGGCAACCTGACCGGGCTGAACCCGCTGCCCCATGGCGGCAGCCAGCGGGAGGCGAGAATGCATCTCGCCCTCAGCCTCTCTCCCCTGCTCGCCACCGCCAGCAAGCTGCTCGACAAGGACGTGGCCTGGATCTACTTCACCGGTACGGACGACTTCATCTATCTCTACCCCTGGGTGCCCTCCAGCCAGTTCCGTTTTGACCCCGCCATCTACCACAAGTCTTACTGGCAGGAGGTGCTGGGCCGGCATCCGCCCTCCGAACACGCCACGTTGTCACGCCCATATCAGGATTTTGCCGGCCGGGGACAGATGATCACCCTGTCCCAGCCCATCACCCAGAGTGACCAGATCATCGGCCTGCTCAGCATCGACATTCAGACCAATACCCTGGAGCAGACCCTGCGCCGTCTCGCCCCCCAGATTGGCACCCTGTTTCTGGTCAATCAGCACCGGCAGATCCTGGCCAGCAGTCAGTCCGGCACGGCACCACCTCTGGCCCGGGAAGCCTCGCGGGAAGGGTATCACTGGCAGCAGAGTGCGTTGCAGCTGGTCTACCCCATTCCGGCTACGCCGCTCACCCTGATCCACCGCATCTCGCTGCTGCCCCTGCTGCAGATGCTGCTGTGGCAATCGGCAACGGCGCTCCTCACCTTGCTCTGCCTGGTGGTGGCGACGCTCTCGAGCCTGCGATCTCGCCGCCTCAACCGTCGGTTGAATTACCTGTCCAGCCACGATGCACTGACCGGCGCCTTCAACCGCCACCATTTCAACGCCGTCGAACGCCGCTACGCCCAGGCTGGCAGCCATCACATCGGGGTCATCATGTTCGATTGCGATCACTTCAAGCAGGTCAACGACCGCTTCGGGCACGGGATCGGCGATCAGGTGCTGATCCGCCTGGTTCAGCTCTGCCAGCCCTTGCTGACCCGGGAGTGCACCCTGATCCGCTGGGGTGGCGAGGAGTTTCTGCTGCTGGTCGCAGACAAGGGGCTGCCCCTGGCCCCGCTGGCCGAACAGCTGCGGCTGCGCATTGCGGAACACGACTGGACCGAGATAGCCCCCGAGCTGAGAGTGACCATCAGTCTCGGCCATTGCCGTCAACGCCCGGAGATCAAGCTGCACGAGGCTATTCGCCGTGCCGATCTCGCCCTCTATCAGGCCAAGGCCAATGGTCGCAATCGCAGTGAAGGCTGGCAGGATGACGCACGGGGGAAGCAGGAGTAAGCTGAACCCCCTACTCACAGCAGGAGACGCACTGTGGCACGAAAACCCCGCCTGGGCCTGGCCCTTGGCAGCGGCGCCGCCCGAGGATGGGCGCACATCGGCATCATACGGGCGCTGGAGCGCCTTGGTGTCAAACCGGATCTGGTGGCCGGTTGCTCCATCGGCAGTTTCGTCGGTGCCGCCTATGCCGCCG
Source organism: Aeromonas sp. sif0611 (assembly GCF_019218845.1). Taxonomy (NCBI): domain Bacteria; kingdom Pseudomonadati; phylum Pseudomonadota; class Gammaproteobacteria; order Aeromonadales; family Aeromonadaceae; genus Aeromonas; species Aeromonas sp. sif0611. Next base: position 404,974 of record NZ_JAHUWU010000003.1, on the reverse strand, counting down.
GCGAGCTGGACAAACTGGAGTCCTGGGTACGCGGTTTCAGCCGCCTGCAGGTGATGGGGCTGCTCGATCCCGCCCTCTCCGGCGGTCTGTTCCGCGGCGACAAGGTGTTTGGCATCGCCGCCAACCATCTGGGGGATCCCGCCATCGAGAGCCTGCCGCTGCCCTTTGCCTGCGTCGCCACCGAACTCGATACCGGCCGCGAAATCTGGCTGCAAGAGGGGCCGCTGCGACAGTGCGTGCGCGCCTCCTGCGGCATGCCCGGCATTTTGACCCCGACCCGGATCGACGATCGCTGGCTGGTGGATGGCGCCGTGGTCAACCCGGTCCCCATCTCCCTGGCCCGCGCCATGGGGGCCGAGGTGGTGATCGCCGTCAACCTCAACACCGACCTTCATCAGCCCTGGACCGACGAGCCGGACGCGCCCTCACCGGGAGGCCTCTTCAGTCAGTGGCTGGGCCGGGGAGAACCCAGCACGCCCGGCATGTGGGGGGTGATGACCGGCTCCATCAACATCATGCAGGAGCGCATCACTCGCGCCCGCATGGCCGGGGATCCCCCCGAGATCCAGCTCTGTCCGCGCCTTGGCAGCCTCTCCATCATGGACTTCCACCGCGCGAGCGACGCCATCAACGAGGGGGAGGCTTGCGTCGAGCGCAACCTGGACCAGCTCAAGGAGGAACTCTCCCGACTCGGTCTGATATGAGGGCGCCACCGGGACACGCCAATGAAAAAGAGCGCCATCAGGCGCTCTTTTGCTGTCCGGGCCGCAGGCTCAGAACAGCCCCAGCCCCTTGAGCATCACGATCAGAATGAGCGGCGGCGACACGTAACGGATGATGAAGAACAGCGGCTTGAGGATGGGCAGCTCCAGCTCGCCGCCATTGGTCAGCGCCGTCTTCATCCGCTCGAAGCCCCAGACCCAGCCCACGAACAGACAGAGGAAGATACCGCCCAGGGGCATCAGCACGTTGGAGGAGACGAAGTCGAACAGATCGAAGAAGGTCTTGCCAGCTATCTGCACGTCCGCCAGTGTGCTGTTGGAGAGCGCACAGGTCGACCCGACCGCCCCCAGCACCAGCAGGTTGATCAGCGTCGCCCTCCTTCGGCTCATGTGAAAACGCTCGGAGAGCACGGAGACCGGCACCTCCAGAATGGAGAGCATGGCCCCCGTTGCCGCGATGGCGGAGAGCACGAAGAACAGCACCATGAACAGATGACCGAACGGGATGCTGGCAAACACTGCCGGAATGGTGATGAACAGCAGGGAGGGACCGGCGGTCGGCTCGAAACCGAAGGCAAACACCGCCGGGAAGATGGCGATCCCCGCCAGCATGGAGACGAACAGATCGGCGCACATCACCCTGACCGTGGTGAGCGGAATGTGCTGATCGTCCCGAAAGTAGCTGCCATAGGTCATCATGCAGCCCATGCCGATGGAGAGCTTGAAGAAGGCCAGCCCCATGGCGGTCAGCACCACGCCGGCGGTGACCTTGGAAAAATCAGGGGAGAACAGGAAATGCAGCCCCTCGCTCGCCCCGGGCAGGGTCAGACTGCGAATGCCGATCACCAGCAGCAGGATGAACAGCACAGGCATCAGCCGCTTGGTGACGGCCTCTATCCCCTTCGACACCCCCATCAGCAATATGCCCCCCATCAGCACCAGCACCAGCCACTGCCAGAGCAGGCTCTGCAAGGGATCCGTGATGAGCGAATTGAAGGCCGCGCCGGTGACGGCGGGATCGGTCGAGAGGATCTCGCCACTGGCCGCCTTGAAGATGTAGGCGAATACCCAGGCCGCCACTTCGGAGTAAAACGACATGATGAGGAAGGCCGCCGTCACCCCCATGGCCGCGATCAGCCACCAGGGCTGCCCCTTGGGCGCCAGCTTGATGAGCCCGCTCACCGCATCGGATTTCGCCTGACGCCCCAGCATGATCTCCGAGATCATCACCGGCAGTCCCACCAGCAGGGTGGCGATGACATAGACCAGCAGAAAGCCGGCGCCGCCATTCTCCCCGGTCAGATAGGGAAACTTCCAGATGTTGCCAAGGCCGACCGCCGAGCCCAGGGTCGCGGCAAGCACGCCGAAGGTGCTGGTAAAGCCATCTCTGGCTTTGGGAAGGGTATTGCTCATGCTTGTCTCGCTCTGTGGATCAGGGACCTGAATTTAAAGGGTCGGAATTTTCCGGGGATTAATCCAGCTTGCCAAGATGATTTGGTTGAAATCGCCACATGAAGCACACAACACATTACTTATTTAAATAACTGTCTGTTTTGACAAATAAAAAATGCCGCCTCGCGGGCGGCATTTTTATCAAGGCTCAGGCAATCAAGCCTTGGCAATATCGTCCGGACCGATCTGGCCGATTTCGGCGACTTTCTTGTCGGCCAGCAGCCAGAGGGTGAACTTGTGCAGTTCCGGGTGATGAGCCAGGGCGACCAGGAAGGCGCCTCCAACTTCACGGTAACCCAGTTCATAGTTCTTCAGGGTAGTCGGGGGGACGCCCAGCAGATCGGCAAACTTGGGACGGCTCAGGCCAACCGCTTCGCGGATCTGACGGATCTTCTTGCCAACAGTTACGATATTTGAATTCATGTGTTCCATACTCCGTTCGGCGGATTCACTCCACCTTTATTTTTCGCGACGACTCGTAGTCAAGTGTATCAGTTTTGAACGGACTCGTTATGGTCGAGCCTCTATCTTTAATAAGCGTCTTTCGACGACAACCCTAACAAACCTCGGGGATGGTAATCGCAGAGTCGCCTCAGGTAAACAGTCTCGAAGAGAAACCTTTATTGTTGCCACGGCCATAACTCGTATAATTCGCCAGTTATCCCTTAAAGAGTATTCAGCATGGCATTCCCCGGCATCATCTCCCGACTTCACCCGGATTCAGACCCGGATTCCCTCCCCCGCCAGCTCCTTCAGGGTCAGCAAACCCGGGCCGAGGCATTCTTGCTACCCGCCGTCATGCAGAGCGAGGCCGCTCCCGTGCTGGCTTCCCTCTCGGACAAGTGCAGCCTCTATCTCGAGCACCCCACCACGCTGTCCCTGCGCAGCCACGATGGGGTCTTTCTGGAAGATGGCTCCCTGCTGCTTGGCAATGGTAACCGCATGACACTGTCGACGGAGAAGGGGGATGGTGGACTGGTGCCCGAACAGGGCCTGCGCGAGATGGCCCAGTGGCTGGATGCCGGTCATCAACATTTCATCTGTTCAGCCGCGATTCAGCCGGTCGCCAGGGCCATCCTCAATATCTGGCCCCTGGACCCCTATCTCGCCCGCCATTATTTACTCAGCTTCACACCCTTGCTGTGCGAAGCAACTGAGGCCGACTATCTCGCGGTTTTCGCGACCAGGGCCGCCATCGCCACCCCGCAGCACGCTTGGGCTGAGGCCTATATGAAGCTTGAGAGAAAGCTGCATCGCGCCTACTTGGATCACTAATAAATCCAGATAAACAGCCAGTTATCCATACGACACAATCTGCCCCACAGATTATCTGTGAGCTTGATCATGTTTTGAAATGAGCATAAAGTGCGCCACGTCATCGGAATGACATCGGCTGTTCGTGGCGAAGTATGCGCTCTCGATAGCGCAACTCGCACACTTGTGCACCCAGATAACGTGCCTCCTGGATGGATCTAGGATCCCTGCTCGGCGCAACCCTTGTTGCCCGGCAGAGCCAGCAGCTTACATAAATTACAAAGTGCGAAGCACGTGAACAACGTGCCATCTCAACGAGGATTAATTTTATGATGAAAATGGCTCCTTCCCTGATCGCCATCGCCATGGCTGCCATGGGTGCAACTGCTGCACACGCCGCTGATGATATCTACTTCGGTGCCGGTGTCGGTGCGACTCACTTCAACGGTCTGAACAAGATCGAAGGCGTGAACACTGGTGAAGAAGACGCGGCTGCTGCCAATGCCTTCGTCGGTTACAACTTCAACGAATACTTCGGTTCCGAGCTGGGCTACCAGTACACCGGCCGTGGCAACACCGATGGCAACCGTTACGAGAGCCAGGGTGCCACCCTGTCCGGTATCGCTCGTCTGCCGCTGGGCAACGATTTCTCCCTGTTCGGTGAAGCTGGCGCCTACTGGGGCCACACCGACGGTATGGGCACCAGCGATACCAAGGTATCCCCGCTGGCCGGTGCCGGTGTGACCTACAAGGTGAACGACGCGCTGGATCTGCAAGCTCGTTACCGCTACATGTGGGACGTGGCTGACCTGCACGCCGACAACGTACGCTACAAGTCCAACCAGAGCGTTGCGACCCTGGAAGCCGTTTACCACCCGTTCCGTACTTCCTACGTAGCACCGGCTCCGGCTCCTGTTGTTGAAGAAGCTCCGGCTCCTGCTCCGCAGATCGTTGAAAAGAACTTCGCCCTGAACTCCGACGTGCTGTTTGCCTTTGGCAAAGACAGCCTGAAGGCCGAAGGCGTGGAAGCCCTGAACGCTCTGTACCAGCAGATCGTCGAGTTCCAGCCGAAAGACGGTAACGCCGTTGTCGTTGGTTACACCGACCGCATCGGTTCCGACGCTTACAACCAGAAGCTGTCCGAAGCCCGTGCCCGCACCGTTGCCAACTTCCTGGTCAGCAAGGGTATGGCTGCCAGCAAGGTTGCCATCGAAGGTCGTGGCGAAGCCAACCCGGTTACCGGCACCAAGTGCAACGGCGTAACCGCCAAGGCTCAGCTGATCTCCTGCCTGGCCCCGGACCGTCGCGTAGAAGTTCGCGTATCCGGCGTACAGGAAGTTCAGCAGTAATCTGACTCCGTTCAGATAACGCGAAAAGGGGATGCCACGGCATCCCCTTTTGCATGTCTGTCACCGCAAACGTCACCTCCTGTCTCACCCCCTTGTCTCCCCCTCCCTCTCTGGTCAGTCCGCATCCTCGTCGCACCAACCCCATCGCTGCATATCTGTGCAGAAACTTGATCAAGCCGATTCAAAAGAATACAGTAGCAACGCTTGTAAGACATTGGATGAACTATTAAAAGTGCTTATTGCCCGGTTAGTTGTCCATGGAGAAACAGCTTCATGAGAATCCAGGTTACCATCCATTTTTTATTCAAGCCGTCCGTGACCAGGTCACGGAATCGCATCATGAAATGTCATCTGCGATCGGTATAACAAAGAGTGCGCAGTACGCCCGTAGCACGGCAACTCAACGAGGATAAAATGATGAAAATGAAAATGGCTCCAACCCTGATTGCTCTGGCTATTGCAGCCATGGGAACGTCTACCGCCCAGGCGGCCGATGACTGGTACACAGGTATGGGTGCAGGTTGGGCTTATGGCCATGACCTGGACTCCTTCGGTCTGGATGCCGACAAGGACGCCACCGCGATCTCCCTGTTCGGCGGCTACAACTTCACCGAAAACTTTGCCGCCGAGCTGGGCTATCTCTATGCCGGCAAGGGTGGCGTCGACGGCGTCGACTTCAAGACCCAAGGGGGGACCCTGTCCGGTATCGCCCGCCTGCCCATGAACGACATCTTCTCCGTGTTCGCAGAAGGCGGTGCCTACTTCAACCACGTCAACGGCAACGGTGACAGCGACAACGGCACCTCGCCGCTGGCCGGTCTGGGCCTGAGCGCCAAGCTCACCGATCTGCTCGACCTGCAGGCTCGCTATCGCTACATCTGGGATCTGGGTGACGATCAGAAGACTTGGAAGACCGACATGAGCGTCACCACCCTGGAACTGGTGATGCACCCGAACCGCAAAGCCTATGTGGCACCTGTAGCCGCACCGGCTCCCGAGCCGGCCCCCGAGCCCGTCATGGTCGACAAGAGCTTCTCCCTGAGCTCTGACGTGTTGTTTGCCTTCGGCAAGTCCACCCTGAAGCCGGAAGGTACTGCCGCCCTCAACACCCTGTATCAGCAGATCGTCGACGTTCAGCCAAAAGATGGCAGCGCCGTGGTGGTGGGTTACACCGACCGTATCGGTTCTGACGCCTACAACCAGAAGCTGTCCGAAGCCCGTGCTCGCACCGTGGCCGACTTCCTGGTTGGCAAGGGTCTGCCGGCAGGCAAGGTCGCCATCGAGGGCCGTGGTGAAGCCAATCCGGTCACCGGCACCCAGTGTGACGGTGTCAAGGGCAAGAACCAGCTGATCGCCTGCCTGGCACCGGATCGCCGCGTCGAAGTGCGCGTCACCGGCGTACAGGAAGTGCAGCAGTAAGCGGTCAACCCGCAGCCAAACAAGGGGCCACTCGGCCCCTTTTTTTATTCGTTGCACCGCCCTCCACCCCCTCTCACGGGGACCAAATAGTTGTCATCCTCCTCACAGATTTTCCATACAGGGTCGCCACTTAAGTGGTTAAACGTCTCATATGGCCTATACATAATGTTGGTTATACATAACAAAGGGCTGGGAGCCCTATAACACCCAACATCGACGAGGAAACGCGATGAACATAAGACTGAAACCGGTATGGATTGCATTGGCATTGGCGACGGGAGCGGCACAGGCGGCACCTGTCCATGACTGGTATATAGGGGCCGGGGCGGGCTGGGCATGGGCCCATGATCTCGATGACTTCAGCAAGGATGTCAGCAACGACGACACCGCGTACAACGCCTTCGCCGGCTACAACTTCACCGAAAACCTGGGGGCAGAACTGGGCTATCTGTCGGGCGGTGACTGGGACGTCAATGGTCACGAGTTCAGCAATCAAGGGGCAACCCTGTCGATCCTGGGTCGCCTGCCATTGAACGACATCTTCTCGGTGTTTGCCGAGGGGGGCGGTTACCTCTACAGCGTCAAGTCCATCAACGGCAGCGAGGACAACCTGGCGCCGCTGGCCGGGCTCGGCATGACCGCCAGGCTGCACGACTGGATCGACATCCAGGCCCGTTATCGCTACATGGTGCGGGTGGGGGATGACTCGGACAACGACAAGGTGGGCAGCGGCACCCAACGTTGGGTCAGCGACATCAGCACCGCCACCATAGAGCTGGTACTGCACCCCAACCGCACCGTAGCCGCCTTGCCGGTGGCGGCCCCCATGGTGGTGGCCCCGCCGCCGGCCCCCGAGCCGGTGGATCAGACCTTCAACCTGAGCTCGGACGTGCTGTTTGCCTTTGGCAAGGCGGAGCTCAAGCCGGAAGGCATGGCCGCGCTGGACGACCTCTACCAGCAGATCGTCGACGTCAAGCCCAAGGACGGCAACGCCATGGTGATGGGCTATACCGACCGCATCGGCTCGGACGCCAACAACCAGGCGCTGTCCGAAGCCCGTGCACGCACCGTGGCCGACTTCCTTATCGGCAAGGGGCTGCCCGCCGACAAGGTGAGCATCCAGGGCAATGGCGAGAGCAACCCGGTGACCGGCACCCAGTGTGATGCCGTCAAGGCCCGGGCTGCCCTCATCGACTGCCTGGCCCCGGATCGCCGGGTCGAGATCCGGGTGACCGGCGTGCAGGAAGCCGCACCAGCGGCCACCGAGCCCACTGCCGAACCCGCTGCCGAACAACCGGCACAATAATTCCCCATCCGTCTCTGCCGTGCACAAAAAAAGGGATGCTTACGCATCCCTTCTGCTTTTTGCAGCGCCTTCGATCAGAACGAAGTGCGACGATACCGGCGGTATTCCGGGCGCCAGAAGTTCGCTTCGATGGCCTGGTCTATCACCTCGTCCGGGGTCTGCACCGCCTTGCCCTGCAGCATGGCGGTCTTGGCCACCATTTTGGCAATGTAGCGGGACACCCGATGGATATCCGCCAGATCCGGCAGCAAAGAGCCCTCCTCTCCTTTCACCAGGGGAGAGCACTCCGCCAGCGCCCGGCTGGCGGACATCAGCATGGCGTCGGTCACCCGGGTGGCGCCGGAGGCGATGACGCCAAGGCCTATCCCCGGGAAGATGAAGGAGTTGTTGCACTGGGCGATGACGTAGCGCTTGCCCTTGTACTCCACCGGGGCGAACGGGCTGCCGGTGGCCACCAGCACCTGGCCGTCGGTCCAGCGAATGAGGTCGGCCGGCGTGGCCTCCACCCGGGAGGTGGGGTTGGAGAGCGGGAAGATGATGGGGCGGGAGCAATGCTTGTGCATGGTCTTGACCACCTCTTCGGTGAACAGGCCCGGCTGGCCGGAGACCCCGATCAGGATGTCGGGACGACCGTGCTCCATCACCTCCAGCAGGGAGATGTTGTCCCCCACCGGCCACTCCTTGATCCGCTCGAGCGGCTGGGACAGCTTGCGCTGGAAGTCGAGCTGGTTGGGGATCTTGTCGGTGATGAGGCCGAAACGGTCCACCATGAACACCCGGCCACGGGCCTCCGCATCATTCAGCCCTTCGGCCTTCATCTGCGCCACTATCTGCTCGGCGATGCCGCAACCGGCGCTGCCCGCACCGAGGAAGGCGACCCGTTTCTCGGAGAGCTTGGCCCCCGAGGCCTTGCAGGCGGCGATCAGGCTGCCCAGGGTCACGGCGGCCGTGCCCTGGATGTCATCGTTGAAGCAGCACAGCTCATCCTTGTAGCGGTTGAGCAGCGGGGTGGCATTGCCCTGGGCAAAGTCTTCGAACTGCAGCAGGATCTCGGGCCAGCGGCGCTTGACCGCCTGAATGAAGGCATCGACGAACTCGTCGTACTCCTCACCCGAGATGCGCGGATGACGCCAGCCCATATAGAAGGGGTCATTGAGCAGTTGCTGGTTGTTGGTGCCCACGTCCAGCACCACCGGCAGGCAGTAGGCGGGGGAGATGCCGCCGCAGGCGGTGTAGAGCGACAGCTTGCCGATGGGGATGCCCATGCCGCCGATGCCCTGGTCACCGAGGCCCAGGATCCGCTCGCCGTCGGTGACCACGATCACCTTGACGTTCTGCTTGGTGGCGTTCTGCAGCATGTCATCGATCCTGTCCTTGTCCGGATAGGAGATGAAGAGGCCGCGGGCACGGCGGTAGATGTTGGAGAACTCCTCACACGCCTTGCCCACGGTCGGGGTGTAGATGACCGGCAGCATCTCGGTCAGATGGTTGGTCAGCAGGCGATAGAAAAGGGTCTCGTTGGTGTCCTGGATGTTGCGCAGATAGATGTGCTTGTCCATGTCGTTGCCAAACGCCATGAACTGGCGATAGGCGCGTTCGGCCTGCTCTTCGATGGTCTCGATGTTCTGGGGCAGCAGGCCTTCCAGATTGAAGCTGCTGCGCTCCTCGCTGGTGAAGGCGCTGCCCTTGTTGAGCAGCGGGGTCTCCAGCAGGGCAGGACCGGCGTAGGGAATATAGAGGGGGCGTTTCTGATTATTATCTTCAAACATGGATCTGTACCTTGACTGTGTGGCCCGTCGATCCTATGGGCTTGGACCAACAATTTCAAAGGGTTTGCACATCCGTGGCAACAGGTTTGCGACCCAGGCGACGAAAGGCGCCGGGGGTCTGACCAGTGAGGCGGCGAAAGCGGTTCGCAAAGTTCGCGCCGTCGCTGTAACCGACCCGGCTGGCCAGCTCACCGAGGGGCCAATTGGTATAGAGCAGCAACTGACGCGCCTTGTTCATTCTGAGCTCGGTCACCTTCGCCATGGGTCCCATGCCAAACAGCTGCTGGCAGAGTCGATGCAGATGGGGCACAGAGCAGGCCATCTGGCTGGCGAGCAGGACCACGCTCCAGGGCTCATCGAGGCGCGCCTCCACCCGGCGAAACAGCGCCTGCAAGCGCAGCTCCGGAGTACCGCGCACCTCCCCTTGCAGGGTCCTGTCCAGCAAGGCCAGCAGCAGGCTCAGCAACTGGGGCTGCAAGGGGGATCTCACCCCCTCCCCCTGCATCAGGCTGAGCAGATGATAGAGCTGATCCCCCTCCTCCCCCTGCCAGATGCGATGGCCAAGCCGGTGCAGGTGCTGCCAACGCGGCACGTCGTCCAGCAAAATCCAGCTGATCTGCCAGTGCTCGCCGGTGAGCCGCAAGCCACCGGGCACGGCCGCCGGCAGGAAGATGAGTGAGCCCGCGGGGATGGGCTGCTCCCCCTGATCCGTCAGCAGGGCCCCTCCCTCGTCGTGGCTCACCATCAGGATGTGGAACTCGGGCCGATTGCGGCGAATGAGGTAGTGATCCCGCAAGCGGGAGAGGCCGGTCAGGAAGATGCCCGCCTCCCCCAACAGCGGCAAGCCTTCGCGCCCCAGCATCCGCTCCTCGCAGCCGGGAGCTATCTCAAGACATTCGCTGACAAATGCCATAACACCTCAACAGGATAGTTTTGAACAAGAAAGCGGAGAGGTACTCACAGTGAAGCCACCCGCGCCAGACCCTATCATACCCATGACAAACCTTGATTTTCACATACCCGGTTAACATAAATGAGTTATTGGCAAGCGATTTTAAAACAAACCACCGACCGTGAGTTCATGACCCGACTGTGGCGACTGGCCCTGCCGGTGTCGCTGCAGTCCATGATGTTCTCCCTGCTCGGTCTCATCGACATCATGATGGTGAGCCAGCTTGGCACCACGGCGGTGGCGGCGGTCGGCTTGGGTAACCGGGTCTTCTTCTTCAACTTGCTGGTGATAGCGGGGCTCTCGGGCGGAGTCTCGGTGTTGGCAGCACAGTATTACGGTCGCGGCGAGCTGGCCGGGGTACGCCGATCCCTGGCGCTGGCGCTGGTGGGCGCCCTGCTGGTGAGCCTGCCGTTTGCCCTGGTCTATGTGCTCTCGCCGGGCAGCGTGCTCGGCTTTGCCAGCCAGGATCCCGCGCTACGCGCCCTCGCAGACGAGTTTTTGATGATCACCGGCGCTACTATCCTCTGCACCGCCATCGTCGTGCCACTGGAGGCGGCGCTGCGCTCGGTCGGTAATGCCGCCGCTCCCACCCGGATCGGCATCATCGCCATCATCGCCAACGTCATCCTCAACTACGCCCTCATCTTCGGTCACTTCGGCTTCGAGGCGATGGGCGTAGCCGGTTCGGCCTGGGGCACCACTCTCTCACGCTTGCTGCAGACCACGCTGCTGCTGATCTATGTGTGGCGCCAGGAGCCCCGCCTGGTGCCGCGCAAACAGGACTGGTGGGACGCCTTTCGGCGCAAGGAGGTGGTGCGCTTTACCCTGATCGCCCTGCCGCTGCTGCTGCACGACGGACTCTGGGCTTTCGGGATGCTGCTCTACGGCTTCCTCTACGCTCACCTCGGCACAGATTCCCTGGCCATCATGACCACGCTGGGGACGCTCGAGAGCATCCTTATCTCCCTCTTCTTCGGGCTGGCGGTGGCCTGCTCCACCCTGCTCGGACATCGGCTCGGGGCCGAGGAGTATGAGGAGGCCTGGCAACACTCCCAGCTGTTCCTGCTGCTCGCCCCCATTGGCGCCCTGCTGGTGGGGATAGCCGTCTGGCTGCTGCAGACCAACCTGCTGCAGTGGGTCGGCAACCTGCCGGGCGAGCTGATGGGGGAAGCGGGTCAGGTGCTTGCCATCATGTGCCTCGGCATGTTGCTCAAGGTGTTCAACATGGTGGGCATCGTCGGGGTGCTGCGCTCGGGGGGGGATGTGAACTACAGCATCTTCATCGACATCGTCGGCATGTGGTGCATCGGCCTGCCGCTCGCCTGGGTGGCGGTCAGCCTGCTGGGCTGGCCCCTCTCCTGGGTCGTGGCCGTGGTACTGCTGGAGGAGCTCTCCAAGGTACTGCTGGTGCAACGCAGGATCCGCCAGCGTCACTGGCTCAAGAATCTGGTGATGGGGTGACGTTGCTGGCAGGGCAAAAAGCGGGGTCATATCAATGACAGAAAATCCCGGTTTGCAGTATGCTGGCCGCCTCTTCAATCAGCGGCGGGTACACCACGCCCTGCCAGTAGTCGTTTAAGGAGACGCACATGCAACCAGAAAAAGAGCTGATCACCGAGACTGCCCTGCTGGAGATGGCCAACGGCATCATCAAGGACCACGAAGACTTCATCCACGGCATGCGCGCCGATTCGGTGGAGCAGAAGGGGGAGATCCTGGTGTTCAAGGGGGAATTCTTCCTGGCCGAGGACGGCACCCCGACCGGCAAGACCATGGCGGTGTTCAACATGTTCAAGCTGCTGGCCCAGCAGTTGTCAGGGAAGTACCGGCTGATCTGAGGTCGCAATCCCTCCGACAAGATGCCGCCTTCAGGCGGCATCTGTCTTGGTGGGCCCGGGCTTGCCCGGCGTCTTCGCCAGTTCGCCCACCACGCAGTTGCGACCCGCCATCTTGGCCATGTAGAGGCACTCGTCCGCCCGGTTGAGCAGCTCCTCGACCCCCTCCCCGCGCAGAGCCAGGGTCAAACCTATGCTCACCGTCACCTCCAGCAGTTCATCCGAGGTCGGGCTCTTCACCAGCCGCGCCTCCACCGACACCCGCAGTCGCTCGGCGACCCGTTTCGCCTGGGCCAGCTCGGCGCAGTTGGGCAGCAGTATGGCAAACTCCTCCCCACCGTAGCGACCGAGCACCATACCGGGTTCCAGCTGTTCCGCCAGGGTCGCCGCCACCTCTTTCAGCACGGCGTCCCCCGCCAGATGGCCGAAGCTGTCATTGATGCGCTTGAATCTGTCCAGGTCCAGCAGCAGCACGGCAAAGGGAGCCTGCTTGCGGATCATGCTGACCCTGGCCTTCTCGAGCTGCTTCATCAGCAGGCGACGGTTCATCATGCCGGTCAGTTCGTCCGTGGTGGACTCCCGGTAGAGTTGCAACAGCATGTTGAGCTGGCCGCACTGCACCCAGGCACTCGCCACGGTGAACAACCCCAGCAGCCAGACCTGATTGAGGGTCTGCACGCTCAGGAGCGACTGACCCACCAGCAGCCAGTTGCCCGCCAGCATGGTGATCAGGATGCCGCCTGCCAGTTGCAGACTGAGAGAGAGCGGGATGGGGAAGATGGCAAACAGGCTGATGAGCAGATAGGGGAACGCCATGTAACCCGCCTGCAACTCCTGATCCGTCCCGAAACTGTGCAGACAGATGAGGGAGAACAGCATCATCACCGCCATCAGATAGCCCAGCGCCAGCTTCATGCGTTCGCGTCTGAAGTGGATGAGATAGGAGAGGGGGATGAGCGGAGAGAGGGCCAGCAGGCAGAAGATCCGAACCTGAAACAGCTCGTCAAACTGGGTGGCGGGCAGGGTCAGCCAGTCCACCAGCGCCCAGGCGGGCAACCCCACCATCAGCAGACAGGTGAGCAGCCGAAGACGCACCGTCATAAAGCCCATGCGGGTCAGGGTGAAATCTTCGGAGTGGGCACGGGCACTCCAGAACTCCGACAGCTTCAGCATCCAGAGCCTCCATTTTACAACTGAGGGCTCATTCTACACCGACCCTGCCGGTATGCATCAGCCTGCCCCCTATTTATAACGAGAACTGCCTCACACAAACCGGCGGATCATAATCGCCGCACGCAAACGTTTCAACCCATCAAAAAATAAACCTTTATCACTCCAATTAGCGCTGGTCAGCCCCCGTTCAACCACTAAAATAGCGCCCAATTTTCTCCCCCCCCCCCCCACACACTTCGAGGTATTTATGGAACAGGCTGCCGCCGTGCGCGCGACTCCCGAGACCCATCCCCCCAGGCGAGCCCACAGTGAACTGATCTACGGCATCGACGAGGTTCCGCCCCTGCCCCAGACCCTGTTCGCCGCCCTGCAGCACATGCTCGCCATGTTTGTCGCCATCATTACCCCGCCCCTTATCATCGCCAATGCCCTCGGCCTCCCGGCCGCCGACACCCGCTACATCGTCTCCATGTCCCTGGTGATGTCCGGCATCGCCTCCTTCATCCAGACCCGCCGCTTCGGCCCCCTCGGCTCGGGTCTGCTCTCGGTGCAGGGCACCAGCTTCAACTTCCTCGGCCCCATCATCGCCTCCGGCCTCGCTCTCAAGCAGGCCGCCATGCCCACCGACGATCTGCTGGGCACCCTGTTCGGCACCATGCTGGTGGCCGCCCTCACCATCGTCGTGATGAGCCGCTTCCTGCACCTGGTCAAGCGCATCATCACCCCCCTGGTGACCGGCATAGTGGTGCTGCTCATCGGCCTGACCCTGATCAAGGTGGGCCTCATCAGCATGGGGGGCGGCTACGCCGCGCTCTCGGATGGCAGCTTCGCCAGCCACACCAACCTCTTCCTCTCCCTGCTGGTGCTCGGCCTCATCGTGCTGCTGCAGCGCAGTCGCAACCCCTGGCTGCGCCTCTCTGCCATCATGATCGCCATGCTGGCGGGTTACGCCGTGGCTCTGCTGCTGGGCAAGGTCAGCCCCCCCACCTTCGAGGGTCCCCTGATCATGGTGCCACTCCCGCTCCACTACGGCATCGGCTTTGACTGGCAGCTGTTCGTGCCGCTCGCCATCATCTTCGTGGTGACGGCGCTGGAAGCCATAGGCGACATGACCGCCACCTCGGACATCTCCGGCGAGCCCCTGGACGGGCCCGTCTACATGGCACGGATCAAGGGGGGCGTGCTGGCCGATGGCGCCAACTCCATGCTGGCGGCGGTCTTTTCCACCTTCCCCATGTCCACCTTCGCCCAGAACAACGGCGTCATCCAGCTGACCGGCGTCGCCAGCCGCCATGTCGGCCTCTTCATCGCCGCCATGCTGGCCCTGCTCGGCCTGTTCCCGGCGGTGGCCAGCCTGGTGCAGCAGATCCCCGAACCCGTGCTGGGTGGCGCCACCATAGTGATGTTCGGCACTATCGCCGCCGCCGGGGTGCGCATCATCTCCCGCGAGGAGCTGGACCGCCGCGCCCTGATGATACTGGCGGTGTCGCTCGCCATGGGCCTCGGGGTGGCTCAGGTGCCTGAAGTGCTGCAACACCTGCCGGAGCTGGCCAGGAGTGTGCTCTCCTACGGCGTCGCCACCGGCGGCATCACCGCTATCCTGATGAACCTGCTGCTGCCCAAGCACTGCGCCGCACAGGCCTGACGCTCTCCAGAGCGAACAGGTAAAGCCCCGCCGTGCGGGGCTTTACCTCCTCTTCCGTCACGGGTACTGTGCTGGGTAGCCTCTGCTCAGGATGCCCTTCATGACCTATACCCTGCTTTCCTCCCTGCCCACCAACTACACCCCGGATCAGATACTGGCCGAGGAGCAGCGTTGGCTGCGGGAGTGCGCCCATGATGGCCAGCCCCGCGCTCACCTCTGGCAGGCGCCCCAGTGCCTTATCGTGACCCGCAAAGACACCCGACTTCCCCGTTACGCAGCCGCCTGCGAACAGCTCGCCACCGAAGGCTGGCCCGTATTTGTGCGTGACAGCGGCGGCACCGCCGTGCCCCACGGGGCGGGCATCCTCAACCTCTCCCTGCTGCTGCCCCGCACCACCACTGATCTTGGCCACTATTACCATCTGCTGGGGGCGCCGCTGCTGGCCCTGCTGGGCGAATACGGCCTGACGGGAAACTACGACTTCGTACCCGGATCCTTTTGCGACGGCCAGTACAATCTGGTGATCGGGGGTCGCAAGGTAACCGGCACCGCCCAGCGCTGGCTGGCGCCAGGGCAGGATCACCAAGGCGCCGTGCTGGCCCAGGCCATGTTGCTGGTGGCGGGAGACGTGGACGAAGGTACCCGGATGGCGAGCCGCTTCTACGAACTGGCGGGCGGCGAACTGCGCTTTATGACAGGAACCTCCACCACGCTGGCGCAGCAGATCCATTGGCAGAGGAGCGAGGAGGCGCTAGTGGAGATAGTACGAGGGCGGCTGGCGCGACTGCTGACGGAGAGTCCGATGCCCTCACCCTGATGCCCCCCGGAGGGAGAAGGAACACGCCCGTCCATGGAAGTAGCGCAGCGCACAAAAAAGCCACGACCCGAGTCGTGGCTTGTTCTTTTCAAGGCGAACGTGAAACGAGCGGAGGAGTTCAGGCCGTCTGCGGCTCGGGCTCGGACTCTGTATCGCTGTCCCGGTCCCGACTGAAGTAGGCCCGGGTCTCGGCGAGCACCACATGACGCAGGCCAATCAGGCCGATGAGGTTGGGTACCGCCATCAGACCGTTGACGATGTCCGCCAGCAGCCAAATCATGTCCAGATGGAGGAAGGCGCCGCTCGCCACCAGCACCAGATAGACGATGCGGTAGGGCTTGATCGCCTTGACCCCGAACAGGTACTCGGTGCAGCGCTCGCCGTAGTAGTTCCAGCCGAGGATGGTGGTGAAGGCAAAAAACAGCAGCCCTATGCTCACCAGATACTGGCCGATGTGGGCATCCAACCCCTGGGCAAAGGCCTGGCTGGTCATGGCGGCACCGCTCAAGTCCCCGCTCCACACCCCGGTCACCACCAGTGTCAGGCCGGTCATGGTGCAGATGATGATGGTGTCGATGAAGGTGCCGGTCATGGAGACCAGCCCCTGCTCCACGCAGGAGTCCGTCTTGGCCGCCGCCGCGGCTATGGGCGCAGAGCCCAGACCCGATTCGTTGGAGAAGACCCCGCGCGCCACCCCGGACTGGATCGCCAGCATGATGCCGGCACCGACGAAGCCGCCGGTGGCCGCATGGCCGGTAAAGGCGCTCTCGATCACCAGCATGACAGCGTCGGGCAGGGCGCCGGCGTTGTTCACCAGTACCCCGGCACAGGCGAGGATGTAGAAGATGGCCATGAAGGGCACCACCTTGCTCGACACGCTGGAGATGGACTGGATGCCCCCCAGGGTCACCAGCGCCACTATCAGGGTCAGCACCACGGCGGTCACTTCACGGGGCACCGAGAAGGAGAGGCTCATGGCGTCGGAGATGGCGTTGACCTGCGGGAAGGTACCGATCCCGAAGAAGGCGACGCCTATACCGAACAGGGCAAACAGCTTGGCGAGCGGTTTGGAACCGAGCCCCTTCTCCAGATAGTACATGGGGCCCCCAGCCATCTGGCCGTTGGCATCCTGCTCCCGGTATTTGACCGCCAGCAGGCACTCGGCGTACTTGGTGGCCATGCCGAACAGCGCCGCCATCCACATCCAGAACAGGGCGCCGGGGCCACCGAGCTTGATGGCGGTGGCTACCCCGACGATGTTGCCAGTGCCGATAGTGGCTGAAAGCGCAGTACAGAGGGCGGCGAAGCTGGAGACGTCCCCCTGCTTGCCCTGACCCTGATCGCGGCCAAAGACCAGACGCAGGGCGAGCGGCAAGCGCACGACCTGAAGCAGCCCCAATCGCAGGGTAAGATAGATACCGGTCCCGACCAGCAGGATCAGCAGGGGTGGACCCCAGACAAAGCTATCGATGGCGGCGAGCGCCGATTGAATTGATGACATGCATCCTCCTTAAAAAACAATGATTAAGGAGGAGAAGGATGATCTTCCCATAGGTGTCGCGATCCCCAAAGGCGATCGGATGCAGGCCAAGAACGTGTTCACACTCTTACTGCGAGGCCGTGATCAAGGCTCATACGCTGCTCGGAAGCCTCATGTATTCACATACACTCCGGTTCCTGCGCTGCTCTTTACCTTGCTGACGACCTCTCGTGACAGATCGTGAACAGTTCCAAGCTCAGGTACAACCATCCCATCCCCTCTGTCCTTTTGCCTGAGAGTTTCCGGCGCCAGCCTGCCCTTGCGGGTCGTCATGGTGCCTTGCTCCTTCGGCGCCCGATCTAACGGGTCTCTCCAGAGTATCGTCCAGTAGCAGTCCACACCGGTTGCCCGGTACCTGAAAGATTCACTTCTTCGGTGGATGGTCCCCCATCGCTCTCCTGCTACCTTCATCCGAACTAGTTTGGATTAGGAAGCGGGCATGTTAATCCAAAAAATGTGAGCTGTCTCCCACTCGGCCGGACTCCACGCCATTTTTTTCTGTCCCGACCATCAGCGAAACGCATGTTAAATGTTCGTTAACTATCAATAAGTTATGAAGTTTTGTCTGATGATGACGCACACCAAAAGACGCAGACTGCCCCATATCAAGATGATGTTTCGTCTCGACCAGAAATACTTGCCAACATATCCAATCAAAATGCTTGCACACAAACTCAATAAGTCGATAATCCCGCGCATAACTAAGCACTTTGCAAGGGAGTTATGCATTGTGCCTGGTCGGTCCCTCCGGACCACTCGCCTGAGCCGGCCGTCGCCGGTTCAATCGCATATGGCTTGGGCATATCACGCCCCCTAAGGATGATCAAAAGAGAATGAACGAGACCCTGGTCGCACAAGATTACCGTCAGCTGGTTGAACAATTTGGCTCTCCCCTGCTGCTGCTCGACAAGGCAGCCATCCGCAAACAGTATCGGGCCCTGGCCGCCGCCCTGCCCGATGTGCGCTTGCATTATGCACTCAAGCCCCTGCCCCATGAGGCTGTGGTCTCTGTCTTGAAGGAAGAGGGGGCCTGTTTCGATCTGGCCACCAATGGCGAAGTGGATCTGGTGCGCAGCCAAGGGGTTCGTCCGGGACGCTGCATTCACACCCATCCCATCAAGCGCGACAGCGACATCCGTTATGCGCTGGAATTCGGCTGCACCGTGTTTGTCTACGACAACCCGCTGGAGCTGGAGAAATTCCTGCCCTACAAGGACGAGGTCAAACTGCTGCTGCGCGTCAGCTTCCCAAATCCCGAGACCAAGGTCGATCTCTCCAAGAAGTTCGGCTGCACTCCGGAGCAGGCGCTGCCGCTGCTGCAACTGGCCCAGGCCAAGGGGATCAAGGTGATGGGACTGTCGTTCCACGTCGGCTCCCAGGTGCCCCACCCCCGTCGCCACGTGCAGGCCATCGACGCCTGCCGCGAGATCATGGAGCAGGCCTGGGATCTCGGCCTCAAGCCCTGGGTGCTGGACATCGGCGGCGGTTTCCCGGTGGATTATGAGGGCGGCGAGTTCGACATCGACGGCTTCTGCGCCCCGATCCGCGAGGCGCTGGCCAAGCTGCCCGCCACGGTGCAGAAGATTGCCGAGCCGGGCCGTTTCATCAGCGCACCGGCCATGACCTCGGTGTCCAGCGTGATGGGCAAGGCCCACCGCGGTGACAAGATCTGGTACTACCTGGATGACGGCCTCTACGGCAGCTACAACGGTCAGCTCTATGACCACGTCACCTACCCGGTGAGCACCCCCTATGCGCATGGCGAGCTGCACAATGCCGTGCTCTCCGGCCCCACCTGCGACAGCGTGGACGTCATTCGCGACGGCATCATGCTGCCGGATCTGGCCATCGGCGAGCTGGTGGTGGGCCGGGTGATGGGGGCCTACACCTGGGCGTCGGCCTCCACCTTCAACTTCTTCCCCAAGGCGAGCATCCTCATTCTGGACAGCGCCCAGAAGCAGAAACTGGTGGCGGTGGCCTGAACGGTTTGACCACGAGTGTTGCATAGAGAAGGGGAGCCATTGGCTCCCCTTCTTGTTTGTCTTGTCATGCCATTATCAGAACTGGCTGGTCAACAGCCAACCGGTATAGGCGACGAAGATGCAGAGCAAGATACCTCCTTCCACCCTGTTGATGCGGCCCTGTCCCTTGCGGCCCAGACACATCACCAGCAGCAGCAGGGTCAGTCCCATCATCAGGCTCCAGTCGCGGGAGAGCACCGCCGGGTCCACGTCAAGGGGCGCTATGCCGGCGGCGATGCCGACCACGGCCAGGGTGTTGAACAGGTTGGAGCCGAGCACGTTGCCAAGCGCCAGGTCATGTTCCTTCTTCTGGATGGCCATCAGGGAGGAGGCCAGCTCCGGCAGCGAGGTACCCACCGCCACTATGGTCAGGCCGATGACCAGATCGCTGATGCCAAATGCCTGGGCTATGGTCACCGCACCCCACACCAGCAGGCGGGAAGCACCTACCAGGAGTACCAGGCCCACGATCAACCAGAAGATGGCCTTCTTGAGCGGCATGGCTTCGCTGTCGATCTCCACATTCACGTCTTCGTCCAGGGCGTCTCCCTTCCCCTTGATCCCGGTCCAGATGGACCAGCCCAGCAGCACGACGAAGACGCCACCCAGAATGAGGGCGTCGCTACGCCCCAGGTGACCATCGATGAGCAAGGCACCGGTCAGCAGGGTGATGCCGAGCAGTATGGGGATCTCCTTGCGCACCACCTGAGAGGAGACGGCAATAGGGCTGATGAGGGCTGTCAGTCCGAGAATGAGGGCGATGTTGGTGATGTTGGAGCCATAGGCATTGCCCAGGGCCAGGCCCGGGTTACCCTGCATGGATGCCAGGGCCGAGACCACCATCTCGGGGGCCGAGGTACCAAAACCGATGATCACCATACCGATCAGCAGCGGCGGCATGCCGGCATAACGAGCGGTGGCGGCTGCACCGTCCACAAATTTATCCGCACTCCAGACCAGCAACGCCAGTCCGGCAATCAGGGCAACAAAAGCCAGGGTCATATTCTTCTATCTCATCGACTGCAAACACGAGAGCCAGGCGGCTAGCCTGGCTCCATCCAAACGCGGCCTCAGTGTATCGAGCCGCCTTGCTATTTCAAGATGAAATCAAACAATGATTAACATCTCACAGCGCGGCCAGCAGACTCTGCGCATCAGACACCTCGAACTTGCCGGGGGCCTCCACGAACAGCTG
Source organism: Aeromonas sp. sif0611 (assembly GCF_019218845.1). Classification (NCBI taxonomy): domain Bacteria; kingdom Pseudomonadati; phylum Pseudomonadota; class Gammaproteobacteria; order Aeromonadales; family Aeromonadaceae; genus Aeromonas; species Aeromonas sp. sif0611. The sequence goes on along the minus strand of NZ_JAHUWU010000003.1, from coordinate 384,525 downwards.
CTCGACCACGCCATCATTGGCGATCATGGCAAAGCGCTGGGCACGCAGGCCGCCGAAGGCGCCGGTCTCCTTGGCAAGGCCGAGCGCCTGGGTCCAGCTGCCGTCCCCATCCGCCAGCATGGTGATGGCGTCCGCATTCTGGGCCGCCTGCCACGCCTTCATCACGAAGGCATCGTTGACCGAGAGACAATAGAGGGCATCGACCCCCTTGGCCTTGAACTCGTCCGCCAACACCACATAACCGGGCAGATGGGCGTTGGAGCAGGTGGGGGTGAAGGCGCCCGGCACCGCGAACAGCACCACTCGCTTGCCGGTAAACAGGGCCTGGGTATCCTTCAGCTGCTTGCCCTCGGCGGTGATGAAGGTAAATTCCGCTGCGGGCAGGGATTGACCGACCGTGACCATGATGTCTCGTCCTTAAGTGACTGAAAGAGGCCCAGTCTACTCCAACCAGAAAAGAGACGACACCGGCTCGTCCGTGTCGTCGCACCTGCCTGATGGCAATGTCAGTAGAAAATTCAACGTGAATTCGGCAGCCAGAACCTCTGCCTTATGCCGGGCGCCGCGCCTGCCAGGTGGCGATGGCGAGCAATGAATCCGGGGTGAATTCATCGGCCCGCTCGGCTATCTCGGCCAGACTCATCCAGTACACCTCGCTCACCTCCTCCGCCTGGAGTTGCAGCGGCCCCTGATAATGGCAACTGAACAGACCGCCCCAGACCCGATAGCCTCCCCCGCTCGCCTCCCCCTCGGCGTAGAAGGTGCCGAAGTCGTGCAGGGGCACGTCGTGGATCCCCAACTCCTCGGCCAGCTCGCGCCGAGCGGAGGGCTCCATCGCCTCCCCCGTGGTCACCACACCACCGGCGCAGGCATCCAGCATGCCGGGACAGAAATCCTTGCTCAGGGTACGCCGCTGCACCAGCACGCGCCCGGCCTCATCGAGCACCAGAATATAGCTGGCGCGATGGCGCAAGTTCTCCTGACGCACCTGGGTGCGATCGGCCACCCCGATCACCCTGTCATGCTCGTCTACTACGTCCACCCACTCCACGTGCGGCACCTTGTCCATCCTGCGATGGCCGCAGTATATCGGGGCCGGGACCGGGGGCTGCACTACTTTTTCAACGCCGGTAGCAGGACGCCAGCCCGCCATAACAAGGATTCATACAAACCTTTATCCAGTGTCACATCAGTGTCATGGTGAGGCGGCATAGTGTGCCCTGTCCAAACAACAGGGTGTCTTGCCATGAAGGTGTTCAAGCAGTTGTCTCCTCGTCGAATTGCCCGCTATATCAAAAGCTTCCATCACGGCAGTTTCATGGTAGAGGCTCTGGGGCGGTTTGAATTTCAGGGGGGAATCATCGATGTGAGAACGCTGAGCTGCCGCCAGGCGCTGAGCCTGGCCCGGCAGATCAACCTGGCCGTGCGCGATCTGCGCACCACCGCCCTGTTGCCGGGCTGACATACTCCTTTCCGTTTGTAGTCTGCTTCCATGCACGTCTTTGCCCGCCGCTCACCGAGCGTGCGGGCTATTTTCAATGGGGTTGGCCCCGTCTGACCCGCATCAGTGCTGCAGGATCTGGGAGAGGAACAGCTTGGTTCGCTCCGACTGGGGGTGGTCGAAGAACTGGTCAGGCACGTTCTCCTCGATGATCTGGCCGCGGTCCATGAAGATCACCCGGTCCGCCACCTGCTTGGCAAAGCCCATCTCGTGGGTGACGCAGAGCATGGTCATGCCCTCATGGGCCAGCTCCACCATGACATCCAACACCTCGCGCACCATCTCGGGGTCCAGCGCCGAGGTAGGCTCGTCAAACAGCATCACCTGGGGGTTCATGCAGAGGCTGCGGGCGATGGCGACCCGTTGCTGCTGACCGCCGGAGAGCTGGCCCGGATACTTGAGGGCCTGCTCCGGGATCCTGACCCGGCGCAGGAAGGTCATGGCGATCTCCTCCGCCTCCTTGCGTGGCAACTGCTTGACCCAGATGGGCGCCAAGCAGCAATTCTCCAGCACCGTCAGATGGGGGAAGAGGTTGAAGTGCTGGAACACCATGCCCACCTCCCGGCGTACCGTCTCTATGTTCTTGAGATCCGACGTCAGGGCCGTGCCCTTGACCAGGATGTCACCGCTCTGATGCTCCTCCAGCCGGTTGATGCAGCGGATCATGGTGGACTTGCCCGAGCCAGACGGCCCGCAGATGACGATCTTCTCCCCCCTGCCCACCTGCAGATTGATGTTGCGCAGCACATGAAACTCACCGTACCACTTGTTGACATCCTTGAGTTCTACCACAGCGTCCGTTTTCATCTCGAAACTACTCCTAATGCTTGTGACCGGTGTTGAGTTTGCGCTCCAGATAGATGGAGTAGCGGGACATGCCAAAACAGAACATCCAGAAGATCATGGCGATGAACACATAGGCCTCGGTGGAGAATCCCAGCCAGGCCGGATCCGCCAGCGCCACCTTGGAGATGGCCAGCAGATCGAATAGCCCTATGATCAGCACCAGGCTGGTGTCCTTGAACAGGGAGATAAAGGTGTTCACCAGGGAGGGAATGGTGATCTTGAGGGCCTGAGGCATGATGACCAGTCCCATCACCTTCCAGTAGGAGAGCCCCAGGGCTTCACCCGCCTCGTACTGCCCCTTGGGGATCGCCTGCAGCCCCCCCCTGACCACCTCTGCCACATAGGCCGCCTGGAACAGAATGATGCCGATAAGCGCCCTCAGCAGCTTGTCGAGCTCCACCTCGCTGGTCATGAACAGCGGCAGCATGACGGAGGCCATGAAGAGCACAGTGATGAGCGGCACCGCCCGCCAGAACTCGATATAGACGGTGGAGAGGCTGGAGATGACCGGCATGTGGGAGCGGCGTCCCAATGCCAGCAGGATCCCGAATGGCAGAGCGACCACTATGCCCACCACCGCCAGCACCAGGGTCAGCATCAGGCCGCCCCAGCGATTTGTTTCCACCACCTCGAGACCGGCCCCGCCATGGATCAGCACGAAGGCGATGACAGGGAATACCAGCAGGGTAAAGAGCGCCAGCCAGCCCTTGCGCGGGGTGCGCGGCCAGATCAGCAGCGCCAGCAGCACGGCCAGACCGGCGAAGGCCAGATTGATGCGCCAATACTGATCGACCGGATAAAAGCCGTAGAGGTATTGCCCCAGACGACTCTCGATAAAGACCCAGCAAGCCCCGCCCTGGGCGCAGTCGGCACGGCTGCTCCCCTGCCAGTTGGCGGAGAAGATAGCCCAGTCCAGCGCCGACCAGAGCAGTGGCAGCAGCAGGTAGGCCAGCACCAGGGTCAGCAAGCCGTTCCACCAGTTGGGGAAGAGGTTCTGCCTGACCCAGGCGACCAGCCCCCGGCGATGATTGGGAGGCGGCAGCGCCTCCTGCAACTCGTTCACAAACATGACTGCTCCCTAGCGCTCGACCAGCGTCATCCTGCGGTTGTAGATGTTCATCAGGACAGAGGTGGTGATACTGATGATGAGATAGACCCCCATGGTCATGGCGATCACCTCGATGGCCTGCCCGGTCTGGTTGAGGGTGGTGCCCATGAACACCGAGACCAGATCCGGATAACCGATGGCGGTGGCCAGCGAGGAGTTCTTGGTGAGGTTCAGATACTGGCTGGTCAGCGGGGGAATGATGACCCGCATCGCCTGAGGAATGACCACCAGCCGCAGCGTCTTGGTGGGCGAGAGCCCGAGTGCGGAAGCGGCCTCGGTCTGCCCCTTGCTGATGGCCAGTATGCCGGATCGCACTATCTCGGCGATGAAGGCCGCCGTATAGATGGTGAGCGCCAGCAACAGGGCCGCGAGCTCGGGCAGCACCGTCAAGCCCCCCCGGAAGTTGAAGCCCTGCAAGGCCGGCACGCTCCAGGAGAGCGGGCTGCCTGCCAGCAGGAAGGCAATGGCGGGGAGCAGGATCACCAGAGCGGCCACACAGCGCCAGAACGGGAAGATCCTGCCGGTCAGCGCCTGACGGCGCCGCGCCCAGCGACTCAACCCCCAGCTCAGGACGACAGCGAGCAGCAGGGCCCAAAGCACATAGCCAAATCCCTCCTCAAACAAGGGTTTGGGTAGATAGAAGCCCCGCACGTTCAAGAAGGCGAGCCCTCCCAGCTCCACGCTCTCACGGGGAGACGGCAGGGTGCGCAGCACCGAGAAGTACCAGAAGAAGATCTGCAGCAGCAGCGGAATGTTGCGGAACGTCTCTATGTAGACGGTGGCTATCTTGGCCACCAGCCAGTTGCGGGACAGACGCGCTATCCCGAGCACGAAGCCGAGCAGGGTGGCAAACAGGATGCCGAGCACCGAGACCAGCAGGGTATTGAGCAGGCCGACCACGAAGGTACGACCGAAGGTGTAGGTTTCGTCGTAGGGGATCAGGCTCTGCAAGATGCCGAACCCGGCGGTGTTGCCCAGAAAATCGAAACCTGTGGTGATGCCACGGGTCGCCAGATTGGTCAGGACATTGTTGATGATGTAGAACAGAAACGCGAGAACGGCCGCAATGGCCAGGCACTGGAATATCTGCGCCCGCACCTTAGCGTCATACCACCAGCGGCCCTGTTCTTTCCTATGGTTTGATGCTTGTATCGCCATGAGGATGACTCCGACAAAGCCAGGGCAAGGGGGAAATGGGGGGCCAGGCCCCCCGACAGCTGTCTATTTAGCGGATGGGCGGGGCATACATCAGGCCGCCCTTGTTCCAGAGTGCGTTGATGCCGCGGTCGATCTTGAGGGGAGAGCCGGCGCCGACGTTGCGATCGAACGACTCGCCGTAGTTGCCGACCTGTTTGACTATGTTGTAGGCCCACTTGTCATCCAGCCCCAGCACGCTGCCCTTGGGCTCTTCCAGCCCCAGCAGGCGACGAATGTCCGGGTTGGTGGATTTGAGCATCTCGTCCACGTTGGCGCTGGTCACACCGGCCTCTTCGGCGTTGAGCATGGCGTAAAGACTCCAGCGCACCACCTTGAACCACTGCTCGTCACCCTGACGCACGGCGGGTCCCAGCGGCTCCTTGGAGATGACCTCGGGCAGTACCAAGGCATCCCCCGGCTTGGTCAGCTTGATCTTGAGGGAGTAGAGCTGGGATTGATCCGAGGTCAGCACGTCGCAACGTCCCGCCTCGAAGCCTTTGACGGTCTGATCCGAGGTATCGAACACCACAGGGGTATATTTCATGCCGCCGTTGGCGCGGAAGTAATCCGCCAGGTTGAGTTCGGTGGTGGTGCCGGACTGGATGCAGACGGCGGCACCGTCCAGCTCCTTGGCGCTCTTGACCCCGAGGGACTTGTTGACCAGGAAGCCCTGACCATCGTAGTAGTTCACCCCGGCGAAGGTCAGACCGAGCGACCCGTCCCGGGTCAGGGTCCAGGTGGTGTTGCGCGACAGCAGATCCACTTCACCGGATTGCAGGGCGGTGAAACGCTCCTTGGCGGTGAGGGACACATACTTGACCTTGCCAGCATCCCCGAGCACGGCCGCGGCGACCGCGCGACACACGTCCACGTCCAGCCCGGTCCAGGTGCCCTTGGCGTCCGGATTGGAGAAACCGGGCAGGCCATCACCGACCCCGCACTGCACGAACCCCTTCTTCTTCACGGCATCCAGGGTGCCCTCTGCCCAGACATTGGCTGCCGCCAGCGACAGCACTATCACCATACCTGCCTTGTGTATCTGCTTCATGTCACTCTTCCCTGTGGTTTGATTCGCATTGGCACCAAAACCTAGCAAGATGCCATCGTTTCCTTGCTTTTTCGCAGCTTATCCAGCGGTTCAAAAACTTGTCAATCGGTGCAACCCGGCCCAACCGTGGTGCAACAGCACAAAATGTTCGAACGAAGTGATATGCACTCTTAGAATCAAAAGTAGACCCTTATTCGCCAAATAGCCTGCTGTTAAAGGCCATTCCCGCTGTGAGGATTATTTTCGCAAAAAAATGGGATGCACCGGGATGGGGCAGCAAGATCTGCTTCCAACTGACTCATCAGGCTCGCTTTTCCACCAGCAGACCCAACCCTGGGAGCGGCAAACAAAGAGAAGGCTTTGCCGATATTTCGCGATGTAGGGTGGCAAACTGATATCAACAGGGGATCTTCTGGTGGGGATGGGGCCTGAGCTCTAGATCAGGGTGCCGGCCCGGGAGCAATACGCGACTCAACCACCGCGGGGACCGTCTTCAATCTCGGTGATGATGCCGTTTTCGACGGTGACGAACTGCATGAATTCGCTCCTGCCGAAGTTGTAGGTCCAGCGTTCGGCATACTTGACCGTCATCCGCGCCCCGAAGCCGTTCTCCTCGTAGCGTGTCAGATCTTCCTTGAGCAGCGGCTGACCGCAGCGGATCAGCAGTTCGGCCGTGGTGTCCCCCTCGGTCAACAGGGCGCTCTTGCAGCGCAGGGTGCCGGCATGCACCGGTAAGGCCGCTACCAGCAGCAACCACAGAATTGACTTCATTTTGCGCTCCATTTGAACAGCACCGCCCCCAGCGTGATGCACACCAGGGCAAACACCATGACTTGACCCAGGGTTCCCGCCACCGCCTGCCAGCCCGCCCCTTCCAGCATGACGGCACGGGCGGCCTCGATGATCTGGCTGAGCGGCAAGCGGGCCCCCACGGCCTGCAGCCAGGGAGGAGAGCCTTCCAGCGAAAACCAGACGCCGGATAAGAACATCATGGGCAAGCTGATGAGATTGAGCAAACCGCTCGCCAGCTCCTCGTTCTGAATGCGGGCGGCGATGAGCAGCCCGAGGGAGGCCATGGCGGTCCCGCCGACCAGGGCGATGAGCAGCAGCAGCCAGCCAGAGCCGAGCAGGGGCACATCCAGCAGCCAGTAAGCCACCAGAAAGACCAGCAGGCTCACCACCAGGGTGATCAGCACACGTGACAACAGCTGGGCGCAGAGAAACTCGGCGGCCGAGAGTGGCGTGGCCCGCAAGCGCTTGAGTACCCCGTTCTTGCGATAGCGCACGATGACGAAGCCGACCCCGAACAGGCCGGAGAACATCAGGTTCATGCCGATCACCCCGGGCAACAACCAGTCGCCGTAGCGGATGGCCCGACCGCTCAGGGCCTCTCGTTGCAAGGGCGCGCGCACCGCCTGGCGCAGCAGGTATTCGGCCATGGCCCCCTGGGGGGCGTCCGGGTTGACCCAGTAGTGGCCGCGCGCCGGTGACAGCAGCAAGTCCAGCTGGTGATGGCGCACCTTGAGGGCCCCCCTCGCCTCGTCGTCATAGGGAATGAGCTTGAGCAGCGGGATATGGGTCAGGGGCTGATAGGCCGTCGTCAGCTCCCCCACCACCCCTATCTGTACCAGCGGCTTGGGGGGACCGGAGAAGATGAGGGAGAAGCCAATCACCAGCAAGAGCGGAAAAAGCAGGTTCCAGACCAGGGCCGCCCTGTCGCGCACGAACTCCAGGTTGCGTGCGTAGAAGAGCGCACCTATGCGCTTGAGAGATCCCGTCATCTTCCGCTCCTTGAGCAGGCTGGCATCGGTAACATGCTGGCAGGCGCCACAGCGGGGCGCCGCCATGGGGCGGCGTTCATGCGCCGCTCCGGAGGCTGTGGCCTGTCAGGTGCAGGAAGAGATCCTCCAGATTGGGGGAACGTACCTGCATGCCGGTCAGCGGTACCCCCAGGCTCAACAAGGTTGGCAGCAAGACCGCCACGTCGGGGCAGTTCAGCTCCACCTGATCGCCGTGGGGCAGCAGCGGATAACCCAGGCTGGCGAGGGCCGGGTGATCTGCAAGACGCACCAGCACACCGTCGAAGTGCTGTGCCAGCAGGGCCGCCGGCGTGTCCAGGCTGAGCAGATGACCGTGATCGACGATGGCGATGCGATCGCACAGTTGCTGGGCCTCGTCCATGTAGTGGGTGGTGAGCACCACCGTCTTGCCCTGGGCCTTGATCGCCTCGATCCGCTGCCAGAAGTGGTGACGGGCCTGGGGGTCCAGCCCTGTGGTGGGTTCGTCCAGAAACAGCAGTTCGGGATCCCCGAGCAGAGCAAGGGCCAGCAGCAGGCGCTGACGCTGGCCGCCCGAGAGCTTGCGGCTGTCCCTGTCGATGAACTCCCCAAGGGCACACAGATCGATGAGCAGTTCCCGTGGCAGGGGGTTGGGATAGAGGCTGGCGAACAGGCGCAGGGTGTCGCGCACCGTCAGAAAATCCTGCAACGCCGTGTGCTGGAACTGGATGCCGATGCGGGAGCGATAGTCGGGGCCGCGGGGGGCGCCGTGAAACAGGATCTGGCCGCTGTCAGGGGTGAGGATCCCTTCGAGCAGCTCTATGGTGGTGGTCTTGCCCGCCCCGTTCGGGCCGAGCAGGCCGAAACAGCTCCCGGCGGGAATGGCAAAGCTGAGTCCGTCCACCGCCTTGACTCCGGGGAAGTGCTTGATGAGATCGACGACTTCGATGATGGCAGCCATGGCCTGTCTCCCTGGGTGGCCGAGAGTGCGACGTCCTGACTATATCCAAATCTCCCGAGAAGGCCATGGCTCATCCACCAGGGCGTGGCGGCGCGCAAAAAACAAACGGCGACCCAGGGGTCGCCGTTTGCATCACGCCAACCGGATCACAGGATGTCCAGCAGCTCCACTTCGAAGACCAGAGCGGAGTAGGGCGGGATGGAACCGGCGCCACGGGCACCGTAGGCCAGATCCTGCGGAATGTAGAGCTTCCACTTGGAGCCAACCGGCATCATCTGCAGTGCTTCTACCCAGCCGGCAATGACGCCGGTGACCGGGAATTCGGCAGGCTGGCCGCGGGCGACCGAGCTGTCGAACACACCACCGTGGGTGAAGGTACCGTGGTAGTGCACACGCACGGACTGACCGGCTACCGGCACGGCGCCGTTGCCTTCTACCATGACTTCGTATTGCAGACCGGAGTCGGTCACTTTCACGTCGGCGCGCTTGGCGTTGTCGGCCAGGAAGGCTTCGCCATCGGCGGCGGCGGCCTTGGCAACGGCTTCCTGCTCTTCCTGCATGCGGGCGGTGATGACCTGGAAGGCATCATTGATATCGTCACGGCTGACCGCGAACTCCAGGCCATTCAGGGCATCTGCCAGACCTTGTTGCAGGGCAGGGATATCCAGACCGGCAAAGGCTTGCTGCGCCAGCTGATCACCCATGTTGCGGCCGATGCCATAGCTGGCCTTCTGTTCGATAGAGTCGTATTGGGACATTGAGATGTTGCTCCGGGTCCTGAGGGTAAAAGAGACGGGATAATATCAGACTTTTTGGCGAGGTGCTGCCGACTGCCTTCCTGATTTCCCCGCCCGTGGGAGAGACTTCACACAAGAAGGGGATGAACGCCGCCCATCGGCGGCGATCTGCTCAGGCGCGATCCAGCAGGGCCCGTACCGCAGTAACCTTGGCACCGTCGGTAATATTGACCCGGCCGTCGTCCGAGGTGCCATGTTCACACACATGAGGAGGCACCATGCCGCCACGCGGTACGTATCAGGCATTGTCCAGTAAAGCCCGCACCGCGGCCACCTTGGCGCCGTCGGTGATATTGACTCGGCCGTCGTCCGAGGTGCCCATGTTGACATCCCATGGAGAGGCACCATGCCGCCGCGCGGCACCTATCAGGCCTTGTCCAGCAACGCCCGCACCGCTGCCACCTTGGCACCGTCGGTGATATTGACCCGGCCGTCGTCCGAGGTGCCCATGTTCACTCCGTGGGGCACCATGCCGCCACGCCAGCCCATGCCGGACATGTGCACCTCGCTCACCCCGGTGAACTCGAGTATGGTGCGCACGTTGTCGGCATTGACCCCGGCGCCGGGCATCAGGCTGGCGCGGCCCGCCAGGGTCTGCTGCATCGCCTGCAGGGTCTCCAGACCCGCCAGGGCAGTCGGGGCATGGCCGGAGCTCAGGATCCGCTCACAGCCGGCCGCCACTATGGTCTCCAGATCGGCGCGCCAGTTGGAGCTGAGATCGATGGCGCGATGGAAGGTGACCCCAAGGGGACCTGCCGCCTCGACCAGCTGTTGCAACTGGGCGGCTGGCACTCTGCCCCCCTCGTCCAGCAAACCCACCACCACCCCTTGCAGGCCCGCAGAGCGCGCCGCAGCGATATCCAGCAACATGAGTTCGAACTCGGCGGCACTGAAGCAGAAATCCCCGGCACGGGGGCGGATCATGGCGTAAACCGGTACGCTGGCATGGCGGGCAGCAAGCTGCATGAAACCATAGGAGGGGGTGAGACCACCCAGCCCCAGCGCAGAGCAGAGCTCGATGCGATCCGCGCCGGACCGCTCTGCGGTGAACAGGGATTCCAGGTTGTCGATGCAGATTTCAAGACGGGTCATGATGACTCCTTATCCAGGGAGATCAGACCCAGTGCCTGATCTCATAAATTGAGCAGGGCGGCGCCACGCACGCCACCGGCGCCGCCGAAGCGGGCCTGGCGGATAGCCGGCAGGGCGACACCGGGCAGCAGGTGGCCGGGCAGACGCTTGGGCAGCTCTTCATACAGGGCGGGCAGCCCGCTGAGGCCGCCCCCCAGCACCACCACCTCTGGGTCTATCACCGAGATGGCGGTGGCGAGCCCGGCGGCCAGGATCTCCAGCCAGCAGTCGATGGCCGAGAGCGCCGCGGGTTCCCGGGCCTCGGCGCGGGCGACTATCAGGTGGCCACTGGCGCGCTCGCCGCGGAAGTGGTGATAGAGCCGCTCCAGGCCGGTGCCCGAGGCGTAGGTTTCGAAACAGACCAGGCGGCCGCAGCCGCAGCGGGGACGGGGCAGGTCGGGATATTTCATCAATATGGTGGCCGGCAGCGGGTAATGGCCTATCTCCCCCGCCAGCCAGTTGCGACCCTGGATGAGCTTGCCCGCCAGGTAGACGGCGCCACCGATACCGGTGCCAATGGTCACCCCCAGCGCACTCTCGGCCTCGGCGGCGGCGCCCTGGTGCACTTCGGACCAGAGGAAGCAGTTGGCGTCGTTGTCGACGCTGACGGTGCGTGCCAGTCGTGCGGCCAGATCCGCGCCCAGATGACGACCGTGAATGGCGGGCAGGTTCGCCGCCACTATGCTCCCATCAAGGCGATTGATGATGCCGGGAAACCCGATGCCGACGGCGCCTTTCGCACCGAAGCGGGCGTCCGCCGCCTCGACCCGCGTCCGGATCAGCTGCAACAGCCCCTCGTAATCATTGCCAGGGGTGCTCATGCGCTCTTCGTGACAGAGGTTCAGGCCACCGTCATACACCGCGAAGGCAATCTTGGTACCACCAATATCAAATCCGTAATACATGCCACACTCCCTTGCCGGTGAACCGGGTCACCTCAGTCTGTCCAGATGGGGCACATTGTATTAATTCGCAAAAAAAATAAAGTAACCATGGGCAAAAAACGGGAGCCAGCTCAAAGCAAACGGAACATTTGTCGCTGAAGACAGGGTTGTCCCAGGCTCGTCAGTGTGCGCTCCTGGCCGTCAAACACGAAGCCGCGGCGCAGGTAGAACCCCTCGCCGATGTGATTGCCATCGAGCAGCCAGAGCCTGACGCACTCGCAGCCGGCCCGGCGCATCTGCACCGCCACCGCCTGCCACAACCGCTTGCCATGGCCCCGACGCCAGTGATCCGGGTGCAGATAGAACGCCCGGATGCGCGCCGTCATCATCCCCTCCTCATGGGCTGGGTGCCAATAGAGCAGGCCGATGACGACCTCGTCCTGACACAGCAGCATAGGGATGGGGGCGGGTTCGGCGAGCCGGCGGCGCCAGATCTGCAGGTGCTCGGTGACCGCCAGCTGGGCCAGCAGATCCTCCCCGAGCACACTGCCATAGGCCGCCAGCCAGCTGGCCCGCTGCATCACCGTCATGGCGGCGGCATCGGCGGGACGGGCCAGACGCAGGCTTATGCCTTGCACTTGGGCTCCAGCCCTGCCGCTCGCGCCTGCTGATACAGGGGCTGCACCTCGGCCTGCTGGGCCTGCAGTTCGGCGATGCGGTTCTCGTCGCTCGGGTGGGTAGAAAGCAGTTGCGGCGGTGCCTTGCCACCGGAGGCGGCACTCATGTTCTGCCACAGGGGGATGGCCTGGGCCGGATTGAAGCCGGCGCGGGCCATCAGCTCCAGACCGAGTCTGTCGGCCTCGCTCTCCTGGGTTCTGCCATAGGGCAGGGCAATCCCCACCTGAACCCCGAGCCCGAGCGCCGCCATGGTGGCACCGCCCCCCTGGCTGCTGCCGATGGCGGCATCGGCCACCGCCAGCCCGATGCCGGTCAGCTGATCCCGGGAGAGGCGTTCGTTTGAGTGCTGTGCCAGCACATGGGTCAGCTCATGGCCGATGACGGTGGCGAGCTGATCCTGATTCTTGGCGACCTTGAGCAGACCGCTGTAGACGCCGATCTTGCCGCCAGGCAGGGCGAAGGCGTTGACCTCCTTGGAGTCAAACACCACCACCTCCCAGCTGGTGATGCCATAGCTGGCAGGCACCTGGGCGGTGACCGCCCTGGCCACGCAAGAGACATAGGCATTCACCCTGGCATCCTTGCTCACCTTCTCCTGCTTCTTCATCTGCTCGAAGGAGTCGGCCCCCAGCTGGTTCATCTGCTGGGGGGAGAAGAGCAGCATCTGGCTGCGGCCGGTCGGCGACTGGGCACAGCCGGCAAGCAGGGCACTGCACAAGGCTGCCAGGCCGAATTTGGACAGGGAAGATGCACGCATGAGAGGGTCCTTTACCGTGAAGTTGCCCTATTCTCGGGAATGCCGCCCTCCGGTGCAAGCCAGGCGCCACCCCATGCGACCAAAAAGATCCCATGGCGCCAAAATAAAAACGAGCCCGTTCGGGCTCGTTTGTTTGCGCTGCAAAAGCGGGATTACATGATGCCCAGCTTCTTCAGATCGGCCTCAACAATCTTGGCCGGTACCGGCACATAGCCGTCCTTCGCCACTATGTTCTGACCAGCCTTGGAGAGCATCATCTTCACAAACTCCTGCTCCATCGGGGAGAGCGGCTTGTTCGGAGCCTTGTTTACGTAGACGTACAGGAAGCGGGAGAGCGGGTACTTGCCGGTCAGGGCGTTGTCTGCCGTCGCTTCAACGAAGGTCTTGCCATCCTTGGAGAGCGGTACGGCGCGCACGCCGGAGGTGACGTAGCCGATGCCGGAGTAACCGATGCCGTTCAGGGACGCGGAGACGGATTGCACCACGGAAGCCGAACCCGGCTGTTCGTTTACGCCGCTCTTGAAGTCACCGTTGCACAGGGCGTGCTCCTTGAAGTAACCGTAGGTACCTGAAACGGAGTTGCGACCGAACAGTTGCAGATCCTTGGAAGACCAGTTGCCATCCAGACCCAGATCAGACCATTTGGTGGCCGCCTTGGCTTCGCCGCACTTGAGGGTGCTGGAGAAGACGGCATCAACCTGCTCCATGGTCAGCCCCTTGATGGGGTTGTCCTTGTTCACGAATACCGCCAGGGCATCGACCGCGACGCGGATGGCAGTCGGCTTGTAGCCGTAACGCTTCTCGAATGCTTCCTCTTCACCGGCCTTCATGGCACGGCTCATGGGGCCAAACTGGGCAACGCCCTCGGTCAGCGCGGTCGGCGCGGTGGAAGAACCGGCGGCCTGGATCTGCACGTTGACGTTGGGGTAGACACGCTTAAATTCTTCGGCCCACAGGGTCATCATGTTGGCCAGGGTGTCCGAGCCGACGGAGGACAGGTTGCCCGAGATGCCACTGGTCGGGGTGTAATCCGGCAGGTTTTTATCCACACCGGCAGCCAGCGCGCTGACAGAAAACAGGGTTGCTGCGGTGAATCCGATTACACCAGCCAGTTTGTTGAGTTTCATCCAATCTCTCCAAAGTTACAGAAGGCAATTGCCAATACATGGCGCCGATTAACACTGTCTTGCGGTGATCAAGCTGGCTGCATCAGTCAGCTTGTTGAGTTTTATCCGTCCCCTCTTTCCCAAGGTGACGCGGGGTCTGTTCTTAAGACGGCGCCAGTATCTGACCTGGCAGTGACAAATTTATGGAATTTATATGACACTTTGATGACATGGGCCCGGCGCGGCACAAATGCCAAGGGGGCCGCTCTCGCAGCCCCCTTTCTTATTGCTAACCCTTTGTCAAAAAAGACTATTTAACCACCACCATGCGGCCGGGAATGAGGAAGCTGAAACGGCTGCCCTGGCCAACCCGGCTCTCTATCTCGAGCTGGGCGTCGTGATGGCTCAGGGCGTGCTTGACGATGGCGAGACCAAGGCCGGAGCCACCGGTGTGGCGGGATCTCGCCTTGTCGACCCGATAGAAGCGCTCGGTGAGCCGCGTCAGGTGCTCCGGGGCTATCCCCTCCCCCTCGTCCTGCACCACAAAGAGCGCCATGGCCCCCTGCTTGCGCCATTCCACCGTGATCTTGCGACCGGCCGGGGTGTAGTGAATGGCGTTGTAGACCAGGTTGGAGACGGCGCTGCGCAGCTGGTCCCTGTCCCCCTTCACGAACAGATTGGACTGCACCTGGAACTCTATCTGATGGGCACTCTCCCCCGACAGGGCACGGGCCTCCTGCTCCAGCAGCCCCAGCATGGCGGGCATGTCCACCAGATGGGAGAGATCCACGGTCGGGGCCGCCTCGATGCGCGACAGGGTGAGCAGCTGATTGACCAGATTGTCCATGCGGATGGTCTGCTCCATCATCACCTTGTGCGCCTTGGCCCACATGGCGGGGGGGGGCGGCTCCTCCGTCATCTCCAGATAGCCCTTGAGCACGGTGAGCGGGGTGCGCAGCTCATGGGAGACGTTGGAGACGAAGTGCTTGCGGGTCTTCTCCAGGCTGCGCAGCCGGGTCACGTCCCGCACCACCAGCATGGCCTGATCCTCGGCATAGGGCATGATGCGAAATTCGAGGAACTTCTCCTCGTTGATGGGGGAGCTCATCTCGAACGGCTCGTCATACTGTCCCTTGCCGAGGTAGGCGACGAAACCGGGGTGACGGATGAGGTTGCCGATGTGCTGGCCGGCATCCTCGGGCCAGCGAAAACCGAGCAGTTGCTCCGCCAACCGGTTACACCAGAGAATGCTGCCGTCGGTGCGAAACACCACGGCGGCATCGGGCAGGGCCTCGGCCCCCTCCCGAAAGCGGCGGATGAGACCCGCCAGCTCGCGACGCCTTGCACGGTGGCGCTGCTGCAACTTGTAGATGCCATTGAAGATGTATTCCCAACTGCCGCTGCCATGGGGCGGCACTAGGCTGCGATCGTGCCACAGCCAGTCCGACAGCCGCTTCTGGAAGCGGTAGTGCCAGCCCAGATGCAGCACGGTCGCCACCAGCAGACAGAGGGAGAGGTGTTCTATCAACCAACCTACCAAGACGAAGGGGGCGTAGAAGAACGCCATTCGCCACAACTGTCGCCGCCAGGCGTAAGGTTGCAACATGTTATCCCCTAGAGACGGGTTGAGAAGCGGTATCCGGCTCCACGCACCGTCTGGATCAATCTGTCGTGCCCGGTCTCTTCGATGGCCTTGCGCAGGCGACGGATGTGCACGTCCACCGTCCTGTCCTCCACATAGACATTGGTGCCCCAGACGTTGTTCAGCAGTTGCTCGCGGCTGTAGACCCGCTCGGGATGGGTCATGAAGAAGTGCAGCAGCTTGAACTCGGTCGGCCCCATGTCCAGCGCCTTCTCCTCGGCGCTGACCCTGTGGGAGACAGGATCCAGCTTGAGCCCCTGCACCTCGATCACCTCGTCCACCGAGGTAGGGGAGACCCGGCGCATCACGGCGTGCAAGCGGGCGGTCAGCTCCTTGGGAGAGAACGGCTTGGTGATGTAGTCGTCGGCGCCCGCCTCGAGGCCGCGCACCTTGTCCTCTTCCTCACCGCGGGCGGTCAGCATCACCACCGGGATCTGGCGGGTCACCTCGTCCTGCTTGAGCTGCTTGATGAACTGGATGCCACTGCCACCAGGCATCATCCAGTCCAATACGATGAGCTCGGGGTAAGGTTCACGCACCTTTGCCAGTCCATCGGCATAATCTTCTGCCTCAACCGTCTCATATCCTTTTTGCTCGAGCACGAAGCAGAGCATCTCGCGGATTGGTGCCTCGTCCTCGACCACCAGAATTCGCTTAGCCATATCCCTTCTCTCTCCTCTGTGAAGATGGGTGCGCCAATTATTAGAACTTTCTGTGACACTTTTATGACTTTATGACAGGCGGGATGATAAACGTTTTCAGATTCAGCTGGCAGCAGCGAGTTGCAGCAGGTCCCAGCGGTTGCCACTGATGTCCTCGAACACCACCACTGTGCCGTAGGGCTCGTGGCGGGGCTGTTCACAAAAATGGACACCGTACGCCTGCATGCGCTGGTAATCCCCCCAGAAGTCGTCGGTCTCGAGGAACAGGAAGACCCGGCCTCCTCCCTGCCGTCCGATGGCGGCCTGCTGTTCGGGGGTGGCCGCACGGGCCAGCAGCAGGGCAGAACCGGGAGCGCCTTGCGGAGCGACACGCACCCAGCGTTTGCCCGGTTTGCCCGGCTCATCGAGGGGAGTGTCTTCCAGCAGCTCGAACCCCAGCCCCTGGGTGAAGAAGGCGATAGCCTCGTCATAATCGGCCACCAGCAGGGCCAAGGCGCCCAGGTGTTGTGACATGGAGATACTCCTCGATAGATGAATGAAGGGGCCAAGCCCCGGCTGGGGCGCATCATAACGGCTGGCGGGCCTGTGCTCCAGCCGCAATCACCTTCGCGAAGGCAAGGCTCTCGGTCGGTTGGCAGGCCTGCGCCCTAGCCCACCTCGACCCGGTTGCGCCCCCGCGTCTTGGCCTGATAAAGCGCCTCGTCGGCCCGCTTGAGGGCCAGCTCCAGGGCGTCCCCGCACCGCTCCGCCACCCCGAAGGAGGCGGTGATCCTGAGCCCGAGGGGCCAGCCCCGGTGCACCTCGAGCGCTTCCCTCAGCCGCTCGGCCAGGGCGGTGGCCCGTCCCTCGTCGTAATGGAGGCAGACCAGCACGAACTCCTCTCCCCCCCAGCGCACCAGGCGGCACAGGCTGTCACAATGGCGCAGCAGCTCGCTCACCATGTGCTTGAGCACCTCGTCCCCCATGGGATGGCCGTGGGTATCGTTGACCCCCTTGAAGTGATCGATGTCGATATAGATGAAGGAGAGCGGCATCTCCCCCAGTTCGCTCAAGAGCTTCTCGCCCCCGAGCCGGTTGAGGGCTCCGGTCAGGGGATCGTAACGGGCCTCTTCCTCGGTACGGCGGTTCTGCTCGCACAGGCTCTGGCTGAGTGCCTCCGCCGCCAGCCGCGCCTCACGGGCCTTGCGCAGCCGGTCCCCCATCCACAGGTACTGGATCAGAAACAGCAATATCCCGTATATCAGCCAGCCCAGCAGCAGCTGGCGGTAGAAGTCCCCCGGCTTGCCCCAGCGGCCATAGAACTCCAGCTTATCCAGGGTCAATCGGTAGTCCCCGGGTTGCATCTTGTCGTCGGTGGCAAGCTCGATGGCATAGACATGGTGCAGGTCCGGTCCCTGCTGCGCCAGCGGGATCCGGTACTGCTGCACCCACCAGGAGCTGGGGGCGAACACCTTGAGGGGGACGTCCTGGATGCGGCCGTAATCATCGGGGCGAAAGAGCACCTCGTTGAACTTGTGGGAGGTCTCGTCCCCGACTGTCGAGTAGGCGGGATCATAATTGCGCAGATAGAGGCGCCAGCTCTGCGGCGCCTCCCCTTCCACCCGCAACTTGACCCGCACGCCATCAAAATGGGAGAGATCCATGCACCGCTCGGGGGCAGACAGGGTCAGGATCAGCTCACAGAAGGGTGAGGCGTAGCCCGCACGCAGCCTGCAGTCGATGGCCGGTTTGTCGCCGGCGGCGAGCAGCGTCGTAACCGAATGGCCCCCATGGGAGCGATCATCCTGGGCCCTGGCGGCTATGCCGGCCTGGCTCAGGATATCCAGCCGCCGTTCAGGTCCGAACTCGAACGCCAGGATGGCCAGCAGGCTGCCGAGCAGCAGGCTCCAGAACAACAGATTGGTCATGCGGGAATAGGATGAGGTCATAATGATCACACCTGGAAAAGAGCCTTTACTCTACACCTTGTGATTCCGCACCGTGCTGATCCAGATCCAAGGTTATTACACGCGCCCCCTCGGGCGCCGGGCATTGGTCGGCTCAGTCAGCGCACAGGGCGTCGCTTGCCATCTGCCGGGCTGAATCCTGTCGGCATTGCACCGCAAGAGGCGGACGCCAGCTCCTGGGGAAGCGGGTTCCCGATGTCATCATTCCTTTCACCACTGAGCGCTCCATGCCATGGAAAAATAAAGAAAAATCATCGCAGAGCCCCAGTCTACACAAGCAAGCGATACCGCAACACCCCCTAGCCCTCTTCCCGCAGCGCCCGATAGAGGGTGGTGCGGCTGATGCCGAGGCGGCGCGCCGCCTCGCTCACGTTGCCGCCGCACTGGGACAGGGTCTGCTGCACCCGCAACCGGCTCTGTTCGCGCAAGGTGGTGGCGTCCCGGGGAGCCGGCATGGTGGCCACCTCGGGCAGATGCAGGTGGGCG
This sequence comes from Aeromonas sp. sif0611, assembly GCF_019218845.1. Classification (NCBI taxonomy): domain Bacteria; kingdom Pseudomonadati; phylum Pseudomonadota; class Gammaproteobacteria; order Aeromonadales; family Aeromonadaceae; genus Aeromonas; species Aeromonas sp. sif0611. The sequence goes on along the minus strand of NZ_JAHUWU010000003.1, from coordinate 365,997 downwards.
AGGTCAATCCAGCCCTGCCCTTCCGCCAGCACGCAGGCCACCTCCAGCGTCTGCTTGAGCTGGCGCACGTTGCCGGGCAGCGGGTGGGTCAGCAGTTGCCGCTCAGCCTCCGCCGTCAGATGCAGGGCCGGGTCCATCTCCGCGAGCAACCGCTGGATCAACTCCTGGCGCTCGCGGGTCGGCCAGGCCCGTAGTGGCGCCAGCGGCTGGCGCCAGCCGCAGATGCGGTAATAGAGGTCTTCACGAAACCCGCCGCCCTGCACCATGGCCGCCAGATCCCGGTGGCTGGCGCTCACCAGCCAAAAGTCCACCGGCTCAGGTCTGTGGCTACCCACAGGGGTGACGGCACGCTCCTGCAATACCCGCAGCAGCCGAGTCTGGGCCGAGAGCGGCAGCTCGCCGATCTCATCCAGCATCAGGATGCCGCCGTGGGCGGCGCGCAGATAACCCTGACTGCCCTGGCTGCGGGCACCGCTGAAGGCGCCACCCACATAGCCAAACAGCTCGGCTTCCACCAGATCGGCGGGCAGGGCGCCGCAGTTGACACACACCAGGGGTTTGTCCCGCCGGCTCGATTGGCGGTGCAGGGCGCGCACCAGATGCTCCTTGCCACAGCCGGTCTCCCCCTCGATGAGCAGGGAGATGCCGCGCTCCAGCATCTTGAGGGGCACCCCGGCGGTGGCAGGCGGCGTTGCCGGCAGAGACTGGGTTTGAATCACCACAGGCTCGGGCACCAACCGCAGGCCACGGCGCTCGCGTAGCAGTTGCTTGCCATCGAAGGGGTGCTGGCCGAGCCAGAGCCGGCCAGCCCGGTTGGCCCCGAGCAGTTCGCCCCCCTCCCCCAGCAGCAGGCGGGCAGACCAGAGACTCTGAGGATCGAGATCCACCAGCCAGCCCGGCTGACGCGCCAGCAGGGCGTTCTCCAGCGTCATGGCCAAGAGCCGCACCGTGCCCAGCATGTCGCCATCGTGATGGGCCGCATCGGTGGAGATATCGAGCACCCCCAGCAGTTGCCCGTCCGGCCCGAGCAGGGGGCAGGCGCTGCAACTGAGGAAGCTGTGCTGGGCGAAGAAGTGCTGGTTGCCGAGCACCTGTACCTCGCTCTGCTCGGCGAGGGCGGTGCCGATGGCGTTGGTGCCCTTGCTCGCCTCCCCCCAGCGGGCGCCGCTGCGCAGGAAGATCCGCTCGGCGTGGCGGGCGAAGCCATCGTCACCGCTGGCGGCCAGGATGGCCCCCTCACCGTCGCACAGCAACAGGCGACAGGGTCTGCCCGCCAGCAACTGGGCAAATAGCGGCAGCACGAAGCGCTGGAAGCAGGTGATAAGGGTTCTGTGCTGCTCCTGGCGAGCCGACAGCTCCCCCTGGGGCAGCAAGTCCAGCTCGGCGCTCTGCTGGCGGAGCAGGCCCTGATGCAGGCAGCGCTGCCAGGAACGCAAGATGGGACTGGGACTGGATTGAGGTAACTCGCTCATCACGCCTCCTGTTCACAAAGGGCACAGTGTCACGGCCACTGTCCAGAAACGGCACAGTTTTATCGCCACCGCCGGGATCATTGGTTAATCAAGATACGCCGCCGCACCCCGTTTGATAACGTTTTTGTAACTTTTGCCTGCTGGTCAGACCCTCTGGCACGGCCCTTGCGATACAGAGAAGCAACCGGACTGCCCGCCAGGCCGGTCAGGACCACACACACATAAGGATGATGAGATGATTTATACCGCTCCCGGTCAGGCAGGTGCCCTGGTCAGCTTCAAGTCCCGTTACGACAACTTCATCGGTGGCGACTGGGTGGCGCCGCGCGCCGGCCGCTACTTCGAAAACATCTCGCCGGTGGATGGCCGGGTGTTCTGCGAGGTGGCCAGATCCGATGCCGCCGACATCGAGCTGGCGCTGGATGCCGCCCACAAGGCCTTTGCGAGCTGGAGCAAGACCAGCGTCACCGAGCGCAGCAACCTGCTGCTGCGCATTGCCGATCGCATCGAGCAGAACATCGAAGTGCTCGCCATCGCCGAGACCTGGGAGAACGGCAAGGCGGTGCGCGAGACCCTGGCCGCCGACCTGCCGCTGGTGGTGGATCACTTCCGCTACTTCGCCGGTTGCATCCGCGCTCAGGAGGGCTCCGCCGCCGAGCTGGATCAGCACACCGTCAGCTACCACTTCAAGGAGCCCATCGGCGTGGTCGGCCAGATCATTCCGTGGAACTTCCCCCTGCTGATGGCGGCCTGGAAGCTGGCCCCGGTGCTGGCGGCCGGCTGCTGCAGCGTGCTCAAGCCCGCCGAGCAGACCCCGGTCACCATCATGCTGATGATGGATCTCATCAAGGACATCCTGCCCCCCGGCGTGGTCAACGTGGTCAACGGCTTCGGCGCCGAGGCGGGTCAGGCGCTGGCCACCAGCGACAGGATCCAGAAGCTCGCCTTCACCGGCTCGACGGAAGTCGGCGCCCATATCCTGCGCTGCGCCGCCGACAAGCTGATCCCCTCCACCGTGGAGCTGGGCGGCAAGTCCCCCAACATCTACTTCGCCGACGTGATGCAGCACGAGAGCAGCTACATCGACAAGGCGGTGGAAGGCATGTTGATGACCTTCTTCAACCAGGGCGAGGTGTGCACCTGCCCCTCCCGCGCCCTGGTGCAGGAGAGCATCTACGACGACTTCATGGACCGAGTGCTGGCCCGCGCCCGCACCATAGTGCAGGGCAACCCCCTGGACACCGCTACCCAAGTCGGCGCCCAGGCGTCCCGCGAGCAGTTCGACAAGATCCTGAGCTACATGGAGATCGGCCGTGGCGAGGGGGCCAAGATGCTGATCGGCGGCGGCCCGGCCAAGGTGAGCGGGCTGGAAGGGGGCTTCTACATCCAGCCCACCATCTTCTCGGGCCAGAACAAGATGCGGGTGTTCCAGGAAGAGATCTTCGGGCCGGCGCTCGGGGTCACCACCTTCAAGGATGAGGCGGATGCGCTGGCGATTGCCAACGACACCCAGTATGGCCTGGGGGCGGGCCTGTGGACCCGGGACAGCAACCTGGCCTGGCGCATGGGGCGCGGCATCCAGGCCGGCCGGGTCTGGGTCAACTGCTACCACGCCTACCCGGCCCACGCCGCCTTTGGCGGCTACAAGAAGTCAGGGATAGGCCGCGAGACCCACAAGATGATGCTGGACCACTACCAGAACACCAAGAACCTGCTGGTGAGCCACGACATCAACCCGCTCGGCTTCTTCTAAGCCCATCCCGTGATTGACAAGGGCGCCCGTGGGCGCCCTCTCTTTTTCCACCGTGATCATCATCAGCCCCCTGGTTGGTCCAACTGCTGGCGATAGCGCTGGGGGGCGCCCCCCTGCTCGCGCTGGAACATGGCGATAAAGGCCGAGGTCGAGGCGTAGCCCAGACGCCAGGCGATCTCCTGTACCGGCATGTCGCCGCGCAGCCAGTCCAGCGCCTTGACCAGCCGCAGCCGGGTGCGCCACTGCCCGAGACTCATGCCCAGCTCCTTCTGGCAGCGCCGCGCCAGGGTACGCTCCGTGGTGTGCAGTACCCTGGCCCACTCGGCCAGGGTGCGGTTGTCCTCGGGGGCAGCCTGCAGCGCCGCCAGCAAGGGGGCGAGCAGGCGATCCCGACTCTGAGGCAGGTAGCTCGGCTGGCAGCGAGTGCGGGCCAGCTTCTCGATGAAGAGCTCACCCTGGCGCGCGTCCCACTCGTCTTCCATGTGACCGACACGGCGCTGGGTAAAGTCCTCCAACAGGGCGCGCAGCAAGGGGGTCAACGCCAGCAGCTGGGGTTCGCTTGGCAGGCGTGGGGCCAGGGCGTGGCTGACGTAGATGGAGGTGTAATCCAGGGTCTGCTCGTTGAAGGCACTGTGGGGCAGGTCCGCCGGCACCCAGATGAGGTAGTCCGGGGGCGCCACCAGCCGCTCTTCCCCGACCTCCACCACCATGACCCCCAGGCTGATGAGGCTGAGCTGGCCCCAGGGATGGGCGTGCTCGGCGCAGGCGTTGCCCCCCTGGATCTGGCTGTAGCGAAAGTAGAGGGGGTTGGGGTCGGCCAGCAGGCGATCCTGCTCGGCCAGGGTGAGGCTGCCCATGAAGATTGTCCCAAAGCGGTTATGACATGTCTTATTTACGCTACTTGCATCGTTCAAGACAAGGCTAGACTCTCGTCATCGAACCAAGGAGTCCCTATGCCTTTTCTCTTCCCCCTGCTCGCCATCCTGATCTGGGCCGCCAATACCGTGGTGGCCAAGGCCGCCGCCGGGGTGGTGGATCCCGCCGCCATCTCCTTCTACCGCTGGGTGATCGCAGCCCTCGCGCTCTCTCCCTTCTGCCTGCCTCCGCTGTGGCGCCGCAGGCGCGATCTCCGCCCCTTGCTTGGCAAGCTGCTGGTGCTCTCCCTGCTCGGCATGGTGCTCTACCAGTGCCTCGCCTACTACGCCGCCCACAGCACCTCCGCCACCAACATGGGGGTGATTGGCTCTTTAGTGCCTCTGCTTACCTTGCTAAATGGCGCCCTCTTCTTCGGCCAGCGCCCGGGCAGGCAGGCACTGCTCGGCATGAGCCTCTCCCTGTTCGGGGTGCTCTGGCTGCTGGGTCAGGGCAACCCCCTGGCGCTGCTGCACAGCGGCATCAATCCGGGGGATGGCATGATGCTGCTGGGTGCCGCCAGCTATGCGCTCTATGGCCTGCTGATCCGCCGCTGGCAACTGCCGTTCGGCCCCTGGCTCAACCTCTATGTGCAGATCCTGCTGGCGGTGCTGCTGCTGATCCCGGTGGCCCTCAATGCCGATTCCCTGGCGGTGCCCGCAGAAGGCTGGGGCCTGGTACTGTTCGCCGGCATCGCCTCCTCGCTCTTCGCCGCCTACTGCTGGATGCGCGGCCTCGCCACCCTGGGGGCGGAGCGCACCTCGGTATTCATGAACCTGATGCCGCTGTGCACGGCACTCATCGCCGTCATTACCATCGGGGAGCCCATCCACGGCTATCACCTGCTGGGGGGCGGCCTCATTCTGACTGGCGTCATGATCTCCCAGTTCAGGCCGAGGGTGCGTCCCGCCCTGGTGGAAAGGGCATAAGCCGGCACCATCAACCGTGTCCGTCAAAAAGGGAGCCGAGGCTCCCTTTTTGTTTGCAATGCTGTGGTCACGCCGCCTCAGCTGCTCCGGCGCCAGTGGTAGCGGCGCTCCGGCCGGCCACGCTGGCCGTAGTTGAGATCCACGTCCAGCTTGTCTTCGGACTCCAGAAACTCCAGGTAGCGGCGCGCCGTGGTGCGGCTAAGTGACAACCGCAGCGCCACCGTATCGGTGGAGAAGGCGGTGTCCGGCTCCCCCGCCAGCAGCTCCAGCACCTGGCGTAGGGTGATGGCGTCTATGCCCTTGGGGGTGTCGCGCACCTCCCGCGGCTGAATGCGCCCCTTGCCCATCAGGCGGTCGAGATCGCTCTGCTCCAGCAGGCCGCGTTCGCACAGACGGCGATGCAGGGTCAGGATCTCGTCCAGGCTCTGCTGGATGCGAAACAGCCGCAGCGGCTTGATGATGTAATCCTGCACCCCGAGATTCAGGGCCTGCTGTATGGTCTCCACGTCGCAGGAGGCGGTCACCATGACCACGAAAACCTCCCGATTGTGGCTGCGCAGCCGGTTCACCCACTCGAGGCCCGAGCCGTCGGGCAGGGAGATGTCCACCACCAGCAACTGGGGGTCGGTGGCGCGCATCATGAGATCGGCCTGGGCCAGGCTCTCGGCCCGCCCCAGCAGGGAGTAGCCCGGGGTCGAGGAAACCAGCTCGGCCAGGATGGCGCCGATCCGCTCGTCGTCCTCGATAACAAGAGTGAAAATTGGCTTCATGACTCACACCAATTGGTTTTTATTCAAATAGATACCGAACAGCGTCGTCTGCTCGGCGGTGCGGCGCCATTCTATCACACCCCCACGGCGGGCCACCGTCTTCTTGACCAGGAAGAGGCCGACCCCGTGATCCCCGGTCTGGCGGCTGACCCCATAGTCGAACAGGTGATCCGCCAGCGCCTCGTCCACCCCCTCGCCACTGTCCTCCACTTCGATCACCAGCCGACGCCCGAAGTCATCCACCGAGATGAGCACCCGGGGAGCGCATCGCTGGCGGTTTGCCCAGGCGGCCCGGATGCCGTTGTCCAGCAGGTTGCCGATGCAGGTGATGAGATCCGCCGACACCTCGGCCGGGTACTCCCCGAGTGCCGAGCCGGGATCCAGCACCAGCTCGACACCGAGCTCCCGCGCCCGGCTGAACTTGCCGAGGATGAGGCCAGCAACCGGCTTGTTCTCGATGGAGCGCAGCAAGTCCTGCAGCATGGTCTGACAGGCCTCGTTCTCCTGCTGGATGAGCTCCACCGCCTGATCCACGTGACCGAGCTGCAGCAGGCCGGAGAGGCTGCTCAGCTTGTTGGCAAACTCGTGGGTCTGAATGCGCAGCATCTCGGCATACTGGCGCAAGTGAGTCACCTGCATGCCGAGGCTGCCAGTGCCGTCCGGCCGGCTGAAGATCAGCATGCGACCGGGCTCACGACCGCTCAGCTCCTGCCAGTGGCCGACAAAGTCATCCCCCTGCACGGTGAAATTGACCCCCCCCTCCTGCTCCAGGATGGGGAGCAGGCTGGGGGCAAGCTCGGCCAGGGAGTGGCCCAGCAAGGCATGACGCCCGGTGCCCGGCAGCCGCAACTGATAGAAGGCCGCGCTGTTGAGCATCTTGATGCGATGGTTGGCGTCGAGGGCCACAATCCCCTCCGAGATCCCCTCCAGCACCAGATCCTGCTGGGCGAAGCGGTTGACTATGGTCTCCGGCTCCAGATCCAGCAGGGTGCGCCTCAGCCGGTGCTGCAACCAGAACGCCAGCAGCAGGCCACAACCCAGCACGGCGCCGATGGCGCTGATGAGCAGGGCGATCCGCTCCAGATAGGTACCCTCCACCGTCCGCATCAGGTAGCCCACCGCCACCGCGCCTATGGTGCGCCCGTCCGCCCCTATCACAGGCGAGAAGCAGCGGATGGCCGGGCCCAGGGTGCCCTCATCCCTGGAGCAGTAACTGCGCCGCTCGTGGATCGCCGGCCAGATGTCCTCGCCACGGAAGGTTGCACCGACCAGCTCGGGGGAAGGGTGACTCAGGCGGCGGGCATGCTCGTCGGTCACCACCATGTAGGCGGCATCGGTGCGGCTGCAGATCCCCTGCACATAGTCCCGCAGGCCGGGATCGCTGCCCTGCTGCAGGGCCTGCACCACCCGGGTATCCGCCGCCAGCACCCGGGCCAGATCGCTCCCCTTCTCCTCCAGGTTGCTCTCCAGCAGGTGGCGGATGAAGAGGGCGAGCAAGCCGCCCAGGATCAGGATCAGCAGCAGTGACAGCCCGAGGGAGAGAGTGACCAGTTGGTGGCGCAGTTTCATCGATTAACCTTGCAGCGTCAGGAGGCGGACCAATAGTGCGGGCGCCACCAGGTCTGGTCAATGAGCGGTGCGGGATCACCGGCAAAATCCGCCAACCCCTCCTCGCGGGCGGCCAGGGCCACGGCTCTGGCGACGGCACGGGCCACCTCCCCCACCTGATCGATGGGAGGCAGCAAGCGGCCGGTCTCCAGGGGATAGGCCCCGACCGCCCGCACCGCCGCCTGCAACATGCCATCGCTGATGCGCCGCGCCTTGACCGCGCAGGCCCCGAGGCCAATGCCCGGGAAGACATAGACGTTGTTGCACTGGGAGACCACCCGCGCCTCTTCCGCCACCATGACGGGAGCGAACGGGCTGCCGGTGGCGAGCAGGGCGCGCCCCTCGGTCGCCCGCCACACCTGCTCCGGCGTCGCCTCCGCACTGCGGGTCGGGTTGGAGAGCGGCAGGATCACCGGGCGCTCGCACACCTCCCCCATGGCCGTCAGCACAGCCTCATCGAACAGGCCCCCCTGGCCGCTCACCCCGATCAGCACCCCGGGGCGCAACCGGGCGATGAGCTCGGGCAGGGAGGTGCAGGCCTCCTGTGACGGACGGGCGAAGGGCTGCTGGGAGGGGGTCAGGTTGGCCCTGTCCAGGCAGACCAACCCGTCCTGATCGAACAGCTGCACCCGCTGTGGGCTGCCCGCCAGCCGGGCCAGCATGGCGGCGATCCCGCAGCCCGCCGAGCCAGCGCCGACGATGAGCACCGGGGTGTCGGCCAAGGTGCTGCCCGCCTGCTGCAAGCCCGCCAGCACGCAGGCGGAGGCGACCGCCGCCGTGCCCTGGATGTCGTCATTGAACATGCAGAGCTCATCCCGGTAGCGGGCCAGGAGGTTGGCGGCATGCTTGCCGGCAAAATCTTCAAACTGCAGCACCACCTCGGGCCAGCGCCGCCGGATGGCCGCCACCACCTTGTCCATGAAGTGGTAGTAGGTCTCGCCGTCGATGCGCGGGGCCTGCCAGCCGAGGTAGGAGTCATCCTCCAGCAGCGCCGGGTTGTTGGTGCCCACGTCCACGCACAGGGGCAGGGTGCGCGCCGGGTTGATGCCGCCGGCGGCGCTGTAGAGCGCCAGCTTGCCGATGCAGATCCCCATGCCGCCGATGCCGAGATCGCCAAGCCCCAGCACCCGCTCCCCGTCGGAGATGACGATGACGTCCACCTCCTGCTCCACCGCGGCGAAGATGTCGTCCAGCTCGTCCCTGTCGTGCCAGGAGAGGTAGAGGCCGTGGCTGCGCAGGTAGAGATCGCTGTGGCGCTGACAGGCCTCCCCCACCACTGGGGTGTAGATGATGGGCAAGAGCTCCGGCAGGTGGTGGCGCACCAGATCGTAAAACAGCACAGGGTTGTCCTCCTGCAACTGGCGCAGCAGCAGGTGTTGGTCGAAGGGACTCTGCATGGCCGAGACCAGGCGGTAGATGCGGCGGCGCTGCTGGGAGAGGGATTCCTCCTTGTGGGGCATGCGCCCCATCAGCCCCTGACGCTTGCGTTCGGCATAGGGCAGGCTGGTGCCCATCATGGTGTCGTTCATATCGGTTTCCTGTATCCAGTCGTCACGCGAACAGAGAGATGAGGGCGGTGGCCAGGATCAGCATCACGGCCCCGCCAAGGCGAGAGGAGATCTGGGCGAACGGCATCAGCTTCATGCGCTGGGCCGCCGACAGCACGGCCACGTCGCCGGTGCCCCCCATGTTGGCCATGCACAGGCCGCCGGTGATGGCCGCCTCGATGGGATAAAAACCTATCATGCGCCCCACCAGGGCCGCCCCCAGAGCGCCGCCCACCACTGTGGTCAACACCATGATGAAGTAGTTGACCGAGAAGGCGCCGATGAGCTCGGGGATGCTGGTGTAGGCCACCCCTATGCCCACCAGCAGGGAGGGGGTGAGGTTGCTCACCACGAACTGGTACCAGTCGGCCGCCGCCTGCTCGTAGCGGCGCGGCAATACACCACTCACCTTGATGAAGGCCACCGCCAGTATCATCAGGGCGAAGGGGTGCATGGGGATGAAGTTGCCGAGCAGGGAGCCCAGCACGAACATGCTGGAACTGATGAAAAGGCCCATACCCAGGCTCTGCAGGGTCGGCGCCTCGGCCTGCTCGTCGGCGACGCTCTGGCCACTCTCTTTCACCATCAGCCTGCCGTTGCCGGTCAGGGAGGGGTAGCGGCGACCAAGGCGCGCCAGCAGGGAGCCCACCAGTATGGCCAGGGTGTTGGCGATCACCACGGCGGGCACCATGCGCGACAGCAAGTCGGCGCTGGACATCTGCAAGGGACCGGAGAGGATCTCCACCAGCGGCACGGCGCCGGCGCCCATGCCGCCCCCCATGATGGGCAGACCGATGAGCAGCACCGCATTCTTGAAACCGTACCCCATCAGGGAGCCGACCAGGCCGACGCTCAGCAGCGCCAGCGCCACGCCTCCCAGGATCACCGGCAGGTAGCGCATGGCAGCGTTTTTCAGCAGGGCGCTGCTCATGCCGAACACGGAGCCGGTCACCAGGCTGGCGATGAAGAAGTTCAGAAAGCCTCCCTCCTTCATGAAGCGGGTGATCACCTCACCCGCCTCGGCCGGCAGGATTCGGTACTCGAACAGGGCGGCGCCGCCGAAGATGGCGAGTATGGTGCCACCCCCGAGGTATTCCCGGATGGGGGGGATGCGCTCGCCCAGCTCGCTCAGCAGGGTGCCGAGCACGAACATCAGCGCCAGGGCGCCGACCATGCCGAGTGGCAGGGAGCCGTTCCAGCCGGCGTAGAGGACGCAGGTGGCGAGCCCGAGGAAAATCATCATGGGCATGCCGGCGATCTGCTGGTCGCCCCAGGCGCTCTTCATCTGTACTTCAGGGGTAGAGAGGTTTTTCATTGTTATGCTCCAGCTTGTGGTGTGGCGCCACTCTACGTATCCCCTCCTCTGCTGTCGGTTAGCAGACCTGCAAAGCCATATAAAAACATTGAAACCTTAAGCACCATTCAGCCCCTCCGTGCCCCCCTCCCCCGCCGAAAACTGAACGTGACCTGCATCACACTATTTACTTAGCCTGCGAAATAAATATAATACTTCGCAAGCTAAGTAAATAAGGAGCCCGTCATGGGAAAGGATCTGGAAATGCTGCGCGAGCTCTCCCTCGCCGAACAGCTGGGACGGCTGCACCGGTTGTGGCGCACCGTGGCCGACCTCGAGCTGGCCCCCCTGGGACTCACCCACCCCCGCTGGACCGCGCTGTGGAAGCTGAGCCGCCTCGGTGGCCACCTCAGCCAGAAGACCCTGGCTGAGGCGCTGGAGATAGAGCTACCCTCGCTGATGCGCACCCTGGGCCAGCTGGAAGAGCAAGGCCTTATCGAACGCCACTGCTGCAGTCAGGACAAACGCGCCCGCATCGTCACCCTGACCCCGGCCGGCAAGGCGCTGCTCGACAAAATCGAGGATCGCATCATCGCCGTGCGCCGGGAGTTGCTCGCCGGCATCAGCCAGCAGGAGCTGACGCAGTTTGAAGAGATAGTGCACCGCATATCCGCCAACGCCCTCGGCAAGATTGGCGCCCAGCATGAAGAGAGAGAATAAGATGACCCCGGATCAACAATTCAAGCGCTGGATCAAATGGGCCATCGCCTGCTTCACCCTGGTGTTTGGCTACTTCCTGCTGGCCGACATCAAGATGCCCCTCACCCCCCAGGCCATGGCCACCCGGGTCGTCACCAAGATGGCGCCCCAGGTCAGCGGCAAGGTGACCGAGGTTGCGGTAGCGAACAACCAGCATGTCAAGCAGGGGGATCTGCTGTTCATCCTGGATCCAGCCCCCTTCGCGCTCGCGGTCGAACAAGCCCGCCTCGCCCTGGATCAGGCCGAACAGCAGAACCGCCAGCTCGATGCGACCCTCAATGCCTATGAGGCTGAGTACAGCTCCCTGCAGACCCAGGCGGCCCAGAAGCAGCGGGAAGCCGAGCGCATCGACGCCCTCTATCGCCGCCACATGGTGTCGGAGCAGCAGAAAGACGACGCCGACAGCGCCGCCCGCACCGCCCGTGCCAATCTGCTGGCCAGCCAGGCCCGGGTAGAACAGGCTCGCGTCAACCGGGGCCTGCCCGGTGACGACAACCTGCTGCTGCGCCAGGCGCGCAACCGCCTGGCCCAGGCCGAGCTCAACCTCACCTATAGCCAGATCCATGCAAGCCAGGATGGCATCATCACCAACCTGCAGCTCAAGCCGGGCAGCGTGGCCACGGCGGGCGCTCCCCTGCTGGCCCTGGTCTCCGAGCAGGTGGACGTGATCGCCGATTTTCGCGAGAAGAGCCTGCGCCACATCACCCCGGAAAGCCGGGCGCTGGTCGCCTTCGATGGCGAGCCAGGCCGCCTCTACCCGGCCCGGGTCGCCAGCCTGGATGCCGGGGTCAGTGCCGGCCAGTTCGATGCCAACGGTCTCCTGGCCAATCCCGTCGAATCCGATCGCTGGGTGCGCGATGCCCAACGGCTGCGCCTGCACCTGACCCTGGAGCAACTGCCCGCCCATCTGCCGGCCGGGGCTCGCGCCACCGTCCAGCTGCTGCCGGACAACGCCCTGACCGGGCTGCTGGCCCGCGGCCAGATACGCCTGCTCAGCCTGCTGCACTACATCTATTGAGATGACGACCATGAACCTGTGGCACAGACCCCTCACCGCCAACGAGCTGCGCCAGTGCCTGCGCATCGCCTTTGGCTGCACCCTGGGATTTGTGCTGTGCAAGATCTTCGGCTGGAGCAACGGGGTCTTCTTCACCGTCACCCCGGTGCTGCTGCTGGGGATGATCCCCGTGATGAACGGCCACGCCGCCCGCCAGCTCATCGCCTCCGCCGCTATGTGCGGGCTGGAAGTCGGGCTGCTTGGCGGCCTGTTCGGTGGCCATCCCGGCCTGATGCTGCCCATCGTCTTCCTGCTGTTTCTCTACCGCTTCGCCGCCATGTCCCGGGGCAGCCTCTTCCTGTTCGGCGCCAATGGCGTGCTCAGCCTCAGCATCATGCTGCACTTTGCCAGCTATCCCGAGACCGATCTGAACGATCTCATCTTCAGCAACCTCTGGGCCAGCGTCCTGTCGGTGCTCATCGCCTACCTGATGACGGCGCTGATCCCGGATGTGGAGGCGCGGCCCGCCCCCACCCCCTCTCCCAAGGCACCGCACCGGATGCGCCACGAGGCGCTGCTCGGCGCCAGCATTGCCACCCTGTCGTTCCTGGTGTTCCAGCTGTTCGATCTGCGGGACTCCATGTCCGCCCAGGCAACCACCCTGCTGGTGCTCTTCCCCATGCACTGGGACGGGGCCCTGAGCTACGCCCGCAAGCGCGCCATGGGCACCCTGCTGGGGGTAAGTTTCGGCATCCTGGGGCAACTGGTGCTCTATGACTGGTCCGGCTTGCTCTTGCTGGTGACCCCGCTGCTCTGGTTGGGAGCCATGCTGTTCAGCCATGCCCATGTGAAGGAGGCGAGCGGCTCCGGCGTTGGCTTCGGTGCCCTCACCACCCTCGGCATCCTGTTTGGCCAGTACCTGACGCCCGGCAACGATCTGGTGTTCAGCGCCCTGTACCGGGTCAGCAGCATACTGTTTGCCATCGTCGCCACCCTGCTGGCCTGCTACCTCATCCACCGCCTGCTCAACCGCTTCGAGGCGACCCGCTTCGGCCATTGATATCTCTTTTCTGTAGCCCAAGGACGGCACCCTTTCGCCCCGCTCGCCTGGCGGGGCGTTTTTTTGCCCGCTGACTGTGCAGGGTGACGGACGCATCCCGACGCAAGAGGGGGACACCGAGGTTGCAGTTGCCTCTCAGCCTGTTAGGCTCAAGGCCATATGACACCGATCAAAGGATGCGACATGAAACAGGCCAAGCTCTTTCTACTGGGGATAGGCACCCTGACCCTGCTCGGCGGCTGCGATCTGGGGGCCGGCAAGCTGGGGGTCACAGGGGGCGATCCCGTCACCTACCTGTGCGAACAGAACCAGAAGGTGCAGGTGCGCTACTTCTCCCTCTCGGACGAGAGCCTGAACTTCGTCAAGCTCGCCCTGCCCGATGGCAAGGATTACACCCTGCCCCAGGCGGTCTCCGCCTCCGGCGCCCGCTACACCGACGATCACGAGGTGGTCTGGTGGAACAAGGGGAAGGAAGGCTTCGTGGAGATGCGCGATGACGCCGGGGAGTGGCAGAGCCGCTACAACGACTGCAAGGAGCAATAAGCCCAGCAGGCAACAGCGCCCCCGCACAGTGACAAAGACCCCGGCCAAGGCCGGGGTCTTTGTCATCTCACTTCGACGTCATATCGGACCACCACCCGCACCGGGATGGCTTGTGGATTCTGCTCGGACACCCGATAACGCACCTGCGCCAGTCCAGAGATGGCGATGAGATCCAGCACGCCGGGTGGCTCGGATGACAGGACCTCGGGACTGAACAGATCGCCATTGGAATCGATGAGATAGCGAAGCGTCACACAGCCCTTCACCGGCCTCTCTTTGGGCAGTCCACCGACCGGATTGAAGTCGCCTATCTGCTCCACCTGAACCCAGTATCTGGGCAGGTCTTCCCAAACGATATCCACCGGAGGCTGATTCAGCTTGGCGGTGGGGCTGGCACATCCTCCCAACAGGACCAGGGTGGCCCACAGCAACAACAGCTTCAAACGCACTGACACTCCCTCTTCGTCAAACCGCTCGGCTCCTTGAACGGCCAGCCAGTGTCAGACAGTGAGGCTCATTCGGGAAGTCCCCATCTGGCGAGACACTCTCGTGGGCAATAAAAAGGCCAACCCTGGGGTTGGCCTTGTTCGCACGGGGATGGCTCAGGCGCGCTTGTCGCTGACCACCAGCCAGAGCGCGTGGACCATGCCGGGCAGACCGCCGAGCAGGGTCAGCACAATGTTGATGAAAAAGTGCAGGCTTAAGCCCACCTGGATAAAGGCACAGACCGGGGGCAAGAAGATGGCCAGCAGGATCTTGAGCAGATTGTTCATCTCATGGTTCCTCATGAAAGATGTCTCGTGATTCGGATGGGCTAACCATAAACATCCCTGGCCTCAACTGCAAACCACAGCGGACAGCTTTCGCGCCTTTCTCGCCCGGGATTGAGCCAGGGTTCAGCTGACGGAGGCCCGCGCCCCCATGTCATCCTGGGATCTACGGGTTGTGGCGATGATCATGCCAGCCGTTGGCAAGGGATCAGTCCCTTGTGCTCCCGCTCCCGCCAGGCGTTGAGATCGTGAATGATCTGGTTGCTGCTGCCGCGCCAGAGCAGGCCGGGATCTGCCAGCTCTTTTTCAAACTTGCCATCCACCAGCACATCCAGCAGGGCGACCAGCTCGCGCTGGGCCGGGCTGAGCTCGCCGAGCAGATAGCCGGTCCAGCACCAGATGTCCTTGCCCGGGCACTCGGCACGCACCCGCCGTACCAGCGCCAGCACCTGAGGTACGTTGGCGGGGTGGAGCGGATCGCCGCCCGAGAGCGACAGCCCCCGGCGCTTGATGCGGCTGTCGTTGAGATCCTGGATGACGCGATCGCTCATCGCCTGATCGAATGGCTTGCCGCCATCGAGCCGCCAGGTGCTCTGGTTGTAGCAACCCGGGCACTGGTGCTCGCAACCCGACACGAACAGGGTGGCGCGGGTACCGGGGCCGTTTATGACATCGACCGGATAGTATTGGTGGTAATGCATCGCTTGTTTCCTGCCTCCTTCATAGGGGTGCAAACGGTCGCCATCCCATGAAAATGGCCCCTTGCAACAGGGGCCAGCGCTTCATCGTTACCGCACTTACATATGCTTGACGCGGCGCTTCACCTCTTCCTGCTTGCCCGCATTGAAGGGGCGCGCATCCGGGCTGCCGAGGTAGCCGCACACCCGGCGGGTCACCGACACCTTGGCGGGGTCATGGTTGCCGCAGCGCGGGCAGGTGAAGCCCTTGGAGGTACATTCGAACTCGCCGGTGAAGCCGCAGTCGTAGCACTCGTCGATGGGGGTGTTGGTACCGTAGTAGGGCACCTTGTCATAGCTGTAGTCCCAGACGTTCTCGAGCGCCTCCAGGTTGTGCTGGATGTTGGGGTACTCGCCGTAGCAGATGAAGCCGCCGCTGGCGATGGGCGGATAGGGCGCCTCGAAGTCCAGCTTGTCGTACGGATTGACCTGTTTCTCCACGTCCAGGTGGAAGCTGTTGGTGTAGTACCCCTTGTCGGTCACCCCGGCCACCACGCCAAACTCCTTGGCATCGATGCGGCAGAAACGGGTGCAGAGGTTCTCGCTCGGAGTGGAGTAGAGGCTGAAGCCGTAACCTGTCTCCTCCTTCCACTCGTCGGTGGCCGCCTTGAGCCGCGCGATGATGGCGATGGCCTTCTGGCGCAGCACCTCGCTGTCAAACAGATGGGCATCGGTGCCGAACAGGGCGTTGATGGTCTCGTGCACCCCGATGTAACCCAGGGAAATGGAGGCACGGCCATGTTTGAAGATCTCGCTGACGTTGTCATCGGCCTTGAGGCGCACCCCGCAGGCCCCTTCCATGTAGAGGATGGGAGCGACCCGCGCCTTGACGCCGTCCAGTCGCTCGATGCGGTACATGAGCGCCGTCTTGGCCACCCGCAGGGCGGCATCCAGCTTGTCCCAGAAGTCCGCCTCGTCGCGGGATCTCAGGGCGATGCGCGGCAGGTTGAGGCTCACGACACCCAGGTTGTTGCGCCCTTCATGGATCAGTTCACCATTCTCTTCATAAGCGCCGAGGAAGGAACGACAGCCCATGGGAGTCTTGAAGGAGCCGGTCACCTTCACGACCTGGTCATGGTTGAGGATGTCCGGGTACATCCGCTTGGAGGCGCACTCCAGGGCCAACTGCTTGATGTCGTAGTTGGGATCCCCCGGCTTGTGATTGAGGCCATCCTTGATGGCGAACACCAGTTTCGGGAACACGGCGGTCTTCTTGTTCTTGCCAAGGCCGGCGATGCGGTTGCCGAGGATGGCACGCTGGATCATCCGCGACTCCCAGCTATCCCCCAGGCCAAAGCCGAAGGTGACGAAGGGGGTCTGACCGTTGGCGGTGTGCAGGGTGTTCACCTCGTACTCCAGGGACTGGAAGGCGTCGTGACACTCCTTCTCGGTGCGAGCCATGGCGTAGGCATCCACGTCGCCGATGCCCCACTCCTCGGCCACTTCCCGGTGCTTGTGCCAGCTGATGGTCACATAGGGAGCCAGCACCTCGTCGATGCGGTTGATGGTGGTGCCGCCATAGATGTGGCTCGCCACCTGGGCGATGATCTGGGCGGTGACCGCAGTGGCGGTGCTGATGGATTTTGGGGTGTCGATCTCCGCATTGCCCATCTTGAAGCCATGGGTCAGCATCCCCTGCAGATCGATCAGCATGCAGTTGAACATGGGGAAGAAAGGGGAGTAGTCGAGATCGTGGAAGTGCAGATCGCCGCTCTCGTGGGCCTGCACCACCTCGCGGGGCAGCATGTGGCTGATGGCGTAGTGCTTGGCGACGATACCCGCCAGCAGGTCGCGCTGGGTCGGGATCACCTTGGAGTCCTTGTTGGCGTTCTCGTTGAGCAGGGCCGCATTGGTCTGCTCCACCAGGCCTCGGATCTCCTGCGCCAGACGGCCGCGCGCCTCGCGAGCCTGATCCCGGTCGTGACGGTACTCGATGTAGGCGCGGGCGATGGCCTTGTCGTCGGACGCCATCAGGTGGTTCTCGACCCGGTTCTGGATCTCGTGGATGTCCACCTCGCCTCGCCCCTCCAGCTCCTGGCTGACGGCACCGGCGATGCGCTCGGCCAGCATAGGGTTGGCCTGATTGACCGCTTCCGCCGCCCGGCTTACCGCCTCGGCAATCAGCTGGCCATTGAATGGTGCACGACATCCATCGCGTTTGATCACTACCGGTTTCATCGATTTTCCCCGCGTTAAAGGCCTGGCTCTCGCCCTCGGCTCACCCTTGTTGAGTCCCCTTCTCCGCACCTGTCCCCGGCGCAAATAAATTCAGCCGAGGCGTGAGAAACCCGGGCTGACACTGAGAGGGTGACGACTTATGCACAGCTTGATAACACTATATATGGATGTTTTTTTTATGATAACCCCTATATGTGGGGTCTATTAGGCACCAAAGCAGTACCTCGTTTCTTGATCCAGAACAGGTTTTGGGAGGGGTGGTGCAGTTCACAACCAGCGCCAAAAGAGGCTTATTCAACGCATCCCAGACGGGGAGCGGGCTGGCGTACCATACGACCGGCTGGAAAAAGATTTTCCCTCCGACAGTAATTGACCGGGACAGGCCTGCACCAAGATGGACATAATGAGTGACGACTCTTTTCTTGTCCGATGGGAAGCGACATGAACAAGCCTGTATTGCGGTGGCTGCTACTGCTGCTGTGTACCCTGCCGCTGCGGCTGTGGGGGGCCGAGATCCTGGTGATCAGCAGCTATCACCCCGAGTACCTGTGGGATCGGAGCTACAACGCCAGCCTGGAGGCCCATTTGGGCAGCAACCACCGCATCAGCCACTTCTACATGGATACCAAGCGTCGCTCTCCCGATGACTTCGACCAGATTGCCGAGCAGGCGCTCGCTTTCTACCGGCAGACCAAGCCGGATCTGGTGGTGCTCGGCGACGACAATGCCATCAATTACCTGGCCAGAGAGATCGCCACCCTCGGCACCCCTGTGGTGTTCCTCGGCATGAACGAGAATCCGCGCCACAAGGGGCTGGTCGGCCATCCCAAAATCACCGGCGTGCTGGAGCGCCCCCTGCTCAAACGCAACATCAACGAGATGAGCCAGTTGATGGGGGGGGCGCTGGTACTGTTTGATTCCAGCAACGTGTCGCTCACCGCCATCGAGGACGAGTTCAAGACCCAGACCGAGTTCCGCGTCGGCCAGACCCTGGTCAACAGCCAGTTGATCGGCGACTACGGCCTGTGGCAGGAGGCCGTGCTCAACGCCAAACGCAATGGCTATCAGGCCATCTTCATCGGCCTCTACCACACCCTCATCGACGAGCAGGGCAGGCATGTGGACGAACAGCAGGTACTGGCGTGGGCCAGTGCCCACAGCCCGGTGCCGCTGTTCTGCTTCTGGGAGTTTTCGGTGGGCAAGGGCCGCGCCATCGGTGGTCTGGTGCTCGATGGCCGCGATCAGGGGGCCAAGGCGGCCGAACTGGTAAATGCCATACTGGCGGGAGCCCAACCCAAGACCCTGGCTCCGCGTGCCGCCCTGCGCGGAGAGTATGTCTTCAGCGAAAGCGAGTTGGCCCGCTGGCGGCTCACCCTGCCCGACAAGTGGCGCTACAGGACCCTTTGGCGCGACTGACCCAGTCAGGCCCTCATAACAAAGAACCCGGCCATGCCGGGTTCTTTGTTTCTCGTTCTGTGTTGGCGACTCAGCCCTGCAACGCCTGTTGCAGCTCTTCTTCACTCCAGACTGTGATACCGAGCTCCTGGGCCTTGGCGAGCTTGGAGCCGGCGGCTTCGCCAGCCACCAGCACATCTGTCTTGGCCGACACCGAGCCCGCCACCTTGGCCCCCAGCGCCTGCAGCGCCGCCTTGGCGTCGTTGCGCGACAGGGTGGTGAGGGTACCGGTCAGCACGAAGGTCTTGCCGGCGAAGGGCTGATCGCTTGCCTCCTTCTTCTCGATGGCCGGCCAGTGGATGCCGGCGGCCAACAGGGCGTCGAGCACCTCGATGTTGTGGGGTTGGCGCAGGAAGTAGTAGACGTGCTTGGCCACTATGTCCCCCACGTCGGCTACTTCCAGCAACTGCTCCACCGAGGCGGCGCGCAGGGCCTCCAGGGTGAGGAAATGGTTGGCGAGGTTCAGCGCCGTCGCCTCCCCCACCTCACGGATCCCCAAGGCAAACAGGAAGCGCGGCAGGGTGGTGCTGCGGGCCTTGTCGATGGCGGCCACCAGATTGAGGGCGGATTTTTGCCCCATCCGCTCGAGACCGGCCAGCTGGATTGCGTTGAGGCTGAACAGATCCGCCGGGGTCTTCACCAGCCCCTTGTCCACCAGCTGCTCCACTATCTTGTCACCCAGGCCGTCCACATCCATGGCGCGGCGGGCCGCGAAGTGCTTGATCGCCTCCTTGCGCTGCGCCTCGCAGAACAGGCCGCCGGAGCAGCGGGTCACCGCCTCCCCTTCCAGTCGCTCCACCGCAGAGCCACACACCGGACACTGGGTGGGGAAGAGGATCTCGCGGGCATCCGCGGGGCGCTGCGCCTCCACCACGGCCACTATCTGCGGGATCACATCCCCTGCCCGGCGCACGATCACGGTGTCGCCGATCATGACGCCAAGGCGCGCTATCTCGTCCGCATTGTGCAGAGTGGCGTTGGATACGGTGACGCCGCCGACGAACACCGGCTTGAGCTTGGCCACTGGGGTCACGGCGCCAGTACGGCCGACCTGGAACTCGACGTTCTCCAGCAGGGTCATCTCCTCCTCGGCCGGGAACTTGTGGGCCGTGGCCCAGCGCGGGGCCCGAGCCACGAAACCGAGCTCCTGTTGTAGTGCTATGTCGTCCACCTTGTAGACCACGCCGTCGATCTCGTAGGGCAGCTCGCTGCGGCGGGCCAGGATGTCGTCGTGGAAGGCCTGGCAACCGGCCGCCCCCTCCTTGAGCTTCACCTCGGGGCTGAGCGGCAGCCCCCAGGCCTTGAGCTGGTTGAGGCGAGCGAAGTGGGAGTTCCCCAGCTCGTCGCCGCCTATACCCACGCCATAGGCGTAGAAGCTCAGGGGACGGCTGGCGGTGATGCGGGAATCAAGCTGGCGCAGACTGCCGGCGGCGGCATTGCGCGGGTTGACGAACACCTTCTCCCCTGCCGCCTGCGCCTTGGCATTCATCGCCTCGAAACCGGCCTTGGGCATGAAGACTTCGCCACGCACCTCCAGTCGCGCAGGCCAACCAGTGCCCCTCAGGACGAGCGGAATGGCCTTGATGGTGCGCACATTCTCGGTGATCTCCTCCCCCGTGGCGCCATCCCCCCGGGTGGCCGCCTGCACCAGCTGGCCGTCCACATAGAGCAGGCTGACCGCCAGACCATCGAGCTTGGGCTCGCAGCAGAAGGTGAAGTTCAGCTCGCGCTTGAGGCGATCGCGCATGCGCTGCTCGAAGGCCTGCAGCTCTTCGTCACTGAAGACGTTGTCCAGGCTCAGCATGGGGATCTCGTGGCGCACCTGGCTGAAGGCCGAGAGTGGCTGGCCGCCGACCCGCACGCTCGGGGAGGCCGGGGTTTTCAGCTCGGGGTGGTCGGCCTCGAGCGCAATCAACTCGCGCATCAGGCGATCGTATTCGGCGTCCGGCACCGTGGGGTTATCCAGCACATAGTACTGATGGCCGTATTCAACCAGCAGCTCACACAATTGACGGTGGCGGGAGAGGATGTCGCTCATGAAGAAGTCTCGAAGTGTGATGGAACAATCAGTCTGGGGCAGAAATGAAAATGCGGCACCTGGGTACCGCACTTTTCATGGCTGAGGCCAAATGGCGCATCAGTCGCGGCTGGCCTCGTAGGCCGCCAGCTCATGGCGATAACGGGCAATGTCGTCGTCGCTGAGCGGGCTGCGCGAGGCATCGGTCAGCATGGCATCGAGATCGCTCGCCAGCTGATCCGCCGCCTGCAGCATGTGCTCGAACGCAAAGGCCGCATTGCTGCGCAGGGGCAGTTGCATGAAGAGGGACACACCCGGGGTGCTGAACTGCTCCATGCGGTAGGGGTTGAAGGTACCCGGCTTGACCATGTTGATCATGGAGAAGAGCACTTCACCCTTGCCGTTGAGATCTTCGTGACGGTGGAAGATGTCCATCTCGCCAAACTTGAAGCCCAGCGCCAGCAGGGAGGAGAGCAGGGTCGCCCCTTGCAGATCGTGACCAGGACGGGCCATCAGGTTGATGACATAGACATCCTGCCAGATCTTCTCGACCGGCGGCAGCTCCTGGACGGGCTCGGCCACCTGGACCGGCTCTTCGTAGGCGGGCTCGTCATCATAATCGGGCTCTTCATACACAGGCGCGGGCGGGGCATAGCGGGCTTGCTGCTGCGGCGCGGGCTCGCGGGCACCGAAGGTCGGCGCCTGGGCGTAGGCCGGCTCCACCAGCGGTTCGTCGTCCAGTGGCTGCATCATGGGTTCACGCTGGGGGCGGGAGCGGTGCACCGGGGTGCGGCGGATCACCTGGGCAGGCTTGCGTACCGGCGCGGCAGGCACCTCTTCGACAGGCTCGGCGCTCGGCTCTTCATACTCGTCTTCTTCTTCATAGACGGGAGGCGGCGTCACCGGACGGGGGGCTGGCTTGCGCACCACGGGCGGCGGCAGATCGTCATCCTCGTCCTCATCGAAGGCGGGCACGGTGGCGGCACGGCGGGGTTCCGGCTGATGGGCCTCGTCGCTGCGCAGCTTGGGCTCGGCACGACGGCCACCGCTGACCACGCGCACCTGACCGATGCCATCGCTGTCAAACGCATCGCTGTCACGATCCCGTGACTTGGATTCCATCCGACCCAGGGGTTTTTCCTTGATCGGTGCCTGACGGTTCTTTCTGTTGCTCCACAACCCGTGAATGAGCAATGCCGCGATGGCAATACCGCCCAGGGCAACCAAGATGTAACGCAATTCCTGCATTAGCTGCTTCTCTTTCTAGTTTTGCTCAGCCAAAGCGACGGCTTCACCGATGTCAACCGACACGATGCGAGAAACCCCGGGCTCTTGCATCGTGACGCCTATCAGCTGCTCGGCCATCTCCATGGAGACCTTATTATGACTGATGTAAACGAACTGTACTGTGCTCGACATCTCTTTGACAAGAGAACAGAAGCGACCCACGTTCACTTCATCGAGCGGTGCATCCACCTCATCCAGCAGACAGAAGGGAGCTGGATTGAGTCTGAAGATGGCAAAAACCAGCGCAAGGGCGGTTAGCGCCTTCTCCCCCCCGGAAAGCAGGGCAATGGTAGCATTCTTCTTGCCCGGAGGTCTTGCCATGATGCTCACTCCGGCTTCCAAAAGATCGTCCGAGGTCAGCTCAAGCCAGGCACTGCCCCCCCCGAACACTTTCGGGAACAGGGATTTTAAATCTTCGTTGACCTTATCGAAAGTGTCGCGGAACCGTATTTGTGTTTCTTTATCAATTCTTTTAATGGCTTGGCTCAGGGTTTCCAGCGCCTGCTCCAGATCCTGGCACTGGTTTTCCAGGTAGCTTGCCCGGGTTTTCGCCTCTTCATACTCCTCCAGCGCCGCCAGGTTGATGGCGCCAAGTGCCTCCACCTGTGTCTCCAGTGTCTGGATCTCCTGGCGCAGCTTGCCGCGATCGGCGGCGATCAGCACGGCCTGATCGAGATCCACCAGCCGCACGCCCAGCTCTTCGAACTGCTCGTGCAGTCCCTGTCGCCGGGTGAGGTTGCGCTCCCGCTCCAGTCTGAGCTGGGCGAGCTTCTCCTGCAGGGTCACCAACTGTTTGTGGTCGGCGCTTCTGGCCTGCTCCAGCTCGGCCAGCTGACGCTCCAGCTCGGCGAGCCGCTGATGACAAGCCAGCTGCTGCGCCTCCAGGTTGCGTTGCTCCGCCAGCAGAGGCGAGATGTCCTGCACCGCCTGGGCGTCCGGCCCCTTGAGCTCGGCCAGCTCCAGCCCGAGCCGGGCCAGCTCCTGTTCGCGCAGGGCGATGAGCTGCGCCAGATTTTGCTGCGCCAGTTGCCAGCGCTGGCAGCTTGCCTGCTGCTGCTCCCGGCGCGCACGCGCCTCCTCCAGCGCCCGCTCGGCACTGGCGACCCCCTCCTGGGCCAGCAAGAGTGCCTCCGCCAGCGGCTCCCCCTGCTCCTGCAGCTCGGCAAGGTGCGCCTCTTCCAGCTCGAGCTGCTGCTGGGCCGCGGCAAGCCGCTCGGCCTCCTCGGCCTGCTCCTTGTCCAGCCGGACCAACTCTTCCCCAAGCTGGCCGAGGCGCAGCAGCCGCTCCTGACGCTGACCCTGCTGCAGGCTCCAGGCTTCTCGCAGTTGTTGCCATCGCAGCTCCTGCTCGCGCAGGGTGCGCTGGTTCGCCTCAAGGGCGCTGTGCAAATGGGCGCGGTCGGCATCTGCGGCCTTCAACTGGGCATCCAGCTGAACCAGGGCCTGCTCCCCAGCGGCCAGTTCGGTGTGTAACCGCTCACGTTCACCGAGCAGCGCCAGGGTGCCGAGGGCGCCGCCCTGGCCGAGATCGGCCCAGTTCGGGCCAAACCAGTCCCCCGCCGGGGTCAGCACAGACTCACCGGCCAGGAGGGATGACTGGCGGGCCAGGGCCGCCTCCCTGTCATCGGCCAGCCAGATGACGTTGAGGAAGGCGGGGATGTGATCCCCCTCGATCCGGGCCGCCAGGGTGCCGGGCACCGCTGGGTGAGCCGGGCCTATCCAGAGCCCGCCCTGCTCGAGGTTGCACTGGTCCCCCGGCTCGGCGGTGAGCCAGCGCCCGAGCACCTTGTCCAGCCCCTGGGCCCACTCGGGGGCGACCTGCAGCCGATCCGCCAGGGTCGCGCCCTGCATCTGCTCCCCCAAAATCTGATCAAGGGTTGTGAGGCGGGCGCCGAGCTCACGCAGCAGGCCGCCCTGCCGATCCCGCCGTTCTTTGAGGGCCTCGTGGCTGGCCACCCCGGCCTGCCACGCCTGTTCCAATGCCTCGTGGCGGGCGCGAGAGAGTGCCAGCTCATCCGACAGGGCATCCAGCACGGGCTGCAGGCTCTCACCTTCCCCGCCAAGGGGGCCTGCCTGTTCATCCTCCAGCTTGAGTCGCGCCAGCCGGGTCTTGGCCTGCAGCTCCTGCAGGCCGCTTCGCTGGGCACGGGTCTGGTTGAGCCTGCCCTGTGCCTGACCGAGCTGCTGCTGCCACTGCTGCTGGTGTTGGCGGGCCAGCTCCAGCCGCTCGCCGGCCGCGAGGCGAACGGCCTGCTGATCGGCAAGTAACTGCTCACACTGCTCGAGGCGAGCCGACTCCACCTCCCCCTGGAGGACGCCCTCTGTCAGCTGCTCCTGCTGGCTCCCCAGCTCTCCCCTGATGGCCTCGATGCGCTCGCCGAGGGCCTGACGCCGTGCCTGCCAGTCGCGACCGAGCTCGGTCTGGTGAAGCTGCTGCTGTTCGAGGCGGGCGATGGCCTGGCCGCCAAGGAAGATCTGCTGCTGACGACTCGCCTGCTCGGCCTGGGCCTCCTGGCGGGCCACCGACAGGGTGACGTGGCGCCCTTCGCCCGCGGTGCGCTTGGCATCGAGCGCCGCCAGCGCCTGCTCTGCCTGGGCCAGCTCGCTCTTGGCTTCGCCGAGGCGGGTCTCCAGCGCCCACAGCTCGGAGCCGATGAGCTCGGCCCTTGCGGCGCGACTGCGGCTCTTGAGCTGCTTGTAACGCTCGGCGGTTTCGGCCTGGGATTTGAGATGCTCAAGGCGGGAACCCAGCTCGCCACGAATGTCGCCGAGGCGCTCCAGATTCTCCTGAGTGTGACGGATGCGCTGCTCTGTCTCCCGGCGCCGCTCCTTGTAGCGGGAGACCCCGGCGGCCTCTTCCATGAAGAGCTTGAGGTCCGCCGGGCGCGACTCCACCAGCCGGCTGACGGTGCCCTGCTCTATGATGGCGTAGCTGCGCGGGCCCAGGCCGGTGCCGAGGAAGAGATCGGTCACGTCCTTGCGACGGCACTTCTGGCCGTTGATCTGGTAGTGGTTGGAGCCGTCACGCAGCACCTCGCGGCGCACCGAGATCTCGTTATAACGGCCAAATTCACCGGGCACCCGGTTGTGAGGATTGTCGAACACCAGCTCCACCGAGGCACGGCCGTGGGGGCTGCGGTTGATGGAGCCGTTGAAGATGACATCCGTCATGTTCTCGCCGCGCAGGTGGCGGGCCGAGCTCTCCCCCAGCACCCAGCGCACGGCGTCGATGACGTTGGATTTACCACAGCCGTTGGGGCCCACCACGGCGGTCATGTCGGCCGACAGTTCGATGCGGGTCGGCTCGACGAACGACTTGAAGCCGGCGAGTTTGATCAGTTTCAGACGCATGGCGACCCGTGTCAGTGGCGAAATGAAGAGGCGGCGGGCGGGCTGTCAGCCCACAAATATCATCCGACGTCCGGCCTGACCGGACGGGATATCGGGAATAGTTCGCGACTTTACCAGATCCGGACCCGGCCTTGTTGGTCGTGCGCAGGCAGTCAGCCCACGAATATCATCCAGCATCCAGCCTGACCTGGCGGGATATCGGGAATAGTTCGCGACTTTACCAAATTGGAGGCTTGTTTGTAATATGCTGGCACCCTACCCATTCATTGATGGATCTCAGATGAGCCAATCCCCTCACATGGTCAAAGATTCGGTCAGCGGTGCAGACTACTTCCTGCGCGGCTTCTCCCTCATTCGCCAGCCGGGCATCCGCACCTTCGTGCTGATCCCCCTGCTGGTCAACTTCGTGCTGTTCGCCGGCGCCTTCTATGCCCTGCTGCTGCAACTGGACGGCCTGTTCGCCTGGCTGCATCAGCAGATCCCGAGCTGGCTCTCCTGGCTCGACTACCTGCTGTGGCCCATCGCCCTCATCACCATACTGGTGGTGTTCTCCTTCATCTTCAGCTCGGTGATCAACTGGATAGCGGCCCCCTTCAACGGCCTGCTGGCGGAGAAGGTGGAGCAGATCCTCACCGGCGAGGCGGTGAGCGACACCGGCATGCTGGATGTGGTCAAGGACGTGCCGCGCACCTTCAGCCGCGAGTGGACCAAGCTGAAGTACTACCTGCCCAAGGCCATCGGCTGCCTGATCCTGTTCCTCATTCCGGTAGTGGGCCAGACCCTGGCACCTGTGCTCTGGTTCCTGTTCAGCGCCTGGATGATGGCGATCCAGTATGTGGACTACCCGTTCGACAACCACAAGATCGACTTCATCACCATGCGCGATGCCTTGAAGCAGCGCCGCGGCAAGTGCCTGAGCTTCGGTGCCCTGGTCACCCTCTTCTCCGCCATTCCCGTGGTCAATCTGTTCGTGATGCCGGTCGCCATCTGTGGCGCCACCGCCATGTGGGTGGATCAGTATCGCAACGAGCAGCTTCGCCGCTGAGCCGCGCAGACATAACCAAAAACGGGGGCATGGGCCCCCTTTTCATTACTTAATCTAATGCAAACGTGAGAGTACTTGTCGTGCCAGACCAGGCTTGTTAGGATGCGGGCCTTTCTCGCACCCTGGGATAACTCATGTTACATGCACTCTTCTTGCTCGGCCTGGTGGCCGAAGGGATGACTGGCGCGCTGGCGGCGGGCCGGCGGCGGATGGATCTGTTTGGTGTCGTCATCATCGCCTCGGCGACGGCCATAGGGGGAGGTACCATCCGGGATGTGCTGCTGGGGCACTACCCCCTGCTCTGGGTGGAGCACCCCGAATATGTGCTGCTGGTGGCGGGGGCAGCCATGGCAGGCGTCATCTCGGCCCCGCTGATGCGTTATCTCGGCAAGCTGTTCCTGGCGCTCGATGCCCTGGGGCTGGTGGTCTTCTCCATCTTTGGCGCCGCCCGGGCGCTCGAGATGGGACACGGGGCCGGCATCGCCTGCATCATGGCGGTGGTGACCGGCGTCTTTGGCGGCGTGCTACGGGATCTCCTGTGCCAGCGCATCCCGCTGGTGTTCAAGCGCGAGCTCTACGCCGCTGTCTCCCTGGTGACGGCCGCTCTCTACTGCTTCGCGCTGGATCAAGGCCTGCCCAATGACTGGGCCGCCTTCGGGGCCATCGGCATCGGCTTCGTGCTGCGGCTGCTGGCGGTGCGCTTCAAGTGGGGACTCCCCACCTTCAATTACCAGTACGCCACCCACTGAGCGCGCCAGTTTCTGGCCAGATTGGCTGGATTGCACACAACAAAAAAGCGCCGGATGGCGCTTTTTTGTTGCTGATGGCAGTGAAAAAACTGACTCAGTTGATCCCTTCCGAACTGAAGAAGGTGGCCTTGTCGGCGATGAAACGGATCTTGATGTTCTTGCCGTCCCCGCCCCAGACGCAGCTGGTGGTGCCGAGCGCATCGTCGCAGCGCTCCGCCTTGCCAAGGATGGCGCTCGCCTCGGCATAGGTGATCCCCATCTTCAGCTTGTCGTAGTTTTCCCGGTTCAGCTTGCTGCACCCGGTCAGCAGCAGGGCGATCAGGCCCCCGATCAGAATCTGCTTCATCTGTCTCTCCTCTGGATAGTGCCCAGAGCCTAGCAGCTCGGAGCCCTCCTGTGCCAACCCGTTACCAGCTGCGCACCGGGCCGGTGTCGAGGTGGACGAAGTTGTCGGAGGGGTAGTAACCCACGCCGCCGACCTTGAGGTTCAGAGCCGCCTTACGCAAGTGCGCCAGCTGCACGCCGGGGATGCGCACATCCACCGCCTGCCCCAGGGTGTGGTAGCTGTGTTTGGCGACGCCACGGCTGCGCTGGCGCTTCTGGCGATTGGTGGCCGGGGAGCGATACCCCGAGATGAGCTGGATCTCCCCCTTGCGGCCCAGCTTGTGCTGCAGCAGGAAGAGCTGATCGAACAGCTTCCTGTCGATGTTGAACACCTCGTTGCGGCGATAGTCGCGGAAGATATGGTTGAGCTCCGCCAGACCATCGTTCAGATAACGGCCATTCTCCCAATAGCTGGCGTTGACCCGCTCGCCGGTATTGAGGTTGAAGAAGCTGAGTTCACGCCCTGTGGTACTGCGGCTCGCCACGGCCGGGAACGACAGCAGGCTGGCCCCCATCAGGCAACCGGCCCCCAGCAGCAGACGGCGTCGGCTTATCTCTTGTTCCAGCATCCGTTGTCCGTCCATTCCAGAGTGAAGTAACAGTGGTGAATGAATATGATACAGAGGCCGAAACTACCCGCCCGTAAAAGTCATGTCAAACCGCAAAGGCCCATGAAAAAGCCCGGCACTGGCCGGGCTCTTCACTCTGTGGCGGGGATCACAGCAAGCGGCTCTGAAAGCTCACTCGATCGAATCCGTAAATATCATTGCGCAGTTGCTGGCGCCCCTCTTCATCGATCCAGCTGCTCCAGTAGACGGTGAACACCGGGATAGGGGTAGTCAACGGCAACCACTTGGTCTGGGTCTCTTTCAGGATGCTGGCGACCTTGTCCGGCTGATAGCGGGAGTCCGCGAGCAGCAGCTCGGCCAGATCGTCCGCATGCTCGACCCGGATGCAACCGGAGCTGAAGGCACGTGCCCCCTGCTCGAACAGAGCCCTGCGCGGCGTCGAATGCAGGTAGATGGCATCGTTGTTCGGCAGGTAGAACTTGTAGCGCCCCAGGGCATTGTGATCCCCCGGCTTTTGCCGCAACCGGTAAGGGAAGCCCGACGCCAGCGCATGGTGCCAGCCATCTTCGCTGAACTGCACCGGATTGCCCTCGCCGTCGATCACCTCGAACTGTTCGCGATCCAGATAGGCGGGATCCCGTCCCAGCTTGGGCAGAATGTCCTTGCTCAGAATGGAACGCGGCACATGCCAGGCGGGATTGAGCACGATGGAGCGGATCTCGCTGGCAAGGATGGGGGTGGCCCGCTGCTCCTTGCCGACGATGACCCGACTGGTAAAGACCTCGCTGCCTGACTCCACCACGCTCAGGCGGTAATCCGGGATGTTGACCAGCACGTAGCGGCCGGCGAGGTGATCCACCAGATCCCGACGCCACAGGTTGCGCAGCAGCAGGCTGGCACGCACTTGCGGCCCGGTATTGAGCCAGGAGCGGGTCTGACGGCCGATGATGCCGTCGGCGGTCAGGCCATGGCGGCGCTGGAACTGCTTGATGGCCTGCTCTGTCTCGGCGTCATAGGTGGCATCCTGGTGGTTCGGGGCACCGTCCCCCAGCTCGTTGAGGATGGAGCGGATCTGGCCAAGCTCGGTAGCGCTCTCCCCGGCTCGCAGGGTCGGCATGTCCAGGGTCGGCCAATGCTTGGCCATGGGCATGGCCAGCAGCTTGCGCACTTCATCGCGTACGGCCTCATATTCGGCGACTTGGGGCCTGAGCTGTTTGACCTGATCCAGCAGGTTGTCACCCAGGGGCTCATGGGCCAGGGGCTTGGTCAGGTCCAGCTTAAGGGTCTGCATCTGCTCGCGGGCGACCAGGTCCATGGCGCGCCAGGTTTGCTGGAAACGCGCCAGCTTGCCGAAGGCTTCGTCGTAGAGGGCGCCGCGCCGATCGGCCGGGGTCTTCTGCAACTGCTGCCAGAGCCGATAGAAATCCGGGTGCAACTGGGCAAGCACCGCCTCCTGCAGTTGCAGCTCCAGCTCATGGCGTGCCTGTTCTGCGGTACTGTTCTGATACCAGTCATGCTGGATGCTGGGACTGGCCACCACCATCTGTTCTGTGCTGGCATGGACCATGCCAGCCGGCCAGCAGCCCAGCCAGATAAGGTTTGCCAATGCCAACCAATACTTCTTACCCATGCTTCTTACCACGCTTGCCTCAAATCGGTTCACTTCGGCCTGTCAGGCGCAACGGTCAGGTGCCCATGATGCGGGAATGGCGGCGACTTTGCTAGCGGGCGGAGGTGTAGCGTCGCCAGATGAGCGCATGCTCCCCGCTCTTGCCAACGGCCATGATCGCCTGATTGAATCGCTGCACGAATTCGCTCGATATCGTCTTTTTGCTCAACATGAAAGAGGTCGGCGTCTCGTAGATCCCCATCACATGGGGGACCACCTCCTCCGACAGCCCCTCTTTCTTCAGACCCCA
The DNA here is from genome assembly GCF_019218845.1 of Aeromonas sp. sif0611. NCBI lineage: Bacteria > Pseudomonadati > Pseudomonadota > Gammaproteobacteria > Aeromonadales > Aeromonadaceae > Aeromonas > Aeromonas sp. sif0611. The sequence goes on along the minus strand of NZ_JAHUWU010000003.1, from coordinate 335,892 downwards.
GGGAGTGGCCAAACTATCCCCGAGAAATCCGTCTATCCGACCCAGCACCAGTTTGCGGTAATTCTGCACGTCATTGACTGCGCTCACCTGATCAGGGTAACGGCGCAGCAGTTCGGAGATCTCGGCGCCATAGTAGTAGTCCCGGGTGATCCCCAGCCGGTGGCCCTGAGCCAGCCAGCTCCCCAGATCCGTTTCATCGTCGGTGCCGGCCTTGCGCACCCAGAGCGCCGTCCTCCCCGGATTGTAGGCGGTGGAGAACCAGGCATAGCGCGCCCTGTCCTCAGTGAAGTAGGCCTCCATGGCGATGTCCTGGCGCCCCAGTTCCAGCTCGTGCAGCCCCCGCTTCCAGGGACGCTCTACGTAGATGAGACGGCATCCCAACCGGGCCGAGACGGCGTTGAGATAGTCGACCGCGAAGCCGCGCAGCCGCCGTTTGTCGCCATCCTGCTGGTAATAGTGGTAAGGGGGCCAGTCATCGAAACCGACGCGCAGCGGGGAAGGACAAAGCGGTTGAGCCAACAGCGAGTGAAGGGGCAAACAGCAGAGCACACACAGGCAGAGCAGTCTCATGGGTCATCCTTGACAGCGGGACGGGTCATCTTAATTCTGTCAAACGAAAATGGCGACAGATCCTGCCACAGCGATGCACTATATCAGCCATTTGCCTGATAAGGCCATGGGCAGGACAGGGCCCAGGTCGCACTGGATGCCCGCCACAAAAGCAGGATGCGCACGACACCAAAGCCCCTTGGTACGCAGGGGGATTGGGGGTTAATATGTGAGCAAATTTATTTTTGTGATCCACTATGCTTTTTTTGCAATTGGATTAGCATATGCGCGAATCCAGCCTACCTATCCGTCGGGCATCGAGTGAGTAATATGACCTACAAAAAGTTCGGTTTTCTGGCTGCCATCCTGGCATTGAGCGGTTTTTACCTTTACACCCTCTACCTGGCCGCTCACCCCAACGTGAGCCTGGCTTACAAACTCTATTACCTGGAAGGCAAGACCCGCTTCTGGGAACACAACTCCAGCATGACTTACCAGCCGGGCAACGAACTCAACCTGACCAAACCGAGCCGCTTCCTCTCGAGCGAAGGCTGGGCCAAGAAGCCGAGCGAGCAAGGCACCGAGCTGAGCGGTCAGGGTGGACTCTATTTCGTGCTGCCCAAACAGCAGGATCAACCTGAGCAGCTCACCATCCAGGCCAGGATCAACAGTCCGCAAGCCGGCACCCTGCTCAAGGTGGCGCTCGGCCATGATTTCACCACCACGGTCAAGCTGGCCAAGGCGGGCATCAACGAAATCAGGCTCAACCTGCCGGGCGACTCCCTGACAGCCGATCCCAAGCATCCCAACTTCCTTGCGCTCTCCGCTCCGACACCGCTCAACGTCCAGTCGGTACGCCTGACCGTCGCGCAGTGAAGCTGAAGATCCCAGCATCAGTAGTCTTATAAAATAATTCTTTCAATAAGGAAGTTCCCATGTCGCATGCCGATTTTCGACTCTCTCTGGTCGTGCCCGTTTACAACGAGGAAGAGAGCATAGACGCCTTCATCAGCGCGATAGATGCCGAACTGGCTCCCCTCAAAGACCGGCTTGAAATCGTGTTCGTCAATGACGGCAGCCGCGACCGCACCCGTGAAGTGGTCGAACAGGCCATTGCCCGCGATCCCCGCGTGACCCTGGTCAACCTGGCCCGCAACTTCGGCAAGGAAGCGGCCATGACCGCAGGCCTGCATCAGGCCAAGGGCGATGCCATGGTCCCCATGGATGTGGATCTGCAAGATCCCCCCGCCCTCATCCTGGAATTCGTCAAGCTGTGGCAGACCGGCGACTACGACACCGTCTACGGTATCCGGGTGGATCGCAGCGCCGACACCCCGATGAAACGCCTCACCGCCGGCGGCTTCTACCGCTTCTTCAACGCCCTCTCCACCAGCACCAAGCTGCCGGAGAACGCCGGTGACTTCCGACTCATCGATCGCAAGGTGGTCGAGGCTCTCAAGCAACTGCCCGAGCGCAACCGCTTCATGAAGGGGCTGTTCGCCTGGGCCGGTTTCCGCGCCGTCGGCGTGCCCTACGAGCGTCCCGCCCGCCACGCCGGCGAGACCAAGTTCAACTACTGGAAGCTGTGGAACTTCGCCCTCGACGGCCTGATGAGCTTCTCCAGCTGGCCGCTGCGGGTGTGGAGCTACGTCGGGGTCGGCGTCTCCTTCATCGCCTTCCTCTATATCCTCAAGATCATCACCCAGGTGCTGTTCTTCGGCATCGACGTGCCGGGTTACGCCTCCCTGATGTCGGTGATGTTGTTCCTCGGCGGCATTCAGCTGCTGTCGCTCGGCATCATAGGCGAGTACATAGGCCGCATGTTCGTGGAAGTGAAGCAGCGCCCCGTCTACCTCATCGAGGGAGTCTACGGCCAATATGCCCGGCAGGATGCGGGCAAGCAGCCGGATGCGGCGGCAACCCAGAGTGAAAAGGCGCAGGATGCGGACAAGCAGGAGCCGGCGTCCCAATGATCTCCCGCGAGGAATTCTGGCGGCTGGTTCGCTTCGGTTTTGTCGGCGGGGGGGCGACCCTCGTCGATCTGGGCACCTCCATCGCCCTGTTCCATACCTGGCCCGCCATCTCTGAGCATCTGGTCACGACCCTGGCCTTTGCCATCGCGTTCTGGTTCTCGTTTTTCGGCCATCGCTACATCACCTTCCAGAAGCAGGGTGCCGCCAGCAAGTTTCTGCTGGTGGCCCTCTTCTCCCTGGCGGTGCGTAACCTGATCCTGAGCGGCCTGCTGTTTGCGGGCCTCTCCGGACTGCTGCCGGTGGTGATTGCCACCCTGACCGTTACCGTACTCACCTACATACTCTCTCGCGTCTGGGTTTTTGCCTGATGAATGACATGACCAATACTCCTCCCCTCGCCGGGGATGCCCTCCCCTATCGCCCGTCACTGCGCATCAGCAGCCGCGACTGGCTGATGATCATCGCCGCCTTCGTGCTGAGCCGGGTGGCCCTGTACGGCATGGGCTATTTCGGCGTCCAGCTCTACGGCGCCCCCGACATAGGCCCGTTGCAAGCCTATTGCCAGTTCGACTGCGTCTGGTTCCAGCGCATCATCGAGAACGGCTACGACCTCTACCCACGCTGGCTGAGCAAGGGCAACGCGGCGAACTGGGCCTTCATGCCGCTCTATCCCATGCTTGCTGGCGGGCTCTCCAGCCTGCTCAACATCGAGAGCCTAATCGGCCTGATGCTGGTGGCCAACATCGCCTTCTTCATCAGCCTGCCGCTGATGCTGCTGGTGCTGCGCCAGCTCAAGCTGGGGGATGAGACCGCCCGTTTCGGGGTCTGGCTGCTGGCCTTCTCCCCCTTCTCCGCCTACTTCGTCTCCGGTTATACCGAGTCCATGTTCATGGCGCTGATGCTGGGGATGTTCCTGTTCGCCTACCGCGAGCAGTGGCTGATGGTGGCCTTCCTCGGCATCTTCATCTCCGGCACCCGCAACCTGGGGGTCATGATGGTGTTCCCCGTGCTGATCCTGGCGCTGCAGGCCTATGGCTGGCGCGAATTCTTCCGCTTCACCGAGCGGGCCTTCAAGGTGGTGTTCACCCTCTGGCTCATCCCCCTCGGCCTCTTCTCCTACATGGTCTACCTCTATCACCTGACCGGGGATGCGCTCGCCTTCAAGCACATCCAGGTCGCCTGGGGTCGCTACATGGACAGCCCCCTGGACTGGTGGCTGAGCGGCTTCGAGCTGGGCGGTCGCAAGGCCTACCTCTCCATCATGGTGATCTTCGGCTGGTGCCTGAACGGCTACCTGTTCAGCCAGAAGCGCTGGGCCGAGGCGACCCTGATGTTCATCTGCTGCACCATACCGCTGATGACCGGGCTCAACGCCATGCCGCGCTACATGTTCGGCCTCTACCCGACCCTGCTGGCCATCATCTTGCTGGCCCATCGCTGGCCGTCCATCCGCCCTGCGGTGCTCTGCATCAGCGGCATGGTCGCCTCCTTCATCGCGGTGGCCTTCGTCAACTTCAAGTTCTTTACCGTCTGACGAACGATCCCCCGCAGGCGAACAGCCCCACCTGAACATGCCGGTCCATCGACCGGCATTTTTTATGGCGCCGCGCTCCGGGCAGCAGGGCGGCCATCACACTTTGCCGGGCTTGAAAACGTAACCATTTGAACTGACCTCACAAATCGGCATTTTGCCGGTCCAAGCCCACCCGCAGGGCCCCTAGAATGAGTGCCTCAACGGAACCCGATCTCCTCACTCAGCTCAAGGAATGGCCTATGCGTCCCTCGCCTCGTTTCGATCTCCGCCCATCCTCCCTGTGGCTCGCCCTGCTGGCCACGCCACTGTTCGTCGGTCAGGCGCTGGCCGCCCCCGAGGTGCATCTCCACGTGGATGGCAAACCGGTGGCCGAGGCGCTGACGCTGGACAAGGGAATCGTCACCCTGACCCACAGGCTGGACAAGGGGAGCCACCAGATCCGCATCGCCGATGCGGGCAACAGCTGCGGCACCAGCTTCGGGCCGACCGAGGCCAGGCCGCTCCCCTTCGGCACAGCCCAGCCCATGGACAAGTGCAGCAAGGGGGCGAGCTTCACCCTGAGGGTGATGCTGGCCGGTGACTACGAATTCACCTTCAACCCGGATACCCCCAGCCTCAAGGTGCTGCGAGCAACCAAGAAGAGCGAGTTCAAGCGCCAACCCCCCACAGAGCCCTGTATCACCTGGGACGGCGGCCCGGTCACGGCATCACTCAAGGGAGTCTGGCCCGACGGCACCCGGTTGCGGGATGCTTACTCCAGGCAGGAGGCCGTGGTCAAGGGCGGCAAGCTGACCCTGACACCGAGCAAGGAGAGCGGCGGCCTGCTGCTGCTCGAGCCGGTCAAGGCGGCCAAGCCAGCACCGTTCAGCTGGGAGCAGGCGAGCGTCTATTTCCTGCTGACCGACCGCTTCCACAACGGCGATCCCGCCAATGACCACAGCTTCGGCCGCCAGAAAGATGGTCAGGACGAGGTCGCCACCTGGCATGGCGGCGACTTCAAGGGGTTGACCGAGAAGCTCGACTACATCAAGTCCCTCGGCATGAACGCTATCTGGATCACCCCCATGGTGGAGCAGGTGCACGGCTTCATCGGCGGTGGCGAACAGGGTAACTTCCCCTTCTACGCCTACCACGGCTACTGGGCGCTGGACTTCACCAAGATTGACCCCAACTACGGCGACGAGGAGAGCCTGAAGACCCTGGTGGACGAGGCCCACAAGCGCGGCATGCGGATCATCTTGGACGTGGTGATGAACCACGCCGGCTACGCCACCCTGGCGGATCTGCAGGATCTGGGGCTCACCGATCTCACCCAGAACACCGGCAAATTGCCGACCCGCTGGAACGAGTGGCGCCCGAACGGTGGCCTCAACTGGCATGGCTACAACCAGTTTATCGACTATCAATCGAGCGATTGGAGCAGCAAATGGTGGGGCCCTGACTGGGTGCGCGCCGGCCTGCCCGGCTACCCGCAGCCCGGCACCGACGATGTCACCGGCTCGGTGGCGGGGCTGCCGGACTTCCTGACCGAGTCCACCAAGCCGGTGGGCCTGCCGCCGCTGCTGGCGGCGAAAAAAGACACCCGGGCCAAGGCCCTGCCCAACGCCACCGTGAGCGACTACCTCATCGCCTGGCACACCGACTGGGTGCGCCGCTTTGGCATCGACGGCTTCCGGGCCGACACCGTCAAGCATCTGGAGCCCGCGGTCTGGGCCAAGCTCAAGCAGGCGGGCACCACCGCGCTCAAAGAGTGGAAGGCCGCCAACCCGGACAAGGCGCTCGACGATCTGCCCTTCTACATGGTGGGTGAGGTGTGGGATCACGGAGTCGCCAAGGATTTCTGGTATCAGAACGGCTTCGATTCCCTGATCAACTTCGACTATCAGCGGGAGTTCGCCCTGCCACAGGCCCAATGCATGGCAGGCGCCGAGCCCACCTATGCCAGCTACGCCAGCCGCATCAACCAGGATGCCGAGTTCAACGTGCTGAGCTACATCAGCTCCCACGACACCAAGCTGTTCTTCGGCGACTATCAGGACGTGCCGCTACAACGACGGGTCGCGAGCAGCTTCATGATGCTGCCGGGGGGCATCCAGCTCTACTACGGGGACGAGTCCGGCCGCGGGCTCGCCAAGGATGGCGGCGTGTTCGATCAGAGCGTGCGATCCGACATGAACTGGCAGGAGCTGGGGAGCGGCGAGAAGGCCGATCTGGTCAAGCACTGGCAGCAACTCGGCCAGTTCCGCGCTGCCCACCCGGCGGTGGCGGCAGGCAGCCACAAGAAGCTGTCCGATGCGCCCTACAGCTTCGTGCGGGAGAAGGGGGAGGACAAGGTGGTGGTGGTGTTCGCCGGCCGGCAGCCATAACCGGGCCCGTATCGGACAAACGAAGAGGGGAGCCAGTGGCTCCCCTCTCTCATTGCACAGGCACACTTCATGCAGACTGCCGGGCGATGGCCGGCCACTGCAGCCGTGCCTTGACCAGAGTCTCCTGCCACAGGGGCCAGGCCAGCAAGACTTGCTGATAGGCGCCCGCCTGACCGGGCAGCGAAATGCCGTAGCTCGCCAACCGATAGGCCATCACCGCATAGAAGGCATCCAGGATCCCCGCCTCCCCAAAGTAGAAGCGCCCTCTCGCCTGGGACCAGATGGTCTGCAAGCGAGCCAGCTCGCCGATGGTCTCTACCGGCGGCTCGCTCTGGGTCGGCGCTCCCAAAAAGAAGGGCAGACGACTACGGATCTGGCCAAAGCCCGCGTGCAGCTCGGCGCACAGACTCCTGGCCTTAGCCCGCTCGGCCCGGTCCGTCGGATAGAGGTGACGCGCCGGGCACAGCTCGTCGAGATACTCGGCGATGGCGAGGGAGTCGTGGATGCGCAGCTCGCCGTCATCCAGCCAGGGCACAAGCCCGGCCGGCGCCGTGCGCTTGAGCCGTTGCAACGCCTTGGCATCCTCCAGATCGAACACCTGCTCCTGCCACTCCAGCCCGCTCATGGCGAGCACCAGCGACGCCCGCATTGCCCAGGTGGAACCTGTGCCTACCGTCAATACCAAGGATCCCATCAATTGCCTCCTGCGTTGGGGTTGTTCATGAGCATCCCGTCGGCCCTGTTGGCACGACATCTCATGGTCGCCTCACATTTGCACACCAGCGAGTTTGACCCCCTTGGGGAGCAGTGCTAGTTTGATTTTTCAAAACAATCAGTTAGCAAAAATGTGAGCAATGGACAGCCAATTTACCATCGTCATCGCAGATGACCACCCCCTGTTTCGGGGCGCCCTCTATCAAGCGGTGCACATGGCCATCGACGAGGCCAGGCTGCTGGAGGCCGACTCCATCGACAGCCTGACCCACCTGCTCGCGGAGCACCCCGAAGTCGATCTGCTGCTGCTCGATCTCAAGATGCCGGGGGCCAATGGCTTCGAGGGGCTGGCCTATCTGCGCGGCCAGTACCCGGACCTGCCCATCGTCGTGGTCTCTGCCTCGGAAGATGCCGCCATCATCCAGCAGGTGCTGCGCCTCGGGGCCCTGGGCTTCATTCCCAAGTCGGTTCCCATGAAGGAGCTGGTCAGCGCCCTCAATACGGTGATCGGGGGGGATAACTGGGTGCCGGAAGGGATCTCCCTCCACCCCGAGTCCGAGGATGGCCCCGACTTTGCCAGCAAGCTGGCCAGCCTCACCCCCCAGCAGTACAAGGTACTGATCATGCTGCGGGACGGCAGCCTCAACAAGCAGATCGCCTGGGAGCTCAACGTCTCCGAGGCCACCATCAAGGCACACATCACCGCCATCTTCCGCAAGCTCGGGGTCAAGAACCGCACCCAGGCGGTCATCGCCCTGCAGCAGATGGACATCAAGGACAGCTGAGTCAGCAGCTTGTCTCCACCACTATGGCGGTTTGTGGCTCGACAATTAGCACGATCGTACTTTATGCTGCAGAACCCAGAGAGGAGAGTGCGATGAGCAAGGGCCGTCTGACCCGCGACAACATTTTGCAGACCGCCTTCGAGCAGGCGAGCCAGCAAGGGCTCGAGAGCCTGACCATAGGCTCGCTGGCCAGTGCATGCGAGATGTCCAAGAGCGGCCTGTTTGCCCATTTCCAGTCTCGCGACAACCTGCAGATCGCCGTGCTCGCCTACTCCGCCGAGGTGTTCCGGGAGCGGGTGATCCAGCCGGTGCGCCAGCAACGGCACGGCACCCAGCAGGAGAAACTGCTGGCCCTGCTGCAGGCCTGGCTGGCGTGGAACCAGAGCTTTGCCGGACGCTGCATGTTCCTCGACGCCTGGACTTCGGCCCAGGAGGGGGAGGTGCAGCAGGCGGCCCGCCAGCTGGTGCGTTTCTGGCTCGACTATCTGGCTCGCCAGGTGGTGCAGGGCCAGGAGAAGGGAGAGTGGCGCAGGGATCTGGATCCCTGGCGCGCCGTCTACCGGCTATATGGCCTCTATCTGGGAGATCAGGTGTTCAATGCGCTGGACTTGTGTCAGGATCCGGCCCGCCACTTCTGGCCCGAGGTGGAAGATCTGCTGACCAGCTGGCGCTGAGGTTCTGGCTCCTCTTTTTAAAAACAGACAAAAAAGCACGAACGTTCGCACATAAAAACCACAGGATGACCATGAGCAGCAAGATCTATTTCAACACCCGCCGCGTCAGCCCGAGCAAGTTGCTGCTGGGGCTTGGCACCCGGTTGCACCACGCACTGGCACCGGCCCACGCCAAACGCACCGCCAGCAAGTTGCTGCTCACCCCCCAGCGCCCAACCCGGGAGGTCGCCGCCCCCGCCGGGCTGGTGCAGCAGGCCATCCACACCGGTGAGGGTACCCTGATGAGCTACCGGCTTGGCCAGGGCCCGGTGTGGCTGCTGATGCACGGCTGGTCCGGCAGTGCCAGCCAGTTCTACCCGCTGATGAACCATATCGCCGCCCAGGGCTTCACCGCGCTGGCCTATGATCACCCCGCCCACGGCCAGAGCGAGGGCAGCACGGGGCACCTGCCCCGCTTCGTGCGCGCCTTCGACGAAATCCTAGCGCGCGTCGGCCCAGTTCAGGGGGTCATCACCCACAGCATGGGGGGCGCCGTCACCCTCAGCAGCCGCCACCCCGCCCTCGACACGCTGCCGCTGCTGCTCATCTCGCCCGTGCTCGACTATGTGCCCCAGCTCTATGGCATGGTGGCCCGCTCCGGCTACTCCATCCGGCTGTTCGATGCGGTGGTCAAGGAGATCGAGCACGAATACCAGCATCCCTTGAGCACTGTCGATCCCCTGGGTCGTCTCGCCCGCCGCCAGGGGGCGGCCCTCATCGTTCACGACGAGGAGGACAGGTTCGCCCCCCATAAAGACTCGTTGCGGGCGGTAGAGGATGGCCGCACCCGACTGGTCAGCACCCGTGGGCTAGGCCATGGTCGCATCCTGGCAAGCCCCCCCGTGTTCGCCGCCTTCGATCAGCTGACCCAGCCCAGAAGCGAGGCCTGATCCCGCCGTACCGGTCGCCTCAAAAAATGATGAGGCGGCCCATTTTTATCCGGGATACAACGTCTTATAGTTAAATTGCGCGGTGGCACCCCGCCCTTGCAATCACAATAAGGCGCAGCATCATGGCAGACCTCCTTTTATCAGCCGTGGCGCTATCACAATAAGGGACAGCAGCATGGCCAGACCCAATACAGCTCTCCTGTTGACCGGTGGTGGTGCTCGCGCCGCCTATCAGGTCGGCGTCCTCAAGGCAGTGGCCGAGCTCTATCCCCGCAACCTCGGCATCCCCTTCCCCATACTGTGCGGCACCTCGGCGGGAGCCCTCAACATCACGGCGCTGGCGTGCTACGCCTCCTGTTTTCACCTGGGGGTGCGCAAGTTGGAATGGGTCTGGCGCCGTTTCGAGACCCATCACATCTTCGACTTTCATCCCTGCCAGCTGCTGTGGCGCACCCTGTATCAGGGCTCGGCCGGTCTCATCAGCCCCCAGAGCAACCACGCCTTCCACCTGTTCGACAATGCCCCCCTGCGCCGCCTGCTCGATCAGCTCATCGACTATCACCGTATCGATGACAACATCCTCTACGGCAGCCTGGAGGCCATCGCCATCACCGCCTCCGACTATGACGACGGCCTCTCCACCACCTTCTTCCAGGGGCGGGCCGAGCATCAGCCCTGGGAGCGGGCCAGGCGGCGCGGCCTGCGCACCCTGCTCACCTCGGATCACCTGCTGGCCTCGGCAGCACTGCCCTTCGTCTTTCCCGCCACCCCCATAGGCGATCGTTTCTACGGTGACGGCTCCATCCACCAGCTGAGCCCCTTGAGCCCCGCCATTCACCTGGGGGCAGAGCGGATCCTGCTGGTGACGCTGGATTCACCCCATCAGGGGGGCGCGTCCCCGCACCAGAGCCGCCTGACCAGCTCCAACATCGCCAGCCACCTGCTCAACACCGTCTTCTCCGACACCCTGAATTCGGATCTGGAGCGACTGGGACGCATCAACCAGACCCTGTCCCTCATCCCGCCGCGGGAGCGCAACCGACTGAAGCTGCGCCAGGTGGAGACCTGTGTCATCAGGCCAAGCCAGGATCTCGACCTCATCGCCCTCGATTATCTGCCCAAGCTGCCGACCCAGTTGCGCCGCCTGCTGCGGGTACTGGGGGTGAACGGCCAGGAGAGCAGCAGTCTGGCCAGCTTCCTGATGTTTCACCCGGGTTACTGTCAGCAGTTGATAAGGTTGGGGTATCAGGATGCAATGGCGCAACGTCAGCACATCGAGTCTTTCCTGGACATCGAAGAGCGGATCCGCGAGGAGGCTTGAACAGGCAGTCGTCGCCCGGACCGGGGGCCTAATGCCCCTCCAGCAGGCGCTGCTCCGCCTGCTCCATGGCCACGGCCGTACCAAACAGCACCAGCCGATCTCCCGCGAGCAGCCTCAGATCGGCCCTCGGCTCCAGGCTCCGCTCTCCGCGATGGACCGCCTTGATGCGCACCTCCCCCAGGGGCAATTCCCGCACCCGACGCCCAACCGCCCAGGCCTGATCGTGCAGCAACACGGGGTGCAGCCGCTCCAGCAACTGATCCGTCTCCAGGTTGCCCGCACTCTGATCTCCCCAGTAGAAGCCATGCAGGAAGCGGTACTGGCTGCTGCGCTCGTGCTCCATGCGCCGGATCACCCGGCCTAGGGGGACGTCGCAGTTGACCAGCAGGTGGGACACCAGCATCAGGGCCCCCTCCTGGGACTCCGGGATCACCTCGAAGGCCCCGGCCTGCTTGTAGTGCTCGAGGAAGCTGTCGTCCCGGGTTCGTACCAGCACCTTGAGATCCCCCGCCAACGCCCGGATCTGCGTCAGCATGGCATCGACCCGCTTGCGATCGTCGAAGGTGATGATCACCAGGCGAGCCCGCATCAGACCGGCCGCCAGCAGGATGTCGCGCCGGCTGGCATCGCCAAACGCCACCTGCTCCCCCGCTAGCTTGGCCTCGCTCACCCGCTCGGGATCGAGATCCAGCGCGAGAAAGGGGATCTCCTCGAGCTTGAGAAAGCGGGCACAGGTCTGCCCGGTACGCCCGAAGCCGGCGATGATGACATGCTGATGCTTGCTGAGCCCCGACTGGGCGACCCCGGCGCGCGAGAGCAGGGCCCCGTCGGTGAGGGAGTGGGCGAGCCCCAGCGCCCGCTGCACCAACCAGGGGGTGAGAGAAAGGGTGATGACGCCGACGCCGATGAGCAAGGAGACCATCTCGTGACCGAGCAGGCCATGGTGGCTCGCCAGCGCCAGCAGCACGAAGCCGAACTCGCCGACCTGACTCAGCATGATGCCGGCCGCCATGGCATCGCGCTTGCGCTCCCCCATCAGCCGGCCCGCCAGCAGCACCAGCAGCGACTTGCACAGGATGAGCCCGAACACGCAGAGCAGCACCTGCCACCAGGCATTCGCCACCAACGTCCACTCCATGGTCATGCCGATGGTGATGAAGAAGAGCCCCAGCAAGACGTCCCGAAACGGCTTGATATCCACCTCAAGCTGATGACGGTAGTGGGACTCCCCCAGCATCATGCCCGCCAGGAAGGCCCCGAGCGCCATGGAGAGCCCCATCCACTGGGTCAGAGAGGCCGCCAGCAGAGCTACCAGCAGGGTACTGAGCACGAACAGCTCATCGGATCGCGCCCGCGCCACCTCGTGAAACACCATGGGCAGCAGCCATTTTCCCACCGCGAGCAAGACTGACAGGGCAAACAGCCCCTTGAGGGAGGCCCAGGCGACTTCCGCCAGCAAGGCGCTGCCCTGCACCTCGGGCCTGGCCAGGATGGGGATCATCACCAGCAGCGGCACCACCGCCAGATCCTGAAACAGCAGGACGCTCACCCCGAGCTGGGCCCGCCGGGTATGGAGTTGCTGCAACTCCCCGAGCTGCTTGATCACCACGGCGGTGGAGGAGAGGGCCAGGGTGCCCGACACCACCAGCGCCTGGGGCAGGCTCAGACCCCACCACCAGCCGAGCCAGAAGAACAGCAATGAGGTGAGCAACACCTGCAGGCCGCCGACCCCCAGCACCAGCTTGCGCATGGCGAGCAGGCGCGGCAGCGAGAATTCGAGCCCGAGGGAGAACATCAGGAAGACGATGCCGAGTTCCCCTATGGTCTGCATCATGGCCTGCCCGGTGACGATGGCCGCGCCATGGGGGCCGAGCAGCATGCCGACGAACAGGTAGGCGAGGATCACCGGCTGACCGAGGCGTCGGAAGATGGCCACCAGCAGGACGGCGGAGAGCAGCAGGATCAACACATCGGCATACACACATCCCTCTCTTTTATCTGTCCCCATGGCACGATGAGACTGTGCATCGGGCTCCTCGCACCGTCCGGTCATCTTCAGGGCTACGGGACAGGATCCCGCCCCTTCCGGGAGCTCGCGACAAGCGGCACACTGGGGTTATTTACCCTCCCATTTCATCTCGTTAAGCCTAGCCAGCGCCTTTGTTTTCCATCGAACATATTTTGGGCACGAGGATTGCAGTAACCCGCCTAATGAGTGGAGAGGTGCAAGGCTGCAACGTGGAAAACACATCGTCATTGAACGGCTTCGGACACGGCATAGAGCAGTGGGTACAGCAGATGGAGCGGCTCACGCCGCTGACCGGGCAGGATCCTTATCAGCAACTTCAGGAGTTGCTGAGGCAACGGGATCTTGACGCCCTGCTGGCAATCTTTGCCGAGCGGGTGGCAAAGATTGTCCGGATCCACACGCTCCACCTCGACTGCGGCCAGCCTCACAGCCTCATCGCTCACCCACCCCAGGCCAGACAGGTGCTGCATGGCTATCGCTTCGAGTTGCGCGGCCAGCATGAACAGTTGCTCGGCCAGTTGCAGTACGAGCTGGATCAGCCCATGAGCGACGGCCAGCGACGGCTGCTGGAGCAATATCACCAACTGTTCTGCCTGCCTCTGCCGCTCTATCTTCGGTTGAGCCGGCTGGAACAGCAGGTGCGGCTCGATCATCTGACCGGGCTTGGCAACCGCGCCTATTTCGATGAGGCCATCGGCCGGGCGGTGGAGCAACACTGCCGGGAACCCCACGGTCTGGTGCTGGTGCTGCTGGATCTCGATCGTTTCAAACAGGTCAACGATACCTGGGGTCATCCGGTGGGGGATCTGGTGCTGAGCCGCTTCGCCCAACTGCTGCAAGGCTGCATTCGCGGCACGGATCAGGCGTTTCGCCTCGGCGGGGATGAGTTTGCCCTCTTGCTGCAACCCGCGGACCCCGAGGCCTGGCGCCCGGTCTGGCTGCGGCTGCAACATGTACTGCACAGCCACAAGGAGCTCAGCGCCTTCTCGGTGGGGTGCAGCCTGGGAGCCGCCAGCTGGCACTCTGGCATGGACGTGGAGCGGCTCTATGCCACGGCGGATGCCCACCTCTACGCCCGCAAGAAGGCCGGCGAAGCGGGCATCCTCGAATAGGGCGCCGTTTATCCCGTGCCGTCAGCCAGTGCCCAGGGTGACGGCACGCCGCCACTCCCAGGCCATGCCACCCTCGGGCGCCAGAAATCCGTCGCAGACGAAGAGCCCGGCCACCAGCGCCACCTGCTCCCCGTAGTAGAGGATGGGGATGCGTCCCCGTTGCCAGGAAGGCACCCCGTACTCTTGCAACAACTTCTTCAGGCGTCGGCTGCCAACCCGCCCCACCGGCTTGAGCATGACGCCTGGCGCCACCTGAAAACGTACCGATAGGGGCTCGTCCTCCCGTGGCGGGCGCAGCCCTTCTCCCCCATCCGATGACAGCAGCCTGAAGGTCCCCAGTCCGTCCGGCAGGCGGAGCGTCTCCCCCGCCCGGGTGGGCAACACCTCCTCACGGGGGGCAAGGCCGGGCGGCACCAGATGGAGTCTCCCCTGAAAGCGGCGGCACTCCAGCCCCTGCAGACTCAGCCTGGGGTTCGCGTCTTCGCGCGCCAGCGCCACCTCCTGCCACAGCAGCCCCAGCAGCTCCCGGGAGGGCATCTCCCCCCCCAGGCGGCGGATCCAGTGGCGCAGCAGGTTGTTGCGCCGCACCGGGGAGAGCGGCTGCAGCGCCTCGATGCACAGCGCATCGCCCTCACCTGCCACCTGCCAGTCCGCCTCCGCCAGCTCGTTGATCAGCGCCTCCTGCTCGGCGCACAGCGCCATGCTGCGCGCCGCCGTCTGGGCCATGGCAGGCCAGCGGGCCTTGAGCTGGGGGATGAGCTGCTGGCGCAGGAAGTTGCGGTCATAGCTCACATCCTCGTTGCTCTCATCCTCCACCCAGCCATAAGGAAGTGACTGCGCGGCTTCCGCCAGCTCGGCCCGACTCACCTCGAGCAAGGGGCGCAGCAGCAGCCCACCCGCAAAGGGTTGGCTCGGCACCATGCCCGCCAGCCCACGCAGGCCGGCGCCACGCTTGAGCGCCAGCAGCAGGGTCTCCAGCTGATCGTCCTGATGGTGGGCGGTGAGCAGCCACTCCCCCTCCTCCAGCTGAGCGGCAAGGGCCTGATACCGTACCTCCCGCGCCTGGGCCTCCAGGCTATCACCGCAGCCCCGCTGCAGTTTCACCCGCCGGGTGATGAGCGGCACCGCCAGTTGCTGACACACCGTTTCGCAGTGGGTCACCCAGTCGTCGGCGTGAAGGCTCAGGCCGTGATGGACGTGCAGGGCGCGCAGGGTGAGGCCGTGGGCGTGAGCAAAGCGGGCCGCCAGCACCAGCAGCACGGTGGAATCGAGCCCGCCACTGAAGGCCACCAACAGGCCCCGGGAACCTTCCGGTGCGGGCAGAGTCTGACAAAAACGAGAATAAATACGAGAAATCATAGGCTTCCCCAATACGACCAGGCCGATCTTAGCAGAGTCGGGCTTATCAAGCGCTAACCCGACTGCTAGAGTGAGTTTCCTCCCGACCTGGGCAGGGACGCTGAGTAACCCGAATTGGAATCAGAAAAATGAACAATAAGAAAAGCATACTGGCCGGCCTCATCGGGCTGGCCCTGCTGGCCGGCTGCAGTCAGGGACCGGACCAGACAGACAAGCACTCCGGCCTCGCGCTGGCCAACATGGACACCCGGGTCAAACCCGGTGACGACTTCTTCCGCTACGTGAACGGCCACTGGCTCGGTACCGCCAAGATCCCGGACGACAGGCCCGCCGACGGCGCCTTCTACATGCTGCGGGACAAGTCCCTGGCGGACGTGCGGGTGCTGGTGGAAGGGCTGGACGGCAAGGCCGCCGCCGGCACCCAGGCCCAGCAGATCCGGGATCTTTACCAGAGCTATCTGGATCAGAAGACCCGCAACGCCAAGGGCACTGCGCCGCTGTTGCCCATGCTGAGCGAGATAGAGCAGATCCGAACCCCTCAGGACCTCGCCCGCGCCTTCGCCCAGAGCGGCCGCATCGGTGGCAACGCCCCGTTCGGCTTCTGGATAGACGCGGACGCCAAGGCACCGGACAGCTATGCGGTCTACCTCTATCAATCCGGACTCAGCCTGCCGGACAGGGATTACTATCTCAAGACGGATGCCGCCAGCCAGGCGCTGCTGCAAAAATACGAGCAGCACATCGCCGCCATGCTGAGCCGCTTCGGCGAGGCGGATACGGGGGCCAAGGCCAAACGCATCCTGGCTCTCGAGACCCGGCTCGCCCAGATCCAGTGGGACAACGTGGCCCTGCGGGACAGGGAGAAGAACTACAACAAGGGGCAGGTGAGCGAGCTCAAGCGCCTCGCCCCCGCCATCGACTGGGACGCCTATCTCGGTCAGGCCGGCCTTGTGGGGCAGCAGAGCCTGGTCATCGGCCAGCCGAGCTACCTCGCGGCCCTGAACGAGGTGATGCAGCAGACCCCGGTCAATGACTGGCAGGCCTACCTCAAGTGGCAGCTCATCACGGACTTCGCCCCTTACCTCGACAGCCAGACCGATGCCCAGAACTTCGCCTTCTTCGGCACTACCCTGAGCGGCACGCCCAAGCAGCGCGCCCCCTGGGAGCGAGCGCTCGGGGTGCTGGACAACAACCTTGGCGAGGCGGTGGGCAAGCTCTACGTGGAGCGCTACTTCCCGCCAGAGGCCAAGGCCCGCATGGAGCAGCTGGTGGAGAACCTGCGCACCGCCTACGGCCAGAGCATCCAGGAGCTGGACTGGATGTCGCCAGCCACCAAGACCCAGGCCCTGGCCAAGCTCGCCAAGTTCAGACCCAAGATCGGCTACCCGGACAAGTGGAAAGATTACAGTGCCATCGCGATCCGTGCCGATGATCTGGTGGGCAACCTGCAGCGGGCCCGCGCCTTCGAATACGCCGACAACCTGGCACGCCTCGGCAAGCCGGTAGACAGAGACGAGTGGCACATGTCGCCGCAGACGGTGAACGCCTACTACAACCCGAGCAACAACGAGATCGTCTTCCCGGCAGCCATCCTGCAGCCCCCCTTCTTCGACATGCAGGCGGATGATGCGGTCAACTACGGCGCCATCGGCGGGGTGATCGGCCACGAGATGGGTCACGGTTTTGATGATCAGGGCGCCAAATCCGACGGTGACGGCGTGATGCGCGACTGGTGGACGCCCCAGGATCTCAAGGAGTTTCGCTTCCGCACCAGCCGGCTGGTGGCTCAGTACAACCGCTTCGAGCCCATCAAGGGGCAGTACGTCAACGGCCAGTTCACCCTGGGGGAGAACATCGGCGATCTCGGCGGCCTTACCATCGCCCACAAGGCCTACCTGCTGTCGCTGGATGGCAAGGAGGCCCCGGTGCTGGACGGCTTCACCGGGGAGCAGCGCTTCTTCCTCGGCTGGGCCCAGGTATGGAAGGGCATGTATCGCCCCGAGCTGATGCAGATGCTGCTCGCCTCGGATCCCCACTCGCCGCCGGAATACCGGGTCAACGGCGTGGTGCCGAACATCCCCGCCTTCTACGAGGCGTTCAACATCCAGCCGGGTGACAAGCTCTATCTTGATCCGGCCAAACGGGTCAAGATCTGGTAAACACAGGGTTGACAGGGGCTGGCCGACAACCGGCCCCGGGTCGACCACAGACAGGGCGTGGGCCAGGCCCCTGCCCACTGACACCGCAAGACAAGCAGCAACAAGGGTCACATCCATGAAAGCCTTATTCCTTACTCTCGGCCTGCTCACCCTGCCCCTCGCCAGCCAGGCGGCGGACGGGTTCTTCAAACAGCTGACGCTCCCTTCAGGCCAGGTAGTAACCGTCAGCGAAGGGCGTGGCGAGCCGGCCTCCACCGGCAGCTACGACGTGCGCCTCTACTCCGGCGCCAACCCCCAGTTCCCGCTGGATCAGTTCATCGACGGCAAGGTGCTGCCGCGCGATGGCAGCATCAAGGAGCTCAAGTTGCAGGATCTCAACGGCGACAAGCAGCCTGAGCTCATCGTCGTGGTCGAGAGTGCCGGCAGCGGCAGCTACCTGAGCGCCGACGCCTTCACCCTCACCCCGCAGGAGGGGCTGGACAGCTTCAACCATGTGGAGGGACTGGCCCCCAATGAAGATGTGATCCAGGCGCTCAAGACCCCCCGCGACTGACACACCCATCACCACGCCCCGCCCAGCGGGGCGTTTTTTTGCCCCGCATCTGATGATGTTCCTTCCGGCCCCACCCGCAGATCGCCGCCGTGAATAGACGGTTATTTTTTCTGCGCTTATAATCGCCCC
This sequence comes from Aeromonas sp. sif0611, assembly GCF_019218845.1. Lineage (NCBI taxonomy): Bacteria > Pseudomonadati > Pseudomonadota > Gammaproteobacteria > Aeromonadales > Aeromonadaceae > Aeromonas > Aeromonas sp. sif0611. The sequence continues at coordinate 317,706 of NZ_JAHUWU010000003.1, read as the reverse complement.
ACCGTGCCATCACGAAAAACAAGGAGGTAAAACATGGTTATCCAAGCGTGCCCGATCATTTCGGCCCGCCTGTTCGGCACATTTGCCTGCTCTTGCCTGCATACCATCGCGCTGCGATAGCGGGTTCGAGCAAAGCCGACTCCTTCCACACCGAGACCTTTCTCGACCGTTGTCGCCAGCGCTCCTGATGACAGGGATTTCTGATCCCGCCATTTAAGAGAGCAAGAGCATGACAACCCTGATGAGTACCCATTCCCTGCAGATGACTGCGGGACACCTCCCCTTGTTTGACCACATCAATCTCGGCATCCAGAGCGGCGATCGCCTGGGCCTGATTGGCGCCAATGGCTGCGGCAAGAGCACCCTGCTCGCCCTGCTGGCCGGTGAGTTGCAACCCCATGACGGACGGGTGCAGCAGGCCGCCCCCTGCCGCTGCGAGTTCGTGGCCCAGCAACTGCCGGCCAGGTTTTCAACCCTCAGCACCCGCGCCGTGCTGCTGGATGCCCTGGGGGGTGACCCCGCCGCCGACTGGCAGGTGGACAAGATGCTGACCGAGCTGCAACTCGAAGAGCAGGCCGAATTACCCACCAGCGCCCTGAGCGGCGGCCAGCACACCCGGTTGCAGATAGGCCGCGCCCTGCTGCGCCAGCCCAACCTGCTGCTGCTCGATGAACCCAGCAACCACCTGGACTTGCCCGCCCTGCTCTGGCTGGAGCAGTTTCTGCTGGGCTGGCGGGGCGCCCTGGTGCTGGTCTCCCACGATGGCCGCCTGCTCGATCGGGTGACCCGCGAGACCCTGATCCTGCGGGACGGACGACTTCATCGCTTCGCCCTGCCCTGCAGTCAGGCCAGGGTGGCGCTGGCCGAAGAGGACGAGCAGGCCCGCCTGCGCCGGGCCGACGAACAAAAGGAGATAGACCGCCTGAGTGCCAGCAGCAAGCGCCTCGCCATCTGGGGGCGCGAATATGACAACGAGAAGCTGGTGCGCCAGGCCAAGTCCATGGAAAAACGCATCACCCGCCTGCAGGAGGAGCAGAGCCAGGTCGCTGCGCCGGCCCCCTGGCGCCTCGAGCTGCACGGGCAGGCACTGCCCGCCGATGCACTGATGCGACTGGAAGCCCTCGAGGTGCGCCCCGCCCCCGGCTTGCCGCCCCTGCTGCGGGCTGAGGATCTCTGGTTGCGGGCTGGCGACAGGGTCGCCCTGCTCGGCGCCAATGGCACCGGCAAGTCCTCTCTGCTGCGCCAATGCTGGCGTGAGCTGGCTTCGCAGGTGGCGGGGGAAGGCTGGTACTGCCACCCCGGCGCCAGCATCGCCTATTACGATCAGTCCCTGCAGCAGCTGGACGACAACGCCACCCTGAGCGACGCCCTCTATCCCCTGGCGCCCTTGCCGGAGGTGACACGGCGCCAGGCGCTGATCCGCGCAGGCTTCCCCTACTCCCGCCATGGCCAACGGGTGCACGCCTTGAGCGGGGGCGAGCGGGCCAGGCTGCTGTTTCTTGCCCTATCGCTCGGCAGCCACCATCTGCTCTGGCTCGATGAACCCACCAACCACCTGGATCTGGCGGGCAAGGAGGAGTTGGCCGAGGCCTTGAACGCCTTCCCCGGGGGCGTCTTGCTGGTCTCCCACGACCGGGATCTGATCGAGCGCAGTTGCAACCGCTTCTGGCTGATCAGAGACGGACGCATCCAGGAGGCCCACAGTGCCGAGCGGGCCTATGCCGAGCTGATCGACCAGCAGCAGAGGCCACTAGCTGGCGGGCCATCCGGGCACGACGCCCGCCAGGCCACTGCCCGTGCGGAGGATGACGAAGAGGCCCTGCTGGCCCGCTGGTATGAGCTCGATGCCCTGCTCGCCGCCGATCTCGCCCGCAAGCCCAGGCACCAGACCCCGCGGCTACAGCAAGAGTGGCGCCATGAGCTGGCAAGGCTGGCCAGCATGCTCGGGTTGGTCGAATCATGAGCGCAGCCATCAACCACCTTGGCCATCCCCCCCCTGTTTGACTCAGCACAAGCGGCCAGCCACGGCTGGCCGCAAGGAGCCACCATGACTTCAACTACACCGCCAGAGATCAGGCTGGATCCCGTCACCGAGGCCGACCTGCCCCATATCTATCGCGGCCTCTCCGATCCGCGAGTCATCGCCTACTACGGCGTCAGCTACGACAGCCTGACGGCATGCCAGGCCCAGATGGATTGGTACGTCGAGCTGACCCGCACGGGTCGCGGCGCCTGGCACCTCGTTCGTGACCGGCACACGGACGAGCCGCTGGGGGCCATCGGCTACAACGACGCCGACCCTGAGCACCGGCGAGCCGAGCTGGGCTACTGGCTCTATCCCGAGCATTGGGGCAAGGGGGTGATGAGCGCGGCGCTGCGGCTGTGGCTCCCGCTGACTTACCGCACCACAGCGCTGCATCGGCTGCTGGCGGTGGTGGAAGAGCCCAACCTCCCCTCCGCCCGCCTGCTGGAGCGGGCCGGCTTTCATTACGAAGGTACGGCGCGGGAGTGCGAGTGGAAGGGGGATCGGCCTGTCTCCCTGCGCCACTACGCCCTCTTGCGCAGTGACCTGCCAGACCTTTAAGCACCACCACATCTGATCGCCAGCAAAAAGCCCCGCACTGCGGGGCTTTTCTCATCCAGAGGAGGGCTCACTTGATGGCGCAGACGTCACCTGGCGCCGTGCGACGGCGCCTGCGCCTGCGCCGCCACAGGGAGAAACAGCCGTAACCCGCACTCAGCAACAGGGCGTAGAGTACCTGGGAGGCGAGCGCCACCAGCACGGCTGCGCAGAGCAAGACACTCACCCCCGCCAGCCCCTTGCCCGTGCCGCCAAGCAGGCGCCAGCCCGCCGCCATGCAGAGCAGATAGACCAGCACAAAGTTGCCGTTGGCGTAGCGGATGAGTTCATCGAGCGGCAGCCTGAGCCAGAGGATCAATGTGATGGAGACGAGGCAGATGGCGAGCACCCAGCACAGGGCGTTGAGGGGCGCCCCCCGGGCGGACAACCTGGATAGGGAGACGGGCAGCTTGCCCTCTCGCGCCATGCTCCAGATTAGGCGCGCAAAGCCTTGCAGGTAGATGTTGATGCTGGCGAAGCAGGAGAGGTAACCCAGTATGGCCACCAGCCACTTGGCGGTGGGGCCGAACAGCAGGGAGAGCAGGGCCGGGATGGCGGTGGCATTGGTCGCCTCGTCCCCATAGAGACCGTATTTGAGCACCACCAGGGAGTGGACCCAGTAGATGAGACCCGCCAGCAAGACGCCGCCGAGCAGGGCGAGGGGATAGTCCCGCTCTGGTCGTTTGAACTCCTCCCCCATGTGGGCGAAGGCTTCCAGCCCCACGAAGCACCAGAACATCACCGCCAGCGCCGTGCCCATGGCGGGCCACTCGGCGGCCATCGGCAGCGGCTGGGCCCCGTCGCGCCAGCTCAGATCCCCCTTGAACCAGATGAGCAGGGTCAGCCCTAATATGGCCAGGGCAATCAGCAGTTGCAGGTTGCCGGAGGAGCGCGCCCCCCTCAGCCCCAGCAGGAAGACCCCGAGCAGGGTCAGCAGCTGGATGGCCCACAGGGTCCACTCCCCCATGTCGAACAAGGCGTGCCAGAAACCGGCGGCTATGGTGAGGGCGGCAGGCAGCCCCACCGGCAGCACCGCCAGAAACAGGAAGGCGGAGAAGCGCTCGGCGCCGTTGCCAAAGGCGAGCCCGATGAGGTGCGGCGCCCCGCCCGCATGGGGATAGCGGCGCCCGAGGCGGGCGAAGGTGAAGGCGATGGGCAGCACCAGTACGATGAGCAGCACCCAGGCCCAGAGCGACGCCCCTCCCGCCAGCGACGCCGCGGTCGCCGGTACCACGAAGATCCCGGTGCCGAGCAATGAGGTGGCGAGCAACCCCATCCCCTGCCAGAGCCCGAGATCCTTTTTCAACCCAGACATATCCTTTTGTCCCGTCTAGAAAAACATCCTGCCATGTTAGGCCGCCACCACGGCTTTGTTAAGCACTCTGCGCCGCAAACAAGAAAGCCGCCTCTTGGGAGGCGGCTTCTTCATTCAACAGCGTAACCGGAATTATCAGGCAATCAGCTTGTAGATGATGCCGGACATGGCGATCAGGCCAATCAGGGTCACGAAGCCGTTGCTGAGGTTGCCGGCGTATTTGCGCATGGCCGGGATCTTGGCGACGGCGTACATCGGCATCAGGAACAGCAGCATGGCGATGATGGGGCCACCCAGGTCTTCGATCATGCCGAGGATGCTCGGGTTGATGGTGGCGATGGCCCAGGTGGTCAGGATCATGAAGACAGCGGTCACCTTGTTCAGCTGCTTGATCTCGACCTTCTTGCCCTTCTCGCGCAGCGCCTTGGCCATCAGGCCGTTCATGCCTTCTTGCGCACCCAGGTAGTGACCCAGGAAGGATTTGCTGATGGCAACCAGAGCGATCAGCGGTGCCACTGTGGCGATCACCGGGTTGTCGAAGTGGTTGGCCAGGTAGGAGAGGATGGAGATGTTCTGTTCCTTGGCCGCCGCCAGGTCAGCCGGGGAGAGGCTCAGTACGCAGCTGAATACGAAGAACATCACTGTCATCACCATCATGACGTGGGCACCCAGCAGGATGTTGCTGCACTTCTTCTCCGCCTTCTCACCGTAGCGGCCTTTGTTGTCCACCGCGAAGGAGGAGATGATCGGGGAGTGGTTGAAGGAGAACACCATGACAGGGATGGCCAGCCACAGGGTCTTGATGAAGTCACCGTTGAAGGCCTCGGACAGCGCAGGCGCTTCGGTCACAATGGCACCGTTCCAGTGCGGGATCAGGTAGAGCGCCAGGCCCATCAGGGTGATCACGAAGGGGAATACCAGCACGCTCATCGCCTTGACGATCACCTGGCCGCCGAGGCGAACGATCGCCATCAGACCCAGGATCAGCACCAGCGACAGGATGGCACGGGGAGGCGCCGTCATGCCCAGCTGGTGAACCATCAGGCTCTCGACGGTGTTGGTGATGGCCACCGAGTACATCAGCAGGATGGGGTAGATGGCAAAGAAGTAGAGCAGGGTGATGAACTTGCCTGCAGTCTTGCCGAAATGCTCTTCCACTACTTCGGTGATGTCACCATCACGGGTGGAGCCGGACAGCACGAAGCGGGTCAGGCCACGGTGGGCGAAGAAGGTCAGCGGCAGGGCCAGCACCAGCATGGCCACCAGTGGCCAGAGGCCACCGACGCCGGCATTGATCGGCAGGAAGAGGACACCGGCACCGATGGCGGTACCGTACAGACCCAGCATCCAGACCAGATCGGCCTTGTTGATGCCACGGGAGGAGGCTTTGCTCAAGCTGCCTTCAACTGCAATATTCATGTCAGACATAGGGATGTTCCTGTCATCAAGGAAAGTGGATTCTTACTAGTCGGTGGGCATGGGCCCGGTTCCCTCTCCCTGGAACACCTGCTGTTCGTCCTTTTTTTATTCTCAGGCCCCGGCCATTTGGCCATCACTCCATGTGACAACTAAATCGCAACAAACGAAGGCATGAGATCGTGATGCTGAGGGTGTTGCTCGCGCCATTTAACAAATTGGCAACGGCCACCTCATCCGATGAGCTGACTCTAGTTAAAAGGCCCTATTAATCACAGCGTTTTTTTGAATTAATCAACCAAAGTTTGATTCCAGTCGCCTTTCAAACGAGCAAGATCACATTACATACGCCATGTTGCGAAATTTTTTTAACAAATAAAAAATAGATAGTGATTTAAAACGCCCCTGAAAAGAGCAACAAAGCAGTTACAACCCCCGCGACAGCGTGCCGATTGTCTCCCGCCCTCCCTTGGCGTACCCTTGGTTTTCCCTCTCTGCCGCTTGCTGAACATGACCATCACCCGCACCGATCTTGCCGAACTGGCGGTATTTGCCGCCGTCGCCCGCCACCGCAGTTTCAGCAGGGCCGCCCTCGAACTCGGGGTCTCTGCCTCGGCCCTGAGCCATTCCCTCAAGGGCTTGGAGAGTCGTCTGGGGATCAGGTTGCTCAATCGCAGCACCCGGGCCGTGGTGCCGACCGATGCGGGGGAACGCTTGCTGACGCAGTTGCTGCCGACCCTGGGTCAGCTTGAGGAGGCGCTGGAGGAGTTGACGCGCCATGGCGATGAGCCGGTCGGCAGGTTGAAGATCTGTGCGCCCAGGGCCGCCATTCAGGAGGTGCTGGCCCCTGTGCTTATCGACTATCTGGTGCGCTATCCGCGCATGCAGGTGGAGGTAGTGGAGCTGGAGCTGATGCCCCGTCTCATCGAGGATGGCTATGACGCCGCCCTCTTCTACGGCGATCTGCTGCCCCAGGAGATGATCGCCGTGCCCCTGGGTCCGTTGCAGCGCTATCTGGTGGTGGGCTCCCCCGACTACCTGGCAAGGCGCGGCATCCCTCGCCACCCCTCGGATCTTCGTCAGCACGACTGCATCGGTTATCGCCTCACCCCCCATCACCACTATCGCTGGGCCTTTGCCGCCGATGGCGAGCTGCTGGAGATCGAGGTGAACGGACCGCTGACCACCAGCACCCCCGCCCTCTACCTGGGGGCGGCCGAGGCGGGCCTGGGGCTGGCCTACTGCTATGAGGAGGAGGTGAGCGATGCCCTGGCGGCGGGGCGACTGGTGACGGTGTTGGCCGACTGGAGCCCCACCTTTGCCGGCTTCCATCTCTACTATCCCAGCCGCCACCAGCTGGGCCAAGGCCTGCGGGCCCTGATAGACATGTTGAAGGCCCATCATAGCCCGCAAGACTGATGAGTAAAATTCATCAATCCATCAAATAAAGACCGGATTATCAATAGAAAGATAAGAATCTACACTGTGCTTTCTATCCCCCAACCCGCAGAAGCACAGCTATGTCAGCCTATTTCATTCGCCGCCAGCGGGCCATGACCCGTCGTTTCTGGGGCTATGCCCTCCCCTCCATCATGGCCATGCTGGTCTCCGGTGCCTATTACCTGGTGGATGGTATCTTCGTCGGCCACTATGTGGGCGCCGCCGGTCTCGCCGGTATCAACCTGGTCTATCCGGTCATCATGGTGCTGATCGGCCTCGCCGCCATGATCGCCATGGGGGCGGCGACCGCCATCTCCCTCCAGCAGGGTGCCAGAAACTTCGCCCTGGCCCGCCAGGCCCTGGTCAATGCGCTTTGGCTGCTGCTGATCCTGGGCACGGTAGCACCACTACTGCTGCACCACTGGCACATCGACATCCTGCTGACCCTGGGCATTGACCAGGATAGCGGCGCCTGGCAGCAGGCCAGTGACTACCTCACCTGGATCGGTGGCGGCACCCTGCTGCTGGCCAGCAACCTGGCGGTGCCCTATCTGCTGCGCAACGACGGCCGACCTCGCCTCGCCATGGTGCTGGTGAGCGGCGGTGCCCTGCTCAACATACTGCTCAACTACATCATGGTCGGCCGCCTGGGGCTGGGACTGGTGGGCACGGCCCAGGCCACCCTCATCTCAGAAGGGGTGGTCAGCCTGCTTGGCCTCGGCTATTTCTTTACCTCCCGCGCCAGGTTGCGGCTGGAATGGCGCCAACTGGTGCCCAGCGTCCCGGCCATGCCCAACCTGCTGTTCACCGGGCTGCCGAGCCTGATCGCCCAGTTCAACCTGGGGCTGTTGCTGCTGCTGCACAACAGCCAGCTGATGGTGTACGGCTCGGTCAAGGATCTGGCGGGCTTCACGGTGGCGGGTTACACCGAGGCGGTGTTCATCGTGATCCTGCAGGGGCTGGCCTTCGGCATCCAGCCGCTGATCAGCCAGGCCACCGGGGCCGGACGCCAGCGGGATCTCAGATTCCTGATGGTCATGGGGCTCAATATCACTCTCATCTACGGTCTGGCGGTCTGGCTGCTGATCCAGCTGCTGCCCCGTCAGGTCGCCATGCTCTACACCGGGGATCAGGATGCCGAGCTGCTGGCCGCCGCCGTCAGCAGCCTGACTCTCAACCTCGCCGCCATTCCACTGGAGGGGATCATCATGTTCGGCATAGTGCTGCTGCAATCCATGGCTCGCACCCGCCAGGCCCTGGTCATCTCGGCCGCCAAGACGGCGCTGCTGCTGCCCCTCATCTTCCTGCTGCCGCTCTGGTGGGGCCGAGACGGTGTGCTGCTGGCCCAGCCCGCGACCGTACTGCTGCTGACTCCGCCCCTGTGCTGGCTGCTGTGGCGGGAGTGGCGTCGCCTCACGCAGGCCAGGGCCCCCCGCCACCCGCGCCGCCCCCTGGTACAGGTGAGGAAAGAGGTGATGACGAGATGAGACCTCCGGTTTTCTGTCGCCCATAAAAAAGTCCCCGCAATGCGGGGACTTTTCACAACAGATGCGGAGAGGTGTTAGCAGTAGCCGTAACCCAGCAGACGCTGGTAGCGCTGCTCCAGCAACTGGTCGCTGTCCAGCGGGCGCAAGGCCGCGAGATCTTGCTTGATGCGATCCTTCAGGCGCTGGGCCATCAGCTCCACGTTGCGGTGGGCGCCGCCGAGGGGCTCTTCGACGATGCTGTCGATGAGCTTCAGCTCCTTCAGGCGCTGGGCGGTGATGCCCATGGCATCGGCGGCCACCGGCGCCTTGTCGGCGCTCTTCCACAGGATGGAGGCACACCCTTCCGGCGAGATGACGGAGTAGGTGGAGTACTGCAGCATGTTGACGCGATCGCCAACCCCGATGGCGAGCGCGCCGCCGGAGCCGCCTTCACCGATCACGGTGCAGACCACGGGCACGGTCAGGCCTGCCATGACTTTCAGGTTGCGGGCGATGGCCTCGGACTGGCCACGCTCCTCGGCACCCACGCCGGGATAGGCACCCGGGGTGTCGATGAAGGTGATGATCGGCATCTTGAAGCGCTCGGCCATCTCCATCAGGCGCAGGGCCTTGCGGTACCCTTCCGGGCGTGGCATGCCGAAGTTGCGACGGATCTTCTCCTTGGTCTCGCGACCCTTCTGCTGACCAATCACCATAACGGGCTCACCGTCCAGGCGGGCGATGCCGCCGACGATGGCCTTGTCATCGGCGTAGGCGCGATCACCGGCCAGCTCGTCGAAGTCGGTGAAGATCTGCTCGATGTAGTCGAGGGTGTAGGGGCGCTGGGGATGACGCGCCATCTGGGACACCTGCCAGGCACCCAGATCGCCGAAGATCTTCTTGGTCAGCTCTTCGTTTTTCTTCTCCAGCCGACGGATATCTTCGCTGAGATCCACGGCACTGTTGTGCTCACTCACATGGCGAAGTTCATCGATCTGTGCCTGCAATTCGGCGATCGGCTGTTCAAAATCCAGAAAAAGACTCATAGGGACAATAGATCCTCTAATCAAAAACCAATTCAACCCGCTCTCGTCCAAGCAGGACTCGCAAGTCATCTATCAGTTGATCGGTGGGCGTCACCCGCCACTCGGTACCGAGCGTCAATCGCGCCCGGGAGCCGGGCCGACGATAGTTTACCTGAACCGGACAGACTCCGGCACGGGCGGGCTCCAAAATCTCGCACAAACGCGGGAAAAAGCGTTCGTCAATGCGTTGTTCATCGAGGGAAATGCGGATCGCCCTGGCGAAACGCTCCCTCGCATCGTTGATATCCAGCAATTCGCGGGCCGACATTTTAAGGCCACCGGAGAAGTCATCAAAGCTGACCTGTCCAGAAACCACTAAAATACGGTCTTTTTGCATCAATTCTTCGTATTTTTCCAGCGCTTCACTGAAGAGGGTCACATCCAGACGGCCGGATCTGTCGTCCAGGGTGAAGATCCCCATCTTGTTGCCCCGCTTGGTCACCATGCTGCGGGCCGCGATCACCAGTCCCGCCGCCGTGGTCACAGTGTCCCGGGAGGTGGGATGCAGATCACACAGCCGGCCCGAGGTGTAACGACGCAGCTCGCTGCTGTACTGGTTGATGGGGTGGCCGGTCAGGTAGAGCCCGAGGGTCTCGCGCTCCCCTTCCAGCCACACCTTGTCGGGCCAGTGCGGCACGTTGGCGAACGCCTTCTTGACGTCGTCTATCTCCTCGGTGAGCACCCCGAACATGTCAACCTGCCCCACCGCCTGGGCCTTGGCATGCTGTTCGGCGGCGCGCATGGCCTCCTCCAGCGTCGCCATGAGGGCGGCGCGGTGCGGGCCGAGCCGGTCCATGGCACCGGAGAGGATGAGTTTTTCCATCACCCGCTTGTTGAGCTTCTTGATGTCGACCCGGTTGCAGAAATCGAACAGGTCGCGGAAGGGCCCGTCCTGATCCCGCGCGCTGAGAATGGCATCGATGGGGCCCTCGCCGACCCCTTTCACCGCACCGATACCGTAGACGATATGGCCATCTTCGTTGACCGAGAAGCGATAGCGGCCGGTGTTCACGTCAGGGGGTATGACGGTGAGCCCCATGCGCTGACACTCGTCCACCAGCGTCACTATCTTGTCGGTGTTGTCCATGTCGGCGGTCATGACCGCCGCCATGAACTCGGCCGGGAAGTGGGTCTTGAGCCAAAGCGTCTGGTAGGAGACCAGCGCGTAGGCGGCGGAGTGCGACTTGTTGAAGCCGTAACCCGCAAACTTCTCCACCAGATCGAAGATCTTGATCGCCAGTTCGCCGTCGACGCCGTTCTTGACCGCCCCTTCCTCGAAGCCGGAACGCTGCTTGGCCATCTCGGCGGGATTCTTCTTGCCCATGGCCCGGCGTAGCATGTCCGCGCCGCCCAAGGTATAACCCGCCAGCACCTGGGCTATCTGCATCACCTGCTCCTGGTAGAGGATGATGCCGTAGGTGGGCTCCAGTATGGGTTTGAGGCTCTCGTGCTGCCACTTCTCGTCCGGGTAGGAGATGGCCTCCTTACCGTGCTTGCGCTCGATGAAGTTGTCCACCATGCCGGACTGCAGCGGGCCGGGTCGGAACAGGGCCACCAGGGCGATCATGTCTTCGAAGCAGTCGGGCTGCAGCCGCTTGATGAGATCCTTCATGCCGCGAGATTCAAGCTGGAATACCGCCGTGGTCTCGAAGCGCTGCAAGAGGGCGAACGACTTCTTGTCATCGATGGGGATGGCGGCGATGTCAACCGGCGGCTTGCCCTCCTTGGCGAGGCGCGGGTTGATCATGCCGAGCGCCCAGTCGATGATGGTGAGGGTCCGCAGCCCCAGGAAGTCGAACTTCACCAGGCCGGCGTATTCCACGTCGTTCTTGTCGAACTGGGTCACCGGGTGGTGGCCGGAATCGTCGCAGTAGAGCGGCGCAAAGTCGGTGATCTTGGTGGGGGCTATCACCACGCCACCGGCGTGTTTGCCGGCATTGCGCACCACACCTTCCAGCCGGCGCGCCATGTCGATGAGGTCCTTGACCTCCTCGTCCTGCTCGTAGAGCTCCGGCAGCTTGGGCTCGGCCTCGAACGCCTTGGCGAGCGTCATGCCCGGATCCGGCGGGATCAGCTTGGAGATGCGATCCACGAACCCATAGGGATGGCCCAGCACACGGCCCACATCCCGCACCACAGCCTTTGCCGCCATGCTGCCGAAGGTGATGATCTGGGACACCGCCTCCCGGCCATACATCTCGGAGACGTGCTCGATCACCTCGTCCCGTCTGTCCATGCAGAAGTCGACGTCGAAGTCGGGCATGGAAACCCGCTCGGGGTTCAAGAAACGTTCGAACAGCAGATCAAACTCGAGGGGATCCAGATCGGTGATCTTGAGGGCATAGGCCACGAGCGACCCTGCCCCCGATCCCCGACCCGGGCCAACGGGGATGCCGTTGTCCTTGGACCACTGGATAAACTCCATCACGATGAGGAAGTAACCCGGGAAGCCCATCTGGTTGATCACCTTGAGCTCGATGTCGAGGCGCTCGTCGTATTCGCCACGCTTGGCGGCGCGTACCTCGGGATCCGGGAACAGGAAGGCCAGGCGGTCTTCCAACCCTTCCTTGGACTTCATCACCAGGAAGTCTTCGGTGGTCATGTCGCCGGTCGGGAAGTTCGGCAGGAAATACTCCCCCAGACGCACCGTCACGTTGCAGCGCTTGGCGATCTCCACCGTGTTTTCCAGCGCCTCCGGGATGTCGGCAAACAACTCGCACATTTCTTCCTGACTGCGCAGGTACTGCTGCGGGCTGTAGCGGCGCGGACGGCGCTTGTCCATCAGGGTGTAGCCGTCGTGGATGGCGACCCGGATCTCGTGGGCATCGAAGTCGTCGGCCCCGAGGAATACCACCTCGTTGGTGGCCACCACGGGCAGATCGAACTCGGCGGCGATGGCCACCGCCATGTGCAGGTAGACCTCTTCGTCGGGTCGGCCGGTGCGCAGCAGCTCGAGGTAGTAGGCATCCGGGAAGTGAGTCCGGTAGAAGGCGAGACTCTGCTCCACCATCTGGCGGTTGCCCTTGAGCAGGAACTTGCCGAGATCCCCCTCGCGCCCGCCACAGAGCACGATCACCCCCTTGGCGTGTTCGACCAGCCAGCCCTTGTCGATGACGGGTCGCCCCTGCACGTGACCGCGCTGGTAGCCGCGGGAGATGAGCAGGGTGATGTTCTGGTAGCCGTCGTTGTCCATGGCAAGCAGAGTGAGGCGGAACTGCTCGTCGCCGAGCTCATCGCTCTGCACCCAGAAATCCGCCCCGACGATGGGCTTGATCCCCTTGCCATGGGCGGAGCCATAGAAGCGCACCAGGCCGCACATGTTCATCTGGTCGGTCAGGGCCAGCGCCGGCATGTTGTTGGCCGCGGCCGCCGAGACGATGGGACCAATCTTTTGCAGGCCATCGACCATGGAGAAGTCGGAGTGGACCCGCAGGTGGACGAAGCGAGGATCGGCCATGGTTATTCGATCCCCAGCGCCCGGCGCACCGGTTTGAAGCTCTGCCGATATTCGGGCAGGGGGCCGCGCTCGGCCAATATGGCGAGGTGTTCGGCAGTGGGATAACCCTTGTGGCGGGCGAAGCCGTACTCGGGATGGCGGCTATCCAGCTCGGTCATCTCGGCATCCCGGGTCACCTTGGCAAGGATGGAGGCGGCGCTGATGGCGGCCACCAGGCTGTCGCCCTTGACCACGGCGCGCGCCTCCATCGGCAGAGCCGGGCAGCGGTTGCCGTCGATAAAGACCAGTTCTGGTGTCATGGAGAGGCCCGCCACGGCGCGCTGCATGGCCAGCATGGTAGCGTGCAGGATATTGAGCTCGTCGATCTCCTGCGGGGTGGCGCGGCCTATGGACCAGGCCAGGGCCTTTGCCTTGATCTCGCCGTACAGGGCGAGGCGCTTCTTCTCGGAGAGCTTCTTGGAGTCGGCGAGGCCTTCAACGGGATTGGCGGGGTCCAGGATCACCGCGGCGGTGACCACGTCACCCACCAGAGGGCCGCGACCCACCTCGTCAACCCCGGCAACCAGCTTGTCTTGTGGAATATCGATCGTCATATCACAGGCCTTGAATCAAAACCGGCCCCGCAGGGCCAGTATCAGCACAACATAACGCCAAAAGCGCGCCGCCAGCCATCCTATCTGTCGAGTAGCTCGGCCACCGCCTCGGCGGCCTGCACATCGGCGTTGCAGCGGATCTTCTGGTGCAACTTGGTGAAGGTGGCGATGAGCTCGCTGTTGTCGTGCTCCAGCAACTTGCTGACCTCTTCCACCAGGTTGGCGGGAGTGCACTCATGCTGGATGAGCTCGGGCACCAGCATCCTGTCTGCCAGCAGATTCGGCAGGGAGACATACTCCGTCTTCACCAGCCACTGGGCCAGCCAGTAACTGAGCGGCTTGAGCTTGTAACCCACCACCATGGGCCGCTTCACCAGCATGGCTTCCAGCGCGGCTGTGCCGGACGCCAGCATCACCACGTCGGCGGCGATCATGGCCTCACGGCCCTGACCGTCCAGCAGCACCATGTCGAGATCCGGCGCCACCTCGGCCTTGATGGCGAGGAACTGCTCGCGCCGCGTTTCGTTCACCAGCGGCACGATGAAGCCGAGATCCGGGCAGTGCACCGTCAGGTGCTTGCACGCCTCGAGGAAGACCGGCGCCATGAAGGCTACTTCCGCATGCCGGCTGCCAGGCAGCACCGCCAGCCAGCGGCGGGCGGGATCGATGCCGAGCTCCTTGCGCACGGCGGCCTGATCCGGTACCAGGGGGATGTCGTCCGCCATGGTGTGCCCCACGAAGCGGCAGGGAGCATCGAAACGGTCGTAGAAGGCTTTCTCGAACGGCAGGAAGGCGAGCACCATGTCGGTGGCGGCCTTGATCTTGTGAATGCGGCCCTGACGCCAGGCCCAGACCGAAGGGCTGACATAGTGGACCGTCTTGATACCGGCGCGGCGCAGTTTCAGCTCCACCCCGATATTGAAATCCGGTGCATCCACCCCGACGAAGATGTCAGGGGGGTTTGCAATGAAGTGGCGCAGCAGCTCGCGGCGCACCTGGAGGATCCGGGGCAGACGTCCCAGCACCTCGCTGATGCCCATGACGGAGAGCTCGTCCATCTCGAACAGGGCCTTGACGCCCAGGGCCTGCATGCGCGGCCCGGCGATCCCTTCGAACTGGGCATCGGGATAACGAACCAGCAGCTCGCGCACCAGACCGGCAGCCAGGATGTCGCCGGAGGTCTCTCCGGCGACGATGCCGATGCGGATGGGCTTAGGCACGGATGATCCCGCGCTCGTTGTCCTTGAGGAAATCCACATAGAGCTGGACGGCCGGCTCGGTGGCCGCCATCTCGCTCAGCACCGGCAGCACCTCTTCGATAGTCTTGCCGGAGCGGAAGATCTCCTTGTAGGCACGCTTGACGGCCGAGATGGCCTCAGGCGTAAAGCCGCGACGACGCAGCCCCTCGGAGTTGACCCCGAACGGCTTGGCGTAGTTGCCGGCAGCCATCACGTAGGGCGGCACGTCCTTGTTCAGGGCGGCGCAGCCACCGACGAAGGCGTGGGAGCCGACGCGGCCGAACTGGTGAATGGCAGACAGACCGCCGAAAATCACGAAGTCACCGATGTGAACGTGGCCCGCCAGGGTCGCGTTGTTGGCGAAGATGCAGTTGTCACCGATCATGCAGTCATGGGCCACGTGCACGTTGACCATGAACAAGTTACCGCTGCCGACCCGAGTCAGGCTCTGATCCTGGGTGGTGCCGCGGTGCACTGTGCAGTTCTCACGAAACACGTTGTTGTCGCCGATCTCGAGGAAGGTGCGCTCACCGGCGTACTTCTTGTCCTGGCAATCCTCACCGATGGAGGTGTGCTGGAAGATCTTGTTGCCACGACCTATCTTGGTCGGGCCCTTGATCACCACGTGGGAACCCACCCAGGTGTCGTCACCGATCTCCACCTCGGCACCGATCACGGTAAAGGGGCCGATTTCCACCCCTTTGCCAATCACGGCAGACTCATGGACGATGGCGGTATCGTGGATGATGGCAGTCTGGTCAATCACGGTTACACCTCGCGTTTGGCGCACATCAGTTCTGCGGTACAGACAATTTCACCATCGACGGTGGCAACGCCGGTAAACTTGGCGATGCCGCGACGTTCCTTCAGGAACTCCACGTCCAGCACCAGCTGATCACCAGGGCCGACCGGACGCTTGAAGCGGGCGTTGTCGATGGAAGCGAAGTAATAGAGCTCGTTGGGGGACGGTTTGCCCACCATGGTAAAGGCCAGGATACCGGTTGCCTGGGCCATGGCCTCCAGGATCAGCACGCCGGGGAACACCGGCTTCGCCGGGAAGTGCCCCTGGAAGATCGGCTCGTTGAACGAGACGTTCTTGATGGCACGCAGAGTCTTGCGCTCATCGCTGATCTCGTAATTTTCCACCTTGTCCACCATCAGGAACGGATAACGGTGGGGCAGCAGGTCCATGATTTCCTGGATCCCCAGGCTTTTCTTTTCAGTAGTCAAAACAGTACCCTATACCAATCGTGATTATTCTTGATCCAGCTTTTTCTCAAGTCGGCTCAACCGCTTGTGCATCTCTTCGATACGCATCACCCGGGCGGCGGTCTTGCGCCACTCTTTATTGGTTTGCAGGGGGATGCCGGAAGAGTAGATACCGGGCTCGGTAATGGGTCGCATCACCATGGCCATACCGGTGACGGTGGCCTGGTCGCAGATCTCCATGTGCCCGTTAAAGACGGAAGCGCCGCCAATGATACAGTATTTGCCGACCTTGAGACTACCGGCCATCACGGTCGAGCCCGCCACGGCGGTGCCGTAGCCAATCTCGACGTTGTGGGCGATCTGGCACTGGTTGTCGATGATGACGTTGTCCGCGATGCGGGTGTCTTCCAGGGCACCGCGGTCTATGGTGGTGCAGGCACCGATTTCCACCCGGTTGCCGATGGTCACGCCGCCAAGCTGGGGGATCTTGATCCACTCGCCACGCTCGTTGGCATAACCGAAACCGTCGGCCCCGATCACGGTGCCGGCTTGCACCAGACAATCCGTGCCCAGGGTCACGTTGTGATACAGGGTGACGTTGGCCCACAACCGGGAGCGCGCTCCCAGTCGGGTGTTTTGGCCAACGAAACAGCCCGGGCCGATGCGCACATCATCACCCAGCACGACGCCGGATTCGATCACCGCATTGGCGCCGATGGCCACTCTCTCGCCCAGTTGCACATCCGCCGCGATGACGGCGC
Organism: Aeromonas sp. sif0611; assembly: GCF_019218845.1. Classification (NCBI taxonomy): domain Bacteria; kingdom Pseudomonadati; phylum Pseudomonadota; class Gammaproteobacteria; order Aeromonadales; family Aeromonadaceae; genus Aeromonas; species Aeromonas sp. sif0611. Next base: position 301,106 of record NZ_JAHUWU010000003.1, on the reverse strand, counting down.
TCGGATGGATATCCGTGGCCGGCTGCGGTGTGGTGTCCAGCAGTTGCGCTACCCGGGCAAAGCCAACATAGGGGTCTTTGAGCACCAGGGCATTGGTGGGGCAAAACGGCAGGTCCGCCTCAGTGATGAGCACGGCAGTCGCCTTGCTCTGCTCCAGGAAATGCCGGTACTTCTTGTTGGACAGGAAGGCAATCTCCCCCTCCCCGGCTTTTTCCAGTGTCGCTACCTTGCGGATTTCCCGGGTCCCATCCCCATGGACCTCGGCCCCCAGTTGCTGGGCCAGCTGTGCGAGAGTGAATACCATCAATTAGTTGCTCTTGCTTACCTGAGAGATAACCTGGCTGGAGATATCCAGCTTGCTGGCGGCATAGGGCGCAGCATTGCGCTCCAGCACCAGATCATAACCATTGCTCTTGGCGATGGAATCGATGGCAGCTTGCACCTTGGTCAGGATCTTGTTGCGCTCTTCGGACTGACGACGGCCGTTGTCCTGCTCGAACGCCTGACGCTTCTGGTTGAACTCCATCTGCAGCTTGGCCAGCTTCTCCTGGTTCTGCTTCTTCTGTTCGGCGCTCATGAAGGCTTCGTCCTTCTTGAACTTCTCGACCAGAGCCTGACCGTCGGATTCCAGTTTCTGCAGCTCGCGCATACGCGGCTCGAACTCACCCTTCAGCTTCTTGGCCACGGCTTCACGCTGGGGCAGCTTTTGGAAGACTTCGCCCATGTCGACCACGGCGATCTTGGTCTCAGCCCAGGCGGAACCCATACCGGCAGCCATCAGTGCAAAACTCAAACCAGCTACTTTCAACGCTTTATTCACACTTACTCCTTGGTCCCTCGGTCGAGGGCTACCTGATTTACCTGATTGTGCAAGCGATCTCTGGGACCGGCTTGTTACCTGGTGAGGCACGCACGCTGCGCGTCCCATCATTGAATACCCCCTGGTGGGGGCGGGCCCGCCTTTAGAAGGTACGGCCGATGTTGAAGGAGAAGACTTCGGTATCGTCCCCTTCGTATTTCTTGAGCGGCTGCGCCAGCACGAACACCAGGGGCCCCATGGGAGAGAGCCACTGCAGTGACAGACCGGCCGACATCCGGATATTGCTGGGGTCGGAGTAGTCCATCAGATAGTTGCAACCACTGAAGCAACGGTTCTGGTACTGGCCATATTCGAAGGTGGTGTCCCACACGGTACCGGCATCGATGAAGAAGCTGGTCCGCAACTGCGGCTGATAGCTTTCAGACGCGAACGGCGTCGGCACTATCATCTCGAGGGAGGCCACCGCCAGGGCATTGCCCCCCACAGAGCTGTCGGTACCCTGGATCACGTCGTTACCGCCCAGGTTGTAGTAGTAGAGCGCCTTCGGACCGACTGTGTTGCTCTTGAAGCCACGCAGGGTGTCGAAGCCACCGGCGTAGTAGTTCTCGAAGAAGGGCAGCACATGGTCGTAGTCACCGTTGCTGCCGTAGCCATTGCCGTAAGAGGCACGGGCCTTGGCCAGCATGACCCACTGGTGGTCGGCATCAAACGGGAAGTAATGGGAGTCTTCGGCGTTGAGCTTGAAGTACTGCAGATCCATGCCAGGCACAGTCACCTTGGCGTTCACCCGCTGACGGTCACCGGCGGTCGGGAACTGGCCCTTGTTGAGAGTGGAGCGGGTCCAGCCAGCGGTGACGTCTACTGTGTTGAACACCATGCGGTTGTCGCCATCCAGGTTGGCCTGGTACACCTTCCAGAACTCATCCACCTGCACATAGGGGTTGGGCTGGGACAGCTTGTTGTTCTCGTAGCCCAGGCTGAAGTCGAGACGGTTGTTCTCGTTGACCGGGAAACCGCTGGAGAGGCGGAAACCGATGGTGGTGTTCTCGTAGTCAACGATGTTGGCATCGGCCGCACTGAACTTGTTGTAGTAGAGGCGGCCACCCAGGCTGACGCCATCGACGGTGAAGTAGGGATCGTTGTAGCTGAGATCGATGTTCTTCGAGTAGTCGTTGGTGCTGGCGTTGATGCCGATCTTCTTGCCGGTCCCCATGAAGTTGTCTTGCTGCAGGCCCGCCTGCAGGCTCAGACCAGACTCGGTACCGTAGCCGATACCGGCGTTGATGGAACCTGCCGGCTGCTCCTTGACCTTGAAGTCCAGATCGACCTGGTCGTCGCTGCCCGCCACCCGCTTGGTGTCCACTTCCGCGGTCTCGAAGAAGCCGAGACGGTTGAGACGGGTCTTGGACTGCTCGACGTTGTCGGAGGAAAGCCAGGTGCCTTCCATCTGACGCATCTCGCGACGCAGCACTTCGTCCTTGGTGGTGATGTTGCCGCTGAAGTTGATGTTGCGCACATAGACCCGGGGACCCGGCTCGATGTTGACGATCAGCTCCACTTCCTTGGTCTTGTCATTCACCTGGGGGAAGGTGACCACTTTGGGGTAGGCGTAGCCATAACGGCCGAGGAACTTGGAGAGTACCTCTTCGGTGTGGGTCACCTGGCTGGCGGAGTAGACGCTGCCTGCCTCGATGGGGATGAGCCCCTTCATATCGCCGCCACGGTCGATGAGATCGCCCTTGAGCTGCACGCCGGAGACCTTGTACTGATCCCCTTCCTTGATGTTCAGGGTGACGTAGACACCCTTCTTGTCAGGGGTCATGGAGACCTGGGTGGACTCCTGAGCGAAACGGATGTAGCCGCGGTCCATGTAGTAGGAGCGCAGCACTTCGATGTCACCGGCCAGCTTCTGCTTCTGATAGCGCTGATCGCCGGTGAAGTTCCACCAGGGCACATCGTCCTTCAAGGAGAGCTGGGCCAGCAGTTTCTCTTCCGGGAACACCTGGTTGCCGACGATGTTGATCTGCTGGATCTTGGCCGCTTCCCCTTCCACGAAGGTGAACTTGAGGTCGACCCGGTTGCGGGGCAGCGGGGTGACGATGGCCTTGACCTTGGCGGAGTACTTGCCCACGCCGTAGTAGAAATCTTCCAGTCCCTTCTCGAGGGAGCTCAGCACGGTGCGATCCAGGGGATCACCGACGCGGATGCCGGAGGACTCCAGGCTCTGGGTCAGCTGCTCCTCCTTGATGTCCTTGTTACCGGAAAACTCGATGCTGGAGATGGTCGGGCGTTCCTTCACCACGACTTGCAGCACCTGGCCGTCACGATAGACCTTGACGTCCTCGAAGTTGCCGGAGGCATAGAGCTTCTTGATGGCGTTGGCCAGGGCCACCGAGTCCACTGAGTCACCGACCCGGACCGGCAGATTCAACAGGGCGGCGCCCAGGGTCACCCGCTGCAGACCCTCGACCTGAATGTCTTGCACCACAAAAGAGGCAGGGGCCGCCTGAGCCAGGAAGCTGGCTCCCAGCAGGCAACTCAACACCAATGCTTTTTTAACAGCCATTTTGTTCTTATGTGTCCTTGTTGATGCTCTAGCCTCAGAGGCGAGCGAAATCATTAAACAGCGCAATGCCCATCAGTAACATCAGAATGGCGGCGCCTATCCTGAACCCAATTTCCTGAATTTTTTCTGGTACCGGCTTGCCGGTGACTGCCTCGATGAGGAAGTAGACCAAATGGCCTCCATCCAGCACCGGCAGGGGAAACAGATTGATGATCCCCAGGTTGACACTGATGAGCGCCAGAAAACCGAGGAAATAGACCAACCCGTAATCTGCGCTGCTGCCGGCACCCTTGGCGATGGAGATGGGGCCGCTCAGGTTGTCCAGGGAGACGATGCCACCGATCAGCTTGCCGATCATGTCAAAGGTCAGCGTGATCAGGCTCCAGGTCTTCTGGACCCCATGCCACAAGGCTTGCAAAGGCCCATACTGTAACAGAACTCGATACTCATCCGGTAATGGAACCAGTTGCGGCGACAAGCCGACGAAACCGACAAGCTGGCCCCGTACTTTTTTCACATCCGGGGTCAGGGTCAGGGTCAGATCGCTGCCACCGCGTTCCACCGTCACCTGCAGTGGCTGCTCCGGTGATTGCTGCACCCGCAGGACAAACTCAGCCCATTCGGTGATCGCCTGATCCCCCACGCCCTTGATGCGATCGCCCACCTGCAAGCCCGCCTTCTCGCTGGCGCTCGAGGGCACTATGGCCTGCACCACCGGCAGCACCTTGCCGCCGAGGGGCACTATCCCCAGGCTGCCGATGGGAGATTCCTTGTCCGGATCGAAGCTCCAATCCCCCAGCATGAGCGTCTTGTCCACCGCGTAGCTGGCGCCTTGCGCCTTCAGCCTGAGCTGGACCGAATCATCACCCAGATGGCTGATGAGGGCATAGGTCACACTCTCCCAGTCCCCGGTCTGGTCGTCGCCGACGCCGACGATCTCCATGCCGGGTTCGATGCCGGCCTGGGCCACGATGGAGGCCGGGCGCACCTCGCCGACCACCGGCTTGACGCTGGGCACGCCTATCATGAACATCAGCCAGAAGGCGAACAGGGCGAACACGAAGTTCGCCATGGGGCCGGCCGCGACGATGGCCATTCGCGCCCAGACGCTCTTGTGGTTGAAGGCCTGTGCCTCCTCCCCCGGCTTGAGCTCGTCGACCCGGCCGTCCAGCATCTTGACGTAACCACCCAGCGGGATCAGGGCCAGCACATACTCGGTGCCGTCCTTGCCGACGCGGCGCCAGATAGCCTTGCCAAAGCCGATGGAGAAACGCTCAACCTTGACACCACAGCGGCGGGCTACCCAGAAGTGACCAAATTCATGTACCGCCACCAGCAGCCCGAGGGCAACGATGAAAGCGCCTATGTTCCACAACACGCCGCCCATCAGAGCTTCACCTCGACATCATTCCCGAAGGCGTAGAGAGAGGCCGCTGGCCACCACAGTCCGTTCATCGAGCAAGTTCCTCTATCAGTTGCTGGGCACGGGCACGGGCCCTGCCATCCAGCGCAATCAGATCCTCCAGCGAACCGGCGGCACTGGTGCCCAGTGTCGTCATGATGGATTCGTTGACTCTGGCAATATCCATAAATCCAATGCGCTCTGCAAGAAAAGCCGCGACGGCCTCCTCGTTGGCGGCATTGAGAGAGGTGGTCGCCGCCTGCCCTTGCTGGCAGGCCGCCATGGCAAGAGCCAGGTTGGGATAACGGGCGTAGTCGGGACGAATAAAGCTGAACTCTCCGACACTGAAGAAATCCAAAGGTTCCACACCAGACTCAATCCTGGCCGGGTAGGCCAGGGCGTGGGCGATGGGGGTACACATGTCCGGGTTGCCGAGCTGGGCCAGCACTGAGCCGTCCTTGTACTGCACCATGGAGTGGATCACCGACTGGGGGTGGATCACCACCTGGATCTGCTCCGGGAGGGCGTTGAACAGCCAGCGCGCCTCTATGTATTCCAGCCCCTTGTTGATCATGGTGGCGGAGTCCACCGAGATCTTGGCTCCCATGGACCAATTGGGGTGCGCCACCGCCTGGGCCGGCGTGGCCCTGGCCAGCTCGTCGATGTCGGTATAGCGGAAGGGGCCGCCTGAGCCGGTCAGCAGTATCTTGCTGATGCCCGCCCCTGCCAGATCGCAGAAACCAGGCTCGCGCTGGATCGCCTCGGGCAGGCACTGGAAAATCGCATTGTGTTCGCTGTCGATGGGCAGCAGCTCGGCGCCATGGTGGCGCACCGCCTCCATGAAGAAGGCGCCGGACATCACCAGGGCCTCCTTGTTGGCCAGCAGGATCCGCTTGCCTGCACGCACGGCGGCCATGGTGGGTGCCAGACCCGCCGCACCGACGATGGCCGCCATCACGCTGTGGGCATCAGGGTGAGCGGCCACTTCGCACAAGGCAGCCTGACCACAGAGCACCTGAGTGGCACAGCCGTGGGTCTTGAGTCGACCGGCCAGATCGCTGGCGGCCTTCTCATCCACCATGACGGCGAAACGGGGAGAGAATTCGAGACAATCCCGCACCATGGCGTCCACGCTGCGAGCCGCGGTCAGCGCCAGCACCTGCCAGCGTCCCGGATTCTGCCGCAGCACCTTGAGGGTGCTCTGACCGATGGAGCCTGAGGCCCCCAGAATGACCAGATTGCGCATCAGAACTCCTGACCGAGTAGCAGATAGCTGAGCAGGAAGACGGGCAGGGCCGCCGTCAGGCTGTCGATGCGATCGAGGATGCCGCCGTGGCCCGGCAGCAGGGTACCGGAATCCTTGATGCCGGCCTCCCGCTTGAACATGCTTTCGGTCAAATCACCGAGTACGGACGCCAGCACCGCCAGCAGGGAGCAGAGCAGCACGACCCCCATCTTGGCCGGCACGAAGCCCATGAACCAGGTCACGCCTATGGCCAGCACGCTGGCGGTAAAGAGGCCGCCCAGCATGCCCTCTATGGTTTTACCCGGGCTGACGGCCGGGGCCAGCTTGTGCTTGCCGAACGCCTTGCCGAAAAAATACGCGCCAGAATCTGCCGCCCAGACCAGGCCCATCACGAACAGCAGGATCCAGGCCCCCATCATGGGGTCGTGATAGAAGTTGTACCCACGGATGGCCACCAGTGACCAGAAGAAGGGCACCAGGGTCACCAGACCGAACAGAGACTTGAGCCAGACGGACTCTTTCCACAACCTGGCGCTTCTGGGGTAACGCAGCACCAGCAGCAGTCCGAGCAGCCACCAGCTGATGGCGGTCCAGAGCACGCCCATCACCAGCGGATGCAGCTGAGGGATCCAGAGTTGCTCTACCGGCACCCAGAACAGGCTGGCACCGAGCAACAGGCAGAACACCAGCGGCAACCATTGTTGCGGCTGGGCTGAGACGAAGGCGCTCCACTCACGGCTGGCCAGCAGAAAGACCAAGGCAGCGAGCAGGGCAAAGAATTTCAATGGCAGGAAAAACAGTGCCCCCAATACCAGGGGTACTAACAGTAATGCGGTAATAATTCGTTGTTTTAGCAAAAGAAACCTCTCTCTTGGGAGCGGGGTTTAGCCGGTCTGTTGCGCGGCAATCAATTCCCGTATCTGTTCACCCGTACACCCGAAGCGACGCTCGCGGGCAACGAAGGAGGCAACTGCCCCGCTGAACTCGGCCTCGTCAAAGTCGGGCCACAAGACCGGGGTAAAATAGAGCTCGGCATAAGCAAGCTGCCATAACACAAAATTGCTGATGCGATGATCGCCACCAGTGCGGATCAGCAGATCCACCGGAGGCAGGTCGGCCATACAGACCTGACGTGCCAGTGCCTCCTCATCGACCGCCTCTGCATCCAGCTCGCCCGCGGCCACAGCGCGAGCCAGCTTGCGGGCCGCCTGGGCGATGTCCCACTGACCGCCATAGTTGGCGGCGATGTTGAGGGTCAGTCCCTGGTTGCCAGCAGTCAGGGCCTCGGCCTTGGCGATCTTGGCCTGCAGCCGTTCACTGAAACGGGCGGTATCGCCTATCACCTTGAGCCGGATGCCATTGCTGTGCAACTTGTTCACCTCGCGGCCAAGCACCGTCATGAACAGCTCCATCAGGGCATTGACCTCCCCTTCCGGGCGGCGCCAGTTCTCGCTGGAGAACGCGAACAGGGTCAGCGCCTCCATCTTGGCACGGGCGGCAAAGGCCACGGCCTCACGCACGGATTTCACGCCCGCCTTGTGGCCAGAGACCCGCATCTTGCCACGGTTCTGAGCCCAGCGACCATTGCCATCCATGATGATGGCGACGTGACGAGGCAAGGACGAGCTGGCGCTATCGCCTAGCGCTGCCAAAAGCGACATTCATTTCTCCCACAAAGACAAAAACGCCGTGCAGGGGCACTACACGGCGCTCGTAATATACCTGTCGGAGGCTTAGATTTCCATTAGCTCCTTTTCCTTCGCGGCCAGGGCTTCATCCACCAGCTTGACGAAGGCATCGGTCAGTTTCTGGATCTCTTCCTGGGCACGACGGTCGTCGTCCTCGGAGATCTCCTTGTCCTTCAGCAGTGCCTTCAGGTCTGCGTTGGCATCGCGACGGATGTTGCGCACGGCAACCCGGGCACCTTCGGCCTCGGCACGGACGATCTTGGTCAGATCACGGCGACGCTCTTCGGTCAGCGGGGGCAGCGGCACACGCAGGGTCTGGCCATTGCTGGACGGGTTCAGGCCCAGATCGGAGGTCAGGATGGCTTTTTCCACCGCCTGGATCATGGAGCGATCGAAGATGGAGATGGACAGGGTGCGGGCATCTTCTGCCACTACGTTAGCCAACTGTTTCAGAGGAGTGGCGGCACCGTAATACTCCACCTGGATACCGTCGAGCAGGCTCGGGTGAGCACGGCCGGTACGGATCTTGGACATCTGGGTCTTGAGCGAGTCTACGCTCTTGGCCATGCGGTCCTTGGCGTCGTTTTTAATCTCGTTGATCACAGTGTTTTCCTTTTGGCGAACGAGCCGACATGCGGCCCGTATCTATCTTGTTTACTGGCGTAATGGACAAGCGCGCCAGGCGGCTCAGGCTTGTCTCACTTGCTGACGTGGTGGATCAGGGTACCTTCCGGCTCACCCATGATGACCCGACGCAAGGCGCCTGGTTTGTTCATGTTGAACACCCGGATCGGCAGATCGTGGTCGCGGGCCAGGGTAAAAGCAGCAAGATCCATCACTTTGAGTTCTTTTTCAAGGACTTCATCATAACTCAGTTCTTGATAGAGCACTGCATCCGGGTTCTTGACCGGATCATCGGTGAACACACCATCGACCTTGGTCGCCTTGAGCACCACGTCGGCTTCGATCTCGATGCCGCGCAGGCAGGCTGCGGAGTCGGTTGTGAAGAAGGGGTTGCCGGTACCGGCGGAGAAGATCACTACCTTGCCGGCACGCAGCTGGCTGATGGCCTCGGCCCAGCTGTAAGAATCGCAGACACCCTGCAGAGAGATGGCAGACATCAGACGGGCATTCACATAAGCACGATGCAGGGCATCACGCATGGCCAGGCCGTTCATGACGGTCGCCAGCATGCCCATGTGGTCACCCACCACGCGGTTCATGCCCGCCTTGGCAAGACCGGCGCCACGGAACAGATTGCCGCCGCCGATGACCAGACCGACCTGAACACCCAGCTCAACCAGCTCTTTGATCTCTTGGGCCATCCGCTCCAGCACCGCCGGATCAATGCCAAAACCCTCGGATCCTTGCAGGGCTTCACCACTCAACTTCAGAAGAACACGTCTGTATGCAGGCTTGGGATTGGTACTCATGTCACTGATTCCTGGTCATATAAAGACCGCGACATAAGTCGCGGTCTGGGGAAACGGAAAAACCGGTTCGATTAGGCCTTCTGAGCGGCCGCGATCTGGGCTGCAACTTCAGCCGCGAAATCGGTCTCTTGCTTCTCGATGCCTTCGCCCACTTCGAAACGGGTGAAGGAGACAACGTCAGCGCCTTCTTTCTTCAGCAGCTCGGCAACGGTCATGGAAGGATCTTTCACGAAGGGTTGACCAGTCAGGGAAACCTCACCGGTGAACTTCTTCATGCGGCCTTCAACCATCTTCTCGGCGATGTCTTTCGGCTTGCCGGAGTTGATGGCGATGTCGATCTGGATTTCGCGCTCTTTGGCAACGACTTCAGCAGACACGTCTTCAGGCTTGACGAACTGCGGGCTGTTGGCAGCAACGTGCATGGCCAGATCTTTGGCCAGGTCGGCAGTACCGCCGGTCAGCTTGGTGATAACACCGATACGGGAACCGTGTACGTAGGTACCCAGGTTGTCACCTTCAACCAGCATCACGCGACGCAGGTTCATGTTCTCACCGATCTTGGCGATCAGGTTGGTGATGGTCAGCTCAACGGACTCACCGTTACCGAAATCGGCGGCCTTCAGGGCGTCGATGTCAGCAATTTTCTGGGTCGCGGCGATGTCAGCGATCTTCTGGCCCATGGCCATGAAGCTGGCATCTTTGGCGACGAAGTCGGTTTCGCTGTTCAGCTCGATCATGGCGGCAATGTTGCCTTCGGTACGGGCGAAGATCACGCCTTCAGCGGCGATACGGCCCGCTTTCTTGGCGGCCTTGGCCTGACCGGATTTGCGCATGTTCTCGATTGCCAGCTCGATGTCACCAGCGGCTTCTTCCAGTGCTTTTTTGCAATCCATCATGCCAGCGGCGGTGCGCTCGCGCAGTTCTTTTACCAGGGCGGCAGTAACGTTAGCCATGTCCAGTATCCTCGGTCTTGAATTGACAAGAAACAGGGGCCACAAGGGCCCCTGCTAACCAATTACATCAGCTTGGTTAATAAGGGCTTTACAGTCCTTATCAATTACTCAGCTTCAACGAAGCCATCTTGTTCGGCTTGAACAACGATGTCCTGAGCGCGAGCTTCCAGTACGGTGTCAGCAGCAGCATTCAGGTACAGCTGTACGGCACGGATAGCATCGTCGTTACCCGGGATGACATAGTCAACGCCGTCCGGGTTGGAGTTGGTATCAACGATGGAAACTACCGGGATACCCAGGTTATTGGCTTCTTTGATAGCGATGTGCTCGTGGTCGGCATCGACAACGAACAGAACGTCAGGCAGGCCGCCCATGTTCTTGATACCACCCAGGCTCTTCTCCAGCTTGTCCATTTCGCGAGTACGCATCAGCGCCTCTTTCTTGGTCAGCTTGTCGAAGGTACCGTCCTGGCTCTGGGTTTCCAGATCTTTCAGGCGCTTGATGGACTGACGAACGGTTTTCCAGTTGGTCAGCATGCCGCCCAGCCAGCGGTGGTTAACATAGAACTGGTCGCAACGCTCAGCGGCTTCTTTTACGGCTTCAGACGCGGCACGCTTGGTACCTACAAACAGGACCTTGCCCTTCTTGGCAGCTACGGAGCTGATGAAGTTCATGGCATCGTCAAACATCGGAACGGTTTTTTCCAGGTTGATGATGTGAACCTTGCTGCGGGCGCCGAAGATGTAGGACTTCATTTTCGGGTTCCAGTAACGAGTCTGGTGACCGAAGTGAACGCCGGCTTGCAGCATGTCGCGCATAGAAACTTTAGCCATTTTATACCTCTGTATTGGGGTTAGGCCTCCACACATCCCATGTAACCGACCCCAAAGGGGCACCCCGGTACAGGTGTCGATGTGTGTGTGTTATTGAGTAAGGGTGATGGAAAGGGACACAAGTTCCCCATTCCGGCGCGCTTTATACCATAACTTTGGTCAGGACACCACTGGATGGACCGCTAAAAATGGATCCCGGTAGGTGCTGCGACCGCTGGATGACGTTGCGATGACGATCACACTGGAAGTAAACGGGGGTTGGGGATAAAATTTTGCCCTGATTGCAAACGCATCTATTTTTCATTACCTGATTGTTGGGCATCGGCAGGATGCGCAGTCGGGCCCCAAGAGAGATCCCATGTCCATTAAAATCAAGACACCGGAAGAGATTGAAAAGATGCGCATCGCCGGCCAGCTGGCCGCCGATGTGCTGGTCATGATTGCCCCCCACGTCAAGGCTGGCGTCACCACAGACGAGCTGAACACCCTGTGCCACAACCATATCGTCGAGGTGCAGCAGGCCATTCCTGCCCCGCTCAACTATCACGGCTTCCCCAAGTCCATCTGCACCTCGGTCAATGATGTGATCTGCCACGGTATCCCCAATCACAAGAAGCTGAGGGAAGGGGACATCATCAACCTGGACATCACCGTCATCAAGGATGGCTACCACGGCGACACCTCCGCCATGTTCATCGTGGGCCAGACCACCCCGCTGCGTCGCCAGCTGTGCAAGGTGGCCCAGGAGAGCCTGTACGCCGCCATCCAGCGCGTGCGTCCCGGCATGTGCATCACCGAAATTGGCGCCGTGATCCAGCCCATCGTCGAGCAGGCCGGTTTCTCCGTGGTACGTGACTACTGCGGACACGGCATCGGGGCCGAGTTCCACGAAGAGCCGCAGATCCTGCACTACCGCAACGGCGGCAAGCTGGAGCTGAAACCGGGCATGTGCTTCACCATCGAGCCCATGGTCAACAGCAAAAAGTATCACTGCAAGGTCAATCCCAAGGATGGCTGGACTGTCACCACCAAGGATGGCGGCGACTCCGCCCAGTGGGAACACACCCTGCTGGTCACCGAGGATGGCTGCGAGGTACTCACCCTGCGCCCCGATGACACTATCGACCGCGTCATCAAACACAGCTAACATCGAACCCCGGCCCTGACCTCAAAAGCGCCGGGGTTTTTACTCCCCGTTCCAGCCGTTTGCCTGCTACTTGTGTGTGAGATGCCATGGATGCCAGTCTGCTTTCCCCCCACCTGTTACCCGACGACCAGCTCACCCGTGACAACTGCAAGGAGTATCTGAGCCGCTTCCTTGTCTGGCTGCACGAGCGCTTCGATGCCGGTGACAACATCATCGAACTGGTGGCCACCCGCTCAGAGTACATGGACGCGCTGCTGACGAGGCTCTGGCACAAGTTCGGCTTCGACAAGACCAGCCTGACCCTGATCGCGGTGGGCGGCTATGGCCGCGGCGAACTGCACCCCCACTCCGACATCGACCTGCTGATCCTCTACGAAGGGGACGAGCTGGACGAAGTATTGGGGCTGCGCATCGGCGAGTTCATCACCTTGCTGTGGGATCTCAAGCTGGAGGTCGGGCAATCGGTGCGCAACGTGAGCGAGTGCATCGAGCAAGGGCGCGGCGATATCACGGTGGCCACCAACCTTATCGAGGCGCGCTACATCACTGGGCGCCTGGCGGGTTTCGAGCAGTTGCAGGCCACCACCCAGCCCCAGCACTTCTGGCCGAGCGAGGCCTTCTTTCGCGCCAAGCGCGAGGAGCAGAGCCTGCGCCACCAGCAGTTTCTCGGCACCGCCTACAAGTTGGAGCCGGATCTCAAGAACAATCCCGGCGGCCTTCGCGACATCCAGACCCTGGCCTGGGTCGCCCGCCGTCACTTCGGGGCCACCACCCTGTTCGAGATGACCAGCCACGGTTTCCTCAACCGGGCCGAGTATCGCGAACTGCTCGACTGCCAGAACTTCCTGTGGAAGGTACGCTTCGCCCTGCACATGGCCATCAACAAGGGGGACAACCGCCTCTTGTTCGATCGCCAGCGCACCGTGGCCCAGATGCTGGGCTTTGAGGGGGAAGGCAACGGCCCGGTCGAGCAGATGATGAAACGCTTCTATCAGACGGTCAGACGGGTGGCCGAGCTCAACGAGATGCTGCTGCAGTTGTTTGACGAGGCGATCCTTGGCAACACCGCCATGGATGTGCGCCGCATCAGCGACGAGTTCCAGCTCCGTGGTCGCCTCATCGATGCGGTGGACTCCGAGCTGTTTGGCCGCGACCCCGCCGCCATACTGCGGCTCTTCTACCAGATAGCCCAGCACCCGGACATCGCCGGCATCCACTCCGCCACCCTGCGCCAGCTGCGGGAGGCCAGACGCACCCTGAGTTGCTGGCTGCAGGACCTGCCGGAGTGCCGTCGCCTGTTCATGGCGCTGCTGCGCCACCCCAACGGCATCGGCCAGCCCCTCACCCTGATGCACAAGTACGGGATCCTCGCGGCCTATCTGCCCCAGTGGAATCTCATCGTCGGCCAGATGCAGTTCGACATGTTTCACGCCTACACGGTGGACGAGCACACCCATCGCCTGCTCCAGAACATCCATCGTTTCCCCAATACAGCCAGCCGCCAGACCCACCCGCTCTGCCACGAGGTGTTCACCCAACTGCGCAAGCCCGAGCTGCTCAGCATCGCCGCCCTGTTCCACGACATCGCCAAGGGACGGCGGGGGGATCACTCGGAGCTCGGCGCCGTCGATGCGCTGGAGTTCTGCCAGTTGCACGGGCTGGATCGCTACGAGAGCCGCCTGGTGGCATGGCTGGTGCGCCACCATCTGCTGATGTCGGTCACCGCCCAGCGCCGCGACATCTACGATCCCGAGGTTGTCACCGACTTCGCTCACAAGGTACGCGACGAACTGCACCTGGATCTGCTCTATTGCCTGACTGTGGCCGATATCTGCGCCACCAACGACACCCTGTGGAACGACTGGAAGGGCACCCTGCTGCGGGAGCTCTACTTCGCCACCCAGAAGGCGCTGCGCCAGGGGCTGGAAAACCCGCCGGACATGCGCCTCAAGATCCGCGAGAACCAGCGTCAGGCCAGGCAGATCCTGGCCCAGCGCGAGGTGCCGGAGGAGGCCGTCAACGCCCTCTGGAACGACTTCAAGGCCGACTATTTCCTGCGCCACAGCCCGGAGCAGATCGCCTGGCACTGCCGCAAGATCATCGCGCACGGTGATAATCCGGCCCCCCTGGTGCTGATCGGCAAGCACCCCATCCGGGGTGGCAGCGAGGTGTTCATCTATTGCCGCGACACCCCGAATCTGTTCGCCACCGTGGCCTCGGCGCTGGATCAAAAGAACCTCAACATCCACGACGCCCAGATCATGAATTCGCGCAGCGACTACGTGCTGGATACCTTCATCGTGCTCGAACCCAATGGCGAACCCATCAGCCCCAACCGCACCGCCACCATCAAGAAGGCGCTGGAGAAGGCGCTGCAGGAGCCGGGCAAGCTGGTGCTGCGCAACAAGCCCCTGTCACGGCGCCACCGCCAGTTCAGCGTGCCAACCCGAGTGGTCTTCTTGCCCCACAAGGGGGAGGGTCGCCACACACTGCTGGAGCTGACAGCCTTGGATACCCCGGGTCTGCTGGCCCGCATTGGTGCCGTCTTCCAGCAGTGCGGCATCGAATTGCATGCCGCCAAGATCACCACCATAGGCGAGCGGGTGGAAGACTTCTTCAGCCTCACCACCCTGGCGGGCGAGCCGCTGAATCAGGCCGAGCAGCAGGCGCTGGAGGAGCGGCTGGTCAATCAGCTCAACCCGCAGGAGCAGGGGGACGAGGAGGGACGATAAGACTCTGGAAAGGCTTCACAAGACGCCGTTTATCGTTCTGATTTATCAATCAGAACAAGTGGTTGGGCCACTTAAGTATAATAAATCGCCTTTCTTTTGAAGAAATCGGCCAGAGCCCTTAAAAACGATTGGAAAAGTGTGATACAACAAACAGAATTTTTTAAAGGAAACCTGTCATGACCCAGTTGCAACAGACCATCGAAGCGGCCTTCGAGCGCCGTGATTCCATCACCCCCGGCTCCGTCGATGCCGCCACCAAGGCCGCCATCCTGGAGGCCATCGATCTGCTGGACTCCGGCAAGGCGCGGGTCGCCGAGAAGATTGCCGGTGAGTGGGTCGTCCACCAGTGGCTGAAGAAGGCCGTGCTGCTCTACTTCCGCATCAATGACAACGGCATCATCAAGGGCGACGACGCCCAGTACTACGACAAGGTTCCCCTCAAGTTCTCCGACTACAGCGCCGAGCAGTTCAAGGCGGCGGGCGTACGTGTGGTGCCGCCGGCCACCGCTCGCAAAGGCTCCTTCATCGCCCCCAATACCGTGCTGATGCCCTCCTATGTCAACATCGGTGCCTTCGTCGATGAAGGCACCATGGTCGATACCTGGGCCACCGTGGGCTCCTGCGCCCAGATCGGCAAGAACGTGCACCTCTCCGGCGGCGTCGGCATAGGTGGCGTACTGGAGCCGCTGCAGGCCAACCCGACCATCATCGAGGACAACTGCTTTATCGGTGCCCGTTCAGAAGTGGTTGAAGGGGTGATCGTCGAGGAAGGTTCGGTCATCTCCATGGGCGTCTTCATCGGCCAGTCCACTCGCATCTATGACCGCGAAACCGGCGAAATCCACTATGGTCGCGTACCGGCCGGTTCAGTGGTGGTCTCCGGCTCCCTGCCCTCCAAGTGCGGCAAGTACAGTCTGTATGCCGCCGTCATTGTCAAAAAGGTGGATGCCAAGACCCGTGCCAAGGTCGGCATCAACGCCCTGCTGCGTTCCATCGACGAGTGATCGACCAGCCATCATGGTAAAAGGGGCCTTTTGGGCCCCTTTTGATTTTGGCGCACCTGTCACAGGCAAGCCATGGTGACTCGGTTAAGATAGATGGGTCAGGATCGTTTCAAACCGAGGAAGCCCGATGTACGAGAATCTGAAGAGCCTGGGGATCCAGGAACCCACCTCAGTGGACAGCTATACCCTGCGCCAGGAAGCCAACCACGACATCCTCAAGATCTATTTCAAGAAGCAGAAGGGAGAATTTTTCGCCAAGAGCGTCAAGTTCAAGTATCCCCGCCAGCGCAAGACCATGCTGATCGATTCGGGCACCCATGAGTACAAGGATGTCACCGAGATCAACGCCAACCTCAAGTACGTGGTGGATGAGCTGGATAACCTGACCCAGGGCGTGCACGTCGAGATCGATCAGGACATCAAGCAGAAAATCCTGCGTGACCTGCGCCATCTGGAAAAGGTGGTGCAGAACAAGATCAGCGAAATAGAGCGAGATCTGGAAAAACTCTAGGCAGCCCCTCACCCTGCACAAGGCGCCATCAGGCGCCTTTTTTAATACCTGTGCACAGGGCGGCTGCCAGCGCCCTCACCCCGGATCTGCTCGGCCCCTCGCCCAGCTGGCTGACAAGCGCCCAGCAAAAAGGGAGGCTTGCGCCTCCCTCTTCAAGAACTCTGATATGCAGGCAACAGGATTAGTTGCTCTTCATCCAGATATCCATGTCGGTTTTCAGGTTGTCGGACTTGGTACCGAAGATGGCTTGTACACCTGAGCCAGCAACCACCACACCGGCGGCGCCCAGCTTCTTCAGACCAGCCTGGTCAACCTTGGCCACGTCCTTCACGCCGACACGCAGACGGGTGATGCAGGCATCCAGGGAGGCGATGTTCTCTTTACCACCGAAGGCAGACACCAGGGCAGCAGACATCTCGTCTTTGCTTTGACCAACGGTCTCTTCGGCAGCTTCGTCTTCGCGACCCGGGGTTTTCAAGTTCATGGCACGGATCACCACGGTAAAGACCACGTAGTAGATGACGGCGTAGACCAGACCCAGACCGACCAGCAGCAGCATGTTGTCGGCACGGGGTGATTGCACCACGAAGTCGATGAAGCCGTTGGAGAAGGTGTGACCATGAACGACACCCAGCATGTTGGTCAGGACATAGGCCAGACCGGCCAGCAGCGCGTGAATCGCATACAGCACAGGCGCCACGAACAGGAAGGAGAATTCGATAGGCTCGGTGATACCGGTCAGGAAGGAGGTCAGGGCAGCGGAGGCCATGATACCAACAATCTTGGCGCGGTTTTCCGGCTTGGCAGCGTGAGCGATGGCAAACGCAGCAGCAGGCAGACCGAACATCTTGAACAGGTAACCACCGGCCAGTTGACCGAAGCCGTTACCGGCAGCACGGGAAGCGTCATCAGCAGTCAGGAAGCAGGTCATGATGCCGTGTACGGTTTCGCCAGCGGCGTTGACACAGGTACCCGCCTGATAGAAGAAGGGGACGTTCCAGATATGGTGCAGACCGAACGGGATCAGGGAGCGCTCAACCACGCCGTAGATACCGAAGGCCAGTACCGGGTTCTGGTTGGCAGCCCAGTCGGAGAAAGCACCGATGGCACCACCGATCGGCGGCCAGATGAAGGAGAGTACAACACCCAGGCCGATGGAGACGAAGCCGGTGATGATGGGCACGGCACGTTTACCGGCGAAGAAGCCAAGGTACTCGGGCAGCTGGATCTTGTAGAAGCGGTTGAACGCCCAGGCAGCGACACCACCGGCGAGGATACCCCCCAGCACACCGGTATCGATGCTCTCGACCCCCATCACAGGTGCCATGACCTTCAGGGTCGCGACCATGATGCCGTAGCCGACGATGGCAGACAGACCGGATACACCGTCGTTATTGGTAAAGCCGAGTGCCACGCCGACGGCGAACAGCAGCGCCATCTGGCCAAACACTGAACCACCGGCCTGCTCCATCAGCTGGGAGACAATTTCCGGCAACCAGCTGAAGTGAGCGGCGCCCACCCCCAGCAGAATACCTGCAACGGGCAAGACCGATACGGGCAGCATCAGCGCCTTACCGACCTTTTGCAGATTAGAGAAAGCATTTTTTAACATGTGTGCGCTCCTGAATGGATTTTTTTCCGACAACGACTCAGTGCAGTTTATTGATGACGGTGTACTTCATCCATGGCTGCATCGAATGCGTTTTCCGGGGTGTTTATTTTGACCTACAGAATATAACCCAGTAGGGTCGGAAATACCTCCATCGAGGCCAAGGGAATAATAAATTTGGAGGAGAGATCACAAGATAATAAATAAGCAGGAAGGGGGCTATCTTGAATATTATTTCGTATTGTTATAGCTTTGCCGCAAAAAGAAAAAAAACACTTCACGATAATTCAAAAGGAAACCAATAAATACCCAAGGAAACCAATTGTAACGATATGTAACTCATTGCAGCTTTATATTATCCAGTCTACCGATTAAAAAGGCCTCCAACAAGGGAGGCCTGCAATAAATATTACGTTGAATAAATCCGCTTATTCAGTTCTTTTGTGAACGTTTAATCGCATCAATAAAGACGGATTTCGCCTTGGTTGAACCTGCACGCTCGGCTTCATTCACCAGCTGCATCGCCTTGTCGATATCCCCGGCCTTGACCGCCTTCTCGATCTGGCTGCTGTAGAAGGTCTCTGTTTCGCTCAACATCGCGGGGGCAGGTGTACTGGGGGTTGCAGCCACCGCAGCAGTGGTCGCTGCTGTCGCCGCCACGGCCGTCGTAGCCGGTTTGGCCTGACTCATCGCCACCTTGTCCGAATATTCGGGCTTGAACACGGCTTCCAGGCCTTGTCCCTTGGCCATGTCAACGACCTTTATTTGCAGCAGACCCCAAGGAGAATGAGGGATCACGGGATCCTTGATATCCGGCTCAACCGTTCCATTGGCACGGGCGAACGCCTTGGCAGGATGCAGTATGGTGGTGCTGCCGGACAGCTCGTCGGCCGGGGCGTAGACCACCATGTAAGTTTCGGTCGCCGGGTTGCCCGGCATGCTGCGATCCACGAACACCTTGCCTTCAATCCTGTCATTGTCGAGCAGGTGGGCGGGTTGATACGTGAAGACAGATTCACCCAGCACACGAGTTACCTTGAACTGGGCATCCAGCATGACTACCTTGGGCACGAGCACCGTCTTGCTCACCTGAGAGGCCAGGGTGATGGCCAGGTTGCCGGTATTGACCGGCAGGCGATAGGCCGCGAGATAGCTCATCCCCTCGTCAAATTGATAACTGGGCTGCTTGCCATCGATGGTCAGCAGCGTCTCACCTTCCGGCAAGGAAACATAATTGAATTCGTTGAACCCTGCGCAGCAACTGGTGGCCTGGGAGAGCGCCTGCTTGGCCTGGTCGGCATTACTCAGGATGGAGGCGTGTTCCTGTACGGGCACCACCATGCTACCGGAACAACCGGCCAACAGCGCGGTAACCACGGCCGCGATAGACATCTTTACCAGTTTCATTCTTCTTATCTCCATAACCCGGTTGCCAAATCCTGCTAAACAAAACTGCCCCCATAAGGGGGCAGTGACTAACTTAACTGAAGATATTGCTTACCACCAGGCTTCTGCTTGTACGCCAACCTGATAGGTGTCTTTGGAGGTGCCACCTTCGAAGCTGTTCTTGCTGCCGGAAGCATCGGCTTCGGTATCAGCCAGATAGGAAGCGAAGACGCGGATTTCCGGACGGGCCCAGAAGCTGGAGCCGGCAGACCAGGCCTGAGCCAGGGTCAGCTTGTAACCACCATCCTTGTCGCTGCCACCGTTGTTGTAGCTGGTCTTGTCCTTGAACACACCACCTTCGAAGATGGTCTTGTTGAAGTCATCCCACTTGTACATCGGGCGGATAACGGCAGACAGGGTTTCGGTCTTGTCGTGGCCATCCCACATCTCGTTGCCTACCCCGTAGACCAGCTGGTGACCCATCTCCCAGGAGCTACCCATCGGGATGACGCCCCAGTTGATGAAGCGGTAACCATCGGCACCGTCTTTGGCCTCGGCACCGTACCAGGAGCCATCACCGTAGTAGGCCATGGTCTTGGAGTAACCTTCGGTACCGTACTGCAGCACGGTCTTGTTGAAGCCGCCCATCACACCCTGGGTCAGTTCGGCGGTCAACATGAGACCGTTCTTCATGTTGTCGTTTTTCAGATCTTTCTGAGCTTCGGTCTCGTTGACCAGGGCATACATGGCGCCCACTTCCAGGGAGCCGTCTTGCCACAGCGGGATACCGGCATAACGCGCGTCCAGGGTGTTGACGTTCAGATCTTCGTTCTTCTGGAAGACGCCAGGGCTGGTCTCGGTGTACTGACCGAACACATCGGCCGCGCTGCGGTCGTTGCGGATCCAGGCGAGGGATACCTTGCCAGGACCAGCCTGGATACCTTCGATACCGGCACCGGCACCGGAGATGTTCCAGTAGTAGAAGTCAGAGATGTGGATGTCATGACGTTGGTAGAAACGCTTACCGGCCCAGAGGGTGGCTTCCGGCGCGAAGCCCAACAGACCCTTGGCTTGCACGTTGAACTGACGCAGCGCGAAGTCAGAATCGCCGCTGCACTGTTTGGCGTCGAAGTTGCAGACGGTACCGGTGCTTTCCCAGTCATTGGAACCGTTGGAGGTCATGGCAAACATGGAGTCTACGTAGAAAGTCTTGCCATCTTTGTTGAAGACTTCCTGACCCAGTTGCACTTCACCGTAGGTATCATTTTCGTTACCCAGACGGCCAACCTTGTTGACGTTGTATTTAACCATGTCCCCGTCACCGGAAACACCAACACCTGAACGGAAGTAGCCGTGGAAATCAACGGCGAAGGCGGCTTGGGAAGCCAGGGCAGCGGTTACTGCTGCTGCAATCGGGAGCCACTTTGCTTTCATTTTCATTTTCCTTATTCCCGCTGGGAGTGTGATCCTGATATTCAAGTTCTTATCACTGAAAAACGTTTCAGCGATAACCGGGGTCGATTATATGTAGCCAATTTCGCGACAAACATGAGCTGATTCACAAAACGGTGACAAATCGCGCGCCCCCATCATGGAGGACGAACACCGACATCAAAAAGGCACAACCAAGCAATAAAAAACCCAAAAAACACAAAAAAAAGCAAAACAACACCAAAGAAAGCGCTTTCAAATATTAATTTGCGATGAAGATTAAGTGTTTTATCGATCGAATAGTGACGAAAACATGATTGAAATCGCTTTCAGTGCGGAACTTTTAATTTTCTGACGTGTCGCCGTTCTGATGAATATGGGGATGAGAAATCCGATCTGGCGAGGGAAAAATAACCTGACAAAGTGCGGGATATATTTCAAAGAAGGTTAAGTGAGTCCCAAAATAACACGCCCCCGTCAGCAAGCTCACGGGGGCGAAATTTAAAATACGCTGACAATCCGGTTACAGCTTATTTTCCCAGGTTTTCAACCAGGCCAGCGCCGCGACTTCCGGTTCATCCTCCACCGTTGCGTCTATCTCCAGGCGCGGCACCAGCGCGTCGGCAGCCAACTCCTGCAACAGTTCATCGAGCCTGCGCCCAGCCCCGCAGAAATGTTCATAACTTCTATCCCCCATGGCAATGAGGGCATAACGCCATCCCTTCATATAAGGAGCGCGATCGGCCAGGGCCGTGGCGAAGGGTTGCAGATTGGGAGGAATATCCCCCTGCCCCGTGGTAGCGCTGACGATCAGCAAGAAGCGGGACGCATCTATGTCAGTCAACTCTGCTTCGTCGAAGAGCTGGCAGACATGCCCCTGGGCTTGCAGGTGATCCCGCAGTGTCTCGGCCACCAGCATGGCCGAGCCATAGACGGTACCGACCAGGATATCGATGTCGGCCATCAGCGACTCCTCGAACGAAGGATAAGGCCCGGCTCTGGCACCCTGTCCGGAGTCTTGGCCCCGGACAGGGTCTGGGTACGCGGGGTTGCTAGCGGGGTATCTCGTTGAGCCATAAGTGGTTCCTCTGACGAACGTGGCCTACAGCATGCCACAGCCCGGTCAGAGGCCACAAATGATGACGGGTATCAGGCGCCGTAGTCGCTCTCGCTGGCGGGCCACCCCAGCCTGGCGAACAGGCCCAGTACCTCTGGACCAAGTGGCGCCTGGATCCGCATCGGCACCTTGAGCACAGGGTGCTCGAAGCTCAAGCGGTGGGCGACCAGCAGCAGCCGCTCGCAACCATAGTGCTCGCGAAAGAAGCGATTATGCCGGCCATCACCATGGGTGGTGTCACCGACGATGGGGTGGAACAGGTGATCCAGATGACGACGCAGCTGATGCTTGCGACCCGTCTTTGGGAAGAGCCGAACCAGGCTATAGCGACTGGTGGGATGCTTCTTGGAGACGGCGTGGGGCAGTTCGACCTGGTGCAGGCGACGAAACGCCGTCACCGCCTCCTGGGCGGGGCGATCGGGGTCGCTCATGGCGTCGGCTATCTTGTCCAGCTGCTCCTTGAGGGGATAGTCGATCAGTCCCTGTTCAGGGGCCCAGCCCCGCACCAAGGCCAGGTACTCCTTGTGCACCCGACGGGCGGCAAACGCCTCGGTCAGAGTCCGGGCCACCGCGGGATCCAGCGCAAACAGCAACACCCCGGAGGTGGGCCTGTCGAGCCGGTGCACAGGGTAGACATGACGCCCACCGATGAGATCCCGGGTCATCTGCATGGCGAAACGGGTCTCGGCCTTGTCAAGCCAGCTGCGATGCACCAGCAGGCCCGACGGCTTGTTGACCGCCACCAGCCAGTCATCCTGATAGAGCAGGGTCAGCTTCATGCCGCCACCCGGGTATCGTCAATGCAGCGCGCCGCGGCCAGGGGCCGTGGCTGGGCAGGCAGGGTATTGATCATTGATCCACCACTTTTCCGGTCAGCAGCAGATCGAAACGACCGATGAGGCGCAGCAACCCGGCCACTTCGGCCAGTTCGTCCTTGTAGGCTTCGCTCGCCATGGGATAGAGGGATACGCTGGTGGGCAGCGGCGCCTGCAGCAGCACTAGCTGCTCCATGCGCGGTATCAACACGAACTGCAACCATTGATCGAAGCTCAGGGTATCGACGCAAAACGGCAGCTCGCTCGCCAGCGCCTCGGCCCCCGGATGCTCAGCTTGCCAGCGTTCGAGGCGTTGCAACTCGGCGGTGAGTTCACCCAGCAGACCGGCGACCAGCAAATATTGATTCATCTCGTCCTCTTCCTCGTCTCGACGTCCATCCCGCTGCCAGAGGCAGGGAGGCCGCCTTCTTCAAACACGCGTGCCAAAAAGGGGCGTTACTATACACCGCCCCCGGGGTGGCTGCCATGCCGCCATCACTTTCATGGCCCGCACCTGAGCCTCTGGCTATCTGATGCAGCCTCCTTATAATCGCCCGCATCACATTTAGCCGGATGCCCACATGTCTGCCATCAATACCCTGACCGAATTTCTGACCCAGGCCGAGACCCAGTTCCAGCTGTTCGACATGGGCCGCCAGGTGCGCCCGCTGGCGAGCGATCTCTTCGCTCGCATCGAGCAGCAGCAGGAGCCCTACCCCTGGCCACTGCAACAGCATGCCTGGCTCGGCGTGCACTTCTTCCAGCCAGCGGAATCCAGGCACTACCTCTGGTTCCTCAAGTTTGCCCTCGACGAGCATGGCCTGCTCATCGCCAGCGGCCCCAAGCACTTCATGGATCAGGTGGTCGAGACCCTGGGCTACAAGCTCACCGGCGATCTGGACGAGGAGAAGGCGCAGCGACTGGCCGACAACCCCTACACCTTCCGACCGGCCGAGGCCAAGATGGCCAGCCTGCATGCCAAGCTGGCCCGTCAGCTGGAGCAGGCCCCTTCCGCCTACTACGAGGCCCTCTGCCACTACCTGGCGGCACCAGGAGAAGAGGGGTGGCAGGCCCTGGGGTTGCAAGGCTTCGCCGATCTGGCGGAGCGACTGCAGGATGAACGCAATCTGGCCCTGGTGTGCAAGGCGCTGCCCAGGCTGCCTCTGGAGCCGCTCTACGCCTTGTGCCAGAGCCTGGAAAACGCCCCCCTGCCCCCGGCGCTACAAGGTGCCCTGCTCGAGCGCATCGGCAAGGAGCAGGAGTGCGCCGACCCCAATGCCGAGACCCTGGCCTACCTGTGCCGGACGCTGGCCTCCTGCTCCGGCAATGCGTTGCGCAGCAACAAGCTGCTGACCCTGTTGCACACCCGGCCGAGCCCGGCTCTGCTGCTCGCCATTGCAGGCCGCCTGTGGCCCGATCTGAAAAACCCCGAGCTGCTCGGACTGTTTCTGGAGCAGCTCGCCCTGCAGCCCACCCAGTTCTTCAATCAGGTCTTTGCCGAGCTGGTGACACTGCCCGCCCTGCGCAATGATATGCTGGCAAGACTGCGTGACCCCGAGCGCAGCGAGGCCCTCGGCCAGGCCATAGGCCGACTGTTCGCCTCGGTATAACCACTCTCGGTGCGGCCGTGCCTTCCTCGGGAGGCACGGCCCAGGCCATACATCACAGAAGGAACCCGCTGATGGGAGAAATGCTTGGAATCTTGCTGCTTGGCGTCGTCGGCTGGGCCTTCTGGCAGCAACGCCGCCAGGCGGAGC
Organism: Aeromonas sp. sif0611; assembly: GCF_019218845.1. Lineage (NCBI taxonomy): Bacteria > Pseudomonadati > Pseudomonadota > Gammaproteobacteria > Aeromonadales > Aeromonadaceae > Aeromonas > Aeromonas sp. sif0611. The sequence continues at coordinate 276,656 of NZ_JAHUWU010000003.1, read as the reverse complement.
TGGCCTGGCAATATATGCGGCGCTACTGCCAGCACCACGATCTGCAACTGCTGTCGCTGGCCCGCACCCATCGGGCCCTGGGGCACAAGCCCCTGCGCCTGCTGACCTATTACCAGTTCGAGTTCTCCAGCGACGGGGAGAGCCATTACCAGGGCCAGCTCTGCATGCAGGGCCTGCATGTCGCCGGGGTCGAGCTGCCGCCCCATCGCCTCCCCTCCTAGCCCATGGGGCAAGGCCGTGGCGGCTGGCTATAATTCTCGACAATCGCCCTTCAAGGAGACTCGAGATGGAATTGCTGACCCATGACATGCCCGCCCTCTTCGCCCAGTTGGGCCTGGCCAATGACGAGATAAGCCTGCACCGCTTCATCCGCGAGCACCCTCTGGACAACCAGACCCTGCTGCCGGAGGCCAGCTTCTGGAGCCCCTCCCAGGCCGCGTTCCTGCGTGACGCGCTCTGGAACGACTCCGACTGGTCCGAAGCCATCGATCAACTGGACGTGATGCTGCGCCAGGCAAGCTGAGCCGGCCCGCGTCCCCGCGTTCCCGAGGGCCGGGGTGTGAGCTCTGTGCCCCCAATCACGTCTCCCCCCCCTGGCTTCCCCACCTCAACAAACTAAGCCTCCCCCCTTAGCACCGCTTTCCTGATGGGCAGGCTTTGATTAAGCTCTGTGCCACCATCCGCAAGCAGCAAGAGCGCCGCGCAGGAGCCAAGATGTCAGCCCAAGAGATCATCCAGATAGCCAACGAACTGAGTGCCAGGGGGATCACCCCCTCCACCGCCATGGTCAAAGCCCGCCTCAGTCACCCCGTGCCCATGGCCGAGCTGCTCAAGGTGTTGAGCCAGTGGAAGCAACAACCCCAGTCGGCAGACCCGGTCCCGGCCAGCGCCCCCGCCGTTGCCGCCCCGGCACAGGCCATCGATTTGCAACAACTGGGCGAGCAGCTCAATCGCCTCGAGCAGAAGGTCGATCGCCTGACCGCCCTGCTGCTCAAACAGCAGCAGGATTGATGCCTCCCCATGTATATCCTCGAACTCAATTTTGAATGCTACCGTGACACCTCCCTCGGCGAGGCCGAGCCGGCCATCGTCAACTACCTCGACATGCTGCGCTACCAGGGGCAGATCCTGGGGAGAGAGTTTCCCACCAGCATGCAGGATGGCGGCTTTGTCACTCGGGTGGTCTGCCCGGAGCAGGACAGCCTGCACCCGGACAACCAGAGCGAGCAGGTCGCGCTGGCCGAACAGGGCCTGCACCAGGCGGGGCTGCTGGCTCCCAAGCCCCAGCTGCTCGGCATGGATCTGCTCTCCGACAGCACGGATCCTTGCGGCCAGGAGGGCGAGCGGCCGAGCTGGATGCTGCTCTACACCAGCTTTGTGCACACGTGCTCTCCCTTGCGCTGCGGCGATCATTTCGCCCCCATTCCGCTCTACCGCCTGCCCGCCATCGCCAACGGTGACAACAAGCAGATCATCAAGTGGCAGGAGGATTGGGAGGCCTGCGATCAGTTGCAGATGAACGGCTCCATCGCCGAGCACGCGGTGCTGCACGAGATCGGCGAGGTGGGCAGCCGCCTGCAGCGCCGGGGCAGCGATCTGGCCAGACGGCTGGAGGGGCTCTGCGGGATCCCGACTTACTACTATCTCTATCGGGTCGGCGGCCTGAGCGCGGCCGAGGAGAAGGCCCGCCCTTGTCCGAGCTGCGGCGGCGAGTGGGCACTGGCAGCGCCATTGCACGAGATCTTCGACTTCAAGTGCGATCCCTGCCGGCTGGTTTCCAACCTCTCCTGGGACTTCAAGGACTAGCTCCGCCTGCGCCGTTTCCCCCATGAAAGAAGGGCCTTGCCATCTGGCAAGGCCCTTCTCTTTAATACTGGGCGAGCGAAAACGGGTCCGCTTACTGCGGCAAGGTTTCCAGCCGTGCGAGGAAGGCCGGCAGGGAGGGGGCCAGCACCAGACGGCGACCAGAATCCAGCCACTCCAGCCACACCTGGCCGCTTTCGTTATCGAGCGACACCAGTGTCATCTCGTTGCGGGTGGTGGCGATGAAGAGCGACGGCGTGCGTTTGAGTTTGCGCAGCATCAGCAGGTGGCCGATGAGGTTCTCCTTGAGCAGATCCAGATCGGCCTCGTTCCACGGCAGTATGAACTCGATGCGCAGCCCCTTGTAGGAGCAGGGTAGCGGGCGGCTGAACCAGTGGCCAAACAGGGCAAGGGCGCTCGGGTGCAGGGTCAGCTCGAGGGCATCGGCCATGGCCGCAAAGTCGGCAGGCACAGGGCGACGGTACGGACGCCAGGCCACCCGCCCCTCTCTGGGCTCATCCAGCTCGCAAGGGGATCGCCAGTCGGCCTCCCACTCGCACAGAGGCAGCCCTCGCCTCGCCTCGCCATCGCGCTGCCAGCGTAAAAAGAACTGCTCCAGGGCAGACAGGACTTGATCCGACATCGATATTCCCCACAATAGCGGCCTCTGATCGCCGCAAGAACCTGACCGAAAAATCCGGGCATTGCACCATCAAACCCTTTATCAGACAAGCGTGAGCAAACAAGCATGAGCAAACAAGAGAGATACGCAGGCGCCAGCGCGTTGCAGGGCCTGAGCCTGGGGCAGCAGTCTGCCTACATCAGCCAGTACACCCCGTCCCTGCTGCAACCCGTGCCACGCAGTCTGAACCGCGACGATCTCGGCCTTGGCGAGACGCTGCCCTTTCAGGGTTGCGACGTCTGGACCCTGTACGAACTCTCCTGGCTCAATGCCAAGGGCAAGCCCGTGGTTGCGCTCGGTGAAGTGGCCGTGCCCGCCACCAGCCCGAACCTCATCGAATCCAAGTCGTTCAAGCTCTACCTCAACTCCTTCAACCAGACCCGTTGCGACTCCCTGGAAGCGGTGCAGGCACTGCTGGCCAAAGACCTGAGCGCCTGCGCCGGAGCTGAGGTGAGCGTCACTCTGTTCCCCCTCGATCAGGCCCCTCACCAGATAGCGCTGCTGCCGGGCGAGTGCATCGACGAGCAGGACATCGAGATCGACAGCTACGAGTTTGACCAGACCCTGCTGCAAGGGGCCGCAGAGGCGGACATAGTGGAGGAGACACTGCACAGCCATCTGCTCAAGTCCAACTGCCTGGTCACCAGCCAGCCGGATTGGGGATCCCTGGTGATCCACTACCGCGGCCCGCGCCTCAATCGGGAGAAGCTGCTGCGCTATCTCATCTCCTTCCGTCAGCACAACGAGTTCCACGAGCAGTGCATAGAGCGCATCTTCATCGACCTCAAGCACTTCTGCGCCCCGCAGCAGCTGACCGTCTATGCCCGCTATACTCGCCGCGGGGGGCTGGACATCAACCCCTTCCGCAGCGACTGGGAACCCGTGCCCGCCAACCTGCGCCTCATCCGCCAGTAAACCCGGCGCCACAAGCCGGGGGATCAGGCCCATCACCCATGTCAGCAATGAACTCTGGACGGGCGGGGGTGGGCTTGGATAACATGCCTGCACCTCCGTGCCGTTCTTAATCCAATGAATCAACTGTTTTTTCTGGCAATGATGATGTCCTCCCTGTCGGCTCCGGATCTGGATCTGGCCAAGGAGCAGTTGTCTATCGATCTGCAGCAGGCACAGACCCTGGTGCTGAGCGATCCCGCCAGATGTGTCCAGATTGCCACCTCCTTCCTCGAACGCACGGCCAATAACCCCAAGCAGATCATCAGCAACCGTCAGGAGTACGGCTATCGGGAGCCGATCCTGAGCTATGGCACTGCGACCCAGACCACGGGGGCCTACCTGCTTCAGGGTGAGTGCCTGCAGCAGCTGGGACAGCGCCAGCCGGCCCAGGACGCCTTCGACAAGGGCATCGCCATGGCCGAGAAGGAGCAGCAGTTCGAGCTGCAGGCCCATGGTCTCTACCTCAAGATCCGCAGCAGGGAGATGCAGGAGCATGCCCCTGGCGCCAGCACGATGGCGCTCGAACAGCTTGACAAACTGCTGACCAACCCCGGCCTCAAAGAGAGCCAGCTGCAGGTCTACAGCCGCCTGTTGCACGTCAACGCCAGCATGGAGGAGCGGCAGTTCGATCTGGCCAAGCGCCAGCTGACCGAGGCGCGTCAATGGGCGGAGCAGGCCAAGAATCCCCTGGCCAGGGCCTGGGTCAGCGCCGTGGGAGGGGACCTCTATCAGGCGCTCGGGCAGCCCCAACTCGCCCTCGGGGAGTATATCGATGCCCAGCAGCAGGCCAAGAATCTGCAGGATCCCCTGTTCCTCGGTCTGCTGTCGAACCAGATGATCAGCCTCTATCAGGCGGAGCAGGAGCCGCAAAAGGCGCTGCAGTATGCCAACGAGGCGGCCAACTACTTCCATGCCCTCGGCAACCCCTCCCTGCTGAGCGACGCCCTGATCGTGCTCGCCCGCCTCAACCGGGATCAGAGGGAGATGAACATGGCGCTGGTCTACTTCTTCAATGCCCTGGATCTGCTGGACGAGGGCAACAACCGCACCCGCATCGCCCACCTCAAGTTCGAGATAGGCAAGACCTATCTGCAGACCGGCAACCTGACCCTGGCCCGCAACTACCTCAATGCGGCGCGCCAGTCCCACGAGCTGGGGGACGACAAGGAGTCGCTGATCGATACCCTGTTGCTGCTGGGGGAACTGCACCTCAAGCAGCAGGAGGCGGGCATCGCCATCCTGCAGCTGGAGAATGCCCTGACCCTGGCCAACCGGATTGGCGACATCCGCCGCCAGTTTGAAATCTTCCGGCTGCTCGCCATCGCCTACGAGCAGAAGGGCTATCTCCAGCAGGCCCTCGAGAGCTACAAGAATTATCACCAGCGCAGCGAGCTGGTCCGCCAGCAGCAGCTCGATCTGGAGCAGGAGGCGGTCCGCGACAACTACGCCCAGGTGGAACGCGCCCAGCAGGTCAAGGAGCTGGAGCAGCGCCTCGACCAGAGCCGGCATCAGCAGGAGCGCTATCTCTGGACCAGCGTCAGCACTGGCCTGCTGCTGGTTCTGTTCATCTACCTGTTCTTCACCCTCTGGCTCAAGCTGCGGGTCGCCCGCCTCAATGCCAGACAGCTGGGCGAGGCCCTGCTCATCGAGCCGCGCAGCGGCCTGGCCAACTGGCAGCGGCTGATGAGCCGCTGGCCTCGCGAGATGGCCAAGCGTCAGCAAAAATCCGATCGCTGGTACCTGAGCGAGCGGCCCACCAGCGAGTTTGACGACAAGCTCCACTACCTGCTGTTCCGGGTCCCCTTCCTGGTCAACAACCTGGAGCAGCATGGATATCAGGTCAGCCGCGAGATTGAGCAGGCCTTCGGCCACTACATCAATCAGCTGACCCCCCAGGATGGCCGCATCTACGATCTGCGCGAGGGACACTTGCTCTATGTGGTGCCCCAGCGCCACGTGGCCCAGCTGCACCAGCTGGCGCAGGAGCTGCTGGACACCCTGGCCGCCTTCCCCTGCGAATACCCGCTGGACAGGCACATCAGCCTCGGCATCGTCAGCCATCCCTTCCTGCCCAAGGCGGCGATGGCCCTCGACCATCACGGCCTGTTCGACCTCTGTTATCTGGCGCTTTCGGGGGCCATGCAACTCAGTGAAAAATACCAGCAGAGCGTCTGGTTGGAGCTGGCGGCCATCGATTGCCAACAGGCCGCATTTTTTAATGGCGATGTGTGGCAATGCTGCTTGATGGCAATTGACAAGGGACTGGTAAAAGTAAATTCTTCTCATGAAAAGCAATGGGTTAATTGGCTTCTGCTTTCACGGACGAAAGCGCCGGATAAGCCATGACAACAAGGTACTCAACGGGGTCTTTCATTGGCTTACTGTTGCTGGACAAAACAAAAACGATAATGACAACAGGGCGACCTGAACAATGAATGATATCGCTGCCGTAACAGGACAACTGGCAAGACTCAGGGAATCCCTTCAGCAAAAACAGCAGGAGCTCGATGGCATGGCCACGTTCTCCGATGCCGAACGCACCCGCAGCATCCAGTTTATCGGCAAGCTGATGCAGGCCTGCCGTGGTCACGATCGTGAATTGGACAACCGACTCGCCAAGCTCAAGCAGAAGCTCGATGGCAATCCCCCGCTGTCATCGCTCGACGCCGACCTCGCGGTCATCGAGAAGCTGTTACAGCAACATGGTCACGCCATGGAGGAGTCCATCAGTCTGACCCGGGCCGCCATCGAACTGGGCAGCAAGCAGCTCAAGTCCTTGAAGGGCTTTCCGGAAGAGACCCGTCGCTCCCTCAAGGAGTTTCTCGCCAGCCCCGAGGGCTATGGCATCGGCGATCACCAGAAGAAGGTGATTCGCTTGCTGGAGTTCTACCAGCAGGCCATCAAGATCCAGCTGCTGCCACGCCAGCCGCTGCTCGCCCCCGAGATGGCCACCGAGCTCTCCAACCCGGCGCCCACCGACTCCTTCGATATCAAGGCCCACGCCCAGATCTCCGATGAGCTGCAGCGGCTCATCACCGAGCTCGACTTTGCCGGCTCCGTGGGGGAGAGCCTGGCGGACATCCGCCGCCAGCTGCTGGGAGGGATCACGCCGCCCCTGCTGGCGGAGATCTGCCTGCAGATCATCGAGCTCATCATTGAAGGGACCCGGGAGGAGCGTAAATCCTCCCAGGCCTTCCTCAGCTCCCTCAACGAGAGCCTCTCTGCGGTACATTTCAACTTTACCGAGTCCCTGGACGAGGGGCGGGCGCTGCAAAATGCCGCCCACCTCAGCGGCCAGGCGCTGGAGCGGGAACTCGCCGCCATCGATCGCACCATGGCGACCCATGACTCCCCGTTGTCCCTCAAGGGAGCCATCTCCAGCCACCTGGATACCATCCGTCGCCTGCAGCAGGAGCGGGAGGCCATGGCCAGCCGCGAGCGTCACCTGCTCACCCACCTCTCCAACATGGAAGCCAAGCTGCGACTGATGAAGGAGGAGACGGCCGAGTACAAGAAGCGGCTCACCATCCAGAAGCATAAGCTGTTTCTCGACAGCCTGACCCAGGTGCACAACCGGGCGGCCCTCGACGAGCGGCTCGAGCTCGAATACAAGCGCTGGCTGCGTTACGGCACCCCGCTGTGTCTGGCCATCATCGATATCGATCACTTCAAGAACATCAATGACAACTACGGTCACATGGCCGGAGACAAGGCATTGAAAGTGGTCGCCAAAGCCTTGCAGAACGCCTTGCGCGACACCGACTTCATCGCCCGTTTCGGGGGGGAAGAGTTCGTGGTGTTGCTGCCGAACATCAATCCGGACAAGTTCCAGAAACCCCTGGAGAACCTGCGCCAGACGGTCAAGAGCATTCCGTTCCGCTTCCGGGATGCCAGGGTCGAGATCACCATCTCCATCGGCGCCACCCTGTTCCGCGAAGGGGACCATACTACGGACGCATTCGAGCGCGCCGACAAGGCACTCTACAGCTCCAAAAACTTGGGCCGGGATCAGGTCAATCTGGCCTGAATCCGGATTGAATGACGGCTAAAAAACAGGCAAACGCACTTTTCCCCTATTCCCCTGCCCCACCCCTTGCCTCTACTATCGAAATCGAGGGATGCCATGGCATCCCGTTTTCTCCCCAGGGAAAGCACAACGATAACAAGCGAGTGAAAGGGGAAATTATGATTACACACATCAATCCCGTGGGCAGCATGGACCTGCTGTCCCAACTTGAGGTGGATCGCCTCAAGCAGACCGCCTCCAGCGATATCTATCAACTGTTTCGCAACTGCTCGCTGGCGGTGCTCAACTCCGGCAGCCACACCGACAGCTCCAAAGAGATACTGGAGCGCTTCAAGTCCTTCGACATTCATGTGATCCGGCGCGAGCGCGGGGTCAAACTCGAGCTGTTCAACGCCCCCGAGCACGCCTTCGTCGACGGCGAGATCATTCGCGGCATCCAGGAGCACCTGTTCTCCGTGCTGCGCGACATCCTCTATGTCTCGACCCAGCTGGAATCCAACCGCCTGGTCAACCTGACCAACTCCACCCACATCTCCAATGTGGTGTTCGCCATCCTGCGCAACGCCAAGGCGATCCTGCCGGGGGCTGACCCCAACCTGGTGGTCTGCTGGGGCGGTCACTCCATCAACGAGGTAGAGTACCAGTACACTCGCGCCGTGGGCAGCGAGCTGGGCCTGCGAGAGCTCAACATCTGCACCGGCTGCGGGCCTGGAGCCATGGAAGGGCCCATGAAGGGGGCCGCCGTCGGCCACGCCAAGCAGCGGGTGCGCAATGGCCGCTACATCGGCCTCACCGAACCCTCCATCATCGCCGCCGAACCGCCGAACCCCATCGTCAACGAGCTGGTGATACTGCCGGACATCGAGAAGCGACTGGAGGCCTTCGTGCGTCTGGGACACGGCATCATCATCTTCCCGGGCGGGGTCGGCACTGCCGAGGAGCTGCTCTATCTGCTCGGCATCATGATGCACCCGGCCAACGAGCGGCAGCCCATGCCCATCATACTGACCGGGCCGAAGGAGAGCGCCGACTACTTCCGCGCCATCGACGACTTCGTCAAGGCCACCCTGGGTGAACCGGCCACCAGCCTCTACCGCATCATCGTCGGGGATGCCCCGGAAGTGGCGCGCGTGATGAAGGAGGCGATGCCGAAGATCCGCGAATACCGCAAATCGGTGGGGGATGCCTACTCCTTCAACTGGTCCTTGCGCATAGAGCCGGAATTCCAGCTGCCGTTCGAGCCGGATCACGCCAGCATGGCAAGCCTGGATCTGCACCGCAACCAGCCGCCCCAACTGCTGGCGGCCAACCTGAGGCGCGCCTTCTCCGGCATCGTCGCCGGCAACGTCAAGGAGGGAGGCATTCGCGCCATCGAGAAGAAGGGCCCCTTCAAGCTGCACGGCGACAAGGAGCTGATGCACCTGATGGACAGGCTGCTGGAGAGCTTCGTCAGGCAGCAGCGCATGAAGCTGCCTGGCAGCCAGTACATCCCCTGCTACGAAATCGTGAAATAAGGGCGCAGCGCCCGTGATGACAGGAGGGGCCCAGTGCCCCTCCTTCACTTCCCGGCCCTGGCGTCCGGGGTTAGCATGACGCCCATCCCTTGTTACAATGGGCCGTCCCGACCGCCAAGAGTGCTCCCTGCCATGCAACACCTCAGGCCACACCTGCTCATCATCGATGCCCTCAACCTCATCCGCCGTCTGCACGCGGTGCAGGCCCAGCAGGCACTGACCCCGGCCCAGGCCCTGATCGCCACCCGCGCCAACCTCATCAATACCTGCAAGAAACTGCTGACCGGCAGCGAGCCGACCCATGTCATCGCCGTGTTTGACGGCGAGGTGCACAGCTGGCGCAAGGAGATCTATCCGGCCTACAAGGAGGGGCGCACTCCCATGCCACAGGAGCTGAGGGAGGGGCTGGCCGACTTGCAGGACGCCTTCTGGGAGTGCGGTGTGGATGCCCTGCTCTCCCAGACCGACGAGGCGGACGATCTCATCGCCACCCTGGCCAGCGGCATTGCCCAGCACGGTGCCAGGGCCACCATCATCTCCACCGACAAGGGCTTCTGCCAGCTCATCTGCCCGCAGATCCGGGTGCGAGATTACTTCAACAAGCGCTGGCTGGATGAGGCCTTCGTCCGGCAGCAATATGGCGTCGCCCCTGCGCAGCTGGTGGACTTCTGGGCCCTGACCGGCATTGGCGGTTCCAATATCAAGGGCGTGCCGGGCATAGGGCCAAAGACGGCGACCCAGCTGTTGCAGCAATATGGCGATCTGGCCGCCATGCTGGACGCCTGCCAGCAAGAAGACGCGGGCAAGCCTCTGCTCAAATTGCGCCAGAACCGGGAAGAGGCTCTGCTTGCCCAGCGGCTGGTGCGGCTGCAGCAGGACATTCCCCTCGGTTTCAATCTGCGGGAGATCCGCTATCCACCCGAGCCCGATTCGGAGGCGTGATCCCCGGCACACAATTCCCCGAAACAGGCCGTGCCTGTTGACATAAATGGGAAAAATGTAAAGAAACATGGAGGAAGTGGTGCAAAAATGGTATAAAACCGCCGAATCCTCCCCCTCTGTTCCCTAGAAGTGGATACGTCTCATGTCAAAAAGAAAAATTACCGTCATTCCGGGCGACGGCATAGGCCCCAGCATCATCGAATCCGCCATCCAGATCCTGACCCACGCCGGCTGTGATTTTGACTATGACTATGCCGATGCCGGTCTGGTCGCGCTGGAGAAGCACGGCGAGCTGCTGCCCCAGGCCACGCTCGATTTGATTGAGAAGAACAAGGTCAGCCTGAAGGGCCCGCTCACCACGCCGGTCGGCGGCGGCTTCACCTCCATCAACGTCTCCCTGCGCAAGAAGTTCAACCTCTACGCCAACGTGCGTCCGGTGATCTCCTTCAAGGGCACCAGGAGCCGTTACGACAACATCGACATCATCACGGTGCGTGAAAACACAGAGGGTATGTACTCGGGCGCCGGCCAGAAGCGCAGCGATGACAACCAGAGCGCCGAGGCGATGAGCATCATCACCCGCGACGGGGCTGAACGCATCGTCACCTTCGCCTTCGAGCTGGCGCGCCAGGAAGGGCGCAAGAAGGTCACCATCATCCACAAGGCCAACATCCTCAAGTCCACCTCCGGTCTGTTCCTGGAAGTGGCGCGCGAGGTGGCTGCCCGCTATCCGGATATCCAGAACGAAGAGATGATCGTCGACGCCGCCTGCATGAACCTGGTGATGTACCCGGAGCGGTTCGATGTGATGGTCACCACCAACCTGTTCGGCGACATCCTCTCGGATCTCTGCGCTGGTCTGGTGGGGGGCTTAGGCATGGCTCCAGGAGCCAACATCGGTGAGGGCGCCGCCATCTTCGAAGCGGTACACGGCTCGGCGCCGGACATCGCCGGCAAGAACATCGCCAACCCGACCTCGGTGATCCTCGCCTCCATCCAGATGCTGGAATACCTCGGCATGCAGGACAAGGCCGAACGCATCCGCGAGGCAGTACGGGCGACCATCGAATCCGGTGATCGGGTGACCCGGGATCTGGGGGGCACGGCCTCCACCAGCGAATTCACCCAGGCCATCATAGACCGTCTATAAATCATATCTAACTGATTGATTTAAAAAGGGAGCTTCGGCTCCCTTCGTTTTATGCAGGATCCCCCTACCTCCCTCGTCAGATGAATACTATGTTCATATGAGGGATAAGGAGATCCACTATGCGTGCTACCTTCATCTTGCTGATCTTCAGCAGCAGTACCATGGCATTAGACAGGCCCATCGACAACGCCTGGTTGACACCGCCCCCTCAGTTCGAGCAACCGGCCAAGCAGACCTGGCGGTCCACCATAGATACCAACGACCTGCTCAAGAGCCCCAAGCCGCTCTCCCTCGGCGTGGACATCATGACCGACAGCAACGGCACCCAGCGGATCACGGCCTACCAGAAACTCAATCTGACGGCCGAGAAGAGCGTGAGCCTCTCCTTCGAAAAGCACAAACCCAGGATCAAGTTCAATGCCGGCGGTATCAACACGGCGGTCAAACTCCGGGGTGACGGCGTCAAGATGCAGTTCAACCCCACCGACAAGACCATTCCGCTTCAGGTCGAGCTCAAGATCACCAATGACGAGTCCATGATGCGTTTCGACTACCGCTTCTGAGGGCGCCAGAAAGCAAAAACCGGACGGGGCTACCCCCGTCCGGTTTTTTTGGCGTCACCCCAGGTGACGCGGGTGCCCGAATCAGGACTTGGGTTCGAGCTTGGAGACCCAGAACTTGTTGTAGACGTGCACCGTGATCTCTTCGCGATCGTGGTAGAGCTGCTTGGCCTGGATCACGAACGCATTGTCGATCTCCTTGAGCATCTCCCGCAGCACCTCGATATTGTGCACCGCCTCGGCATAGCGCTTCTTCATCGGCAGCTTGAGGTTGAACATGGCCTCCTGGCAGTCGTTCTCCCTGAACCAGTCGGCGATCATGTGAACCACCCGCGCCGGCTTGTCCACCATGTCACACACCAGCCAGTAGGTGTTCTTCTTGCCTGGCCGCCAGACGAAGCCGTCATCGCGAATGTGCTTGACCTGGCCGGTATCCATCAGAGACTGGGCCATGGAGCCGTTGTCCACCGCGGTCACCATCATGCCACGGCGCACCAGCTGATAGGTCCAGCCGCCCGGGCAGGCGCCCAGATCGACGGCCTTCATGCCGGAGGTGAGACGCAGCTCCCACTCTTCCCGCGGCACGAACACATAGAAGGCCTCTTCCAGCTTGAGGCTGGAGCGGCTCGGGGCGTCCGGCGGGCAGCGCAGGCGCGGAATGCCCATGTGGAATTCGGAGTTGTTGAAGGAGTAGGAGTACCCCAGCAACAGGTGATCATTGGCCATGAAGAAGGCGTGGAACACCGGACGGTGCGGCGTCTCCTTCTTGGTCAGGATCTCGTTGCCGCGCAGCGCCTGGCGCAGCGGCACGGTGAACTTGCGGCAGAAGGCAGAGAGCTCCTTCGCCTCGTTGGTATCGGCCGTTTCCACCCGCAGATCGCCACAGATGGCATAGTCACGGGTCGCCTCTATGATGGGGGAAACCCGATCGGAGAGGTCCAGATCCTTCAGCTCATGGGTCACCACCAGCATCTGGCGGATGAAGATGAGTTCACGGAACGGCAGCTTGCGGGCCAGCAGATCCGCCTGCTCCTCGTCATACAGCTCAAAAATCACGTAACCGCTGTCGTCCTTGACCCGGGCGAAGCCGTAGCACTGCATGTTGCTGGCTCGTTCGGTGATCTCTGCCGCCGCCTCTTTCTCAAAACCCGGGCGGCAATAAAGCAGCAGATTATTCATTTTTTCCTCCAAGACGACAGCCGGCCCATATCAGAGCCGCCCATCCCAACATAAAACAGAGGCCACCGGCCGGGGTGATGAACCCCAGCCCCTTGCTGCCAAGCAGCACCATGGCGTAAATACTGCCGGAGAATCCCAGGATCCCCAGCACAAAGGTCGTGCCTGCAAAGGTAATCACCTTGCTACGCACACCGCACCACCCCAGCACCAGCAGGGCCAGGGCGTGAAAAAACTGATACTGCACCGCGGTGTTGAACGCAGCCAGCAGTGAAGGGGCTATGCCGGTCGCCGCCAGCCCGTGAGCCCCATAGGCTCCCAGCATGGTGGCCGTCAGGCCGAAACAACCCGCCAGCACCAGCCAATGTCGATGGACTTGCATCCTCTATCCTCGTTCTCTGCGCGCGGCCATCCCTTCAGACGCACCGGGACGGGGTCGCCGCGATAAACTCCTTGATCCGCTCCGCAGCCTCGCGCAGGTTCTCCTGCTCGCTCACGCCGCTGGCCTTCCTCGGCTTGAAGCCATGATCCCCATCGGTCAGCCAGTGGACCGATACGGCGGAGGAGAAGGGGAAATCGGCCAGCTCGGCGCGAGAGCCAAAGGTGTCGCGCTCCCCCTGCAGCAGCAGGGTCGGCGTCGTGATCTGCTTGAGCACCTCACCCCGCCAGCGGTCGGGGCTGGCCGGGGGGTGGAAAGGATACCCGAGAATGAGCAATCCTGCAGCATTCATCTCGTCGCCCCCTTCGTGATAGAGCTCGACCGCCATCCGCCCCCCCATGGACTTGCCCGCCAGAAACAACCTGGGGTGGGCAAACGCACGCACCATCTCGCGCCAGTGGGCGAGCAGCACGGGCTGCCGGTCCGGCGGCCTGCGCTTGCCGTCCAGGGCCCGCTTGCTCATGTAGGGAAAGTTGAAGCGCACCACCTCGATATCCGGCCCCGCCAGCAGGCGCGACAGCTCGGCGAGAAAGGCATGATCCATGCCGGCGCCCGCACCGTGGGCCAGCAGAATGCGAACGGGGGCGTCGCTCGCCCCCTCTCTTGTCACATCCATCCCCTCAGGCATCGGCGAGACGGGCCCGGCGACGGGCCTCCTCCTGCTCCACCAGCTCCAGCATCCAGTCGCGGAAGGCCACTATCTTGCCCTGATCGGACTGCTGTTCCTGGCACACCAGGTAGAAGGCATTCTTGCTCACCAGCACCTGCTCGAACGGGCAGATGAGGCGGCCCGCTTCGATCTCGGGCTGGGCCAGCACGCTGTGACCGAGCGCCACCCCCTGACCGTGGATCGCCGCCTGGATCACCATGGTGGAGTGGCTGAAGATGGGCCCCTGGTTGACGTTCGGGGCGTCGATGTCGAGCTGACGGAACCAGGCCTTCCAGTCGCGTCGGGAGGTGTCGTGCAGCAGGGTGTGCCTGGTCAGATCCTCCGGGGTGCGCAGGGGCTTGGGGCCGGTCAGCAGCAGCGGTGAACAGACCGGGATCAGGTACTCGGTATGCAACTTGTCAGAGCGCAGTCCGGGCCAGTTGCCACGGCCGTAGTAGATGGCCACGTCCACGTCGTCGGTCAGGGATCCCTCGTCCATGTCCACCGCTTTGATCCGCACATCGATGTCGGGGTGACGCTCGCTGAACTTCACCAGCCTAGGCACCAGCCACTGGATGGCGAAACTCGGCTGCAGGGAGACGGTGAGCGCCCCCTTGGCGCTGCGGGCCAGCAGCTTGTCGGTGGCCTCGGAGATGGAGGCGAAGATGTCCTTGATGTCGAGGAAGTAGCTCTGCCCCTCCTCGGTCAGCAGCAGGGAGCGGTTCTTGCGACGGAACAGCTTGATGCCGAGGTACTCCTCCAGCGCCTTGATCTGGTGACTGATGGCGGCCTGAGTCACAAACAACTCTTCTGCTGCGCGGGTAAAGCTTAAGTGGCGAGCCGCTGCTTCGAATGCCTTCAGGGCATTGAGCGGGGGTAAACGACGAGACATGACACCAGCCGACGATGAGTTTTTCTAATGGGGCGCATTATAAATTGTCGGTTGCGGGTCGACCAGTGAATAAACATAATTCGCCACGCAATCCGTTGCCATATGGCTCACACCTTCTCTTCCATGTTGGTTTACATGTGGTTTTTGTGAGTGGGCCGACAACGGTTGTGGTGTTGTGTTTCTTCCTCTGCGGGAAGAAGGGCTAAATCGATGCGATTTAACCCAGTCTGTCATCTGAATGTGTTTGGCGCCTCCGGTTGGATGGCGCCTTTTTTCTTATCTCTATACCCTGAACTGCCCCACCAGTTGCTGCTGTTTATCCGCCAGTTGCGACAACTCGCGTCCGTTGTCGGCAGAGCTCGCCGCCTCGGCCCGGATGGTGTGGCTCACATCGCGAATATTGCTGACGTTGCGATTGATCTCGTCCGCCACTCCGCTCTGCTCTTGGGCCGCCCTGGCTATCTGCTCGTTCATCTGATGGATGGTGCCGACCGCCTGGATGATCTGCTCCAGCACGCTGACCGACAGCTCCACCTTGCCAAGCGTCACATCCGCCTGGCTGTGGCCCGTCATGATCGCCTTGACCACCGCCTCGGTGCCCGACTGCAGCTCGGTGATCAGCGTCTGGATCTCGATGATGGCATTCTGGGTGCGACCGGCCAGGTTGCGCACCTCGTCGGCCACCACCGCAAAGCCGCGACCCTGTTCACCGGCCCGCGCCGCCTCGATGGCGGCATTGAGCGCCAGCAGGTTGGTCTGCTCGGCTATTCCCTGAATGACGACGAGGATATCGTTGATGTTGTCGCTGTTGGCGGCCAGCCGCTCCACCACGGGCTTGGCATCGCTGATCACCGCCATCAGCCTGGACATCGCCTGCTGGGTATCGGCGACCACGGATTTGCCCTCCTGGGCCGCCATGTCCGCCTGGTTGGCCGCGCTCACTGCCGAGCTGGCATTGCCCGCGACCTGCAGGGCGGTGGCGCTCAGCTCCTCGAACGCCGTCGCCACCAGATCCACCTCCTGATACTGGGCTTGCATGCCGGCACTGGTACGAGCGGCCCCTTGCGCCGCCAGCGCCGCGCTGGCCCGGGTACCGGCCACGGTATCGATCACCTGGCTGATGGTGGACTGCAGCTTGTCCAGGAAGTTGTTGAACCACTTCGCCAGCTCGCCGATCTCATCATCGCGACGCAGGTCGATGCGCTGGGTCAGATCACCCTCGCCGCTGGCGATGTCCTTGAGGCGGGCCACCACGGTGCGGATGGGAGCGACGATGCGCTGGGCCATCAGCCAGATGCAGAGCAGGGCAAGGGCTGAGATGGCCCCGCCGATCAGCAGCTGGGTGGCGACGCTGCGCTGGGACTGGGTCTCCAGCTCATCCTGCAGTTGCAGGGCGGAGGCGAGCACCACGGCCCGGGGCAGTTCGATGTAGATGCCCCACTGACGATCCGTCCCGCGCATGCTGACCGGCACGAAGGTCTGCAACAGTGCGCCATCCGGGCTCCAGCGCGTGACTACCTCCCCCTTGGCGAGCCAGCTGTTGAGATCCGCCGCCAACCCCTGCTGCGCCAAGGTATCCCCAAGGGCGACCTTGAACCCTTCGACCCCGGCCACCCGCCCCTCGTGACTGAGCAGCAGCACCTTGCCCTGCCCGTCATAGAGCGTCTTGTCCATCTCCTCCACCAGGCTTTGCAAGGTGGCCAGCGAGATGTCGACCCCGACCATGCCGAGCAGATTGCCCTGCTCCAGCAAGGGGGCCGTCACCGAGGTCATCAGCACCTGCCGGGAGCCCACCTCGTCCACATAGGGATCGAGCAGACAGAGAGCCTTACTGCGAATGCTGCAGCTGTACCAGTCATTCTCCAGGCCGCCGTGCCCGGACGGCTTGTCGTTGGCCAGCAGCGCCTCGTCCATCACCTCCAGGGTCACCTTGCCATCGACTCTGGCCCAGTAGCTGGAGAAGCGTCCCTTGTCGTTGGCTCCGAGCGCCGTCGAGCCCTGATAGTTGTCATCTTCCCCATCGAGCTGGTTGGGTTCGAATACCGCATAGACCCCGAGCAGATTGGCCGACGACTCCGCCGCGTCCTGCAACTGCTGGTTCACGGCACTGCGCAGCGCCTCGGAGTGAACGAAGTTGTCCGCCGCGTTCTTGCGCTGGAACAGGATGCCCTCCGCCAGCAGGGTGGCCCTGAAATAGGCCTCGTCGAGGTAGCTGGTCACTCTGGCCGCCTGGGTGGCCCCCATGGCCTTCATCCAGTTTTCTGCCGCGTGCTGCCCCTCCAGGGTGGTGGAGGTGAGCACTTGTTCCTGCATGCGCGCCGCGTTGAAGAGGGAAGAGGCGACCAGTGCGGCGGCACTGGCCAACAGGCAACAACCGGCGATCAGGGTGATCCGCCCCTGAACAGAAAGAGAACTCATGCCACATTTCCTGACGTCTAAAGATGTAAGTACTGTATCGGTTTTGGAAACAAAAACTTAACCAAATCAACTGAGATCCAGGCTGAGTTGATTGATTTCCCCGGCCCCGGGCAGTCCCACCACCAGCCCGAGCAGACGAATGGGTTTTCCTTGAGACCGTTGCAGCCCCTCGTGCAGCAGATCGTGGAAACGGGTCGCCTGGTAGCTCCCCTTGCGATAGACGGTAGTCTGGTGGAAATCGGCAAACTTCAGCTTGATCCCCTGCCCCATCAACGCCTCCGCAGGGCAAGCCCTGGCAAAGCGCAGCTCCAGCTCGGGAATGAGCCGGCCGAGCACGGCCCGGCAGGCGGCTTCATCCAGCACGTCGCTGGCGAGCGTCGTCTCCACCCCTATGCTCTTGCGTATCCGCCGGGCCTGCACCGGCTGATCGTCATGCCCCCAGATGCGACCGGCGAGCATCTCCCCGAGCTTGCCGAAACGGCTCACCAGCTCCTCGTTGCCGAGCTGGCGGGCATCCTCGCAAGAGTAGAGCCCGAGGGACTCCAGCCGTTCCGCTGTCTTGCGGCCGATGCCGGGCAGTTTGCCAAGGGGCAGCTGGCGCACGAACTCGTCCACCTCCTCTGGCCTTATCACGAACAGGCCATCCGGCTTGCGCTGCTCGGAGGCGAGCTTGGCCAGGAACTTGTTCGGCGCCACCCCGGCCGAGGCAGTCAGCCCCAGTTCGAGGGCGATGGCGGCGCGGATCTCGGCCGCCATCAGGGTGGCGCTGCCGCCGCAGTGGGGGCTGTCAGTGACATCGAGGTAGGCTTCATCGAGGGAGAGCGGCTCCACCTGCTCTGTGTAGCGCAGGAAGATGGCTTGCAACTGGCGGGAGGTCTCCTTGTAGACGGTCATCCGCCCGGGGATCAGCACCAGCGGCGGACAGAGCTTCCTGGCCAGGGCGCTCGGCATGGCGGAGCGCACCCCGAAGCGGCGCGCCACATAGTTGCAGGTGGATATGACGCCGCGCCTGTCGGCCGAGCCGCCGATGGCGAGCGGTACTTCCCGTAGGGCCGGATTGTCCCGCATCTCCACCGCGGCGAAGAAGCAGTCCATGTCGATGTGAATGATCTTGCGCATGTCAGAGTCTGTTGAGCTGTCGGCACCTGCCGCACGGTTGCGACACATGGTGCAGGTTGAGGCAGGGCTCATCCCGGTGAGCCGGAGGTCACGTCTCGCAGGGTCGCCACCAAGAGCCTGGTTGCGTGCCCCCCGTCACAGCCATGATGAGACGTCAAACACCACTGTATGAATAACCAGTTAGCATCCCATGCTACCCCAGCCCTGTCATTTCTGCCAGCGCACGGGAGGAGGCGGGCGGATAGACTCTCAAGGCATCATCCACATGGAACTCAAGGAGGAGAGAGATGAGAGCAATCTGGCCGGGACTCTGCCTGCTGCTGCCACTGACGGGCATGACCAAGGACCATCCGACCGCCGAGTGCAGTTGGCTGTTTGAACGTATCGAGATACTGGAGAAGGCCATCAAGCAGGGGGACGAGCTGGGCACGAGGGAGGAGTTGGCAAAGCGGAAGGTGGAGTTTCGCAACAAGGCCTGCAGCCAATACGATTACTGAACGCCATGAAAACGCGAGCCGACCCGGGGTCGGCTCGCGTGCACTCGATGCCCCCACAAGCGGGCGTTCGCCCTCAGAGGATGCGGTTATCCACCAGCATCTTGCGACGGGCCTCTTCCTTGGCCATCTTCTTCTTGCGATTGTCGCAGGGCTCCGGGCAGTCACACTCCTTCTCGATCCCTATGGTGCCGAGACCGCCACAGGAGCCGGAGATGGTCTTCTTCTGGAAGATGTAGCCGATGGCCATGGCCACCACCACCACCAGAAACACCCCGAAGGTGATCAGAAAGATCTGCATGGTATTACCCCTTACTGTTCAACCAGATACAGCTCAACGGCATCCGGCTACAAGATTCTTCGATACCGCCATCCCGGTGAGTGATGGCTGCCTCTTGACGATTAACCGGGCTGCTTGGCCAGGTAGGGCTTGAAGGCATCCGAGTAAGCCTCCTCGAAGCCATCGTCCGTCTTGGTGATCACGAAGATGGCCAGACCCCGCTCCTTGGCATAGGCCAAGCTCTTCTGAGTCCCCATGACGGTCAGCGCCGTGGCCAGCCCGTCTGCGGTCATGCAGGAAGGGTGGATCACGGTGACCGAGACCATCCGATGGGTGATGGGCTTGCCCGTCAGCGGATCTATGGTGTGGGAGAAGCGCTTGCCATCCAGCTCGTAGTAGTTGCGATAATCCCCCGAGGTGGCGACGCCGTTGTCCCCGGGCACTATCACCTCCTGCACCGAGCCGGCATTGGCGGTCGGCTTCTCGATGGCGACGCGCCAGGGGTGACCCTTGCCGTTGACGCCATTGATCCGCAGCTCGCCGCCGATCTCCACCAGGTAGTTGCGCGCCCCCAGGGATTCCAGGTACTCGGCCACCTTGTCCACCCCAAAGCCCTTGGCGATGGCGGAGAGATCCACGTAGAGGTCCGGGATATCCTTTTGCAGGGTGTCAGCGTCGACCGAGGTTACCACATGCAGATTGCCGAGGCCCGTCTTCTGCCGGGTCTGGGTAATAAGCTCGTCGGATGGCACCTTGGTCGGTTTGGCATCCGGCCCAAAGCCCCACAGATTGACCAGGGGGCCCACGGTGACGTCCAGCGCCCCGCGGCTCTCGCGACCAATGTGAATGGCCTCGGTCACCACCCGAGCGGTGTCACGGGAGACCACCAGCGGGGTACTACCCTTGTGCTGGTTGAAGCGCGACAACTCGGAATCCGGGCGATAGGTGGACATCTGATCGTTGACCCGCTCCAGCAGGACATCGACCTCGGCTTGCAGCTTGGCGGCATCCGTGACGGCGGCATCCGCCACCTTGATGGAGTAGTAGGTGCCCATGGTGCTGCCGGTGATGTGGATCTCCGGCTTGGATTGGACCGATTCCTGACCGCACCCCGTCAAGAAAAAGGCTAGCCCGAAGGCTAGCCAGGTCTTTACAACACTGTGCATGGATTAACCACCAAAGTCATCCAGGAGGATGTTCTCGTCTTCAACGCCGAGGTTTTTCAGCATGTTGATGACGGCAGCGTTCATCACGGGAGGTCCACACATGTAGAACTCGCAATCTTCCGGCGCCTCGTGGTTCTTGAGGTAGTTCTCGAACAAGACGTTGTGGATGAAGCCGGTGTAGCCATCCCAGTTGTCTTCCGGTTGCGGATCCGACAGGGCGACGTGCCACTGGAAGTTGTCGTTCTCGGCGGCCAGCATGTCGAAGTCTTCGACATAGAACATCTCGCGCTTGGAACGGGCACCGTACCAGAAGCTCATCTTGCGCTTGGTCTTGAGCCGGCGCAGCTGATCGAAGATGTGGGAGCGCATCGGCGCCATACCCGCACCACCACCGATGAACACCATCTCGGCGTCGGTGTCCTTGGCAAAGAACTCGCCGAACGGACCTGAGATGGTCACCTTGTCCCCAGCTTTCAGGCTGAAGATGTAGGAGGACATCTGGCCGGGAGGCGCAGTCCAGTTGCTGGGCGGTGGAGTCGCGATCCGCACGTTCAGCATGATGATGCCGAACTCTTCCGGATAGTTCGCCATGGAGTAGGCACGAATGATCGGCTCGTTGACCTTGGACTCCAGCTCGAAGATCTTGAAGCGATCCCAGTCCCCGCGATACTCCTCGGGGATGTCGAAGTTCTTGTACTGCACGTGGTGGGCAGGGGCTTCGATCTGGATATAACCACCGGCGCGGAACGGTACGCTCTCGCCATCGGGGATCTGCAGCTTGAGTTCCTTGATGAAGGTGGCCTTGTTGTCATTGGAGATGACGGTACAGTCCCACTTCTTCACGCCGAAGATCTCTTCCGGCAGCTCGATGTCCATGTCGGAACGGACGGTGACCTGACAGGCCAGACGCTCGCCATGACGGGCTTCGCCCTTGCTGATGTGATCCAGCTCGGTCGGCAGAATGTCGCCGCCGCCGGCCTTGACCCGCACCTTGCACTGACCGCAGGAGCCGCCGCCGCCACAGGCGGAGGATACGAAGATACCGCTGCCGGCGAGCACGCCGAGCAGCTTGCCACCCGCCGGGCTGGTGACAGCCTTGGCCGGGTCGCCGTTGATGCTGATTGTCACGTCACCCGCGGTCACCAGCTTGGACTTGGCGAACAGAATGACTGCCACCAAGGCCAGCAGGATCACGGTGAACATGACCACACCCAGAATAATTTCCATCTATATTTCCTTTCCGATTACAGGGAAATACCAGAGAAGGACATGAAGCCCAGCGCCATCAGACCCGCGGTGATGAAGGTGATGCCAAGGCCGCGCAGGCCTTCCGGAACATCGGAGTACTTCATCTTCTCGCGGATCCCCGCCATCGCGACAATGGCCAGCATCCAGCCTGCACCCGACCCCACGCCATAGACTACGGACTCCACGAAGTTGTAGTCACGCTGCACCATGAAGGAGACACCACCGAAGATGGCGCAGTTCACCGTGATGAGCGGCAGGAAGATGCCGAGGGCGTTGTAGAGCGCCGGGAAGTATTTGTCCAGCGCCATCTCCAGGATCTGCACCAGGGCCGCAATCACCCCGATGAAGGTGATGAAGCTCAGGAAGCTGAGATCCAGGCCGGAGACCAGGGCACCGTCTTTGAGCACGTAGTTGTAGATCAGGTTGTTGGCCGGAACGGCAACGGTCTGCACCACGATAACGGCAATGCCGAGGCCCATGGCGGTCTTGACCTTCTTGGACACCGCCAGGAAGGTACACATCCCCAGGAAGAAGGAGAGCGCCAGGTTTTCGATGAAAATCGAACGAATCAACAGACTCAGATAGTGTTCCATACCTTAATCCTTTGCCTCCACCTGCTTGGGATCCTTGGTGCGCACGCCCCAGATGATCAGACCAATGATGAAGAATGCACTCGGCGGCAGCAGCAGCAGGCCGTTAGGCACATACCAGCCACCATTGTTCACCAGCGGCAGCAGCTCGATGCCGAACCAGGTGCCGGAGCCCAGGATTTCACGCACCGTGGCCACGACCAGCAGCACGGCGCCATAACCCAGGCCGTTGCCGATGCCGTCCAGGAAGGAGGGCAGCGGGGCGCTCTTCATGGCATAGGCTTCGGCACGACCCATCACGATGCAGTTGGTGATGATGAGGCCGACGAACACCGACAGTTGCTTGGAGATGTCATAGGCATAGGCCTTGAGCACCTGGTCAACCACGATAACCAGCGAAGCAATCACCGCCATCTGGGCGATGATCCGCACGCTGTTCGGGATCTGGTTGCGGATCAGGGAGATGAACAGGTTGGAGAAGGCGGTGACCGCGGTAACGGCCAGCGTCATCACGAACGCCGTCTTCATCTGGCTGGTAACGGCCAGCGCGGAACAGACACCCAGCACCTGCAGTGCGATGGGGTTGTTGCCGAGCACAGGCGTCAACAGCAATTTTTTCATTTCGCTCTTGTCAGCCATTGTTGATTTCTCCTGCACGTACCTTGGCCAAGAAGGGACCGAAGCCCTTGGGGCCCATCCAGAAGTCGAAGGTGTGCTGTACGCCATTACCGGTCAGGGTTGCGCCAGACAGGCCGTCGATTTCATGCTCGGAACCAGCCGGAGCATGGCCCTTGATCACCCGCAGCGCAGGCTGACCGTCCTGATCGAACAACTTCTTGCCGACGAACAGCTCGCGCCAGGCCGGGTTCTCGATCTCGCCGCCCAGACCCGGGGTTTCACCGTGGTCATAGTAGGTGATGCCCTTGATGGTCTGGCCATCGGCCGCTACCGCCACGAAGGCATACATGGTGGACCACAGACCCTGGCCGTAGATCGGCAGGATGATGTTGTCGACCTTGCCCTCGGCATCCTTCGCGAAGAACACCGGGATCAGCTTGGAGATCTGACGCAGACCGGCCTTGTCGTCGGCAGGCGCCAGGCGAACACTCTTGGCCGGATCTTTGGCCGCCAGCTTGGTGTCGAAGTTGTCGGCATCGCCGTCAACAAATTCACCGGTGGCCAGATCCACCAGACGCGCTTCAATCTTGTCGCCATACAGCTGGGCCAGGTCACGCTTGGCTACCGAGCTGACATCGACACCGGCAACGGACAAGATGTTGCTTTGCTTGTCCAGCGCCTTGTTTTCCAGCTGGGCCGGACGCAGACCCACGGCGGCCACGGAGACCACGATGGAGCAGACCAGACACAGACCGGTCACTACGGCGAGAGTGCCGGTAGTAGAGTCTTTATTAAACGCCACGTGCGATCCTCCGCTTGATGTTCGCCTGCGCCACGAAATGGTCAAACAAGGGGGCAAACAGGTTGGCAAACAGAATGGCCAGCATCATGCCTTCCGGGAACGCGGGGTTCACGACACGGATCAGCACGACCATGACGCCGATGAGGGCGCCGTACCACCACTTGCCCTTGTTGGTAAAGGCGGCGGAAACAGGATCGGTTGCCATGAAGGCCATGCCGAAGGCGAAGCCGCCCAGCACCAGATGCCAATGCCACGGCATGCTGAACATGGGGTTGGTATCGGAGCCGATGACGTTGAACAGCAGGGAGGTCGCCACCATGCCGATCATCACACCGGCGATGATGCGCCAGGAGGCGATCCGCATGTAGACGATCATGGCCGCACCGATGAGGATCATCAGGGTGGAGACTTCACCGATGGAACCTGGCAGGTTGCCGAGGAAGGCATCCATCCAGCTGATGGCTTCGCCGGTGGCACCGTTGATCAGCGCCATCTGGCCGCCCTGGGCCCACTGGCTCAGTGCAGTCGCGCCCGAATAGCCGTCAACGGCCACCCAGACGGCATCGCCGGAGATTTGACCCGGGTAGGCGAAGAACAGGAACGCACGACCCGCCAGGGCCGGGTTCAGGAAGTTCTTGCCGGTACCGCCGAACACTTCCTTGGCCAGCACCACGCCGAAGGTAATGCCGAGCGCGGCTTGCCACAAGGGCAGCTCGGGCGGCACTATCAGGGCGAACAGGATGGAGGTCACGAAGAAGCCTTCGTTGATCTCGTGCTTGCGCACCATGGCGAACAGCACTTCCCAGAAGCCACCGACCAGGAACACGGTCAGGTAGATGGGCAGGAAGTGCGCCGCACCGATCAGCATCTTGCTGCCGATGCCGGCCACGGCCGGATCCAGCGAGGCACCCAGCAGGGTCGCTATGGTGTATTGCCAGGTATCGGCACCGGCCGCGCTGCCCAGATGGGCGATGGCGGCGATGGACTGATTGCCGACGTTGTACATGCCCCAGAACATGGCCGGGAACACGGCCAGCCACACCATGATCATCATGCGCTTCAGATCGATCGCATCACGGACGTGGGCGGCATTGCGGGTCACGGACCCGGGGGTATAAAACAGGGTATACGCCGCCTCGAACAGGGCATAGTACTTGGCGTACTTGCCACCCGGCTCGAAGTGATGTTCCATATTTTCAAGAAGTTGCTTGAAACTCATCGCTTAACCTTCCAGTTCTATCTTGGTCAGGCACTCACGCAAGACTGGGCCGTACTCTGTCTTGCCGGGGCAGACAAAGGTACAGAGCGCCAGATCTTCCTCATCCAGCTCCAGGCAACCGAGCGCTTGTGCGCTGTCGGTGTCGCCGGAGACCAGATCCCGCAGCAGCAGGGTCGGCAGGATGTCGAGCGGCATCACGCGCTCATAGTTGCCGATAGGCACCATGGAGCGATCACTACCGTTGGTGGTGGTAGTGAAGTTGATGAGTTTGCCCTTCATCAGATGAGAGAGGGTGGTACGGGTGATGGAGAACTTGTCGGCACTGGGTTTGACCCAGCCCAGGAACTCTTTCTCACGACCTTCACCCAGTACGCTCACCTGATTGTGGTAACGACCCAGGTAGTCATGAACCCCTTCGGCCTTGGCACCGCTGAGCAGGGAACCGGAGATGATGCGATTCTCGTCCGCACGCAGCTCGTTGTTGGTCAGCTGGCTGATGCAGGCGCCCAGACGGGTGCGCAGCAGACGCGGCTTGATCACGTTCGGGCCGGCCAGGGCGATCACCTTGTCGGTGAAGATCTGACCAGTGGTGAACAGCTTGCCGTAGGCGATCACATCCTGATAGTTGATGTGCCACTGCACTTTCTTGGCACCGACTGGGTCCAGGAAGTGGATGTGGGTACCGGGCAGGCCGGCAGGGTGCGGGCCGACGAACACGGCTTCCTTGACCTGGGCCAGGGAGGCGTGCGGCAGGCTCGCCTCGCCCTTGCAGACATGGACGGTGCCATCGGTCAGGCGGCTCAGCACGCTCAGACCGTCGAGGAAGGCCTGGGCCTGTTCCTTGATGATGATCTCGGCGTTGGCGGCCAGCGGGTTGGTGTCCATCGCGGTGACGAAGATGGCACGCGGGGCAGAGCCCACTGCCGGCACCTTGCTGAATGGACGGGTACGCAATGCGGTCCATTGGCCTGATGCGACCAGGATCTCCTGCACCTTGCTGCGCTCGAGCTGTGCCAGCTCGGCAGACGCAAAGTGTTCAAAGGTCACCTGCTCGTCAGAACCATCGATGTCGATGACAACGGATTGCAGAACACGCTTGGCACCACGGTTGATCTCAGTAACCACACCGGTGGCAGGGGCCGTGAATTTAACGCCGGGATTCTTCTTATCTTCGAAGAGCTCCTGACCTTTAATGACGCGATCACCTACTTTGACGAACATAGTAGGACGCATCCCCACGAACTCTTCGCCGAGTGTAGCAACACGGGTGATGGCCGGGCCATCGTAGATTACTTGCTCCGGAGCACCCAGCACGGGGATGTCCAGTCCTCTTTTAATTGTAATCATACTCACTTGCACTACCGTTAAGGGAAGACAGGTTGGTTAGCGCCGAGAAATACATCACGACGAGTTGTTGAATGAGCCCGTCAACATCACGGAAAACTGTCGAAGAAACAAACAAATCAGCAACATACAGGATCATTCAAAAGCGCCTGAGTTTACCACCTTAGACAAGTCAGTCGCCACGCCAAATGGGGAAAATCCCCGTCCTATCACAAAATTAACCTCTACTGAATATTTCCCTTCCATCCCTGCAAGCCGTGGTTTTAAAGGATTTTTTGTTTTAATACCCATATAGAGGTAATTTTATCCATCCCTGGAGTTGATTAGAAAAAGTAATCATTACCCTGATCCAATGCACTCAGGTGCCGGCGGCTGGTGCGACGGCCCCATCATGACAATTTTGTTGATTAATCGACAATTGGGTAATGAAAAGGTCAAAGGCTCAGGCAAAGGGGGACTTGCTGACACAGCCCGGGGTCTTGGGGGCCTGCTCACGGGCCTGCCACTCCGCCTCGGTAT
Organism: Aeromonas sp. sif0611; assembly: GCF_019218845.1. Lineage (NCBI taxonomy): Bacteria > Pseudomonadati > Pseudomonadota > Gammaproteobacteria > Aeromonadales > Aeromonadaceae > Aeromonas > Aeromonas sp. sif0611. Next base: position 250,051 of record NZ_JAHUWU010000003.1, on the reverse strand, counting down.
AGGTATGCAGCGCCAACGCATGGATGGCCCCTGCCAGCTCCTCTGCCAGCACGCCGTTGACCTGACGATGGCGCCCCAGCAGGCGCTGCCCCTCAAAAGCCTGGCTCACCACTATGACCTTGAAGTGGCTCTCGGATCCCGGCTCCACCCTGTGCATGTAGCTCTCGTTGATCACTTCCAGATGACTGGGGGACAAGGCGGCGGCCAGTTTGGCCTCTATCTGTTGTTGCATGCTCACGGGCAAGACTCCCTCGTTGGATATCCGGCCATTGTAGCCAGGGTTGCATGCCGGATGCATCAGGCCCGCTTTAAATAGAAGGAGGCCGGGCGCCTACTCTCTGCGGGCTGGTGAAATTCTCCGTCGCCGCTAGAATAGCGCCACTTTCCCTGCCTGCCGGGCAACACGGTGCGGGCGGGCGTCATCTATCAGCAACACGTTGGACTCTTTCTTATGCAAACCCTGCTCGACACTGCCCATTGTCGTCTGACCCTGTATCGCTACCCACGGCAGAGCCAGGATCCCCTGCAGGCCTGGGATGCGGCGGACGAGTACCTGATCAACACATTGGCGGAGTCCCCTCTTGAACAGGCCGGCCCTGTCATCATCATGAACGACGGCTTCGGCGCCCTGGCCGCCTATCTGCACGGCCATGGCCCGGTCTGCGTGAGCGACTCCCATATCAGCGAACGGGCCACCCTGGCCAATCTGGCGGAGAACGGGCTGGATCCCGCACAAATCATCCTGCAGGACGCCCTGGCCCCGCTGCCCGCTGCCCCTGCGCTGGTGGTGATCAAGGTTTCCAAGTATCAGGCGCTGCTGGAGCAGCAACTGCTGGCCCTGCGCGAGGTGGTCACCCCGGCCACTCGCATCCTGGCCGCCGGCAAGGCCAAGGACATCCACAGCTCCACCCTCAAGCTGTTCGAGAAGTATCTGGGGGAGACCCGCACCTCGCTCGCCTGGAAGAAGGCGCGCCTCATTCACTGCGAGCCGCAGGCCGAGCGCCCTGCCCTGACCAACCCCTTCCCGACCGTCTGGCCGCTGGAGGGCACCAACATGCTCATCCACAACCATGCCAACGTGTTTTCGCGCACCAGCCTGGATATAGGCGCCCGCTTCATGCTGGACAATTTGCCGATCCACAGCGCGCGCAAGGTGATAGATCTTGGCTGCGGCAACGGGGTGCTGGGTCTCTCGCTGCTGGCAAAAGACAGCGAGGTGGAGGTGACCTTCATCGACGAATCCCACATGGCGGTCGCCTCGGCACGCCTCAACGTCGAGCACAACCTGCCGGCTGCCCTGCCGCGTGCCCACTTCATGGTCAACAACTGTCTCGACGATGTAGCAGTCGGAGCGGCGGACAGGATCCTCTGCAATCCCCCCTTCCATCAGTTGCAGGCGATCACCGATCACATCGCCTGGCAGATGTTCACCGACGCACACCGGGTGTTGCCTCAGGGGGGTGAACTCTGGATAGTAGGCAACCGTCATCTGGACTATCACAACAAACTCAAGCGCTTGTTTGCCAACGCACAAGTCGTTGCGTCGAACAGCAAATTCGTTATTTTGAAAGCCATCAAACGCTGAAAGACATAAACGCCAAAGGAAAACCATGATGAAAAAGTCACTCTTGCTGCTGGCCGCCCTGATACTGGGTGGTTGTGCCACCCACTGGCCGGAGACGGCGCTGCTCAATCCGCAAGTCATCCCCTCCAACCAGCAGTACTACTCTGGCAACCGCATCACCATGGAAGGGGTGGACAAGCGCGAGGCCGCCTATGTCTTCTCCATCAAGAAGAAAGAGAAGGCCCCCGTGCTGGTCAACAGCAGTCAGCCCCTCAACAACCTGCTGGCGGAAAAACTGGCGGAAGGGCTGCGCAGCCAGGGTCTCGAAGTGGGCAACAGCGGCACCACCAACCTGACCCTGGCCATCTCCACTGCCGCCGTCACCGTGGAAGAGAAGACCTTCACCTATGTCACCAAGTCCAAGGTCAGCCTGCAGGTGATCGCCGACTTCCAGGGCAACAGACTGACCAAGCAGTTCAACATGTCTTCCAGCAAGGAAGAGCCGGGTGAGCCGACCATGGCCGACCTGGAGTCCATCCTGAACCAGCAACTGGGCAGCGTGCTGCAACAAATCATGGCCGACGAGGCGCTGCGCGGTTATCTCAAAGGCCAGCCGAGCTGAGCAAGGAGCATATAAATGAAGACTCTCTGGTTACTGGCCACCCTGATCGCCCCCCTGGCGTTCGCCGGACAAAAAGTCCAGATGGAGACCAACCACGGCAACATAGTGGTGGAGCTGGCCCCCAAGCAGGCGCCGCAGACGGTGAAAAACTTCCTGCGCTACGTGGCGGATGGCAGCTATGACGGCAGCCTGTTCCACCGGGTGATCCAGAACTTCGTGGTGCAGGGCGGGGGCTACAATCAGCAGTTCCAGCCACTGCCGACCTTCGACCCCGTGGTCAACGAGTCCAGGGGTGGCCTGCCCAACAAGCGTGGCAGCATCGCCATGGCCCGCACCCAGGCGGTCGACAGCGCCACCCGCCAGTTCTACTTCAACCTGGTGGACAACGACAACCTCAACGCCAATGCCGGCGCCGGTTACACGGTGTTCGGCCAGGTGGTGCAGGGCATGGAGGTGCTGGACAAGCTGGCTCAGGTGCAGACCGGCTACAGCTCCATCCTGCGCGCAAATGACGTACCGACCAGTCCCATCATCCTGAAAAAAGTGGTGCTGCTGGCGGACAAATAACGCGGGGCGGCTCACATTCCGCCACGACCTGACCCGGGTCACCGGCGCCCCTTTTCTATACTCTGGCCTTGTCCTGTGTGTGCGGGACATGACCAGGCAGAGAGAGGAGGTTCCGGTGACTTGTCACGATTACATTGCCCAACATGCCATTGTGCTGGCCCAGGCGGTTCGTCACTTTTTGGCACGGGAAATTCCTTATCAACAGCTCGAGGATCTGAGCTGGCAACTCCTCTCCCACTGGCAGGCGCTGCCCGCCATCCCGATTGACAAAGAGCCCGCCAGCGAGCAGGAGGGGGTGTTCTGGCACCTGCTCCACAGCCTGCACCTGTGGGACGAGCATCAGCTCGTCACCGACACCTGGCTGCGGCAGCAACTGATGGCCTGCGCCACCTTTCTCGTGGCCGGGGGGACCTGTCCACGCCACTGCATCGGCTCACGCCCCTGAATCCCGGGCCGCCCCGTTCGGCTTGCCTTGGCTATCCCCCTCGAACCTGACAAAATGACCCCCTTTTCTCTGAGGAGTCAGGCAGTTGAACAATCTCCGCCCGCCCAGCCATACCCCGGACCGTGCCACAAGCTGGCGAGACGCCCTCGCCGTCTATCTGGAGGCGCGGGTACTCACTCTGTTTGCCATGGGCTTCTCCTCCGGCCTGCCCTTGCTGCTGGTGTTCGGCACCCTCTCCTTCTGGCTGCGCGAAGCCGATGTCAGCCTGACCGACATCGGCTACATGAGCTGGGTGGCGCTGGCCTATGGCTTCAAGTGGCTGTGGTCTCCCCTGGTGGATCGACTGCCGCTGCCGCTGCTCTCCCGGCTGCTGGGACGGCGACGCAGCTGGATGCTGCTCTCCCAGGTGCTGATCGCCCTCTCTCTGGTGGGCATGGCCTATTGCGATCCCAAGACCCAGCTCGCCCAGCTCGCCCTGTTCGCCCTGCTGGTGGCGTTTTGCTCCGCGACACAGGATATCGTCATCGATGCCTACCGCATCGAGTCGGCACCCGAGCGTCTACAAGCGGCCATGGCAGCCTCCTACATGACGGGTTACCGGCTCGCGATGATAATGGCGGGGGCGGGGGCGCTGGCGCTGGCGGCCTGGCTTGGCAGCAACGACAGCTACGACTACCGCGGCTGGCAGCTCACCTACCTGCTGATGGCGGGACTCATGTCCCTCGGCGTCATCACCACACTGCTCAGCCACGAGCCGGATATCGACCTTCATCGCCAGAACGAGCAACAGATGGAGCGCAAGGCGCTGCTGCTCGAGCGGGGTTGGCCCAAGACCCTGGCCGGGCTGGGCGCCTGGACCTATGAAGCCATCTGGTGCCCCTTTGCCGATTTCTTCCGTCGCTACGGCGGCTCGGCCCTGCTGATCCTGGGGCTCATCGCCTGTTATCGCATCTCGGATGTGGTGATGGGGGTGATGTCCAACAGCTTCTATGTGGATCTGCAGTTCAGCAAGACGGAGGTGGCCACCATCACCAAGGTGTACGGCGTCATCATGACGCTGGTGGGGGCGGCCCTGGGGGGCGTGTTGGTAATGCGCTTCGGCACCCTGCGCATCCTGTTTCTCGGCGCCGTGCTCACCGCCAGCACCAATCTGCTGTTCGCCCTGCTCAACGAAGTGGGTCACGATCTGGAGCTGCTGACCCTGATCATCTCCCTGGACAACCTCAGCGCCGGCATTGCGACGGCGGCCTTCGTGACCTATCTGTCGAGCCTGACCAACGTCGCCTTCTCGGCGACCCAGTACGCCCTGTTCAGCTCCATCATGTTGCTGATGCCCAAGCTGCTGGCGGGTTTTTCCGGTCAGGTGGTCGAACAGATCGGCTACAGCAGCTTCTTCGTCGGCACCAGTCTGCTCGGCATTCCGGTCATGATATTGATCATCATGGTTGCCAAACGAGGCGATGCTTTGTTACCACAAGCGGACAAATAGCAAGCGTTTGCGCCATTTTGGGGGTGATTAGATTCACAAAACCGGACAAAGTTCCCTGGCTCTTGTTTATCCGATGAATTTATTTGGCTAGAATCCCTTCCGCTCCTTGTGGGCAGGCTACGGAAAACCTCAACTAACGCACAAGAGACCAATAAAATGGCCAAATTTACCAAGACTCTGATCGCTGCCGGTCTGCTGGCTGCATCCGCCACTCCGGCCCTTGCTGCCGATTACAGCGGCGACATCCACAAGAACGACTACAAGTGGATGCAGTTCAACGTGATGCACACCATCGACCAACGTCCTTTCACCACTGGTGCTGAAGATTACAACGACACCTACTTCGAAATGGAATTTGGTGGTCGCTCCGGTCTGTTCGACCTGTACGGATACGTCGATGTGTTCGATATATTCGACTCCCGTCACAGCGACAAGCACAAAGGTCAGAACCTGTTCATGAAGTTTGCGCCGCGTATGTCTCTGGATGCGCTGACTGGTAAAGATCTCTCCTTTGGCCCGGTGCAAGAGGTTTATATCGCCTCCCTGAACAACATCGGCGACAACCAGATGGAGAACATGATCGGTCTGGGTGCTGATGTCCAAGTGCCCTGGTTCGGCAAAGTTGGCATGAACCTGTATGCTCGTCATGCCACTGAAAACCAGTTCTTCACCGAAGAAGAAGGTGACTGGAACGGTTACTGGTTCGCCATGAACTGGTTCAAGCCTTTCTACACCTTCGGCAACGGCAGCTTCGTCTCCTACCAGGGTTACCTGGATTACGCCTTCGACCTGGATACCCACAACCGTGCTGACCGTACCAGCGACAACCTGGCTACCTTCCACGGTATCTACTGGCATTCCGACCGTTACGCTGTGGGTTACGGCCTGAAGTACTTCATGGATGCCTACGGCACCAAAGATGGCTCTACCGCCTACGACGGTACCCCCTGGAAGAGCTCTGGCTTCAGCCACTACTTCTCCGTGACCTACAAGTTCTAATCGAACTCGTCACACGGACACAAAAAACCGGAGCAGCTGCTCCGGTTTTTTTATGGCGCTTTCTTGATGGAGGGAGTGGCCAAGGCCCTCCCCCTTCATCATCAATCGCGGAAGTTCTGGAACTGCATCGGCTGACCCAGCTCGGCGCCACGCACCAGTGCCATGGCTTCCTGCAGGTCATCGCGCTTCTTGCCGGTGACACGCACTTCGTCGCCCTGAATGGCGGCCTGCACCTTGATCTTGGAATCCTTGATAAGCTTCACCACCTTCTTGGCGGTCTCTTTCTCGATCCCCTGCTTGAACTTCACCGTCAGGTGGAAACGCTTGCCGGAGTGAACGCTGTCACCCACGTCCATCGAGCTGTTCTCGATGTTGCGCTTGAGCAGGGCTGCGCGCAGGATCTCGACCATCTGCTTGAGCTGGAAATCCGCATCGGCTTCCAGCTTGACCTCTTCCTTGTTCAATTCGAAGCTGGCTTCTACACCACGAAAATCGAAACGGGTCGCCAGTTCACGATTGGCGTTATCGACGGCGTTCAACACCTCGTTCATTTTGACTTCAGAGACAATATCGAATGACGGCATAGCCGGGCTCCTCATGCTGTACTTCAGGTTGTGCTGACAAAGGGGCAAATCTACCAGAAAATGGGCAAATTTGCTGATTTCGATGGGATTGCTCTGCTAGAATCCCCAGCGCACAGGAATGGCGAGACCCGTTAGTGTCCGCCTAGCGACATCTTCACTTATCCCCGGTAGCGGGTTGTTCGGAATGCAGCCACTACCCTGATTGAGCCTCTCCATGCCAAGCGGATTACGCGACAACAACCTGAAAAACAGCCGACACCCCTCCTCCCCCCGATGGTCCTTGCTGGGCTGTGGTGCCCTGGGCGGCGTCTTCGCCTCCTTGCTGACCCAAAGTGGCCAGCCGACCCGTGTCCTGCTGAGCGAGCGGCACCGCGCCACCCTGCACCCCGGCATCGATTTCACCTCCCTCGAGGGCCACACCCAGTTGCTCGCCATCGAGCGGGGCTTCATCGACAAGCCCGGCGCCATCCAGCGACTGTTGGTGATGACCAAGGCGGGTCAGGTAGTGTCGGCCCTGACGCCCCTGGCAGGCAAGCTGGCGGCAGGGGTTCCCATAGTGCTGCTGCACAATGGCATGGGCATAGCCGAACAGGTGGTGCAGCTGTTTCCGCATAACCCCGTCATTGCCGGTGTCACCAGCCACGGCGCCATGCGCTGCGGTCACTTCGTGTTCCGCCACACCGGCAAGGGCGAAACCTGGCTGGGCCCGGTCAACGATGCGGCCATAGCCTATTCTCATCTGGCCGACGAACTTGCCCTGGCTCTCGGCCAGGCCGGCTGGGATGAGCAGATCCTGACTCGCCAGTGGCAGAAACTCGCCATCAACTGCGCCATCAATCCGCTCACGGCGCTTTACAAGCTCAAGAATGGCGAACTGGCCGGCCCCCGTTTTGCCGATGTGCTGCAACAGATCTGTGTGGAAGTCGCCGACGTGATGCAGGCCGAAGGCCAGCCTACCGGCAGCGACGAGCTGCTGCGCCGGGTGATGATGGTGGTGGAACTCACCGCCGACAATTACTCTTCCATGTATCAGGACATGGAGCAGGGGCGTGAGACCGAGATCGAGGCCATTACCGGTTTCCTGCTCGGCAAGGCCGCCGCCCACGGCATCGCGGTGCCAGTCAATCAGGGCCTCTATCAGGCCGTCAAAGAGAAGCGCTGAGCCCGGGATCGCGGGCGGCAGACTAAGGAGTGCAAGATGACCGCATTGGTTTTGGTAGCCCCGGGGTCGGAAGAGATAGAGACGGTCGCCATCGTCGACACCCTGGTGCGCGGCGGCATAGAGGTGGTGCTGGCCTCTTGCTGCCCCACTGGAGCGCGTCAGATCCGCGCCTCCCGCGGGGTACAGATCGTGGCTGATTGCCACCTCGACGAACTGACGACCCGCGACTTCGAACTCATCGTCGTGCCAGGTGGCCTGCCCGGCAGCGAGGTGATCCGCGACACCCCGCTTGCCATCGACCTGCTGAGAGAACAGGCAGCGCTGGGCCGCTGGCGCGCGGCCATCTGCGCCGCCCCCGCCGTGGTGCTGCACCATCACGGCTTGCTGGGGGATGCCAATGCCACCTGCCATCCCGGCTTTCAGGCCCGCCTGCCCGCCGCGCAACTGAGCACAGCCCGGGTGGTGCGGGATGATGCCCATCGTCTCATCACCAGTCAGGGCCCTGGCACCGCCATCGAGTTCGCCCTCGAGCTGGTGCGGGTGCTGCGTGGCGATGAAACCGCCCATGCGGTAGCCGAGCCCATGGTGTTGCCATAGGCTCAGGTTGTAGGGCGGCCGATTATCTTTCAGCCGCTCTTGTACCACCCCAAGAAAGATCCGCCCATCGACGCCATCTCGATGGGGGGGTTATCAAACGACAACCTGCATCTTAAGATCTGCTCTTCCGCTAATACTTCGCTATTGAACTATTCATTTCGCGACAAGAGCGTTGCAATCCAAAAGGATATGCTCGTTATCCATCCTGTCGGCAAATCGTGCCTGCGCTAGTCAACCGGCACCACATCTGTCTTGGGCTGTTTGGCGCGGTAGGCATCCATGATGGGAGCCCAATCCATCCCGCTAGGAACTGGGAATTGCTTGAATAGCTCACCATATTTCTTGTCGAAATCATCCATACCATATTGGCGCGCTATCGGTACTCTCTGGTCATACCAATCATCGGTCACCTCTTCGGCAATACCACGAGCAAGCAGAATATCTGGCTTAACATTTAGCCTATTTCCCTTAAGTAACACCTCAAAATAGCCGCCTGGCGCTAGGCCAAAATAGAGCCAGCTACGGCGGTCATAACGACCCTCAACAGAGTAGACCTGGCGCATCTGCTGCTCCAGATTGGCAGGCAAGTCCACCTTTATGCGGTAGCGCTTGCGATCATGGAAGGAAACCATCTCAATCACCGCTTTATCGGGGATGGGAACACCGTCGGTAGGCAGGCCACCACCACCCGCCCAATAGTAACGCTGTCCCTTGATTCTGTCGGCAAGTAGACCTCCAGCTCCGCCACCTGCCAAACGGTCGGCATAAACTTGTTTCCCTCCAAGATAGAACTCTGTCTTGGTGTTCTTAGTAAGATCTATATTGCTGCCTGTACCATAATCCCAAGCAAATTTAGGCAGAGATTGGGGTGCCGCACAGGCCATCAATGACAGGCAAAACCCCAACAATGCGACAATATATTTCATCTTTGTGTTTCCTTGTTCCCTATCAGCTTACGTCTCTCCTTGCTGATGCTGGACTCATATTTATTAGTATTGGCCGGATTGGCGATGCCCTGGTTGCTGGCACTGTGGTGCAGATAGTCACGACGCAAGGCACGATAAATGTCGGGCGATAATTGATGGGTCAAGTTCTTGGCAACCTTCTGTTCGATAGCGGATAGCGCCCAAAGTTTATCCAATGCCTTCAAGTCAGCCTCTGGCCGTTTAATAGAGAGCGGTTCAAGTTGCAATGCCCTATCATCCGGCATCCATGGTTTAAACGGCACCCCCACGGCACGGCCCGCCTCAACCATCATATGCAGCGGAATGCGGGAGTATTCCCCCTCAACTACCCTGCTCATCAGCACCTCCACATAGACCGATTTTTTGCCGGGGCCTGTGCCATTTTTCCCCTCGGGACGCCGGAAGGAGTAAGGTTTCAGGCTGATCGCCCCCAGCGGCGGCACAGTGCCACGAGGCAGGTTGGGGTTGATACGAGTGACCCAGCCCAACGTTCGTTTCTCCTCGGCATACGCCTTGGCTTTTTGATAGGCACTGCTCTCGGCATCTGGTGTTGTAACAGTTTCCACACTCATAAAACGCTCCAACTCAATGCACTCGATCAGGGCTGGATCGCTGTTGGGATTACTCAAGCTCCAGCGGCTATAGTAACCACCACCTATGTCAGAGTGAGCCCCCGGTAGCGCCAGCTCAGTAAAGTGAGCAGGAGGACTGGTGCCTGCAGCATCTTCTGTAATGCGTGATAGCGGGAAGTATTTGCGAACTTCATCCAACGCGGTGAGATGTACCACCCGCTCTGCACAATCCGCTTTGAGTTGAATATTGACACTGCGGTTGTAAGAGGAAACAACGGTATCGAACAGCCCCACAAAGGTGAAGCGCACATCGTCGCGGCTAGCCCAGTCAAAACCTGCCTTTAGGGGAATATTCGGGCTATTCGCCATAGCTTGCACCAAGGGGTGATCAGCTTTTTGGTCTATCACATTTACAAAGTGGCGGGCAGCAGCAGCACCTCTGCTAAACCCAAACACATCAAACTCGATACGATGGATACAATCCACATCAACTAAAATCTCGCCCAAATCCCGATTGATCGAGCGAACTATGCTCTGCTGACATGCTACTTCTACCTTTCCGATAATAGAGGTGCTCTCCCCACCAAAATCGAGATCAAATCCCTGGGTCAGGGTGTCATCCGAACGATATTCAAGGCCATTTTCTCCTGCGATCGGGTCGCGAGTCCCAATGCCACTGATATAGCTGTGAGCCACCAACGGGCCTGCTGCGATGTCATATTGCTCAAACAACTTGCCCACATTGGTCACATCATTGGCGGAGCTACCTTCAACCGGGCTTTGCCCCATCTGGCAGCCCTGTAGCTCTTTCTCCCGCTGCGCCGGATCTGAGCAGGTTTCCAGAAGCCACTGCTCTACTTTTTGCAACCCAGCCTGGGCGTTGTGGGTGTTGTTACCCGTGCCGTCAAAAAACACCCCAATCCGCAAGATATTGATCTGATAGCCTTTCACTTCAATCACATAGGAGTGCTTGGTGAAAAAGCGAGGAGGCTGAGCCTGTCCTGCCTGATGTCCTTTCGGTAGCGGCTGTTCTGGCTCGGTGAGACAAAGGTCGCCGGTGGTCACCTTGATATGCTCTCGTTTGACGTCGCAGTGCCCGAAGAGTTTGTCGGTATAAGCGGGTACCTGTGTGGCCTCACCCTCCTTGAGGACCTCACGGGACTGCGCCGCCTTGAGCCAGGCTGGCGTCTCGATTTTTACTGTCACCGGGCCAACTGCAAAACCTCGCACCAAGGTGGGCCCATCCTTAAGGGTGACCGTCTCTGACTTGCCTGTTTCGTCAGTCAAAGTCGCCTTGAGCCCCTTGAACGAGCAATTGTGCTCATCACGAACATCGATCTCTATCCAGTTTTCGTAACGCTCGCAAGGGATACAGTGGGGATCTGCCGCCATCAGAATACTCCTGTCAATTCGTGATGTTTGTTCAGCCAGTTGGCTACCTGAACCAGTTCATCGTCGGTCAGCATCAATGGCCCCCGTATCTCTTCAAGAACCAGATTGGCCTGCAAGGCCAAGGCGCCAGCCACCACACCATCGCGCACATCCTCTTGCAGCCCATCCTGATTGGCCTGTTTGAGTGTGGTTAAAATGGTCCCGGCCGGGTCAGGATGGCGCTCCATCATAGCCGTCATGGTCTGCCATAACCGCCGCCGCAAGATGTAGGCATGACGGTTCTCGTCGTAAAGTCCAACCAGATGATGAGACCGGATATGAAACCAGGGGGTTTGCAATGCGGGTTGGAACCGGGCATGAGGTGTGCGAGAGAAGGCCTTGCCATGGATCCAAAGCCCGGAACAGGGCCCCAGCACACTATCGCGTTCATCAGGGGTCATGGCGCTGAGCATAGGCAGAAAAACACGCGGGTCAGAGAAACGAAGCCAGACTGCTTCTCCCTCGCGTATCGCTTCTATCAGGCTCTGCCAATGACGACGAATCAGCTCCACTGATTGGTCACTGATCAGGTAGAAGCCGTTCAGGACAGGATTAGCAGTCATGAACTCAGTGGAAGGTGCAGGTAACAACCAGGGCCCCAACGCAGACTGCTCATCGAAAGCGGTGCCGGCAAAAAGTGGATTTGCATTCTCTCCATCATAGGTATAGAAATCTGCCACGGCTGACGCTGCTAGCGCTCCATCGATGACGGCATATATTTCACCCGCTTTCTTGCCAGCGAGCCAATCAGATAACGTCATAGTACGGATACCTCGATCAGTCGCTTGATCCTGCTGCGGTTATCCGATGCATTGTCAGAGGTTGGAATTGTATTGAGCAAGGTATCGAAATCGCCGCTCATGGAGGAAACCACCCGATCGACCCTTAGCCTAGTCTGCGTCGGAAACAGCATCTCAGCTTCCCCCTTGAAGTGAGCAGCGTCTCCCAGCAGACGGCCACCATGACCGGCAGGCAGGCGGATCCTCAACAAGGTATCGTTGACCCAGGCCTTTTCCGGTGAGGTACTCATGAATCCTGGCTCAACAACGATATTGCCCACCCCGGTGAACTGCTCTTTCAGGGCTGCAAGCTCCGGCTTGTCCAGCGCCAACCCCCGGTAGACGAAAGACAAACCGGGTGAGGCCGGCAATTTCGCCAGACCAGCCTCCACATCGGCAACATAGGCCTTCATTGCCTGGTCAAACTCACTCGCGGATGTCGGCTCATCATTCAAATAGCTGCGACTAAGCAGGGTATCGATGGCCTCTCGCTGCTTGTAGGGGCGATCACGCAAATAGTTATTGAGCAATGTGTACCCCTGCGCCGAATAGTATCTGAGCGCTTCATCCGCTTTGGATATCTCTACCGTCGCCCACTTCCTTGCCGGCTTTTTGCCCTCCCCTTTGGCCGCAACAGGTGGTGGTGGCGGTGGCATCGATGGCCCTCCGGCAAGCTGGGGTGGTGCGGGTGGTGGCACTGGTGGCCCCCCGGCAAACTGGGATGGGGCGGGTGGTGGTGGCGCGAGCGGACAAAACTTGGCCAGCGGAGCCATGGACTCCATGCTCTTGTGAATGGCCGGGACTGGCAAAGTTGCCGGTGGTGGTGCTGGCACCTCAACATTGCCTGGCAGAATGGGGGTCTTGCCCCCCCAACCAGAGCCTGACCCCGGGCTGCCACCTGAGTTCATCTTGATGGAGCCGCCGGAAAGCGTGACTCCGCCGGCATCCAGCTTCACAAAGCTGCCGCCCACTTTGAGCGTCAGCTCGGCCCCCGCCTCCATCACGATTTTCATACCCGCCTTGTGGTGCACCTCGCTACCTGCATCAACCAGCAGGGACTGGCCCAGCTTCTGGTGCAGGCTGGCATCCACGCTGAGCGAGTAGTCCCCCTTGATCTGGTCGCGCTTCTCGCCTTCCACCGTCAGGTGGTCATTGGCCTTGATACGGGTGACTCGCTCGTTGTCGATATCGGCGTGCTGGTCATGCTTGATATGCCAGGCCGCATCATTTTCGATGAGTATGTTAAGGTCCTTCTGACCGTGGATGTAGATCTCTTCCTTGCCAGCCTGGTCTTCGAAACGCAGCTCGTTGAAGCCCTCACCCTGATGGGTTTCGGTGCGCAGCACGGTGCGGGTCTTGTTGGCCGGCAACTCGTAGGGCGGTCGGTTGGTGGCATGGTAGGTGCGACCCGTGACGATGGGCTGGTCCGGGTCCCCTTCCAGAAAGCTCACGATGACCTCGTGACCGATACGCGGGATGGCCATCATGCCGTATTGACCGCCCGCCCAGCCTTGAGATACCCGCACCCAACAGGAGCTCTGGTCGTTGGAGCTGCCATATCTATCCCACGGGAACTGCAGTTTCACCCGGCCGTGTTCGTCGCAGTAAATCTCCTCCCCCTCCGGGCCCACCACCACGGCGATTTGCGGGCCATCCACCATGGGCTTGTGAGGCGCCTGTGGGCTGCCGATACACGCCCGCCAGCTGGTGCTGGCTTTGACCACCCCAAATTCGTTGTGGTAGACGGTGGGACCGCTACCCCCCTCCTCCTCCAGCGCCTGTGGCTGCAAGCCGGTGTGCTGGATGCGCACGATTTGCCAGTCGGTGTTGAGGCTGCCGTTGGGGTGCTCGGTCAGCGAGAAGGTCTGACCCGGCAGCAGGGCCGCGCAGTTGGACTTGCCACTGCCAGCCACCGCGTCGTTGCGCAGCGCATCGAGTCGGTGCTGGGCAAAGGCCTTGCCGCTCGGGTCCAGCTTGTAGCGGCCCGGGTAGTCGAAGTGCTGGTAGCTATCCCGCTGATGGGAGAGCTCCGCTCCCACCTTCTTGTGGGAGAGGCCGTAGGCCGGCGTCTTGAAGCTGTAGTCTTTGAGTTCGACATCGCTTGGCCGCACCGCTTCCCGGTAGTGGAACTGCCGCACATAGGGGCCCTGCTCAAGAGAGCGGTTACCCAGGTTGAAGAAGAGCGCGGGGCCGGCGGTCAGGGCGGCTGCATCGTCGGCAAACACGATGCGGTGCTTGCCCGCTTCAAACTCGTGGAAGTAGAACATGCCCTCTTCGGCGGCGAGGCGGTTCACGAAATCGAGGTCGGTCTCCCGGTACTGGACGCAGTATTCCCGCTTGGCGTGCTCGTTCTTGAGGGCAAAGGCGTAATCAGTGATGCCGTGTTCTTGCAAAAGAATGGAGAGGATTTCATCAGGCTTCTGCGCCTGGAAGATGCGGGCGTTCTGGCGAAGGGATAGCCGCCACAGCGCCGGTTTCACCTCCAGGGTGTAGCGGGTGCGGCGAAAGCCGCTGTCACCTTGGGCAAACTCACTCACCACACCGCACACCCGGCGCTGCAGCTCGCCGTTGTACCACACCAGCAGCTCGCACGGCTGGTCCAGCACGGCGCCAAAGTCGATGTCAGGCTGGCTGCTCGCCAGCTCCAGGCGCAGGTTGAATGGTTGGTTCAACCCCTCGTCCAGGGCAAACTCGGCCACCACCAAGGTGCTCTCGGGCAGAGTCCCCACCTTGACGGTAAATTGTAATCCTGTGCTGTCTGCCATCAGTGACTCCTTATCCTGCCTGTCCGCTGCTTGCAACTATCACCACACCGCCGATGACGGATCCACGACTGGCAACCCGGTATCAAAAAACTCAGGACCAATACCTCCTCCCGAGAGGCTGCACGGACGGGGGATTGTCGTGGAGGCCAGCGAATCCCCCGGCCAGGCCACTGGCTTGCCATCCAGGAATAGATCCGGACTGGCGGCAACTATCAGGGAGGGATGAAAATCCTCGTACTCGGTGCCGATGCCACCGAGCAACCCAATAGTGGGACACATCACGGCTGGCCTCTGTTGTGTTTTGCCATAAAGCCGCCTTGTGGCCATATGGCAAAGCACAAAAGCTCCGACCACATCCGGTTGAACGGGTCGGAGAAAGCTTGCACGGGTCTGGCGACCGCTGACACTGACGACGCCAGAACCCTGGGGCACTACAAAGGAATAACGTTGATAAAAAATCGGGGCTTATGCCTCGATGGGGGCACGCCAGTCATCGGCGCCAGAGGTGCCGGCCACTGTGTGTTCCCAGTCAATCTTGCGATAGGCCAGGGAGACCTGGATCAGCTGGGTGAAGTCAGACTTCGCCGGATCCTGGCAGTGTGGCATCTGGCAGTCGATGTCGACGATGGTGGCATCGGTCAGCACGGTAGAGAAGAAGTGCTCCTGCTTGCCCTCCACCGAGGTGCGGTACCACTTCAGGGTCACTTTCGGCAGCATCTCGCCGGAAGCCAGGGAGTTGTACATCAGCGGTACGGCCTTGTTCAGGGCCACGGTGAACTTGAACGGCTTGTGGACACGCTGACCGGCGGGCTGGCCGGATTGCGGATCGGTCGGCACTGTAACGACGTGCTGGAACTCTTGGACCAGCATCTCGTCTTCGTGACCCTGCACGAAGATGTTGCCGACGGAGTCGGAGGTGAAGGCACCAGCGGTGATGTTGCCCTGGGTTTTACCTTCGATGCTGATATAACATGGAGTTGGCATGAGTTTGCTCCTGATGGGTTGAACGGTAATGACACTCGACCGAAACCATTAGCAGTGACCATGCCATTCTTTTTAATTGAGCAATTTCAATAAGTTAATATCTCATCACGACAATGCCGTAGCATGTACGGCGCAACAACTTGTGATTTTCAACGTTTTCATCCACCAATAATTGCCTTACCAGTTCAATATTCCGTTTTTTGAGCAACACATTGCGCCATGCGGACGAGATCACTGCTGTTCATCCACATTGGCAACGGATGCCAGCTCCACATTCAAGCGGACGACTCCCTGCTTGAGTGCCCAGGAGATGGCCTGGCACTTGCTGCTCGCCCCCAGCTTGCTCACCACATTGTTCAGATGAAATGTCACCGTACGGGGGGTGATCCCCAGGATCTGGGCAATATCGCTCACCTGCTTGCCCTCCGCAGCCCAACGGCATACTTCCAGTTCACGCAGGCTCAGGGCATCGTGAGGTGACGACCCCACCAGACAGATCCGTACCACAGCCTCGAAGATATGCATGGAGAGCCAGGTCAGCGAGGGTACAACCGCCAACCACTCCTGCTCGGTGCGGGGTTCACGAGTGATCAGGGAGAGCAGACCCACATGCCCGTTGGCGCCATGCCAGGGGAAGGTGATGCCGTCACGCAACCCTGCCTCCTGTGCCAGCGTCATGACTGTCAGACTCTGCTCATCACATGTCCCCTGCGCCATGATCTCCGCCCACAGGATAGGAGTGCTCTGCACCATGGCACGCTGCACGACGGGATCGATGGCAAAGAAATTTGCCTGGGTATAGGCATCGACCCAGTCTTGGGGGCAACCGTTGAAAATGATGACATCCGGGCGCTGTATGGAACTTGGAAACAGCAGAGCCAGCCGGAAATAGTCAAAGCCTGCCTGTGCCGACAGCTGGCGCAACAACGCCACTATGGTGCGTTCATCGCTGGCCTGCTCAAACCGGGAGAGGAGGTCTAATGCGTAGGTTGTATTCATGTAATCAGGTTGCTTATAAACGGTGACGATATTGTTCGACATCAACCCCAATAGGGGCTGAATAACATGCAAACAAGTGGAAACAACACAGAGGCCTGATGTTTGAGCCATCCGGATGAGGCGGCTGAATGGCAGGCCCCTTTAGAACAGGGATCGCCAATAGAGAAACATGCTACCAATGAAACAAAGGTAGAATTTAACTACTTAAATACAATGTATTACATAGTGGACATATGACGATTGCACTTAAAACAAGCATTTCTCGCTTAAAAAAGAGAGCGTGATCACCAGCGTGCCTGAACCTCCCGGGCAATCTTTCTGCAATAAAGCCCCGGGCTTTCATGCCGCCACCCAGGCTGTTAACATGCGCTCCCTATGCCTGTTTTACGCTCTGGCGTGACCGTCACGCCGCCCTGACTCACCCTCTGTGCCGTCTGATTCCGGTTGCCCCAACTGGAGCGTTTTTGTTCACCCCTCACATACCAATACAACAATGCGATCCTGCCAGAATGCCACCTGACCCCAGAACTATGGCAACGAGTGGTCATGGATCCTCAACGAGCGAGAAAATCCCCATGCTGGAACGTGCAAGACAAGAGTGGTTCTCCAACATACGGGGCGATCTGCTGTCGGGTATCGTCGTCGCCCTGGCGCTGATCCCGGAGGCCATCGCCTTCTCCATCATCGCCGGAGTCGACCCCAAGGTCGGCCTCTATGCCTCCTTCTGTATCGCCGTGGTCATCGCTTTTGTCGGGGGTCGCCCCGGCATGATCTCCGCCGCGACCGGCGCCATGGCGCTCCTGATGGTGACCCTGGTCAAGGAGCATGGCCTGCAATATTTGCTGGCGGCGACCCTGCTCACCGGCCTCTTCCAGATAGCGGCGGGTTACCTCAGGCTCGGCAGCCTGATGCGGTTCGTCTCCCGCTCCGTGGTCACCGGCTTCGTCAACGCACTGGCCATCCTGATCTTCATGGCCCAGTTGCCGGAACTCACCAACGTCACCTGGCAGGTCTATGCCATGACCGCAGCAGGCCTTGGCATCATCTATCTGTTCCCACTAATCCCCGTGGTGGGCAAGCTGGTGCCCTCCCCGCTACTGTGCATCGTCATCCTGACGACGGTAGCCATCACCATGGACATCGATATTCGTACCGTGGGTGATATGGGGGAGCTGCCCGATACCCTGCCCATCTTCCTGTGGCCCGAGGTGCCTCTCAATCTGGAAACCCTGGCCATCATTTTCCCCTACTCTGCGGGTCTGGCCGTGGTGGGCCTGCTCGAATCCATGATGACGGCGGCCATCGTCGATGATCTGACCGACACCCCAAGCGATCGCAACCGCGAGTGCAAGGGCCAGGGGATCGCCAACATAGGCGCCGGCCTGATGGGGGGCATGGCGGGGTGCGCCATGATTGGCCAGTCCATCATCAACATCAAATCCGGCGGCCGCGGTCGCCTCTCCACCTTTGTGGCGGGCACCCTGCTCATCCTGATGGTGGTCTTCATGGATGAGTGGATCCGCCAGATCCCCATGGCGGCACTGGTGGCCGTGATGATCATGGTCTCTATCGGAACATTTTCCTGGGAGTCGGTGCGCAACCTGAAAACCCACCCCCTCTCCACCAGTATCGTGATGGTGGCCACCGTCGCCGTGGTGGTCGCTACCCATAACCTGGCGCTCGGGGTCTTTGTCGGAGTACTGCTCGCCTCCCTCTTCTTCGCCAACAAGGTTGCCTGCTTCATGTTGGTCAAGAGCGACAGCGAGCGCAACGGCGCGGTGCGCACCTATCAGGTTCGGGGCCAGGTATTCTTCGCCAGTGCCGAACAATTCTTTGCCGGCTTCGACTTCAAGGAGATGGTGGAGAAGGTGGTGATCGATCTCACCCATGCCCATTTCTGGGACATCACCGCCGTCACTGCGCTGGACAAGGTGGTCACCAAGTTCCGCCGCGAGGGGACTGAGGTGGAGATCCTCGGCCTGAACGAGGCCAGTGCCACCATAGTCGATCGCTTCGGGGTGCACGACAAACCGGAAAAAGTGGAAAAACTGCTGGCTGGCCACTGATCACGAAAACGAATCCATCCTGACAAACATTGCTGCCTGTATCGATGGCTCCCCGTCATAACGGCGGTGTGCGATGCCGTCGCATGAGCCTCTGCCGACACGGAGTTGCCCATCTCCCTGCTACACATAGTGGAGAAAAATGCGTTTGAGGGACCAACCGCTCTCTCCCGCAGCACAGGTCTTGGCAACCGCGAGCACCTGCTCAAAGTGCTCGCCGAGCTGGATCATCAGCGCAGCCGTCTCGCCCAGATGCAGGGTCGCTTGCTACTCAAGAGCGCCCAAGGCGAGCAGTCCTCGGCTCAAGGGGTTGCTGTGAGATCTGGCGATGGTCGGTACGCAGAGTGATGAGCACGAACGCCAGCTAGCGCAGGTCAACCAGGTGCTGAAGAGTGCAGCGTTCGAGGTCGATACCCGGTTGCGCGAGGAGATGTCGCCGCCGTGCTCAGCCGGCATGCCATCGAGGAAGGGAACAATCTTATCGTGATGGGGCTTATGACCATTCAGGTATCAGACAATTTATCGTGGGCAGCAGCACCACGGGGATACTGAAAACCACCAATACTGCGGTGCTCTTGCTGAGATAGGCAATCGGGGGCGGGTCAACCCGCCCCTGTATTCATCCGAACCAGCTTAGCACCGCCTCTCTGGACGGGATCCCTCCGGCGTGGACCACCTTGTCATCGATGACGACTGCCGGCGTCGACATCACCTTGTACTTCATGATCTCGGGCAATGACTCCACCTTCTCAAGCTGGATAGAGATCCCTAGCTCATCCACGACCTGCTGAATGAGTTGCACCGTGTTCTTGCAGTTGGCACACCCCATGCCCAGCACTTTGACCTGTTTCATCTCACACTCCTCATCAAGACATTAACGGCGACACGACATTCAAAACCCACCCAACCAGCGTGAAGGAAACCAGCAGCACCAGCAGCAGGGTGCCCAGCAGCTGCCACTTCATCACTTGTTTAAGCAAAATAAACTCGGGAAAACTGGCGGCCACCGTGCTCATGCAAAACGCCAGTGTCGTGCCAATGGGCAGGCCGCTCACGATCAGACTCTCCATCACCGGGATTACCCCGGTGGCATTGGAGTAGAGGGGGATGCCGATTAAAACCGCCGCAGGCACTGACCACCATTGGCCTGCACCAAGGTGTGAGGCAATCCAGCCCTCGGGAACAAAGCCATGGAGTGCGGCGCCGAGCCCCACCCCGACAATGACCCAGAGCCAGACACGCTTGAAGATGGTGAGGGTTTCTGCCTTGGCGAAGGCATGACGCTCCAACAGCGATAGGGGCGGCACCATCGTATCTGGCTGGGTCACCTTATTGTGGTCATGCCGCCCCTGCTTGAGAGCCTCTGCGGCAAAATCGGCCAGCCAGCGCTCGGCCTTGATCTTGTCCAGAAAGGCACCTCCCAACATGCCAACCACCATGCCGACCACCACGTAAATCAGGGTGAACTTCCAGCCAAGCAGGCTGACCAGCAACAGGACGGCCACTTCGTTGATAAGCGGTGAGGTGATGAGGAAGGCCATGGTGATCCCGAGCGGGATACCGGCCGAGGTAAAGCCCAGGAACACCGGGATACTCGAACAGGAGCAGAAGGGGGTAATGGCACCAAAGCCGGAGCCCAGTAAATAACCCAACCCCCTGTGCTTGCCCGCCAGATAGTCCCTCACCCGTTCGACCTTCAGGGAGGCCCGCAGCATGGCCACGATGTAGATCATGACCAGCAGCAGCGCAAAGATCTTGCTCACGTCCTCCACGAAGAAATGCAGTGCATCCCCCAGTCTGGTTTGCGGGCTCAGGCCAAGCTGCTGGTAGACCAGCCAACTGGCGAGGTCGGTGAAAATCTGGAACATAATGGCTCCATCAACATCGGTGATATCCAGAAGACGTTGCATGTCACCAAAGGATGCTTATATTTTTCGTTTTTCTTGCTAGCGCCGCGATCTCATGGTTTTCGCCCCCCTCCATCAATCACTGAATACCAGCGAGTCAAGGACACCTTGCCCGCTATGAACGCCCCCTTCTGTCGATTCGGCCGATTTGCTACGGATCAGATATCCAGCAAAGCTCTGCTCCGCACTGGCTGGATTACCATCGATCTGAACGGTGAACATCCCCAGTTCGCTGATCAAATCCGTCACCCGATGCAGCTCCCCTTTGCGCACTACCCAGGCTGGCATCGCTCTGGGGACAGGATGCAAGCGGCGCATCAACGACCAGGCCTGATATTGCCGGGGATCCAGTGTTGCCAGTTTTACTTGGATGTCCGCCCCAAACAGACAATGCCCACCCCCTTCTCCCTGGTTTTTAAGTACCCAGCTATCGGAGGGCACCGCTTTTACAACCTGGATGTTATCAGGGGTCACAGGGTGCATCTCACCCAGCCGGTGTCTCACGGTGTCGGCTTCTTGCGGGGTCAAGCCAAATGCGACCAATCCATCTTCTTCCAGGCAGGACAACAGCATTTGTACTCGCTTGCTGGTCGCCAACTGCTGGGCGACAGTGGCATTGACGGCGACTCTGTGTCGTTCAATCAACACACGGGTCGCCATCAACGCCTGGCAGCATCTCTGCTCGTTGAGGTCGGCAGCCTCATAATCAGAATACTGGTATCCGGCACGCAGGTAGACGGTATCGAGTGGACCGATCCCATTGAGGATCAGCCTGTCGTTGGCGCCCGTGCTCAGTTGATTATGCAGTTCGCGAAAGGTTCTGCGCTGTGTCTCTATCCCTCTCTGCTGGAGAGCAAGCTCAAGCAGATGTTGATCAAATACATTGTTTTCATGTTCCTGCACAATCATCAAAAACCTGGCCGGGCCGGGGTCGCCAAACTCGCGCTTAATCTTGAACGTGGCCTCGGCAATCCCTGCTGACAACCCTTCAATGGCGTGATTGCAGACAAGCTCACCCACTGTCTGATGCGACTCCTGGATAGAGATGGCAGGCCATTGCCGTCGTAGATAGCGGTGCAGCTCATGGATCCGCTGGCCAAATGGTCCCATGCCAGCGGCAATGCCATTGAACTCGACCAGCTGGTGGCCATTGCGCCTATCGTCCATAAAATCGCTGCGCATGATGAGCAAGGGCAGCCTGGGCGCGCTGCCGGGTGATGAATGTATGTGTTGATGCATGCTAAGCAGGGCTGAGAAGAAGGGATCTCCCGCCGCGATGGGATGAATGGCGTCGTATAAAAAACCATGATCCTCAGAGACGGCATAGATCAGCTTGCTCAAGGTCTGCGCCACGTCTTTCAAATGCTGGTAGTCTCCCCGGCTGATCGGTGTCGGCGTCAGGGTAAACGGGGTATGCACGGCAGAATACAGCGATTCCTTGAAGGCCACGCCGTGAGTCAATGCCCACTCTATCGCATCATCTCTGACTTTCTGGATATCAAGAGAACTCATCATATGTTCCTGATTGTTGACTCACTACCCTCAAAACCGGGTTGCAGCACGCATATCCCATGGCGATCGGTCTATCTCCATCAGCAACAGCGTGTCTGGAGGTTCTGGGGGATTCACTTCACCACCGGGGTGAAGCAACAGACTCGACCGGTCTCATCCAGCCTGACCTGACAGTCCAGAGAGAGCTGCTGACGCAAGCGTTCCCTGGCCCGCAGCAAACGGGACTTGGTGGCAGCCTGGGTCAAACCATGCCTGACAGCAAAGTCCGCCTGCTTCATCCCCTCCAGATCACAGTGTCTCAGGATCTCCCTGTCACTCTGCGCCATTCTCTCCAGCACCCTCGGCAGACAGGAAGCAAGCGAATCCACCGCATCGAGCTCACCTTGCGCCATCGCCAAATCGTCGTGCAGTGGCAACCAGGTGCGCTGCCTGCGGCTGTTATCGATCACCAGATGTCTGGCGACTTCAAACAGCCAGGCCCTGGCATTCTCGATGGCGCAGAACTTGCTCTGCTGGCGGATTGCCCGCAAGAAGGTCTCTTGCAGCAGATCATCGGCATCCATCGGGCTGCCAGATTGCTTGAGCAGCCACCCATAGAGCTCATGTTCATGCTGTTGCCATGCCGTCATCAGACAAGGTGGCGCACCGGTTGGTTGGGTCACTTGATGCGTTTTCCTTGTGCATCCACCACCGGCTCCCCATCCTCCTTGCTGAAGGCCCCTTGCTGAAGGCTCGGCAGGATGTCCAGCACCACTTCTGATGGGCGGCAAAGCTTGGTGCCAAGCGGCGTCACCACGATGGGCCGGTTGATCAGGATGGGATGCGCCAGCATGGCGTCGATCACCTCATCATCGCTGAACCTCTCTTCGGCCAGTCCTAACTCTTCAAAAGGCGGCACATTCTTGCGCAGCAGGTCCCGCACCGGCATGCCCATGGCGGCAATCAGGGCAACCAGGGTCTCGCGGCTCGGAGGTGTCTCCAGATAGTGGATAATGGCCGGCTCAACGCCCGAGTTGCGGATCAGCGCCAGCGTGTTGCGAGAGGTGCCACACGCCGGGTTGTGGTAGATGGTGATAGAGGTGTCACTCATGCCTGCGCCTCCGCTTTGCCATAGTGGCGCTTCATGCGCAGGGCCACGTTGACCAGAGCGATCAGCACGGGCACTTCAACCAGTGGGCCGATGACGCCGGCGAAGGCCTGATCCGAACTCAGCCCGAACACGGCGATGGAGACCGCGATGGCCAGCTCGAAGTTGTTGCCGGTGGCGGTAAAGGCGATGGAGGCGTTCTTGTCATAGGGAATACCCAGCTTCTTGCCCACCAGGAAGCTGGTGAAGAACATCAGCACGAAATAGACCACCAGGGGCACAGCGACCCGCAACACATCCATGGGCAGCTCGACAATCATCTCCCCCTTGAGGCTGAACATCAGCACTATGGTGGCCAGCAGGGCGATCAGCGTGATGGGAGAAATAGCCGGAATGAAGCGCTCGGTGTACCACTTCTCCCCTTTTGCCTTGACCAGATAGTGACGGCTCAAGAAGCCTGCCAGGAAGGGAATGCCGAGATAAATCAACACGCTCTGCGCGATATCCAGCATGGTGATGTCCACTGCGAAGCCCTGCAGGCCGAACAGCGGCGGCAGCACGGTAATGAACAGCCAGGCCAGGAAGCTGTAGGTGAGGATCTGAAACGCGCTGTTGAGGGCCACCAGGCCCGCACCGTACTCCTTGCTGCCACCGCCGAGATCGTTCCACACCAGCACCATGGCGATGCAGCGCGCCAGGCCGATCAGGATGAGACCCACCATGTAACCCGGTTGATCATGCAAAAACACCAGGGCAATCACGAACATCAATATGGGGCCAACCAACCAGTTCATCACCAGGGAGAGGGTGATGGCTCGGCGGTCGCGAGTCATGGTGCCCATGGTGGCGTAATTCACCTTGGCGAGCGGCGGATACATCATCAGGATGAGGCCGATGGCGAGCGGCACGTTGGTGGTGCCAACCGACATCGCCTCATTCCACTGGGCCACCTGGGGGAACAGATAGCCAATCCCCACCCCGATGCCCATGGCGACGAAGATCCAGAGGGTGAGGTTGCGATCGAGAAAACTCATTTTTTTGCTGACGGGCAGGTCAGAGCAGGCGGTTGTACTCATCAAGAGACTCCGTGAGAGTGGGATGAAACGGGCGGCTGATGGCGGGGCAAACCGAGGGAGATCAGCGCCGCCAGCAGAATGAAGAGGGTGGAGAGCCAGAGGCAGGCCTCGAGACCATGGAGCTGGAACACCAGCCCGGAGAGCAGGGTGCCGAGCAGGCGGCCCAGGGCATTGGCCATGTAGTAGAAGCCCACATCAAGCGATACTCCATCGGCTCCTGCATAGCTGACGATGAGGTAGCTGTGCAGGGAGGAGTTGATGGCAAACAGGGCGCCAAACACCATCAAGCCGCCCACCAGGCTGATGGCCGGATGCAGATCGACATGCAGCGCCAGGGCAATCAGGGCCGGGATCAGTGCCAATACCAGCGCCCAGCCCATGGCCACCTTGCCATCGGGCACCCGCCCCTCGCGTTTGCCGGTAAAGCGGGGGGCCTGGGTCTGCACCACGCCGTAGGCGATGATCCAAAGCGCAAGGAAGCTCCCCACATAGCCATTATCCCAGCCAAGGTTGGAGGCGAGGTAGACAGGCAGCGCCACCACAAACCAGACATCGCGAGCACAGAACAGGAACAGACGGGCGGCGGAGAGGTAATTGATGGCCCGGCTCTTGGAGAAGATCTCCCTGAACTTGGGCTTGTTCCTGGCCTTGCCCAGATCCCGTTTCAGGGTCAGCATGCTGATGCACCAGACCAGTGCCAACGCCAGTGCCATGACCAACACGGCCCCCTGAAACCCGATCAGGGTCAGCAGGGCGCCACCGAGGAAGAAGCCCATCCCTTTCAGGGCATTCTTCGAACCGGTCAGCAGTGCTACCCACTGGTAGAGCTGACCCTGCGCCTCCCCCGGCACCAGCAACTTGATGGAGCTCTTGGCGCTCATCTTGTTGAGATCCTTGGCAATCCCGGAGAGCGCCTGGGCCCCCATCACCCAGGGCACCGTCAGCCAGAGCGACGGTGCCAGCAACATGCCGAGCGCCAGCACCTGGAGGGCCAAGCCTATGTTCATGGTGCGGTTGAGCCCGAGACGAGCCCCGAGCCAACCCCCCACCAGATTGGTCACCACCCCGAAGATCTCGTAGAAGAGGAACAGGGAGGCGATGGCCAAGGGGCTGTAACCCAGCCCGTGGAAGTAGAGCACCACCAGCATGCGCAGGGCGCCATCGGTCAGGGTAAAGGCCCAGTAGTTGCCGGTCACCAGCAGATACTGGCGGATCTCTGGGGAGAGGCGGGTCAGTGCCATGGCCGGGTTATCCTTGCGCCTTGTCCATTTGACCGACCATGCGCATCAGCTCGGCGGTGCGGTTGGCATAGCCCCACTCGTTGTCATACCAGGCGTAGATCTTCACCTGGGTGCCGCCCACCACCATGGTGGAGAGTGCATCTATGGTGCAGGAGCGCGGATCTGTCTTGTAATCCACCGACACCAGGGGGCGCTCCTCATATCCCATGATCCCCTTGAGCTCATTCTCGGCCGCGGCCTTGAGCAAGCCATTGACCTCGGCTTCGGTAGTGGGGCGGTTTACCTCGAACACGCAGTCGGTGAGGGAGGCGTTGGCGAGCGGCACCCGCACCGCATGACCATTCAGCTTGCCCTTGAGCTCGGGGAAGATGTGGGTGATGGCGGTGGCAGAGCCCGTGGTGGTGGGGATCAGGCTCAGGCCGCAGGCGCGGGCACGGCGCAGATCAGCATGGGGCGCATCCAGAATGGTCTGGGTGTTGGTGATGTCGTGAATGGTGGTCATGGAGCCGTGCTTGATGCCGAGCTGCTCGTGGATCACCTTCACCACGGGCACCAGGCAGTTGGTGGTACAGGAGGCCGCCGTCACTATGGGGTGCTGCGCCTTGTCATAAAGATGGTGGTTGATCCCCATCACCACATTGAGCACCCCCTCCTCCTTGACCGGTGCGGTGACCACGACCCGCTTCACCCCTTGCGCCAGATAGGCACCCAGCAGCGCCTTGGTTTTCATCTTGCCGGAGGCCTCGATCACCACGTCACAACCAGACCAGTCAGTCTGACCGATCTCCTTGTTGCGAGTACAGGGGATGCGATGATTGCCGATCACCATCTGGTCCCCATCGCTGCTGGCTTCATGATGCCAGCGGCCATGGACGGAATCGAAGGTGATGAGGTGTGCCAGCGAAGCGGCATCGCCGGCCGGGTCATTGATGCGCACAAACTCCACATCCGCCCAGTCAAAGGCGGCGCGAAATGAGAGACGGCCCATACGGCCAAACCCGTTGATACCCACTTTGATAGTCATGCTGTTTTCCTTAACCGACGAATGCATGGTGGCTGTTGAGGTAGTTGAGGTGCGCTGCCAATGTCAGCGCCTTGGGGCGCAGCCCTTGCACCATCGACTTGACCTGAGTGGGGGCGTAGCCTGCCTCCAGCAGCAGGATGGCCGCCATCAGCCCGGTACGTCCCGAGCCGCCACGGCAATGAATGGCCAGGGTCTGACCTGCCGCCAGACGCGCCAGCAGCTCCGCCTTGTGGTTGGCAAAGGCGGTGGCAAAGGGTGTTTCGGGGGCGCAATCGTCCTCAACCGGCAGCTGGAACCAGGCCAGCCCCAAGGCCTCACACTCGGCGGGCAAGGCATCGGCCTTGAACCGCGCCAGCTCGGCCCCCGGCATCAGGGTGATCACGGCATCCGCTCCGGCGGCTTGCAGGGTCTTGAGGGAGTCCAGCAAGGAAGCCTCCTTGGTGCCAGGACAGGGGGTGAAGATAAGGCGGGCGCCATTATCCAGGTTCAGGATGTCAAAGGGGTGCATGATAAACAGCAGCTCCATGTCTCGTCAGGATGAGGGTGAAAGCGGGACTCGCCTCTCGGCGATGCCGGGCAGGCGTCAGTAGGTCTCGTCGCAGCAGGACGAGCGAGGCTGACCACTGACGGTCTGGGGACGACCATCCACCAGACCGCAAGCCTCCGGATGACCTGCACAGCACTCCTCGGTGAGGTAGCCGATAAGGCTCAGCATCAGGGGAATGTTGGCACGATAGCGCAAAAAGCGTCCCTCCTGCTCCACCGAGAGCAAGCCCGCATGCAGCATGGCCTTGAGGTGAAACGAGAGAGTGTTCGGGGCAATGTCGAGCTCGCTGGCCAGCTGGCCGGCCACCTGCCCTTCCAGTCCGGCCTTGACCAGCAGACGCCATACATCGAGACGAATGCCTGATGCGAGGGACTCGAATACCTTAGTGGCGATCTCTTTGTTCATGGAACTTCCCCTTAATGCATTTCATGATTTCAACTATACAAGAAACATTGAAATGATCAACATGGCTACAGCTCGCAGCCAATCCCTTCAATCCCTCTTGTCATTCACGCAGCACTCTTCGCGGAAAAACGCGATGCTCTCATCCAGCCCCTCGTATTGAGAGAGGCACAGGAGTGCGCGGCTTTTAAGGCTCTGTTTGAAACTCTTCTATATGGTAGCTAGGGGTCAATACGGAATGGCGTGGGGGATGGGATGGGATGGGATGGGATGGGATGGGATGGGATGGGATGAATTAAAATCCACAGATACAAAAAAGCCCACCTCAATCAATGAGATGGGCCGTATAGATGGCGGAGGAGGTGGGATTTGAACCCACGGATGGTCGCCCATCGCCGGTTTTCAAGACCGGTGCATTCAGCCGCTCTGCCACCCCTCCGCAGCAGTGCGACGCATATTACCCATGACGATCCCCCTTGTAAATCCCCACCCTGTTCGTTTGCCGATTTATTGGGCTAAATGGCCAACAAACCCCGCAAACGCCACCCCAACCGTGCTTTTTCCACCGGATGGCTTGACTTGAAAACAGACTCACCCACTATAGTGACCACTACGGTATTCCCAGCAAGATGGACTTATGAAAATCACACATGCCCTGTTCGCCGCCCTGACCGGCGCGACCCTGCTTGCGGCGCCTGTGCAGGCGAGCGAGCTGACCAAGAGCGATGTCGAGCAGATCGTGCGCGACTATCTGGTCAAGAATCCGGAAATATTGGTCGATATGTCCAATGCCCTGCGTGCCAAACAGGAGAGCCAGCAGGCCGAGAATGACAAGACGCTGATCGAGGCCCATGCCAAGCAGCTCTTCGCCAACAAGGATCCCGAGAGTGGTAACCCCAAGGGCAGCCTGACCGTGGTCGAGTTCTTCGACTACAACTGCGGCTACTGCAAGCGTGCTCATCCCCTCGTCCAACAGTTGCTCGATGAAGACAAGGACATCCGCTACATCTACAAGCAGTTCCCCATCCTGAGCGAGACTTCCTACTACGCCGCCCGCGCGGCGTTGGCGGTGCAGCTCGGCCAGCCCGACAAGTTCCAGGCCTTCCACGACAAGCTGTACGCCCATCAAGGGTCGCTGGCCGACGAGGCCCAGGTGCAAGCCATCGCCAAGTCCGCCGGGGTGGACTGGAGCAAAGTCGAGGCCAAGATCAAGGATGGCAGCATCGATCAGAACCTTGGTACCAACCGTGCCCTGGCCGAGGCCATGAGCATCTCGGGGACCCCGGGGTTCATCATCGGCGACCAGATCCTGCGCGGTGCGCCACGGGATCTGGCGAGCCTGAAGGCCATCGTCAAGGATGTGCGGGCTGGCAAGAGCATTCAGTAACCCGCTCTTCGCCCACAAAAAAACGCCCCGGCATGCGATGCCGGGGCGTTTTGCTATTCAGGCTTCACACCCTCAGGCCTGATAGCCGTTCGGGTTGTGGCTTTGCCAGCGCCAGGTGTCGACCATCATCTGCTCCAGACCCCGCTCGGCCTGCCAGCCCAGCTCGTCCCGGGCCAGGGTGGGTTCGGCCCAGCATTCGGCGATGTCGCCGGGGCGACGGGGCTTGATCTGGTAGGGAATGGGGCGGCCGCTGGCGGTTTCGAATGCCTTGACCATCTCCAGTACCGAGTAGCCCTGACCGGTGCCCAGGTTGTAGGTGAAGACCCCGGTGTCGCCCTCGATGCGTGCCAGCGCCTTGAGGTGACCGATGGCGAGATCCACCACGTGGATGTAGTCGCGCACGCCGGTGCCGTCCGGCGTCGGGTAGTCGTTGCCAAACACCCCCAGCTCCTTGAGCTTGCCAACACCGACCTGGCTGATGTAGGGCAGCAGATTGTTGGGAATGCCGTTGGGATCTTCGCCAATGAGGCCACTCTCGTGGGCACCGACCGGGTTGAAGTAGCGCAGCAACACGATGGCCCAGCGGGGATCGGACTTGGCAAGATCCCGCAGAATCTCTTCCACCATCAGCTTGGAGCGACCATAGGGGTTGGTGGCGCCGGTGGGGAAATCTTCCCGCAAGGGCACCGAAGCAGGATCGCCATAGACGGTCGCCGAGGAGCTGAACACCAGGCGGAACACGCCAGCTTTTGCCATCTCCTCGCACAGCACCAGGGTACCGGTCACGTTGTTCTGGTAGTAGGTGAGCGGGATCTCGGCGGACTCCCCGACCGCCTTGAGGCCGGCGAAGTGGATCACGGATTCGATCCTGTACTCGGCAAACAGCCGCTGCAGGCATGCCCTGTCCAGAATGTCCCCCTTGACGAAGGTGACCGGCTTGCCGGTGATCCGTTCGACCCGCTTGAGAGATTCGGGGGAAGAGTTGGAGAGGTTGTCCAGTACTACCACCTGCTGCCCGGTACCCAGCAGCTCAACCAAGGTGTGGGAGCCGATATAGCCGGCACCGCCCGTGACCAGAATTGTCATTTTTTATCCCGTGCTTTGCTGAAACTGGGTCAGAGTCTACCCGCACGACCCGCTCGGGAAAAGCTCGGGATACCAATGACGCCCCTCAGTAATCGACGCTGACATCCCCTCTGATGGTGCAGGAGCAGGCCAGCGCGACGCCGCTCTCCAGATCCTGCGCACTCAGCGTCATCACGCTCTGACGCTCGATCTCCCCTTCCGTGGTGCAGCGGCAGGCCCCGCACACACCGGCGCGGCAGGCGGCCACCATGGTTTCTCCCGCCCCCTCCAGCGCAGCCAGCAGGGTCTGGCCCGGCAGTATCTTCACCTTCTTGCCGCTCTTTTTGAGGGTCAGCCAGAAGTGGTCGCTGCCGACCGCAACTGGCGCCGTGCTCGATGTTCCAGCAGGCAGGCCGAACGACTCCTGATGCAATTGCTCCGCCGGCAGCCCCAGCTCCGCCAGCATGGTGCAGACCGCCGCCATGTAGGGGGCCGGGCCGCACAGATAGACGTGGCGAGCAAGCAGGTCTGGCGCCAACTCACTCAGCATGGCGGGCGTGAGGCGTCCCACCCAGGGATAAACCGCCGGCGCCTGTTCCAATACCAGCGCATGGCGCACGCCCGCATGGGCCTCGGCCAGTGCGGCCAGGTCGCTTGCGAAGATCACATCCTCCGGCGAGCGGGCGCTGTGGATGAAGCGGATATCTGCGTTCGGCCGTTTGGCCAGCTCGTCTCGCAGCATGGCCCACATAGGGGTGATGCCGGAGCCGGCGCTGAGCAGCAGCGGCCGCTCGCAGGGGAGCACCGCCAGATTGAAGTCGCCGAAGGGGCCGTCAACCCGGATCTCGTCCCCCAGTTGCAAGGTTTGGTGCAGATGATGGGAGACCAGCCCCACGTCCTTGATGGTGACTTGCCAGAAAGGATCCTGCGGGCTGGAAGAGAGGGTATAGGCGCGGCACTGGGGCTTGCCGTCAATCTCGGTGTGCAGGGTCACACACTGGCCGGCCAGCACGGCAGGCAGAGTGCCCTCGGTGGCAACAAACTGCCAACTTGTCACGTCGTGAGTGTCCGCACGACGGCCAATGCAGCGCAAGGTAAGAGAGGTGGAGATCATCGCAAGGCTCCTCTTTTTGAAAGACATCTTTGTGAAAAAAAGGCGAGCCGGGGGCTCGCCAAAGGCTTACAACATCTTGGGTTGAACCCGGATCAGGCCGCCAGGATCTCGGCGAGATCCGCCTCTGCGGTCGTGGTTCCCTTGAGACCGAACTGCTCCTCCAGCACCTTGAGCAGGGCCGGAGTGAGGAAGGCCGGAGCGGTCGGGCCGGTGCGAATGTCCTTCACGCCGAGTGCCAGCAGGGTGAGCAGGATGACGATGGCTTTTTGCTCGAACCAGGAGAGCACCAGGGTCAGCGGCAGATCGTTGACACCGCACTCGAACGCTTCGGAAAGCGCCAATGCCAGTTGAATGGCGGAGTAGGCGTCGTTGCACTGGCCCACGTCCAGCAGACGCGGGATGCCGCCGATATCGCCAAAGTCGAGCTTGTTGAACTTGTATTTGCCGCAGCCCAGGGTGAGCAGCAGGCTATCCTGCGGGATCGCCTTGGCGAACTCGGTGTAGTAGGCGCGCTCGGCACGGTCGCCGTCACAGCCCCCCACCAGGAAGAAGTGGCTGATCTCGCCAGCCTTGACCTTGTCGATCACCGCAGGGGCCGCCTGCATCAGGGCGTTGCGAGCAAAGCCGATGGTGATGAAATGCTCGAGCTCAACGTGCTTGAAGCCTTCCAGCGCCTGGGCCTTGGCGATAACGGCAGAGAAGTCCTCTCCTTCCAGATGGGTCACCCCAGGCCAGCCGACGATGGAGCGAGTGAAGATGCGATCCGAGTAGTTGCCCACGTTCGGGTCGATGATGCAGTTGGAGGTCATCACCACGGCGCCCGGGAAGTTCGCAAATTCCTTCTGCTGGTTCTGCCACGCGGAACCGTAGTTGCCCACCAGGTGCGGATACTGCTTGAAGAAGGGATAGGCCAGGGCCGGCAGCATCTCACCGTGGGTGTAGACGTTGATGCCGGTGCCTGCGGTCTGTTCCAGGATCAGCTTGAGATCCACCATGTCGTGGCCGGAGACCAGGATGCACTTGCCCGGCACCGGGGTGACGCGCACCTGAGTCGGTTCCGGGTGGCCGAAGGCCGTGGTTTCACCGAGATCCAGCATCTCCATGATCTTGAAGTTGAGCAGGCCGATGTCCATGGCGCACTTGAACAGGGGATCCAGATCGCTCGGATCCGTGCCGAGCCAGCTCATGATGCGGTGGAATTCGGCGGCCACGGCGCTGTCTTGCTGGTCCAGTACCCGGGCGTGCTCCATGTAGGCGGCTGCCCCCTTGAGCCCGTAGAGGCAGAGCAGGCGCAGCCCCATGATGTCTTCATTGACTTCGCTCTTGCCGCGGTTGACCGCGGTCTGGGGCGCATGGGCCAGCTGTTCCAGCAGCTCGACACCCGGCTCGAAGCGTGCGGCGGCAGGCAGCTCGGCAAGCTGCACCGCCAGCGCGGCCAGACGATCGGCCAGTTGCTGCCGATAGGCCAGCGCCTGGTTGACATAGTCGACGATGCGCGCGGAGTCAAAGTTGACGTTGGTGAGGGTGGCGAAGAAGGCCTTGGGCACGAAGGCATCGATCTCGTCATCGACGATGTCGTGCTCACGGGCCGCCAGCGCCCAGGCACTGAGGCCTTGCAGCGTATAAATCAGCACATCCTGCAGATCCGAGGTCTCGGCCGTCTTGCCGCACATACCTTGTGCATACGCGCAGCCATTGCCTGCGGGGGTACGAATTGTCTGTTCACATTGCACACAAAACATCATGCCTCTCCTAATTGGACATTTCAGTTGCTTGTTTTGTGGCGATTCTATTCCCCCGACTCAAAACTTAATAGGCATTCAATTTACCAATTAAGGTTTCATTGATGCAGATCAAAAACAAAAAAGCCGCCCAAACAGGGCGGCAAGCGGGTGGATAACATCAAAGACAACTCAGGTTTGCAACAACAAGGGACAACGGAACGGTCGGACCGGCGCCTGGTCAGGGGCATCCGGCCCTGCACTCTATCAGGCCAGGTAGGCGCGCAGCATCCAGACCAGTTTTTCCTGCTGCTGCACATAGTCGGAGAGGATGGAAGCGGTACCCTCGTCACCGGCGTCGGCGGCTTGTCCCAGGATACGGCGCTGAGCCACCAGCAGCTCGCGGAAACTCTCCAGCAGGGACTCGACACAGGCGCGACCGTCGTGCAGCCCCTTCTGCTCGGGGATGGCGGAGACCTTGAGGTAGTCGCTGAAGCTGTGCAGGGGCACCCCATCCAGGGTGAGGATGCGCTCGGCAAGGGCATCGACTTTCAACAGCAGATCGTTGTAGATCTCCTCGAATTTCAGGTGAAGTTCGAAGAACTGGTTGCCGCGGATGTTCCAGTGGAAGCCACGGACGTTCATGTAGAGGATCTGGTAGCTGGCCAGCAACTTGTTCAACTCGGCGGCCAGGGCTTGTGATTGAACGGTATCAAGACCAATGGGGCTCTTCATCATTCACCTCCAGGTGGTAAACATTATCGGGAACGGAGTCAGCATATCCCCGCATAGACTCAAAGGACAATTGCTTCTGCCTTGTCCATTGATAGCGGATGGCTATCGTCAGCAGGAAAAACACTCGCTCTCATCGCTCAAGCCGCTCGATATAGAGGATCACCTCGCCGAGGTGAATGCCGAACTTGCTGATCGCGGCGCGATTGATCAGGCGATCTTCATCCAGCAGATACATCCAGTCATCGAAGCTCACCCGTACCACCTCCCCATCCGGCAGGGCCAGATCGAGTTGATAGCGCCAGTTCAGGGCAAAGCCTGCCGTCTTGCCTACCGCCTCCCCCACCACGTCCGAGGCGGTGCCGCGCCAGTGGCCATCCGCTCCCTTGCTCAAAAACCAGGTGCGGGTCTGCTGGCGGCCGTCATCGAAATAGAACTGCTCGAACAACTCCCCCTTGCCCTCTCGCCAGCGCCCCTGCATCTCGACCCGAAAGCGACTGGTCACTTCGCCGCTACGGTCCGTCACCAGGCCATGAGCCACCAGCTTGCCATTGAAGAAACGGGCGAGATCCCAGTTCGGGCCCTGCCCTCTATAGTCATCGAGGCTGGCGCCACAACCAGTCAGCAACAGCAGTGGCCACAGCAGCAGAAGGCGCCATGTGCGATGGAAGGTCATGAGGAACTCCAGTATCAGGGTTGGCCGCGCAGGCGGCGGGTAAGGGCGGGATCGCGACTGTTGTCGGCGAGCCAGATGGCCAGAAAGGCGGCTGAAAACTGCGGATCGGCGAGGGAGCCGAGGGGCTTGTCCTGCCACCAGAAGTGGCCGGCTCCTGCACTGTCCACATAGAAGGTGAGTCTGTCCCCAGCCCCGACATCGGGCCAGAGGACGGCGAGCCGGCCGAGCCAGCGCTGGCGATCTCCCTCGCTGCCAAGGCCAAGGCGCTGCCACTCGGCGGCGGTGGCACTGAGCAAATCCTCTTTCTCTATGGCTCTGGCATAGGTCAGGGTGAGGGCCTGCGGATAGCGACCGGGCTCGTAGCGACCGCTCGCACTGTAGAGGGTGGCGTCATAGAGCTTGAACCAGAGCCAGCTCATCTCCCCCTGCCCGACCGGGCGCAGTTGTTGCCAGGGGGCAGAAGAGGCCTGTACCGCAATGGCAAACAGCAGCGTCAGCGCCACAAGCAAGGTGCTAATTCCACCCCATGTGCCAATGGGCGGGGTCTTCCAGTTCATGCCAGTCCATCTCCTGTTCCTGCAGGGTATTGATATCCTGCATCACCACGCTCGCCAGTTGACCCTGGGCATCGCGTTGGCATGCAACCACCAGATAGAAACGCTCTGCCAGCTCGCACTGGCCATCCCTGGTCCACTTGGAAAACAACAAGGCGTCGGTCGAAAAGGTGTTCATCTCGGCTCACCCTCCAGCGTCACCGTTACCCACAGCAGTACGGGTAACCACCCCATCCAGATCACCGCCAGCAGCGCCGTGCTGATCCAGATGCCCCAGGGTAAGTGTACGGCCCCCATGGCAGCACCCGCCACATAGGAGCTCGCCCCCCCCACCATGCCAAACAGCGCCTGCTGCCAGCGGGGCAAGGGCCGAAGCCAGCGCAGACCGTGGGAGAGGGTCAGGGCAAAACCGCACCAGAGCAGCAACAGCCAGAGCGGGAAACCGGCCGGAAACTGGAACAGGCCGAGCCGCCAGAGCAGGATGTCGAGCAGACAGCCTGCGAGCGCAACGGGAATGAGCCGCCAGTCTTGCCGGCGACGAGGAGAGAAGAGGAAATGAAGCAACAGCATCAGCAGCAGCGGGCCCGGTTGCTGCCATTTCACCGCCAGCAACCAATAGAGGTTGAACCCCAGCAGGTGGGCCCACTGCCACACGGTCAGTGACCGCTTACTGGCCGATCACCGGACCAGCCGAGCGGGCCCGGCTTGGCTGCCTCCAGCTGCACCAGGCTGATGGCCCGCTCCCAGAAGCCCCCCTCGCAATAGGCAAAATAGAAGTGCCACAGCCGGATGAAGTCCTGGCTGTAGCCGAGCCTTGGCAGCTCGGGGGCCAGCGCCAGGAAGCGTTCGCACCAGTGGGCCAGGGTGCGGGCATAGTGGTGGCCGTGGTCGTGCAGCCGCACCAGTTGCATGTCGGTCTCCCGGGCGAGCAGTCCCGCCATCTGGGAGACGCTCGGCAGACAGCCGCCGGGGAAGATGTAGCGCTGGATGAAGTCGACACCGCGCACATACTGGGCATGGCGCTGATCGGCGATGGTGATGGCCTGAATGAGCAGACGGCCGCCGGGTCTGAGCAAGCGTGACAGCTGGCGGAAGTAGTCCGGCAGGAAGGCGTGCCCCACTGCCTCTATCATCTCGATGGAGACCAGCTTGTCGAAGCTCCCTTCCAGCTTGCGGTAATCCTCCAGCAGCAATGTGATGCGATCCTCCAGCCCCTCCCGCGCAATCCACGCCTTCGCATAGTCGTGCTGGGCCTGGGAGATGGTGGTGGTGGTCACCCGGCAGCCGTAGTGGCGGGCGGCATAGACAGCCAGGCCGCCCCAGCCGGTGCCTATCTCCAGCAGGTGATCCTCCGGTCCCAGCTCGAGCCGCTCGCAGATGGTGCGCAGCTTGGCCTGCTGCCCCTGCTCCAGGCTGGCCTCGGCGCTCGGGTAGATGGCGCTCGAGTACTGCATGTGGCTGTCGAGAAAGCCCTGATAGAGGGTATTGCCGAGATCATAGTGAGCGGCGATATTGGATCTCGACCCGGTCAGGGTATTGCGATTGAGCCAATGACGCACCTTGTTGAAGGGGAAGCTGAGCCAGCCAAGGCGCCGCTCCAGGGTGTCGAGCAGCGGCAGGTTGCGGGCCAGCAGCCGCACCAAAGCAACCGGATCAGGGCTGGTCCAGAGTCCCTCCACCCAGGTCTCACCGGCGGCGATGCTGCCCCCCAGCAGCAGACGACGATAGAAGGCAGGATCCTGCACTATCACCTCGGCATGGAGATCGGTGCCCGCCACCCCGAAGCTGTGACGCTCGTTGCCGTCCCGCAGCAGCAGTTGACCCTGTTCGAGACGTCCCAGCAGAGTGAGCAGCAGTTGCCTGGCCCCCTTGTCGATGAAAGAGGCAGAGAGGGTTGATTGAGCAAGTTCCATTAGCGGCTCTCCGGATGGATGAAGATAAAAGAGGTTCGTTTGATACAAACCCGCATCATGGGTTGCGGACAACGACTGGAAGCTGAAATACGCGAGAATGTCGGCTTCATCAGCGGCTCTCCGGGTGGCTGAAGATGGGGGTGCGTTTGATAAAAAGACGCAAGGCCTGCCAGTAGATACCGAGCAGCACCTTGAGGGTCATCCAGGGCCAGCGGGCAAGCAGGGCCACCAGCCCCTGGCGCGACAGCGGTTCGCGACGCAGCGCCAGGGTGGCATCGAACAGCTTGGCCTCGCCTGACCTGGGATGACTCTCGATATGGATCACCGTCTCCTCTTCGGGCGGGCGAATGCGCCAGTGGTAACGCATGGCCAACCCCATGAAGGGGGAGACGTGAAAGTCCTTGTCGTGGGGCGCCAGGGCCGCCAGATCCAGCAGGTAGTAGTGACGCTCGTTCCAGGGGGTGTTTGACACCTCCGCCAGCAGGTAACGCGCCTCCTCCTCCCGGTAGCAGAAGTAGAAGTTGACCGGGCTGAAGTAGAACCCCAGGCAGCGCACATTGCCTAGCAGCAGCACCCGACCGTCCGGCTCGGCGTCGCCGCCAAGGGCGGTCACCTTGTCCCACACCGCCAGCTTGAGGCTCCCTTCGCTGCCTTTGAGATAGTCATTGCGATGAAAGGAGAGCAACCCGGCCCGCTCCACGCCGAACCAGCGCCCCTGGCTGAGGCTCGGCAGCTCGTCCAGATCCAGCCCCAGCATGAAGAGGCCGTACGAGAAGGCGTGGTTGCGCGGCGCAAAACGGCGGTGGCGCACCGAGCCCTGCCAGATGGCGCTGATGGTGTCGCCGGCGGCCTTCATAGGTTGGCTCCGAAGCGACTGGCCACATCCAGGGCGCTGCGCACCCCGTCCTCGTGAAAGCCGTTGTACCAGTAAGCGCCGCAGAAATGGGTGTGCTGCCGGCCGCAGATCTCGGCTCGCCGCTGCTGGGCGGCGATGGAGGCCTGATTGAAGACAGGATGGTGGTAGACGAAGCGGCGCAGCACCTTGCTTTCGTCCACCCGGCCCTGGGGGTTGAGGCTGACGCAGAAGGGTTGCGGCGAGCTAATCCCCTGCAGGATGTTCATGTTGTAGCTCACCAGGGGGCGCGCCTCGTCGTCATCCCCGAGCTGATAGTTCCAGCTGGCCCAGGCTTTTGGCCGGACCGGCAGGCAGTTCACATCGGTGTGCAACCAGACATCGTTGGCCTGATAGGCCATGGCGCCGAGAATGGCCTGCTCCCGCTCGCTTGCATCCGCCAGCAGGGCCAGCGCCTGATCGCTGTGACAGGCGAGGATCACCTCGTCAAAGCGCTCCTCCCCATAGCCGCTCTGGACAAGCACCCCCTCGGCCGAGCGCCGGATCGCCAGCACCGGACAGGCCAGCCGGATCCGCGACATCCAGCCCGACGTGAGGGGACCCAGGTATTCCCGCGAGCCGCCCGGAATGACGTACCACTGAGGGCGGTTGGCCACATCGAGCAGGCCGTGGTTGGCAAAGAAACGCAGGAAGAAACCCAGCGGAAAGGCGCGCATGTCAGCCAGGGTGGAAGACCAGATGGCCGCCCCCATGGGCAGGATGTAGTGGCGGGCGAAGTAATCGCTGAACTCCCCCAGCAGCAGAAAATCCCCCAGGGTAGGTTCACTGCCATCCCCGCGGCGCCCGCGGTCCGCCAGCCAGGCGCGGGCCTCCCGGTTGAAACGCAGGATCTCGGCCACGAAACGGTAGAAGCGCGGGCTCAGCAGGTTGCTGCGTTGGGCAAACAGGGTGTCCAGGTTGTGGCCGTTGTACTCCAGCCCCTGGGGGCTCTTGACCGAGAAGCTCATCTCGGTGGGCTGGCGCACCACCCCGATCCGCTCCAGCAATTTCAGGAAATTCGGGTAGGTACGGTCGTTGAACACGATAAAACCGGTGTCGATGGCATAGCTGCGACCGGCCAGGCTGACATCCACTGTGGCGGTATGTCCGCCGAGCAGGGGGGCCGCCTCGAACAGGGTGATGTCGTGCAACTTGTGGAGCAGAAAACCGGCGCTGAGTCCCGAGATCCCGGAACCTATGATGGCGATCTTTTTCTTCATGAAGGGGATCCTTTCGAGATGAGGGTACGACCGAGGCGCAGCCAGAGCCCCGTCGGCAGTGCGCCAAGCAGACGCAGCAACCAGATGAAGCGACGGGGGAAGTGGATCTGATGGCGACCGGCGGCCAGCCCGCTCATGATGGCGCGAGACGCCTCCTCCACCGTCACCAGACAAGGCATGGGAAAATCATTTTTCGCGGTGAGCGGCGTCTGCACGAAACCCGGACGGATCAGGGTCACCCCTATGCCCCGGGTCGCGAGATCGAGGCGCAGGGTGGCGGCCAGATAGTCGAGGGCCGCCTTGGAGGCGCCATAGGCCTCGGCCCTTGGCAGCGGCAACCAGCTCACCGAGGAGCCGACGATGGCGAGCCGCGACCCGGACACCAGCCGCGGCAGGAAGGCGGCCAGGACGTGGCCGGTGGCGATGAGGTTGGTTTCGATGACCCGGGCAAAGAGGGCACCATCAAATCCCTCGGCCAGATCCATGTATTCGCAGTTGCCGGCGTTGAGGATCAGCAGATCCAGCGCGGGCAGATCGGCGGCAATCACGGCCATGGCGGCGCTGTCCCGTCCATCGAACTGCAGGGGAATGATCCCCTCATCGGCCAAGGCCTGCAGCCGTTCACCATCGCGGCCACAACCCCACACCTGCCAGCCAGAGCGCCGGTAATCAAGGGCCAGCTGGCGACCTATGCCGGAGGTGGCCCCGGTGATCAGTACCCGCCCGCTCATGTGCCCAGCCTCCCCTTGATGGCGCGCACCACGGGGCCCAGCAGCGGCAATTGTTCGTAGAGCATGGCGCCGAGATCGAAGTAATCCCGGTGCAGGCAGACCTTGCCCCAGGCATCGAATTGCAGCCGGGTGGCCCCCTCCACCCGCACCGGCCGCCCACCGGCAATCCGGGGATGGACGAAGGTCATGACCCAGCCAAGCCAAGCCTCATTACCCTGCAACTGCTGGCTGGTGATCTCGAACCTGCACTCCTTGAGCCGCTCATAGAGAGAGGAAAAATAGCGGGTGAGCGCGGCCAGCCCCTCGATGCGGTGGGCCGGATCGATAAACACCACCTGATCGGCATAGATCTCAGGCAGACGGTGCAACTGATGCTTGTCCAGTTGCAGATAAAGCACGATGAAATGGGCCAGCGCGTCGTTCATGTCATGTCTTCTCCTGGTCACGGAACATCTCGATGGCCCTCACCCGTGCAACGGCATGATCCACCATGGGCGCCGGGTAATCCTGCCGTCCCTTGAGCCGCAGCCAGTCGTGGGGCTGGTGCACATAGGCGGCAGGCACATCGGCAAGCTCAGTTACCCAGGTACGGATAAACTCCCCTTGTGGATCAAATCGTTGTCCCTGGGTAGTGGGGTTGAACACCCGAAAGTAGGGGGCCGCATCGGCGCCCGTTCCCGCGGCCCATTGCCAGCCACCGTTGTTGGCCGCCAGATCCCCGTCGATGAGCTGGCTCATGAAGTAATCCTCCCCGAGCCGCCAGTGGATGTGCAGATCCTTGGTCAGGAAGCTCGCCACTATCATTCGCAGCCGGTTGTGCATCCAGCCGGTGGCGTTGAGGCAGCGCATGGCGGCGTCGACGATGGGGTAGCCGGTACGCCCCTCGCACCAGGCGGCAAAGGCATCCGGGTCCCAGCTCCAGGGCAGGGCCACCGTCTCTGGCTTGAAAGGGCGATTCATCGAGAGGGTCGGGATCAGTACCAGCAGGTGGCGATAGAACTCGCGCCAGATGAGCTCGTTAAGCCAGACGAAACCGGGCTGCGCCTTGGACTGGGGCCGGCCGCCGAGTCGCTGCTGCAAGGCCGCCACGCACTGACGGGGGCTGACGATGCCCGCCGCCAGATAGGGGGAGAGGATGGACGTGCCCGCCAACGCCGGAAAATCCCGGGTCTCGCCATAGTCCAGCACCGCCTGCTCCAGGAAGGTATGCAACCGCCGCAGGGCCTCGACCTCCCCCACCGGCCAGCGGGGATCCGGGGTCAGCTCCCCGAACCCCTCATCGACAAAAGCCCGCTCGGCCAGCGGCTGCCACGGCAATGGCTCACCCCGTGGCGCCGGGGCTCTGTGAATGACGAAACCATCCTCATCCAGCGCCTTGAGCCAGGCGCGGCTGAAGGGGGTGAAGACCTTGAACATCTCCCGACCGCCGGTCAGTACCCGCCCAGGGGGCAGCACGCAACAGCCGTTGAGCCAGTGGCAGCTCACCTCCTGCTCTGCCAGCGCGGCGGTGACGCCATGGTCCCGGCGCTGCTCGTCAAGTTCGATGGCCTGGTTGGCGTAGAGGTGCGTGACGCCGAGCTCGCGGCAGAGGTCAGCCAGCGCCGCAGGCACCTCGGCAAAGGTCTCGACCCGCAGCAGATGAAGCGGGATGCCGAGGGCCGCCAGCTCGCGGCCCAGCACATCGACCTGGGCCAGGATGAAGCGCTGACGGATGGGTGCCATCTTGTGCTGTCGCCACTGGGTGGGGGAGATGATGAAGAGTGCGGCGACCGGCTCATCGCTGGCGCAGCCATGACGCAGCGCCGGGTTGTCGGAAAGGCGCAAGTCATTGCGAAACCAGACCAGCCTCATGATTTCTTGCTCCCGCGCCCACGGGCGCCGCGCGCGGCAGGCTTGTCCGCCATCACCTCGGCCAGGGTCGCCCGCCAGCCGTGAGCGGCCAGCCAGTCAGCGTCATAGAGTCGCCCCAGCTCGCCAAAGAGCCGGGTACCGGCAGGCCAGTCGGCGGCCAGCGCCGGCTTGCCAAGGCCGGCCCCCAGCAGCACCAGCCAGGGGGTGGCGGCCCGCCCCTCCAGCAGGGCGGCATGGCGCGGCTCCACCGCCCCCAGCAGCTGTACCTCATAACCCTGACCGATGAGCTCATACGCGGCCCAGACCAGATCGAGAGGGCCCACCTGACCCCAGCTCGCCAGGGTGACCGGCAGCCCCTTCTCCTGCTCGATGAGGTGGCGGGCGAAACGGGTGTGGAGCCAGCCCAGCCACACTTGTTGCAGCAGCTCGCCATCCGGCCGCTCGCGCCACAGGCCGAGCAGCTGCTCCACCAACGGTTGCAGCACCCGACTGCGCACCAGCTCGAACGGGTAGCTCGCCAGCAGATCATTGAGCTCGGCCTCCGCCTTGCGCTGGTTGAAGGCGAGCAGCGCCTGACTGAACTGCTCCAGGGTCTGCTGCCAGTGATCGCTCACCGGCTGGGACTGAGGTTCGCTCAACAGCCCCTTCACCTGCCCTATGCTCACCCCCCGTTCCAGCCAGCTCAGGATCTCGCCTATCTGGCGGATATCCTGCTCGCTGTAGAGGCGATGCCCCTTCTCGGTACGGGCGGGCTGCACCAGCCCGTAGCGGCGCTGCCAGGCGCGCAGGGTGACGGCGTTGACCCCGGTGAGTCGGGAGACCTCGCGGATGGGATAGATCCCCTCGTCCGGCTTGGCGGCATCATCTTGTGGTACATCTGACATGGTGACTTCCATTCAACAGGGTATGGGCGCCCCGAGCCCAGAGGCTGCGTCGGGGCACAAACGAATTCAGAGCCCGTAGCGCAGCTTGAGCGTATCGGGGTGGGGCTTTGGATAGAGCTGATCTCGCCATTCTCAAAGCCCGTAACGCAACTTGAGCATATCGGGGTGCGGCTCTGGATAAAGCTGATCTCGCTATTCTCAAAGCCCGTAACGCAACTTGAGCGTATCGGGATGAGGATTGAGATAGACCTGATCCGCGAGATAGGGGTTCGGGTATTCCCGCAGGTAGTGGCGGATCAGGGTGAGTGGTACCAGCAGCGGGAAGACGCCGGTGCGGTACTTGTCGATGGTATCGCAGAGCTCCTGCTTCTGGGCCGGGGTCAGCACCCGCTTGAAATAACCCTGCAGGTGCATCAGCACATTGGTGTGGCTGCGACGGTTGGCACGCAGAGTCAGGGCCGCCATCAGGCCCTTGATGTAGCTGTCCGCCACCTCCTGCAGGCTGGCCTTGCCGAGGTTGCCGAGCAGCTTGCCGAGGGTGCGGTAGTGGGTAGTGGCGTGGGAGAGCACCAGATACTTGTAACGCGAATGGAACCGGATGAGGGCGGCGGCGGTGATACCGCGAGCACAGAGCTGCTGCCAGTCGTGATAGGCGAAGACCCGCAGCACGAAGTTCTCCCGCAGTATGGGATCGCACAGGCGGCCGTCTTCCTCCACCGGCAGCAGGGGGTTGGCCTCCATCAAGGCTTTGGCAAAGAGACCAATCCCCTCCTTGGCACTCCCCTCGTTGTTGGCACCATAGATGCGTACCCGCTCCATGCCGCAACTGGGAGACTTGGCGCAGAGGATGTAGCCGGAGATGAAGTCGAGCTGGCGAGCCTTCTGCTCGCTGAAGGCGATGAGCCGCTCGGTGACATCGAAGCTGCCGTTGCTCGCCTCGGCGCGCACCTCTCCGTGGCGCTTGACCAGCCGGATGGCGGCACGGGGGGCACCGAGGCCGATGGCCATCTCGGGGCAGACCGGGTGATACTCGAAGTGAGCGCCAAGATCCCGCTCGCAGAAGCTGGAACGCTTGTGGCCCCCGTCGAACCGCACTTCCTGGCCCAGCAGACAGGCACTGATACCGACCTTAATCTTGTACATGATTGCACCCCTTGTATAAGCATTGACTCAGTTATAGCAGTTATACAAAAAAATGAAAGTTGTATAACTATTACCGACCGATACGACACAAGAGCAAAAACAGGATCACCGGAAAATGAAAAAGCCCATGACCGGGGTCATGGGCAAAATGGACGTTGCGACAGACAGGGAAATCAGAAGCTGTATTTCACACCCAGGCTGCTGATGGATCCTTTCTGCAGATCCCAGTTGCGATAGGTGTAGTCGGCGGTGAGGGCCAGGTTCTGGCTCACCTTGTAGGCGGCACCCGCCTTGAAGTCGTGCATGTCGTCGGTCATGTTGGCGTAACGGTAGCCGGTGGAGAGCTCGACGGCGCCGATGTCGTAGCGCAGGCCCACTTCACCGTACAGGCTGCCGCTCTGCTTGCGGGTGATGTTGTCCCAGCCGCTGTCGTTCACGTTGGAGGCGAGCTCACGCTCCATGCTGTAGCCCATCAGACCCGCTTCACCGTACAGGTTCAGGCCGGTGCTGAGGGGAGTGAACACCCCCATCCCCAGATTGGAGATGGCCATGCTGTCGTTGCCACTGTTGCGGGAGGTGTATTCGCTGCCGAGTCGGCCGTAGACGTTGGAGCCGAAGCTCTTGGAGAGATCCAGGCTCAGACCACCGAAATCGCGGTTGTTGCTGTCCTTGCCACCAACGTAGTCGGACTTGGTGTGTGCCCAGGTGGCGGATCCCTTGGCATAGCTGAACGCATCTTGCGCCAGCACGGAAGTGGAAGAGAGACCGGCCAGAACCAGAACAGACAGTGCGAGCTTTTGCATTTTGTTGACTCCGATTGTTGCGTTAGGCGGAACCTAACGGGAATGGAGCCATTGTGACGGGCAAAGAGGGAGGTGCCGAGCGGCAAGCTGTTGCCAAACCATGGCAGATGTAAGCAGATGTTGCAGACGGTTACCGGAGCAACACTCCACGGGGGACGGGCCTGCCCGTCCCCGTCGCGTTCCTAGCGGAATTCCACCTCGTCTATCTGCACCCGCACCAGCGGCTTGCCGGTCAGATTGGCCGGACGGGCCAGTTCGATGGCCCGGGACGGACGCTGCTCGCCCTTGCGCAGATAGGATTCCGGCAGGCGGTTCTCTCCGACCCAGAAACGCACCGGCTGGGTCGAGAGCTGCACGCCCTCGGCACTGAACAGGGTCAGGCTGCCGTTGACCCGCACCACATTGCGGCTGCCGGTGTTGCTCACCA
This sequence comes from Aeromonas sp. sif0611, assembly GCF_019218845.1. NCBI lineage: Bacteria > Pseudomonadati > Pseudomonadota > Gammaproteobacteria > Aeromonadales > Aeromonadaceae > Aeromonas > Aeromonas sp. sif0611. The sequence goes on along the minus strand of NZ_JAHUWU010000003.1, from coordinate 205,555 downwards.
CGAACTGCAGACGCAGCGGATCCTCGCCCTCCACCTGGTTCAGGGTCACCGTGATCCCGTCCCGGGTCGCCTGGGCAAGCAGGTCGGGATTGGCCAGGGCCTGCTCGGTCAGCACCGGCGCCGCCACGCTCGCCGTCACCATCTTGCCGGCCACCGTCTCGGCGGGCTTGACCAGCAGGTATTCCCAGGTGAAGTCGTCGTTGAGCTGCACCTGACGGCCATCGGCCAGGGTGACCTGGGTCAGGGGCGCGGCCTGGGCCAACAGGGGGGAGAGGCAGAGGGCAAGCAGCAGTCTGGACAAGGGTTTCATGGGCACATGACTCGATAGGGATGCAGAGGGAGCAGTATAAAGAGTCGGGCTGCCCTTGCCTATGACCCGACTCACGTTACGGGCCGGGCCCGGGATCAGATGACCAGCAGTTGAGGATCTTCGCCCGAGACCAGATCCAGGGTCACCAGATCGAACTGGGCGCTCTGGAGCGCCTTCTGGATGTTCGGCTGCATGTCGAAGACCAGGGCCCGCATGCGCTGGGGCACCCTGATCCTGGCCAGGGTAGTGACCCTGTCAGCCAGGGTATGGAAGAAGACCTGGGCTCCATCCAGCCCCATGTCGAACAACATCTGCTCGGCCATGTCGACCATGCGCAGGTGGCGCCGGTCCAGTGACTCAATATCGGAGAAGCGCTGACTCAGGCAAGCCTCTCCCCCCGCCCCCCACAAGGCCAACTGGCGCTTGTGGAAGCCATAGCGAAAGTCACGGTTGGTCATGCCCTGCTCGGCAAAGAGCCACAGCGTATTGGCCGGCACGCTGTCGAAACGCCGCAGATACTCCTGCATCTCCTCCACCGAGGCCGACATCAGAAGCGGGGGGCCATCGCCGTGCTCGAGCTGCTGGCAGAGGTAGCGTACCGGATCCATCACCTCGGCGAGGTGACCGAGATGCACGCTGAAGATCATCTCGTCGGTCTTGATCACCTGATGCGCTATGCCGTAGTGCTGGCAGTAGCGCTTCGCCCGGGCCACCGCCTTGCGGCTGAGGGTCGGGTTGTCCAGGGTGATGGCCCGAAAGCGGACCCCGCTGGCCCGGCACAGGTCCATGCTGTAGCAGGACTCCAACCGGCCGGAGAAGGAGACAAGCAGTTCGCCATATCCTGCCAGGGTGCTGATGAGCCTCTGTTCCCTGGCCTGAAAGTTCTGATCGTATCCCCGATTCAGCGCGACTACATTGGCATCCATAACAACGCTCCGGATGGTGAATAGGATGTTATTTTGCGGCGTGCAAGCTGAATAGACACTTAAACAGCAGGGACAAAGCAGTACTTTATTCGCTCTGAATGCACATCAGATCCCTTTTCTTCGGGCACAACGCAGGGCCCGTCCCCTTTCAGGCGGGCAACCATCCCTGCTCAACCAGCTGCCGGCGGCACGCAGCAGCATCGGTGAACACCATGCCCTGCAGGCCGAGTGCCTGGGCCGCCGCCACGTTGGCCGGGCTGTCGTCGATAAAGAGGCACTCCCCAGCCTTGAGGTCGAACGACACCAGCAGATAACGGTAGATGTCGGGCTCGGGCTTGATCATCCGCACCCGGGCCGACACCACCTTGCCGCTGAAGAAGCGCCAGAACTCCTGATGCTGTTCCAGCCAGTCGATGCTGGCATGGCCCATGTTGGAGAGGGCGTAGAGCCGGTGACCGGCACTGTGCAGCGCCTCGATAAGCGTCACCATGGCGGGGTCCGGCAGCAAGGAGGCGGGCACCGCCTGCAGGATGGCGAGGTTCTCGGCCATGGACAAGCCGGTGCGCGCCTCGGCCTGACTCGCCATGGCGTGCAGGGAGAGGGTGCCCCTGTCCACCTCCAGCCAGTCGGGGTGGTTGAACAGCTGCTCCGCCAGGGCTTCGGCGCCATCCGGTCCTCGTACCGAGCGCACTATGCCGACCGGATCCCAGCTCACCACCACCCGTCCCAGATCGAAGATAATCGCCATCCTCTCGTCTCCCTCTCATTGACCAGAAAAAACAGGACCGTTTTGGCACTCATTCAGCCATGAATCCCGACCACCTACCCTGCCCCGTCCAACGCCCCCGGGCAAGTTTTACTTGCATCGGCGTGCCAAATCCCTTAATGGTTATGACGTTACATTCAGGACAACATCATGCACACACCATTCTTCTTTGCTTTCTCGTTTATCCGGCCCTCATAAGGGAAGGCCCTGTCGTCGCATCAACAGAAAGCAAAGACGAATCGAGCCTCCCCCAGCGGAGGCTTTTTTTTGCAGCAACCACCACAGAAGATTTGGATAGGGAACCACCATGGCAACGCTCGACGAGATCAGACAAGACATCACCCAGTTGGATCAGGAGCTGCTCGCCCTGCTGGCCAAACGCAAGACCCTCAGCATCGAGGTTGCCCGCGCCAAGCAGGCCAATCCCCGTCCCATCCGCGACACCCAGCGGGAGCAGGATCTGCTGGTTGCCCTGATCCAGAAAGGGCGCGCGCTCGGGCTGGACGCCCAGTACATCACCCGCATCTACCACACCATCATCGAAGACTCCGTGCTCTCCCAGCAGGCCTATCTGCAGAGCCTGCTCAACCCCCAGCAGCAGGAGCCCATGACCAGCGTCGCCTACCTGGGCCCGCGCGGCTCTTACTCCAGCCTGGCCGCCCGCAAGTACCTGGCGCGCTACAAGGATCAAGTGATAGAGGTGAACTGCCAGAACTTCCGCGAGGTGCTGGACACGGTAGAATCGGGTCGCGCCGCCTTCGGGGTGCTGCCCATAGAGAACACCAGCTCGGGCTCCATCAACGAGGTGTACGATGTGATGCAGCACACCACCCTCTCCATCGTGGGTGAGCTGACCTACCCCATCGAGCACTGCATCCTCACCGCCGTGCCCACCGAGCTGTCCCGCATCAAGACCTTCTATGCCCATCCCCAGGTGTTCCAGCAGTGCTCCCATTACCTCAGCAAGCTGGAAGGGGCGCGCCACGAGATCTGCGACTCCTCTTCCAGCGCCATGATGAAGGTCAAGGAGCTGGCGAGCCCGGATGCGGCCGCCATCGGCAGCGCCGCCGGCGGCGAGCTGTATGGCCTCGACGTGCTGGCCGAGCAGCTCGCGAACCAGAAGGAGAACTACAGCCGCTTCATCGTGGTGGCGCGCAAGCCCATCGACGTGGCGCCCCAGATCCCGGCCAAGACCACCCTCATCATGTCCACCTCCCAGAAGCCGGGTTCCCTGGTGGAGGCGCTGCTGGTGCTGCGCAGCCACGAGATCAACATGACCAAGCTGGAATCCCGTCCGGTGCAGGGTAACCCCTGGGAAGAGATGTTCTATCTGGATGTCTCCGCCAACCTGCAGACCCCTGAGATGCAGGCCGCCCTGCTGGAGCTCACCAAGATCACCCGCTACGTCAAGGTGCTGGGCTGCTACCCGAGCGAAGACGTCAAGCCGACCGCGGTACCGCCGGTGCTGATGGGCAGCTAAGCCCCCCGAACGGCAAGAGGCGAGCATCAGGCTCGCCTCTCTCTTTTCTGCCCCCTGCCCCGCCCCAGGACAACAAAAAGGCGAGCTCATTGCTCGCCTAGTTGGTACCCCGCCGACAGGCTCGGGTGACAGAGGATGGAGTCTCGCTCCTGGCGCTAGAACTGACCCGCCATCAGCTGGTTCAGGTGGTAGAGGTTGCGGGTATCGAGCTCCAGCTCGGTGGCATAGGTGTTGCCACGGGGATAGGTCGCCACCACACGGGCACCGCGCACCATGCCGGCCACCGACACATCCAGCGAGTTGGAGGTCTGGGTCAGGTCCTTGTAGCTGCTCTGGCCACGCACCTGCTGGCCGTTGAGCTGCTCCGCCAGCTCCCGGTAGGCATCCATCTTGGACGCCCGGATCGCCTGCAGCATCTTCTCCGACTGGGAGGGGCCGGGCTGGATGTCGATCACCGCGTAGCCCACCGCCTTGAGCACGGGGAAGTCATCTGGCTTCTCCCCCTGGTCGTAGTTTACGACCCGGTTCCCGCTGCACGCCGTCAGCAAGAGGGCCATCATCAGGCCAAGCACGATTCTCATGGCTGTCTACTCCTCAGAAATCAGGGGGTCAGGTTGACCAGATGGCCGGACGCGCTCTGGCCGCCCCGCATCAGGTAACCCCGATTGACCGATGCCCGGCCAAACGAGTTGCTGGCGCCGGATAGATATTGTTGCGGGATCAGGCTCTGGGCCGTGGTCTCCACCATCTTGGTACGCAGATCGATGATCCGGGCATTGACCAGGATCCCCTGCGAATTGCGGCTGAAGGTGCCGGTCAGGATCCGGGAGATGGGCAGACGGGCGGAGAGATCCTTGTAGTTGCGGCTCATCACGAAGTCGCCACTGGGGGTCACTTGAATGCTGCCCGTGGTCTTGAAGTCCACCACTACCTCACCGCGCCGGTTCAGCTCGTAGATGAAGCTCTCCTCGATCTGCAACCCCATCCAGTTGGTGTCCTTCAGGGTGTCGAGATCGACGAAGGAGGCGACCGCGATGGGCTCGCTCAGGGTGGTGAGCGACTTGCGCTCCATCAGCTGATCCGTCATGCGGGCCACCAGCCAGTTGAGCTCCATCCCCTTGGCCGCCTGCCGGGGATCCCCTTGCTCCCGGTTGATGGGGTCGGCCGACCCGCAGCCGGCCAGCGCCAGCGCAACCACCAGCGCCGTGATAATTCTGTTCATGGATACCTGTTCCTGTATCTACACCTGACTTGTTATCGGTCGCAGCGGCCAACACTTGAGACGGGAATGCGCCAAGGATCATCCGATGATCCGCCAGAGGGCCTTGGGCGGCGCCAATACAGAGGCCGGGGCCGGGAAATCCGGCGGGCCGCGCACTCTTTCACCGGAACAAGGCATGGATCTTGCTTTTATTTGCGCACCTGGTGCAAACCAGGCCAGTGTCCATGCAGCCGCTCACCCGCCCCCTGGGGCGCAAGAGGGGTTCGTCTATTCAAGGTGTACGTTATGAAAGTTGTGCTGCTGTCAACCCTGTTGCTGGCCAGTCTGTCGGCCCGCGCCGAGCTCATAGAGGCGCAAGGCAGTGCCGCCATCCTGGGGGGCGACGAGGTCTATGCCCGCGAGCAGGCGACCCGGGATGCGCTGCGTCAGGCCCTGCTGGCCAGCGGCGCCTCCGTCTCCAGCATCCAGCGCCTGGAGAACGGCAGCCTGCGTTCGGAGCAGATCCAGATCCGCTCCGGCGGCGACATCCGCCAGTACCGCCTCAAGCGCGAGGAGGTGCGCAACGGCCGCATGTACATCACGCTAGTGGCCGACATCCAGGCCGAGCGGCAGATCTGCCAGACCCAACACTACGCCAAGGATTTGACGCTGGTGCGCCTGCGCATGCGCTACCCGGATCAGGCGAGCACCGGCGCCCTCGACGACATGCCGGCGGATCTCTCCCGCCGCCTGTTCGAGACCCTGGCGGCGGCGCCTCAGGGAGTGGTCGCACGTCAGTGGCTGGACGAGAACCTGCGCATCGATCCCCTCCACCTGCAGCAGGGAGATCGCAGCGCCCTCGAGGAGATCAAGGCCCTGAGCCTGCGAACCGACAGCCAGTATCTGGTGCTCGGCAGCATCGACGATCTCTCCCTCGAACCCCAGGGCAACCAGCTGACCAGCTGGTATGAAGACCCGATCCGCAACTTCCGCATGCAGCTCTACCTGTTCGACGGCATCAACGGCAGCCTGCTCGGGCGCAAGGAGTATCAGGGGCGGGCCAACTGGACCTTCTCCAAGCGGGAGCAGGTGGGCAGCCACAATGGCCGGTTCTGGCAGTCCAGCTACGGCCAGGAGGTGAGCTACCAGTTGAAGGAGGCGGCCCAGGACATCGTCGCCGAGCTCGCCTGCGCCCCCGTCACCGCCCGTATCGTGGCCCAGCACGAACGCGGCCCCCACATCAACCTGGGCCGTCGCAACGGCGTCAAGCTTGGGGATCAGTTCCGCGTCCAGCACAGCGCCGACTTCATCGATCCCTACGGCAAGTCACGGGTGATGCGCAACCCCGCCGACGGCCTGTTCGAGGTAGTGCAGGTGTTCGAGGACGGTGCCATCATCAGCAGCCAGAACAAATATTCGCCGTTTAATGTCCAAATTGGCGATCTAGCCGTATTGGAATAGGAATCAAGGGTTTAAAAGCACAATGCTTCTTGTATAATGCCCGCCACAAGGTTCCCGTAGCTCAGCAGGATAGAGCGGTCCCCTCCTAAGGGACAGGCCACTGGTTCGACTCCAGTCGGGAACGCCATATAAAACAAGGGGCTGGCATCATCTGATGCCAGCCCCTTGTTTTTGATTGCGTTTTATCTTGCCTGGTCACTGTCGATATGCCCCAGGCAAGCGCCATATCTAGCCTTCAGGTGAGGCTACGTCATTACCACCAGACGTTGGCCTGCACTCCAACCACCCAGGTGTCATCACTGTCATCGCCTTCAAAAGCGTGGCTGCTGTCACTCCAGTTGTCGTTGTCGCTGTCGAAATAGCTCGCGTAGAGACGCAGTTCCGGCTGGTTGCGACCCAGAGACCAGGCCTGGGCGACGGTGTACTTGGAACCACTGCGATCATAATCCGCACCATTCTCGGTCTTCTCATCGGCGAAATAACCCACCTCTGCGTAGGTGCGAGTGATTTCAGACCAGTGATACGCCAATTTGGCTGAGGCACCAAACATGGTGGCATCGAGCTGATCGTTGTCCCAGGTCTCAATGCTGTCGGCCGCTGCATAGTTGATGGCATGGCTCAGATCCCAACGGTCACCCAACGGAATGCTGCCGTAGTTGCGGATCGCGTAACCGCTACCACTCTTGACGTTGCCATTGAGGGTATCTGCCGCCCCCATGAGCACCCCTTGTGCCGCTGAACCATCCACATAATATTGCAGCACCGTCTTGTTAAACCCTGTGCCAGCCACGGCCTGGTTCAATTCCACCATGAAGGCATGACCATCGCTGTAATCATGCTCACCGCTACCTGGCTCATCCACCTGATCAGCCGACGGATCGGCATTCAAAAACTTGTATCCGAGTGCCAGGCTACCGCCTTCCCACAGAGGCAGGGAGTCATAGGTCAATTCCAGATTATTGGCATTGATCTGATGCTTGCTATGCTGGGTATCCGTGCCGATCTCATTTTCAAAATCACGATGTAATACCGCTACTGAGAATTTACCTGCACCGAGGTTCATGCGCTCTATACCGGCACCCACATTGGTCTGGTTCCAGTAAAAGTAATCGTTCATATCAATATAATAGCCTTTATTATATTGACGAATACCCGCCCAGGAGGTCTCCCCCATCCCCATGAAGTTCCGCAATTGCAGGTTCATGTTTTCCCAACCGAATGGGGAGTCATTACTGACACTATCGGCATCACCATCCCACATATTGAACATGGTCTGGATATAAACAGATTTTTCGCCGTCGTTATTAAGCTCCTTCCCCAAGCCAATCTCGGCATAATTATCAAACTCGTTCCCGAGACGGCCAATCTTGTTCTTCTGGAAATCTGAACCACCGATGCTATTTGAAGCTGAGCCATCGGCGCCGGTCCCCACACCGGCACGGAAATAACCCCAAAAATCAAATCCCTCAGTAGCAATGGCATTGGTGGCTGCGATAGACAAAGACGCGGCGACAATGTAGCGAATTGAGTTTTTCAAAATACATCCTCGATAGTTATTATATTAAATTGACGTGCATGCTCAACCTGCATAAAAAGAGGTGGTTTTTTATGGCATGGTCATATGTATGTTTTAATCATCCACCATGGGTGGCAGGAATATGGTAATGCTAAAAAAATAATAATCTGGTGATAGCGATCACATTAATGTAATCGTTTACAGTTCTTGTTTTAAACAAATTTTTGCAAGCACCAATGTCTGTTTTCTATTTACGTATTTAGGCCTGGTTCAGCTTTCTATTAAATTCAGCTCTCATTAAGAATTAAATAATTAAAAGCGGAGTCTGATGACTCCGCAGAAAGCAATATTGACAATACGACGCCTTTATTTCTAGTCAGAGGGCTGCATGTTTATATTCAGTCACCTCAACACCTGGGTCGTAGCCCTCAGCGCGGTGCCATCTGTTGTCGGCTGGTACCGACAGGGAGTCCGAAAGAGGGCAGGCCACGCGCATCCCAGTCAAAGGGTTGCAGATGAATTTCCCTGTTCCAGCCTGCCCCTTTGAATTTGGCGGCATGATGGATCAGCCAGGGTCGGCCTCCATCGTCGATAAAGAAGCCGTTATGCCCAGGACTATAGACTCCCAGCGCCTCGTCCTTTCTAAAGACGGGCTGAGGCCGCTTGCGCCAGTGTGCCGGATTCATAGGATCCTCCCCCTCCAGCGCCAGCAGACCAAGACAGTAATCGTCCGTCCAGCTGCCGCTGGCGGAATAGGTGAGGAAGAGTCGCCCCCCAGGGCTTAACAGCACCTGGGGAGCCTCGTTGACCTGGGGCGTGCCGATACGCTCCCACGCCAGTTCAGGTCTGGAGATCTCAACGCGCGGCCCAGCCAGCTGCCAGGGCGAGGCCATTCTGGCGATATAGAGGCGCTGCTGATCATTAACCTCCCCCTCCCAGCCTGACCAGATGAAATAACGTTCCCCCCGGTAATCGAGGACGGTGCCGTCGATGGCCCATTTGTCACTGGCATCAGCCATCTTGCCCTCCTGGGTACCCGCAGGGAAGGCGTACTCGCCAAAAGGATCCACCCCTTTTGACTGCAACACATACATGCGCTGCCGAGCCATGTCGCCATCCGATGCGGCGAAATAGATGTACCAGCGACCGTCCAGCAGGTGCAGCTCGGGGGCCCAGAGATGGGTGCCGTTGACGGCGCCCTGAGCCGGCATCCACACCACCTTGCGCTCGGCATTCTCAAGGTCGGTGATGTCTTTGGTACGCCATAGCGTGATGTCGCTGCCGGTGGTCTGGGTGTAGTAGTAAAAGCCGTCACCATGACGCACAACCCAGGGATCGGCGCCATCACCCAAGATCGGATTGGTAAAAGTCGAACTGGCCTGCGCTGGCATGATGGTTCCCAATAGAATGAACAGAGAAAGAAGGATTCGGTACATGACTGGTGCTCCACGAGGGACAGGATCCGCCGCCCCTCAGCTCAACGGCGCAGGCTCTGTCCCTGCTCACCGAAGAGATGGATATATTCGAGAGCGACGGTGAGGGAGACCGCCTCGTCGCATGAAGGCACCCGTCGATCCGTGTTGACCTTGGCCAGCAGCAGCCGCTCTATGCCCTCGCACTTGATGTGCAAGATCGCCGCATCACCGAGGTTTTCGACCAGAGAGACCCGGCCATGAAGATGGGCCTCCGGGGCGCCTTCAACCCCCACCAACAGATGCTCGGGGCGGATCCCTATCTTGATGTTGCTCTGGCCTGTGCAGTCAAACCATGACTCAGACGCCGTCACCTCGATCCCTTTACCCGGCGTTAGCTGCCAGAGATCGCCATCTTTTCCCTTCAGCTTGCAGGTCAACATGTTCATCTTCGGCATGCCGAGGAAGGTAGCCACAAACTCGGTGGCGGGGCGCTGATAGAGATCCAGGGGAGAGCCCACCTGCTCGATGTGGCCCTTGTTGAAGACCACTATCCGGTCCCCCAGCGTCATCGCTTCCACCTGATCGTGGGTCACATAGATCATGGTGGTCCCCAGCTTCTGATGCAGGCGCGCCAGCTCGGTACGCATCTGCCCACGCAGGGCGGCATCCAGGTTGGAGAGCGGCTCATCAAACAGGAACACCTCGGGTTCACGCACGATGGCTCGTCCGATGGCAACCCGCTGGCGCTGGCCTCCGGAGAGCTCGGCCGGTTTGCGCTCCAGCAGGTGGGCCAGTTGCAGGGTCTCAGCCACCCGGTTTACCTTGGTCTCTATCTCGGCCTTCGGTGTGTTGTTGAACAGCAGGGAGAAGCCCATGTTCTCGGCCACCGTCAGGTGGGGGTAGAGTGCATAGGACTGGAATACCATGGCCACCCCCCGTTTGGCGGCGTCGAGCTCATTGGCCCGCAGGTTGCCGATGTGGAGATCGCCTGCGGAAATATCCTCCAGCCCGGCAATCATGCGCAGCAGCGTCGACTTGCCGCAGCCGGAGGGGCCGACGAAGACGACGAACTCCCCCTGTTTGATTTCCAGATCCACGCCGTGAATGACGGCATTGCCATTGGGGTAGGTCTTCTTGATGTGCTTAAGCGATACGCTGGACATATGGTGCTCTCTCACGACGGCCTCATCGCGGCCGTAAAAACAGGGGGCCCGCCTTGGCAGGCCCGTGAATCGTTAACCCTTGAGGCCGGTGGCGGCGAGGAAGCCCGACGCGACACGCTTCTGGAACATGACATAGAGGATGGCGACCGGCAGGCCACCGATCAGGGCAGAGGCCATGTTCTGGGCATACCTCACCCCATAGGTGTCGTTAAGCTGAGTCAGACCGATGGGAATGGTCATGTTCTCGGTGGAGCTGACCACCAGGAATGGCCAGAGGAAATTGTTCCAGGCCCCCATGAAGGTGATGATCGCCATGGCATAAATGATGTTCCGGGAGAGAGGCAGATAGACGCGGAGCAATACCTGCCACTCCCGGGCGCCATCGAGGATGGCCGCCTCGCGAAAATCCTTGGGGATCTGATCGAAGAAGCGCTTGAGAACGAAGAGCACCATGGGTGACACCACCTGAGGCAATATGATCCCCCCCAGAGAGTCGGCCAACCCCATGTGGTAGACCTGGCGAAAGAGCGGGATCACCAAGGCTTCGAAGGGGAAGATGATGCCAAACATGCAGCACCAGAACAGCAGGTTCGCCCCCTTGAAACGCAGTTGAGAGAAGCTGTAGGCCGCCAGCACAGTGATCAGCAGCGTCACCAGGGTAACCGCCAGCGAGGTGACCACGCTGTTCATGAAGAAGACGGGCAGATCCCCCATGGTCAGCACCTTGATGAAGGCATCGAAGATGACGGGATCGGGCAGCCACTGCAGACCGGCGACTGTCTGAGCCTCCGGGCGCAGCGCCGTGCTGATCGCCCACAGCAGAGGGGCGCCCCACAGCAGGCAGAGCAGCACAGTCAACGTGATGGCGAGCAAGGCGGTAAATGTCAGTTTGCTATTCATCTTAGCCTCGACGATTGATGAAGCGATTAGCCAGGGATTGCAGCACCAGAATGAGCAGCACTATCAGCACGAAGACCACGGCGATGGCCGAGGCATAGCCGGCGTTCTGGTTGACGAACCCGGTCTCGTACATGTAGTGCAAAACCACTTTGGTGCTGTCGAAGGGGCCCCCTCCGGTCAACAGATAGGTCTGGCCGAAGATTTTGAGGGATGCGACCAGTTGCAGGCCGAAGACCATCACGGTGACAGGGCGCAGTTGGCGCCATGTGATGTAGCGAAAGATCCCCCACTCCGAGGCGCCATCGAGCCTGGCCGCTTCGTAGAGGTCCTGCGGTATGTTCTTGAGGGCCGCCATGAACAGCAGCACATTGAAGCCAACGGTCCACCAGATGGTGGCGATGGCAACCATAGGCATGGCAAAGTCCGGATCGTTGAACCAGGCGATCTCGGTGCCGGCGACCAGGTTCACCACGCCGAAGGTCGGGTGCAGCATCCAGCCACCGATCATGGCCATGACTGCGATGGGCAAGATGTTGGGGATGAAAAAGATAGCCTGGACCAGACCGGCGAAGCGGGTGAGACGGCAGATCAGCATCGCCATGACCAACCCCAGGGCAGTCAGCGGGATCACGGTCAACAGGGCAAAGTAGGCGGTCTGCAGCAAAGAATCCCAGAAGCTGGGGTCCTGCAGCAGCTCCACATAGTTGGCAAAACCAACATAGCCGTGAGTCTCGGTCAGCCCGCTGTCGGTGAAACTCAACTGCAACGTTTGCAATGCAGGAATGACAAAGAAGAGCAAAAAGGCGAGCAAGAAGGGCGCCAACATGAGCCAAGGCGTCATCAGGGCACCAAAGCGACCGGCGGTGGTTCTGGCAGTGTCTTTATTATCCATATCTGAACTCGGGCCTGGAATGGAGGAAACCGGGAGGCAGAGGATTGGCCCTCTGCCCCAGGGTCATTAACGTGCCGGACGACTCATGAACTTGCCCGCATCGCGCTCGAACATCTGCAGCGCCTTCTCGATGGGCAACTGACCGGTCAGCGCCGCCGGGAAGTACTTGGAGGCGGTGGCCTGCAGGGGACCCGCCGCCCCGCTGTACCAGCCATCCGGGTCATAGACGATGTTGCTGGCCGTCTCGCTGACATAGTCGGCGAGCAGTGGCATCTCCTTGAACGCCTGGGTGGCGACCGTCGGCTCGTAGGCCGGAATGTGGCCCCCTTCGGCCCAGGTGAGGGCGTTCTGGTTGATATAGTTGGCAAATTTGACAATCCCCAGCACTTTTTCGTCGGAGATGGGTTTGTCTTTATTGCGCGGAATGGCCAATGCGTGGGAGTCAGCCCAGGCGGCCCTGCTACCGTTGAAGAAGGAGGGGAGAGATGCGATGCCCACTTCGAATCCGAGCTTGCCGCTCTTCATGCCGTCGGTAACGGAGGGGAGCTCCCAGACGCCATTGAGCATGAAGGCCGAGCGGCCGGTCATGAACTCCGTGGTGGAGGAAGCGTAATCCAGCCCCTTGGTGGCGTAGCCGTCGGCGTACCACCTGGCCATCGCCGCCATCGCCTGCTTACCCGCCTCGCCATAGACAAACTCGTTGTTCTCTATGGTCTTGCCGCCCTGCTGGCTGATCATGGAGAGCCAGAGACGGTAAGGCATGTAGGACATGGGCGAAGTCTCCATGCTCAGACCCATCGCCCCTTGCTCTTTCACGCTTTTGAGCGCCGCATCAAACTGCGCCAGCGAGGCGATGGGCTTCAGTCTGCCCTGCTCATCCAGCAAACCGGCCTTGGCCGCGATGCGCTTGTTGTAATAGAGCACCATGGCATGGGTATCGATGGGCAGAGCATAGGTCTTGTCATCGACGTTCGATTGCTTCCAGAGCAGCGGGAAAAGCTGGTTTCGATCGTAGCCAGCCTGCTTCAGAACCTCGGGATTGATGGGCTCAAGGCCCTGGGTCTGGGTCAGGCCGGAGATCTTGGAGAGATGGATGGTCGCCATGTCCGGACCGCTGCCCATGGCAGAGGCGGTCTTGAGTTTGGTATAGAAGGGTTCACCCCAGTTCAAGGTGGTAGTCTCTATTTTGTAGTCACCCTGGCTGGCATTGAAACCGTCGACCAGTTGCTTCATGCGCGCGCCATCGCCGCCATTGAGCAGGGTCCAATATTGCAGTGTGGTCTGTGCCAGGGTAATGGGAGAAAGCGTTGCCCCCGCGACCAGCAATGCCAGCAGCTTTATCTTCTTCATGATATGACCTCTATGTGTAGGGTGAGGCGATGCCGATGGGTTGGTATCGCCTCGGAGGAGTCTTTCTTATTCGGTGGTCAGGGACTGGATCAGGGCGACCTCACGCTCGTCATAGGGGGAGCCATCCGCCTCGAGCAGGTCGTGGATCCAGGTGTCCGCGTACTCCGGAACGGCTCGCTGGATATTGGGCCAGGGCAGATGCGTCTGGGTTCTCCCTTTGACCAGTCCCCATTGGTAACAGGCGATCTTGCGCTCCTTGAAGATGGGCAGTTGCTCATGCATGAACGACTTGGCATGGCGAGCGAGCCACTCGGTGCAGAGCAGGGGGCGATCGTAGGTCGCGACGATTTCCAGACTTTTTTCCAGCAGTTCGAGTGACTGATAGGCATGGAAGCTGATCACATCCGACAGCGCCATTGCCCGGAGGTCGGTGGGATGGGTGAAGATGGGATCGTCCGGGCTAAAGTGGTTGGCAGCATGCCAGGCACAGACAGTCAGCGGCTGGCAGGGATTGGCCTCGCGCGCCCAGCTGAAGGCCAGCTCCATCAGATGATGGCTGTAGGGCTCCATGGCAGGATCGAACTCTTCATGCTGGTTGGGGCCACGGAAAATGCCGCGATTGGTCGGCTCGTTGTAGAGATCCCACACCAGAATACGTTCATCCTGGGCGAACATGCCGACGACATCCTTGATGTAACGCTCCAGTTCACACCATTGGGTGACATCCATGACGACGTTGCGTCCAGGGCTCGCCGCTGCCTGACTGTTGTGCAGGTTTTTGACAGGCTCTTTTTGCGGGCCCAGATAGGGGTGATCGCCGGAGAAGCCGCAATCATCCATGGGGGTCAGCATGACGCTGATCCCCTCTGCGGCCGCCACCACCAGGAAGTCGTCGATGCGGGCGATCAGGCCATCTCTGTCCACCTGCCAGACGATGAAGGGCAGGTTGGTGCGCAGGGTGTTGTAGCCCACCTCTCTGGCCCACGCCAACTCCTGCCTGATGGTCGGGAGATCGAAGGTCTCCCGTTGCCACATCTCCGTCCAGTTGACGGCGGTTCTGGGCAAGTAGTTGAACCCTCTCAGCCAGGGCTGCTTGCTCCACCACTGCCAGGCCTGTTCTGTGGACCACTGTTGTACCGCCATCGCCCCCCCTTTTGCTAATGTTTAATATTTATGAGCTAATTTTTATTTGCTAATCATATTAATAGCAAAGGGTGTTAGATGGAATTTGGTGGTCAGTCACAAAATGAGCCAGACCAAGGCTCATTGCAACGTCTGGTTAACATACCGTTTTTAAGCGCGTTGACAGCCAGGATTGGGTGTTTATCGATCGAATTGATCCGCGCTGATGGCGACAACATGGCTGGTTCCCCCAATCTGGTGGGGTATGATTGACGAGAAAAAAACTAATAATATTAGCTTAATGACAGGGGCTGGTCATATCGATGAACAAGCAACGCATCACCATGAGTGCCATCGCCGCCGCAGCCGGCGTCTCCCAATCTACTGTATCTCTGGTGCTCAACGGTTCGAGCGCGGTGAAGCTCTCATTCAGGGGGAACCCTGGAGGGAGGCCAACAACCTACGGCTGGAGGGATATCGCCAGGCCCTGATCAAATGACCGGATCCCGGCTCCACAATGGGTACGCGTCGCTAACTGGCCGCTGCGCGAGGCCTATGAGCAGACCCGGCAGCTGCTGGCACACCCCAACACACCAGACGCGGTCTTCTGCTGCAGTGACTACATGACCCTGGGCTGCTATCAGGCCATTGCGGAGGCAGGGTTACGCATTCCGGAAGATCTCTTGGTTGCGGGACACGATAACCAGATGCTGGCCAACGAGATGGTGCCCCTCTGTTTGTTGGACGCCCCAAACGAGATCCATAAGGCCACCCACGACTTTCACTTGATCCCTGTCCCACCGCGGCACTTCGCATCTGTACCCAGCTCTGCGCTCGATTACACTCTGGATGTGGGCCGTCGATGACGACGACCATTCTTCATTGGCTCGCATCAAGAGAAGGGAATCATGGCCAGCAAAAAAAAATCTACGACTGAACAGCCTGCTCCGGCAGCAGAGTCCAAGCCGCTTGGCAACAAGGCATACGAGAAGGAACTGCGTCGCCTGCATGTGGAGCTGGTGAAACTGCAGCAGTGGGTGGTGCACAAGGGACTCAAGGTCTGCATAGTGTTCGAAGGGCGCGACGGCGCTGGCAAGGGGGGGACCATCAAGGCGATCACCGAGCGGGTCAGTCCCCGGGTGTTCAGGGTCATCGCGCTGCCGGCCCCCACCGAACGGGAGAAGAGCCAGCTCTATTTCCAGCGCTACATCCCGCACCTGCCGGCGGCGGGCGAGATCGTCATTTTCGATCGCAGCTGGTACAACAGGGCCGGGGTGGAGCGTGTCATGGGCTTTTGCAGCCAGGAGGCGAGCGACAAATTCCTGGCGGGGGTTCCCATGGTGGAACAAGCCATGGTCGACTCGGGCATCATATTGCTGAAGTATTGGCTGGAGGTGACCCCACAGGAGCAGGAGCGGCGGCTGCGAGATCGCATCGACGATGGTCGCAAGATCTGGAAGCTCTCCCCCATGGACATCAAGTCCTTCGATCGCTGGGATGACTACACCCGGGCGCGGGATGCCATGTTCACCGCCACCGACACCGCCTGGGCTCCCTGGTTCGTGGCCCGCTCCGAGGACAAGAAGCGGGTGCGGCTCAACATCATCTCCCATCTGCTGGCCCACGTTCCCTACGAGGAACTGCCGGCCGAACCGGTCAAGCTGCCCAAACGCAAGATTGGCAAGGTCAAGGCCTCGGAGCACCCGTTCCGGGTGATCCCGGAACTGTTCTGATCACCGTCAAGGGGGAGCCTCTGGCTCACCCCTTGCTCCCTCACGCCCTGCCCTGCTGATACTAACCTGAGGATGGCCGCCCTGGCATTGGGGAACCTCTGGCCCCCCTCCTGCACACTCACGCCCTGCCCTGTTGATACTAACCTGAGGATGGCCGCCCTGGCTTTGGGGAACCTCTGGCCCCCCCTGCCCACTCACGCTCTGCCCTGCTGATACTAACCTGGGATGGCCGCCCTGGCATTGGGGAACGTCTGGCCCCCCCCAGCCCACTCACGCTCTGCCCTGCTGATACTGGCGGATGGCCGCCCTGGCATTGGGGAACGTCTGGCCCCCCTGCCCACTCACTCTCTGCCCTGCTGATACTGGCGGATGGCCGCCCTGGCATTGAACAGCATGCGGCTCTCCCCGAGCTGACTGGCCAACCCGCTGCGACGCACGTTCTCGAGCACCCCGGGATTGAGCCCGGCCAGCCAGAGGGTGACCCCCCTGGCGCGCGCCTGCTGCTCCCCCTCCATCAACATCATCAGGGCCGAGTACTCCACGTCCTGCACCCGGCTCATGTCCAGCACCACCACCTCGGGCTGGTGAGTCTCGATAAGCTCGCGGATCTGGGCGGCCACATGCTGCACATTGATGAAGAAGAGGCGCCCCTCCGGGCGCAGGATCAACAGGCCGGGGACCGTCTCGTCATCGGGATGACGCGCGGCCAGCGGTCGCAGCACATCTTCCCCGGGTTTTCGGCCAATCACATAGACGGGTGGCTGCGCCGTCTGGCTGGCCAGCCCCAGCAAGGAGGCCAGGATGGCGACCACTATCCCCTCCAGGGTGCCGAACAGCAGCACCCCCAGACAGGCGATGGCGGCCCAGCGAAACTCCATCATGCGAATCTGCCCTATCTTGCGAAACTCCCCCGGCTGGATGAGCCCCACCGAATAGACGATGACCACCACCGCCAGGGTGGCGCTCGGCAGCCAGGAGAGCAGCGGGGCGAGGAAGATCATGGTGGCCAGCGCCATGGCGGCGGTGACCGCAGAGGCCCACTGGCTGACGCCCCCGACGGAGCGCACCACCGCTGTCTGGGAGGTCCCCCCCCCTGCCGGCATGCTGCCGCAGAAGGCTCCCCCCAGGTTGGCCAGCCCGGTGGCCACCAGCTCGCGGTTCGGATTGATCTCCGGCTCTTCCTTCCCCACAAAGGCCCGGCCTGCGGCTATGGTCTCGGTGAAGCTCATCAGCGCGATGCCCGCCGCCCCCGGCAGCAGTTGCAACACCAGGGTCAGATCCGGCATCGTCAGGCCGGGCAAGCCGGTGGGAATGCTCCCGACGATGGCGACCCCCGCCTCGTTCAGGCCAAAGCCCCACACCAGCGCGATGCCGATGCCCACCCCCAGCAAGGGGGCGGGAGAATGGGGAAAGCGCCACTCCATGAACACCAGCACCACCAGGGTGACGAGAGCGACTCCCAGGGTCAGCCAGGAGGTCTGGGGCAGCGCCAGCCCCAGGTGATAGAGATCCAGAAAGAAGTTCTCCTTCTGGATGTGCACACCGAACAGCTTGGGCAGCTGATCGAGGATGATCACCAGCCCGATGCCGCTCTTGAACCCCACCAGCACCGGCAGGGAGATGAAGTTCGCCACGAAGCCGAGGCGCAGCACCGCCGCCAGCATCAGCATGGCCCCCACCAGCAGGGTCAGGGTGGCCGTCACCGTGATCAGCCGACCGGGGTCCCCATCCGGCACCACCAGTCCGAGCTGGGTCGCAGTCAGGATCGCCAGGGTACTGGTGGAGCTGACACTGAGCACTCGGGAGGAGCCCAACAGGGCGTAAAGCACCATGGGCACAAACGCGGTATAGAGGCCGATAGCCACCGGCAGACCGGCCACGCTGGCGTAAGCCATGGCCTTGGGCAACACGACCGCCGCCGCGGTGACGCCGGCCAGCAGATCGGACAGGGAGCGCCTTGGCGCCAACGCGGGTGATGACATCTTGTCCTCCATGATCACGGGTCTGGCCGGGCGCCGGTGGGCATGACTCTCAAACGAGTTCATGCTCGGCAGTTCGGTGCGACATCCTCCGCCCCTTGCACCCTCAGGATGCAGGCACGGTTACAGAGAGAAGTGTATGCGCCAGCCCGACGCAGAGGCTTGTTGTTTCTCACGTTTTGCCATCTCGCTCCCCTATACTTCAGCGACGTTGCGCCGCTGGCCAGCCCCCTTTCCAAGAGGAGATCCTCCTTGTTGCGACTGCTTGCACTGCTGCTTGTCTGCCTGGTGGCCCAGGTCCGGGCGCTGACACTGACTCCCCTGGTGGAGGGTCTCAATCATCCCTGGGGGCTGGTCTTGCTGTCGGATGGCGGCTATCTGATTGGCGAGCGCCCTGGCCGCTTGCTGCACATCGACGCCGCGGGCAAACGTCACCTCATCTCGGGCCTGCCGCCCCTCGCCGCCACGGGCCAGGGAGGCCTGCTCGATCTCGCCCTGGACGGCGATGGTTGGCTCTATCTCAGTTACAGCGAGCCGGGGGACGGCGGGGCCGGCACCGCCGTGGCCCGGGCCCGGCTGCAAAAGGAGACCCTCATCGACTGGCAACTGCTGTTTCGCCAAGAGCCCAAGGTGGCCGGCGGCGCCCATTTCGGGTCGCGTCTGGTACTGACCGAGGACGGCTATCTCTTCATCACCCTCGGCGATCGTTACAGCGAGCGGGAGCGGGCCCAGACGCTCGACAACCACCTCGGCAAGACGGTGCGCCTGCACAAGGATGGCCGGGTGCCCGCCGACAACCCCTTCGTCAAGACGGCGGGTGCCCTGCCGGAGATCTGGAGCCTGGGCCATCGCAACATGCAGGGGGCCGCCCTGCGTCCCGGCAGCCAGCAGTTCTGGGCCCACGAGCACGGCCCCCAGGGCGGGGACGAGGTCAACCTCATCCTGCCTGGCCACAACTACGGTTGGCCCAAAGTGACCTTCGGCGAGGAGTACGGTGGCGGCAAGATTGGCCTGGGCCAGAGCGCGCCCGGCATAACGCCGCCGCGCTGGATCTGGGTGCCCTCCATCGCCCCCTCGGGCATGACCTTCTATCAGGGGGAACTGTTCAAGGAGTGGCGGGGGGATCTGCTGGTCGGCGCCCTGCGCGGCCAGGCCCTGTTGCGCCTGCACCTCGACGGAGACAAGATAATGTCGGCAGAGCGGCTGCTGACCGACCTCGGGGAGCGGATCCGTACCGTCAAGGAGGGCCCCGATGGTGCCCTCTACCTGTTGACGGATTCAGGCCAGGGGCGCCTGCTCAAACTGACCCCATAAGATGCAAGGAGGAAGCATGAACAAGTATCGAACCCTGCTGGTGCTCTGTGCCAGCCTCTGGTTGCTGGGCTGCAACACCATCCACGGGGTGGGGCGGGATATAGAGAAGGCGGGCGAGGTGATCCAGGGCTCTGCCAACCTGACGAGCGAGCCTCAGGCCGGCAAAGAGTGACAACCTAAGGCTCACACAGTCACTCGACACCGGAGGCCAGGCTGGCGAGCTGCGCCATGGTCACCCTGACCCCGTGCTGCGCCAGCGCCTCGCGGGCGCTCTGGGGCAGCTGCTCGTCGGTGATCACCTGATCGATCGCATCCCAGCCCACCACGTTGAAGGTGCCGACCTTGCCGTATTTGGACGAGTCGCAGATGAGGATGCGGCTCGCCGCCGACTCCACCACGGCCCGCTTCACCGGTACCTTCTGCTCGCTCGGGGTGGAGATCCCCTGTCCATCCCAGGAGGAGGCGGACAGGAAGGCTACGTCCAGATGGAGGTTGCGCAGGAAGTGGGCGGTGGCCTCCCCGGCGCAGGACTGGTTCTCGCGAATGACCTGGCCCCCGGTGTGATAGAGACGGCAGCGGCCGTGCTCGATAAGGTAGGCACAGACCATGAAGTCGTTGGTCACTATCATCAAGTCTTCCCGCAGCGCCAGCTCCCGGGCCAGCTCCAGGGAGGTGGTGCCGGCGTCCAGATAGACGGTACTGCCCTCTGCCACCTGGGCGGCGGCGAGCCGGGCGATGGCCAGCTTGGCCCCCTGCATCAGGCTGCGCTTGGTGGCGTGGGAGGGCTCGCTCTTGATCCGCTGGGAGAGACTGACTCCGCCGGATACCGAGAGCACCCGCCCCTGCTCCTCCAGTTTCTGGATGTCGCGTCTGATGGTCATGTGGGAGACCTGCAACCAGTCGGTCAGCTCCACTATGCTGACCACGCCGCGCTCTGCCAGCAGTTGCAGGATACGTTGCTGTCGCTCTACGGGAATCATCTTGGCTCACCCCTCAGGGAAAAGAGGCGCCATTCTACCCCAGCGACCTGGGAAAAAATGATAAATAACCTCGAAGGGGCTCACAAATCACATTTATTCACACAAAAAACGCCAAAAATTGACTCGAAAGAATCTCAAGCCTCATAAATAACAAAAATTAACACTTAATAAGTTATTTTTTGTGACACCTGCCTGATATTTCACCGTCACAAGCCTCTACTATCTGCTCATCAGTCGTTATCGAGGAATCACGAGATGAGCACTTCCTATCATGTTGCTGTCATCGGCCTGGGGGCCATGGGCATGGGTGCCGCCCGCTCCTGCCTGCGGGCCGGGCTCACCACCTACGGCATCGATCTCAGCGAGCAGGCCCGCAGCCAGTTGCAGCAGGCCGGAGCCGCCGCCGTCATGGCCGATGCCAGGCCTCTGGCCGAGACGCTCGATGCTGTGTTGTTGCTGGTGGTCAACGCCACCCAGGTGCGCCGCATCCTGCTCGGCGAAGAGGGGCTGGCCCGCCACCTCAAACCGGGCACCGCCATCATGGTCTCTTCCACCATAGCGGCCGAGGAGGCGAGCACCCTGGCCGCCGAGCTGGCACAGCTGGGGCTGCCGATGCTGGATGCGCCTGTCTCCGGTGGCGCCATCAAGGCCGACGCGGGCGAGATGACGGTGATGGCCGCAGGATCAGACGCCGCCTTCGACAAGCTGGCCCCTGTGCTGGATGCGGTGGCAGGCAAGCTCTACCGGGTCGGCAGCGAACCGGGCCAGGGCAGCACCGTCAAGATCATCCACCAGCTGCTGGCCGGGGTGCACATCGCCGTTGCCGCCGAAGCCATGGCGCTGGCCAGTCGGGCCGGCGTGTCGCTGGATCTCATGTATGACGTGGTCACCCATGCCGCCGGCAACTCCTGGATGTTTGAAAACCGCATGCCCCGGGTGCTGACCGGCGACTACCAGGCCCGCTCCGCGGTGGACATCTTCGTCAAGGATCTCACCCTGGTGGCGGACACCGCCAAGGCGCTGCGCTTCCCGTTGCCGCTCGCGAGCACGGCGCTGAACATGTTCCTCGGCGCCAGCAATGCAGGGCACGGCCAGGAAGATGACAGCGCCGTCATCAAGATCTTCTCCGGCATCCAGCTGCCGGGTCAGGAGGATCAAGCATGAAACTCGGTGTCATCGCAGACGACTTCACCGGCGCCACCGACATCGCCGGCTTCCTGGTGGAGAACGGCCTCTCCACCCTGCAACTCGCCGGCGTGCCGGAGCATGACGGGGATCTGCCCCAGGTCGATGCCGTGGTGATCAGCCTCAAGAGCCGCTCCTGCTCCGCCGATGAGGCGGTGCGCGACTCCCTGGCGGCCCTGGCCTGGCTCAAGGCCCGCGGCTGCCCGCGCATCTACCAGAAATACTGCTCCACCTTCGACAGCACGGCGGCGGGCAACATAGGCCCGGTCACCGACGCTCTGCTGGCGGCGCTTGGCCACGACTTCACCCTGATCTGCCCGGCCCTGCCGGTCAACGGTCGCACCGTCTATCAGGGCAACCTCTTCGTCGGCGCCCAGCCGCTGGCCGAGTCCGGCATGCGCCATCACCCCATCACCCCCATGACCGACAGCAACCTGCTGCGGCTGATGGAGGGGCAGGCCCAGGGCCGCGCCGGTCTGGTGCCGTTCAATACCATCGCACAGGGTCCCGGCGCCATTGCCGACGCCTTCGAGCAGCTAACACAAGCTGGTGTGCGCTACGCCGTGGTCGACACCCTGACCGAGCAGCACCTGCTGGACATCGCCACCGCCGCCCTCGACATGCCCCTGGTGACAGGTGGCTCCGGCCTCGCCATCGGCCTGGCCCGCCAGCTTGGCAGCGGCGATCTGCAAGGTGCCCGCGAGGCTGGCTGGCCCAGAGGCACCCGCGCCGTGGTGCTGTCGGGCTCCTGCTCCGAGATGACCAACCGCCAGGTGGCCCGCTATCGCCAGTACGCCCCCGCGCTGGCGCTGGACGTGGTGCGCTGCCTCGAGGATGCCGACTACCCGGCCGAACTGGCGCGCTGGGTACTGGCCCAGTCCCTCACTCCGGCACCGCTGGTCTACGCCACCACCAGCCCGGTGGAGCTGGCCCGCATTCAGGAGACCCACGGCCAGCAGGCAGCCAGCGACGCGGTGGAGCACTGCTTTGCCCGCCTCGCCCAACTGCTGCAAGACGCAGGCGTGGACCGTTTCATCATCGCCGGTGGCGAGACCTCGAGCCGGGTCACCCAGGCCCTCGGCGTCAAGGCGTTCCACATAGGCCCGCAAATCGCCCCCGGTGTGCCCTGGGTACGGGCCATCGACGCCCCGCTGTCGCTGGCCCTCAAGTCCGGCAATTTCGGGAGCGACGACTTCTTCGACAAGGCTCAGGAGTACTTCCATGACTGAACAGGCACTGCGCGACACCATGGTGATGCTGGGGGCCTCCCTCTTCCAGCGCGGCTATGCCACCGGGGGCGCTGGCAACCTCTCCGCCCTGCTGCCGGACGGCACCCTGATCGCCACCCCGACCGGCTCCTGCCTGGGACGTCTGAGCGCCGACAGGCTCTCTCACGTCAACCTGCAGGGGGAACACCTGGGGGGTGACCGCCCCTCCAAGGAGGTGGCCTTCCACCTCGCCATCTATCACAACAATCCGGACTGCCGGGCCGTGGTGCACCTGCACTGCACTTACCTGACCGCCCTCTCCTGCCTGGAGGGGCTGGATCCGGCCAACGTCATCCGCCCCTTCACTCCCTACTACGTGATGCGGGTCGGCCAGTTGCCGCTCATCCCCTACTACAAGCCGGGGGATGCCCGCATCGCCGAAGAGCTGGGGCGCCGCGCCCCCGAGGGCAACGCCTTCCTGCTCGCCAACCACGGTCCCGTGGTGACGGGCAAGGATCTGGTGGATGCGGTCAACAACATGGAGGAGCTGGAGGAGACGGCCCGCCTGGCACTGATGCTCCATGGCCAGTCCATCCGCTACCTGAGTGAACCCGAGATCACCGAATTGAGGAGCCTGAAGCCATGAGCCAATCCTGGTCCGCCTCTCTGACCCGATACGAACACAACGCATTGAGGAGCATCACGCCATGAGCAAGTTTGCCGCCAATCTCACCATGCTGTTTACCGAGGTGCCGTTCCTGGAGCGCTTCGCCGCCGCCCGCGAGGCAGGCTTCGAGGCGGTGGAGTTCCTGTTCCCCTACGAGTGGCCGGCCGCCGAGCTGGGCCGCCTGCTGCGCGAACACGGCCTCTCCCAGGCTCTGTTCAACATGCCGCCGGGCAACTGGGGGGCGGGGGAGCGCGGCATGGCCGCCATCCCGGGGCGGGAGGCGGAGTTTCGCGCCCACCTGCCAAGCGTGCGTGACTACGCCCTGGCGCTGGGCTGCACCAAGGTGCACGCCATGAGCGGCATAGTCGACCCGGCACACAGCCTGGCGGCCCACCGCCAGACCCTGATCGAAA
Organism: Aeromonas sp. sif0611; assembly: GCF_019218845.1. Classification (NCBI taxonomy): domain Bacteria; kingdom Pseudomonadati; phylum Pseudomonadota; class Gammaproteobacteria; order Aeromonadales; family Aeromonadaceae; genus Aeromonas; species Aeromonas sp. sif0611. The sequence continues at coordinate 181,574 of NZ_JAHUWU010000003.1, read as the reverse complement.
ACATCCGCTTCGCTGCCGACTTCCTGGCCGCAGACGGCATCAAGGTGCTGCTTGAGCCTCTCAACGATCGGGACGTGCCCGGCTACTTCCTGGCTCACCAGCTCGACGCCCTGGCCCTGGTGCAGGAGATAGACAGACCCAACGTGGGGGTGCAGCTCGACCTCTACCACGCCCAGATCATGGACGGGGATCTCACCCGTCTCATCGGCAAGCTGGGTTCGGCCATCGGCCACGTCCAGATAGCCTCGGTACCGGATCGCCACGAGCCGGACGAGGGGGAGATCGCCTACCCCCACCTGTTCAAGGTGCTGGCGCAGGCGGGCTACCACGACTGGATTGGCTGCGAATACAACCCCAGAGCCGGCACCCGGGAAGGGCTGGGCTGGCTGACACAACAATAAGAAACACAACCTACACATGAACGAGTCTGAGGATAACGAGATGCAAATCATCATCACCGGCGGCGGTGGCTTCCTGGGCCAGAAACTGGCCCGGGCCCTGCTGCAAGGCCCCCACCCCTTCACCGAGCTGCTGCTGGTGGACATCCAGCAGCCGCAATCCCCCCTGCCGGATCCCAGGGTGCGCTGCCTGAAGGCCGACCTCACCGAAACCGGTGTCGCCGAGTCCCTGATCAGCGAACGGACCACAGTTGTCTACCACCTGGCAGCCATCGTCAGCAGCCACGCAGAGCAGGACTTCGATCTGGGCTGGAAGGTCAATCTGGACACCACCCGCACCCTGCTGGAGGCGTGCCGCCACACCCGCCCCGGTATCCGCTTCGTCTTCACCAGTTCGCTCGCCGTCTATGGCGGCCCGCTGCCGGAGCTGGTGAACGATGGCACCGCGCTCACCCCGACCTCCTCCTATGGCGCCCAGAAGGCCATGGGGGAGCTCTTGGTCAACGACTACAGCCGCAAGGGCTATGTGGATGGCCTGGTGCTGCGCCTGCCCACCATCTGCGTGCGGCCGGGCAAGCCAAACCGTGCCGCCTCGTCGTTCGTCAGCAGCATCATCCGCGAGCCGCTGCAGGGTGAGAACGCCCTCTGCCCGGTGAGCCCGGAACTGCGTCTCTGGCTCTCGAGCCCCGCCACCGTAGTCGCGAACTTCCTGCTGGCGGCCAGGCTCCCCGCCACCGGTGACGCCCGCAGCATCAACCTGCCCGGCATCAGCGTCACCGTCGGCGAGATGCTGGAGGCCCTCGCCCGGGCCGGTGGTCAGGCGGCCCGGGATCGGGTGCAGTTTGCCGCCGAACCCGCCATAGAGCGCATAGTCGCGAGCTGGCCGGGACGCATCGACAACCAGCGGGCCAGCGCCCTCGGCTTCGCGGCAGACAGGACGTTTGCCGACATCATCGACAGTTTCATCACCCATGACATGCAGGAGGCATCATGAGCGACATCCCTACCCCCATCATCGGCCTGGTCATCGCCGTCTTCGTACTGGTATTCCTGGTGGTCCGCACCCGGGTGCACGCCCTGATCGCCATGCTGGCGGCGGCCTGCATCGCCGGCATCACCGGCGGCATGAGCATCGACAAGACCCTCACCGTCATCACGCAAGGCTTTGGCTCCACCCTCGGCAGCATCGGCATCGTCATCGGCCTCGGGGTCATGATGGGTCGCCTGCTTGAGGTCTCCGGCGCCGCCGAACAGATCGCCTACAGCTTCATCAAGTGGCTCGGCAAGCGCCGCGAGGAGTGGGCACTGGCCATCACGGGCTACATCGTCAGCATCCCCATCTTCGTGGATTCCGCCTTCGTCATCCTCTATCCGGTGGCCAAGGCGCTGGCGAAAAGCGGCAAGCGCTCCCTGCTGACCCTGGGGGTCGCGCTGGCGGGGGGCCTGGTGGTCACCCACCATACGGTGCCGCCGACCCCGGGGCCGCTCGGTGTTGCCGGTCTGTTTGGCGTGGACATAGGCGCCATGCTGCTGATGGGCATGGCCCTGGCCATCCCCTGCGTGCTCGGCATCGTCTTCTACGCCCAGTGGCTCGACAAGAAGTACCCCGAGTTCGGCGCGAACGCTGCCCAGACCCCGGACGAGCTGCAAGCTACCTATGAGCAGTACCTCAAGGAGAAGGAGGGCAAGACCCTGCCGAGCCTGACCCTGTCGCTGCTGCCGATCCTGGTACCCATAGTGCTTATCTTCGTCAAGGCCATCTTCACCACCCTCGCCACCCTGGAGGGGATGGACGGCCTGATGGCGAACCCCCTGGTGCAGGGCATCAACTTCATCGGCACCCCCATCATAGCGCTCGCCATCAGCGTGCTGCTGGCGGTCTATACGCTGGTGCCACACATGGACAGACACGCCACCGCCGCTCGCCTCGAAGAGGGGCTGCAATCGGCCGGCATCATACTGCTGGTGACCGGTGCCGGCGGCGCCCTGGGTGCCGTGCTGCGCGACAGCGGTGCGGGCCAGCAGCTCGCCGAGCAGATAGCCCAGTTGCCCATCTCCCCCATCCTGATCCCCTTCATAGTCGCGACCCTGGTGCGCCTCATCCAGGGCTCAGGCACTGTGGCCATGGTGACGGCGGCCTCCATCTCCGCGCCCATACTGGCGCAGATCCCCGGGGTCAACATGCTGCTGGCGGCTCAGGCTGCCACCATGGGGTCGCTCTTCTTCGGCTACTTCAACGACAGCCTGTTCTGGGTGGTCAACCGCATGATGGGGATCTCGGACGTCAAGCAGCAGATGATCGTCTGGTCCATCCCGACCACCATCGCCTGGGCCATCGGCGGCACCGGCGTCGCCCTGCTGAACCTGGTATTCGGCTCCGGCGGCACCTGGTTCGACCCCGTGCTGCCGCTGCTGGTGCTGGCGCTCATCGTCTGGTACGTCAGGGGCCAGTCCCTGGCGCCGGCGGCCAGTGCAGTGCCGAGCCGGGAGTCATAACCCGCAGCGTCATGGCAACGCTGTGTGACGAGGGCCAGTCTGCTAGACTGGCCCTATTTTTTATTCATCTTGCAAAGGAGTGTTGGATGTCTGCTTCTTCCTGGTGGGACAAGTCCACCGGTTTTGCGCTGCTCACCATCTTGCTGTGGGCCTCGCTCGCTGCCCTCACCTCCCGAATCACCAGCGTCTCACCGCTGGTGCTGGTGGGACTGGTGCTCTTCTTCTGTGGCGCAGGCGCCCTGCCGTTCTGGCGCCAGTGGCGCGCCAGCTCCCTCACCTGGCTGGTGACCATCACGGCGCTGTTGCTCTATCACCTGCTGCTGTTCATGAGCTTTCGCCACGCCCCCGTGCTGGAGGCGAACCTCATCAACTACCTCTGGCCCCTGTGCATCATCCTGTTCACCCCATTGCTGCTGCCGGGTCATCCCCTGAGCCTGCATCATCTGCTGGCCGGGGCCCTCGGCCTCGTCGGCTCGGTGCTGGTGATGGTGGACGGCAGCCTGCAACTGCAGCAGGCCCACCTGCCCGGCTACCTGCTGGCGCTCGGCGCCGCCATCGTCTGGGGCGCCTATTCCGTGCTCTCCCGCCGCCTGCCCCCCGCCCCCGCCGTGGTCACGGCGGCCGCCTGCCTGCCCGCCGGGCTGCTGGCGCTGCTGCTTGCCTGGGGGCTGGAGGGGCCGCTGCCCTTCGACCAGATCCCCCAGGCAGACTGGCTGCTCATCGCCGGGCTGGCCCTCGGCCCCATGGGGGCGGCCTTCGTCACCTGGTATCTGGCGCTGCGGGACGGGGATCCGCGCCGCATCGGGGCGCTCGCCTACCTCACCCCCTTGCTGAGCACCCTGCTGCTGGTCTGGCTCAACGGTGAGCAGCTCACCCCGCGCCACCTGCTGGCGGGGGCTCTCATCATGGGCGGAGCCCTGCTCGGTTTGCTGGTGAAAACACCCAAGACTCGGCCAGTGGCAGAGCCACTGTCATAAAAACGCCATCAGGCCTGCTTAAGCTCACGCCCATTGCGTGGTTCAAGCAGGACTCTGATGTGAAAATTGCTCATTATGCCTCCCTCTCCTCCCTCGTACTGCTGCTGGTGGCCGGCGTTCAGGCCACCGCCCTGTTTCACGGCTGGCAGCAGTTCAATCGGGCCGAACAGGCCCAGCGCCAGCAGGAACGCCTGCAACAACAACTGAGCGGCCCCCTGCAGGGGGCGCTTCGCGACTACCTCGGCAGCGGCGATCCCCTGCGCCTGGCCGAAGCCCAGGGAGTGCGCCAGCAGGCGCTCTCGCTGCTGGCGCAGCAAGACGGGTCGCAAACCAGTCCGCTGCGTGCCCTTCTCGAACAGATGGGGGCACGCATCGAGGGGGACTACCTGGCGGCGGGCAAGCTCTCCGGCAACAGCCAGTGGCTGCTGCAAAACGCCGAGAACGAGCTGAGCACCCAGGTCCGGGCGCTATTGCGTTACGGCCAGCAGGGGGCAGATCTGGATCCGGCCAGCGCCGAGGCCTATCGCCAGGGGGCCGCCGACATACTGGCGACCCTGCCCGCCCTCGCCCACCAGCGCCAGAACTACATGGAGCAGGCGAGCGCCAAGCGCCTCGAAGGATTGCAGTTCGAACTCGCTGCCCTGCAAAAGCAGGCGGACGCGCTGACGGCCCTGCCGAGTCTGAACCTCTTCGAGGAGACCGCCGCCGATGAGTTCACCCTGGGAGAGCCGATGCGCAAGGAGCTCGGGGAGCTGCCCAAAGCCGAACTGGCCTCCCTGCTAAAACGCTATCCCATGGAGCTCGAGAACAGCCGCAAGACGCTGCAACAGCAGCAGGCCGCGCGCCAGATGGTGCAGCAGGACATCGCGCAGCTGCTGCAGGCCGGCGAGCAACTGGGGGAACGGCTAACCGCCGCTCGTCAGGCCATGAACCGGGAGCTCGCCACCGTGCTCGGCTCCCTGGCGCTCTGCCTGGTGGTGGTCGCCCTGCTGTTTGCCCTGGTGCAGCGCCGCTGGCTGGTCAGGCCCCTGCTGCGACTGCGGGCGGCCTTCCTGCAGCTCGATGCCACGGGTCAGGCGCAGTTGCTGGCAACGGGGCGCGAGCGCAACGAGCTGGCCGACATAGTCGCGAGCTACAACCGCCTGATCCAGCGCCTGCAACAGGATCAACAGCAGAAGGCGGGGCAGCTCTCGAGCGTCTCTTCCAGCCTGCAGGAGATGGTGGAGCAGGTGCAGGAGATCCACCACAGCACCCGCACCACCGAGCAGGCGGTGGATGAGAGCGACACCATGATGCAGGAGCTCAATCAACTTGCCGGCGAGGTACACCAGGTCGCCGCCGAGATAGCGGAGCACGCCCAGCACAACGAGCACTCCATGAGCCAGAGCGAGCTGCTGGTGGGGGGCATGCTGGCGGCCACCGCCCAGACGGGGCTCGCCATCGACGAGAGCAGCGGCGCCCTGGCCCAGCTGACCCGCTCGGTGGAAGATGTGACCGCCATCGTCGACGTCATTGGCCATATCTCCCAGCAGACCAACCTGCTGGCGCTCAACGCCGCCATAGAAGCGGCCCGTGCCGGTGAGCAGGGACGCGGCTTCGCGGTGGTCGCCGACGAGGTGCGCCACCTCTCCGCCGACACCCAGCGCTCCCTCGGCCAGATCACCGAGATCCTGGCGAGCCTCACCCAGGCGGGGGATCAGCTCGCCACCGTGCTGGCCCGCATCACCGCAGAGGCCGCCGCTCAGCGCCAGCAGGCCGAGCAGTTGCGCCAGACCACCCAGACGGTGCGGGAGATGGCGCGCAGCACCGCCGTCATCGCCCTGCAGGGGGCCGACAACGCCAGGAGCCAGGAGCACAGGCTCGCCAGCTTCGCCGCCCTCATCGGCCGCATCAGCCAGCACGCCCGCCAAGGCAGCCGCCTCTCGGTGCAGGTATCGGAGCACATCCACCACCAGGCTCAGCAGATCCCCCGGATCCTGAGTCAGGCCTGAGTCGCCCTCCCCCTATCGGGCCGGGCCCCCCTTGAGGCGCCCGGCCTGTTCCCTGATATGCCCGCACCCGGTTAACCCCCTCCGTCCCTCGCGCCCATGACCCCTCGGGGGAGCCTGCTCCACGCGCCGAGCAGGAGACACAACCCCGACAAGGATGAATATCTTTTTTTGTGACACAAAATTATATGTTGCCGCCAGGTTAACAAAGAAAGTTCTGCATCCGCGCCCAGATCCCTTCCGGTTAACGGAAAAAACCACCTGAAAACGCTCTCATTACCGACACGAGCGGGCTGGGAGTGCCCACACCAAGAATCATGATTATTTGCACTCGGTCATATTTTTGAAACTTGGCGGGAACTTCATGTTGATATTTCGCACCGCGAACGTACTCTTGGTGGTGTCAGATCGCCAAGGATCGAGACCTAAAAAATAATGACTGTAAAGATGCAGATTGCCCTTCGTTGATGCGCCAAGGCATCCGGGCATATGGGCACAACACAGAACAATTTCTTTTGCCCTACGGGGTGTTGATTGCAATGCCAATACCGAGTGGCGGGCGCCTGCCCGACTGCCGGAAAAAAAGCTAAGTCCATAAAATCAGGAGCAATAACAAATGGAAAAAGTGATCTTCAAGCGCGCCTCTTTGAGTGCCGCCGTGGTTGCGGCGCTGCTCGCCCCCGGCATGGCATCCGCGGCTCAAGACATGATGAGCCCGGACTACGGCAAGTCCTACAGCGCCTTCATCGACGAAGGCAAGCTGACAGGCGGCCTGTTCTACTTCCAGCGCGAGCGTGATCGCGTCCAGGCCGGTCCGGGTCAGGACGGCAAATACCACTCCAACCTGAGCCATGCCACCACTCAGGCAGCCCTGAACTACAACTCCGGTTATGCCTGGGGCATGGTCGGACTGGATGTCGGCGGCTTTGGCGCCTACGACCTGGCCGTTGACGAGAGCAACGGGGTCAACGAAGAGAACGAGTTCTCCTTCTGGGGCGACCAGTGGGGTTCAGGTGGTGACGGTGTTCCCGAGAATGGCTTCAGCCTCTCCACCGCCGCCCTGAAATTCAAGTTCGGTGACGCTGTCACCGCCAAGGGTGGTTACACCCAGCTCTATGTACCCGGCATCCTCGGCGTCAACTGGTCCTATCAACCCGGTACCTACCGCGGTGGCCAGATCGAAGGCACCTTCGGTGGCCTCTACCTGACCTACGCCATCGCCGACGAGTACAAGGCGCCCTGGTTCAAGAACACCGCCGGCTTCTCCAAGAGCAGCCCCTATGCCAGCGATCCCTTCACCGATGCGAACAAGATCGACTACATCCACGGTCTGGCAGCCCGTTACACCTTCGAGAACGGCACCGCCATCACAGGTGGCTTCGGTCAGTCCGAAGGCTACATGGACAGCTACCACTTCAAGCTGGCTCACAAGTTTGACGTGCTGGGTGGCCTGAACACCAGCTACCAGTTCTACGGTTCCGACACCGAGAACGAAGACTATGACGGTCTGGCATGGCAACAGGCCCTGACCGCCAGCTGGGCAGCCGGTCCCTATGCCTTCCGCCTGGAAGGCCTCTACACCAAGGCTGAAGGGGATCTGGGCAACTACCTGCCCCGTCTGACCCGTGGCTACGGCAACTCCCAGGGTGCGAACGAGATCTGGTGGGATTCCCGCTCAGACTGGAACCACAACGAAGAGAAGGCCGTCTTCTTCGGTACCACACGTACCCTGGATGACCTGGTCGGTGCTCCGGGTTGGGCCGCCGGTGTCTCCGGTGCCTACGGTTGGGATGCCAACAATGGCGACGGCACCCTGGAGCCGGGCAAAGAGTGGGCCGTCAACTTCGACGTCATGTACACGGTGCAGGACGGCAAGCTGAAGGGCACCCTGTTCAAACTGCACTACACCGATTACAACAACGAGCAGGACGACAAGGGCAGCTGGTACTACCCGAACATGTTCAGCTCCGAGCATGACGTCAAGTTCCACATCATCATGCCGTTCACCATCATGTAATCAGGCATCTGTTCTGATCGAAAACCGGGCCACGTGGCCCGGTTTTGTTTTTGGTGGCACTCGGGCTACCATGCCCACTTCGGCCCAGTGCTGGCCGCCAATCAGGATGATCTTCATGCCCCACCCCTTCGTGCTTATCACCGGCTGCTCCAGCGGCATAGGCCTCGCCGCCGCCAATGCGCTCGGCGCCCACGGCTTCACCGTGATCGCCTCCGCCCGCAAGGCCGAGGATGTCGCCCAGTTGCAGCAGCAGGGTCTGCTGGCGGTGCAGCTGGATCTGGCGGACACCGCCAGCATAGAGCGGGGGGCGGCAGAGGCGCTGGCCCTGGCCGGGGGGCGCCTGTTCGGGCTGTTCAACAACGGTGCCTACGGCCAGCCCGGCGCACTGGAAGACTTGCCCACGGAGGCGCTCAAAGCGCAGTTCAACACCAATCTGTTTGGCTGGCACCATCTCATTCGTCAGGTGCTGCCGGCCATGCTGGCCGCAGGCGAGGGGCGGATAGTGCAGAACAGCTCGGTGCTTGGCCTGGTGGCCATGAAGTATCGCGGCGCCTACAACGCCAGCAAGTTCGCGCTGGAAGGCTACACCGACACCCTGCGCCTCGAGCTCGAGGGCAGTGGCGTGCACATCAGCCTGATCGAGCCCGGCCCCATCGACACCCGGTTTCGCGCCAATGCCCGCGACGCCTTCGTACGCCACATCGATCCGGCCCAGAGCCGCCATCAGGGCGCCTATCGCCAGACCCTGACCCGGCTGGAGAAAGAGGGCTCTACCAGCGGCTTCACGCTGCCGAGCGAGGCCTGCATACCGCCGCTGCTGCACGCGCTCCAGAGCAAGCGCCCCAGGCATCGATACCCGGTCACCCTGCCCACCAGGTTGTTCAGCATATTGCGTCGCCTGTTGCCGAGCCGCTGGCTTGACCGGATCCTCGGCAAGTCGGCCTGATCCCCGGCGGGACTGATCCCCGCCCGAACACGTGCATCTGCTCAGTAGTGCTGGCCATTGCTGTCGTACCGGGACTTGACCGTCTGGACAGCATCGCTATCCAACGTGACATGCGTTCAATAGTGCTGGCCGTTGCTGTAGTAGGCGCTCTTGACGATGGGCAACACCTGCACCACCACATAGCTCTGCTCACCCAACACCGCCTTGAGGTGACGGGTGATGAGGGCGGCTGCGGCATCCTGCACCTCCTGCGGGCGCTCGAACCAGACCAGCTCCACGAAGGGAAAACCGGCGTCGATCGCACCGTCCCTCACCTGAGTGCTGGCAACGCACTCCAGGGTGACGAACTCCGGCTTGCCGCCAGTCAGGGCGCAGAGATCCGCCATCAGGGACGTGCTTATCTGCTGCAGGGTGTCGACAGAAACTGCCCGAAAACGAAGGTGGGGCATGGGAAACCTCTTGGCTGTGACAAATGAGGACTTATCATAGAGCACTCATCCCGCTCACATAAGGTGCCTCATGAGATTCCATCGCACGCTGCTTCCCTTCCTGCTGTGCCTGCTGCTACCGCTGCACGCCTTTGCCGACCCGGCCTTCTACCGCATCAGCAAGGGCAACGAGCAGCACTGGGTGCTGGGTTCCATCCATGCGGGCAAACCCTCCCTCTATCCCCTGCCGGATCCCATCGAGCGCGCCTGGCAGCAGAGCCACGCCCTGGTGATGGAAGTCGACATGACCCACATCAGCCAGGCGCAGTGGCAGGAGATGGGGGCCATCACCCGGCTGGTGGATGGCAAGACGCTCAAGGATCACCTGCCCATCGATCTATACCGGCGCACCCTGATCGCCGCCGGCCAGAACGGCCTCAACGAGAGCATGCTGGCGCCGCTGCGTCCCTGGTTCGCGGCCATCACCCTGACCCAGGCCGCGCTGGACCGCACCGGTTACCGCGGTGAATTCGGGGTGGATCAGCACTTCGCCAAACGGGCAAACGACGGCGGCAAACCCATCATCGGATTGGAGACCCTGCTGGAACAGCTTGGCTATCTCGCGAGCGTCGGTGACAACCAGACCCTGATGCTGGAGAGCACCCTGGATGAGTTGCCGGACCTCGAGAAGGGGTTCGCCGAGGTCATGAAGGCGTGGCAGGACGGGGATCAGGCCACCCTGATCAACCTGCTCAAGGAGGAGATGGCACCGCCCAAGCTGCAAGCCTGGCTGGAGCAGACCCTGCTGGCGGAGCGCAACCGCAACTGGGTCAAGCAGTGGCCCGGCCTGCCAAACGAGAGCTTTATCGTGGTAGGGGCCCTGCACCTTTACGGCGAGCAGGGCCTGCTCGCGCTGCTGGAGCAGCAAGGCTGGCGCATCACGCCGCTCACCGAACCCGCAGCGGCAAACTAAGTCCGCCAGACAGGCGTCCTGTCACCGGGCAGGGTGCCGGGTGCGAGGCTGCTCACAGAATTCGCTGCCGATTAAATAACCACAAAGGGAGTTGATCGAGATCATCTCCTCACTCCCAAAGAGGTATTTATCATGCCTGTCATCGCGCAATGACAGGAGTGGACGAGATGGAATTCTGGATGAACCTGATGTTCGGCAACAGCGTGGGGCTGATGTCCATGCTGGTGATTATCGGCACCTTCCTGCTGATCAGCGCCTACGCGGTCTATTTCATCTACAAGGTGATGCACGCAGAGCCGCCGAAAGAGGGTCAATAACCCGGCGCGACACCAGGTGCGGGCCCCTTAGCCCGCCGCGCCCCGCCATTCTAAGCACGGGTCAGGCCCGCTATAATGCCCCCTCATTCTCATGCGGGGAGCCTGCCGTGTCTCATAACGACGAACTCTCACTGTTCCTGCAGGAAGTGGCCGACGTGCGGCCGCTGCGCAGCGACCACATAGCCCCCAATGCGGGCAACAGCCTGCCGACCGAGGCGCAACTCGCGCGCCGGGAAGCCGCCACCGCCGAACAGCTCGCCCTGAATCACCTCGGCACGGAGGCGGTCGAGATGCTGGATCCCCACGACATCGTCGGCTTCAAGCGCGACGGCGTGCAGGAGGGGGTCTACAAGAAGCTGCGGCTCGGCAAGTACGAGCTGCAAGGCTCCCTCGACCTGCACCACAAAACCATCAAGGAGGCGCGAACCGCCCTGGTGCAGTTCATCCAGGAGTGCGAGGTGCGCGACATCCGCTGCCTGCTGATCCTGCATGGCAAGGGGGAGCGCAGCACGCCGCGCGCCCAGCTCAAGAGCCATGTCAGCGCCTGGTTGCCGCAACTGCCTGCGGTGATGGCCATGCACAGCGCCGAGCGTCGCCACGGCGGCAGCGGCGCGCTCTATGTGCTGCTGCGAAAGAGCGAGCGCAAGAAGACGGAAAACCGCGAACGTCACCAGAAGCGCCTCGGCTGACCGCCTGAGGGTGGCCCCCGCCCGCGGCACAGTGCTAGCATCGGGCAGCCCCGATCATGCCAGGTACGGGGTGCATACCATCAGGGACGATAACAAGGACAATCCCATGTCATACCAGAAACTCGAACAACATCAGCAACAACTGCACCGCCTCTCCCACCTGTCCGCCATCTGCGGCTGGGATCAGGCCGCCATGATGCCGGAGGGGGGCAACGAGGCCCGCGCCGAGGCGATGGCGGAGCTCGGCGTGCTGATCCACCACAAGCGCACCGCCCCCGAACTCGGCGACTGGATTGCCAGGGCCGAGAGCGAACCGCTGGACGCGACCCAGCGTGCGAACCTCGCGGAGATCAAGCGCCACTGGCAGGATGCGAGCCTGCTGCCAAGCGAGCTGGTGGAGGCGCTCTCCTTGGCCGGCAGCAAGTGCGAGCACGCCTGGCGCCGCCAGCGCAAGGAGAACGACTGGGCGGGCTTTGCCCCTAACCTGGAGGAGGTGGTGCACCTGTCGCGAGAGGTGGCGACCTTGCGCGCCGAGGCGCTCGGGGTACGCCCCTATGACGCCATGCTGGCGCTGTACGAGCCCGGCATGACGAGCGCACGGCTGGACGAGATCTTCGGCGATCTCACGAGCTGGCTGCCCGACCTCATCCAGACCGTGAGCGAGCGGCAGAAGAGCGACGCCATCCTCACCCCACAAGGCCCCTTCCCCATCGCGACGCAGCAGGCGCTCGGCCAGGAGGTGATGGGGCTGCTCGGCTTTGATTTCGCGCACGGCCGGCTCGATGTGAGCAGCCACCCGTTCTGCGGCGGCGTACCGACGGATGTGCGCATCACCACGCGCTACAACGAGCAGGAGTTCGTCTCCAGCCTGATGGGCATAGTCCACGAGACGGGCCACGCGCGCTACGAACAGGGGCTGCCGCGCCATCTGCTCGGCCAGCCGGTCGCCGAGGCGCGCTCCATGGGCATTCACGAGAGCCAGAGCCTGTTCTGCGAGATGCAGCTCGGCCATCACCCCGCGTTCCTCGCGCAGATAGCGCCGCGCATTCGCGCGCACTTCGGCGAGCAGGCTGCGCTCGCACCGGCGAACCTCGAGCGGCTGTACAACAGGGTCGAGCCAGGCCTTATCCGCGTCGATGCGGACGAGGTGACGTATCCGGCGCACGTGATACTGCGCTACGAGCTGGAGCGCGATCTCATCGAGGGGCGCATCGAGGTCGCGGACATCCCGGCGCTGTGGGATGCGAAGATGCAGCAGTGGCTCGGGCTGTCCACGAAGGGCAACTACCAGAATGGCTGCATGCAGGACATTCACTGGACGGACGGCTCGTTTGGCTACTTCCCGAGTTACACGCTCGGCGCCATGTACGCGGCGCAGCTGCGCTTCGCGCTGGAACGTGAACTCGGCGACATGGGGCAGCTCATCACGGCGGGCCGCCTGCCGGAGATCTTTGGCTGGCTCGGTCGCCACATCTGGTCCCAGGGCAGCGTGCACGGCACGGACGAGCTCATCCGTCGCGCAACCGGCGAAGCACTCAATCCGCAGTGGCTGCGCAAGCACCTCGAACAGCGCTATTTGAAATAAGCGCCTTCCCAGGGCGCGACCCTCGTCGCGCCCTGTTATCCCCTCCCCGAGCACCCGATTTTTTTGCTATCCCTGTCCGTTTTTGGCTAGTCACCCCTCTCGCCCCCGCTTAGTCTCTGGGACATGCCCACAGAAATCCGAGTCATGCCATGAACACAGCGCCCCCAGTCCCAACGCCCCAGGACGAGATCATCCCCGGCCTCACGCGCGAGCAGTGTCACGCCGCCCGGCTCGCACGGGACGCGCGTTTCGACGGCCGCTTCTTCACCGGCGTGCTGTCCACCGGCATCTATTGCCGCCCCATCTGCCCCGCACGGGCGCCGCACGAGCACAACGTGCGCTATTTTCGCTTCGCGGCGGCGGCGGAGCAGCACGGGCTGCGCCCCTGCCTGCGCTGTCGCCCGGAGCTCGCACCGTCCCAGAGCGGGGATCTGCCGCCCCTGGTCGCCCAAGTGCTGGCGCGCATCGAGCGCGGTGAGCTCGCGGAGCACAGCCTGGGCGCGCTCGCGGCGCAAGCCGGGATCACTGAGCGCACGCTGCGGCGTCAGTTCGAGCAACACCTCGGCGCCTCGCCAAAACAGGTGGAGCAGACGCGCCGCCTGTTGCTCGCGAAGCGGCTGCTGACGGAGACGCGGCTGCCCATCACGGACGTCGCGTTCGCGTCGGGCTTTGCGAGCATTCGCCGCTTCAACGATGCCTGGCACCAGGCGTACGGACTGACGCCCGGTGCCCTGCGCAAACAGGAAGGCGGTGCGCCAGCGCAGACGCCGCAGGCAAGCCTGCAGTTGCAACTGATGTATCGCCCGCCGTTCGATGCGCAGGCCATGCTCGCGTTCTACCGGCTGCGCGCCATTCCGGGGCTGGAGCGGGTGGATGAGCACGGTTATGAGCGACGCCACCGGGTTGGTGAGCAGGAGGGGCTCGTCCGCATCGAGCCCCTTGAGGGGAACAGGCTCAGGCTGACGGTGCAGGATCTGCCGCCGAGTGCACTGCCGGACATCCTGTATCGCGTGCGCCGCATGTGGGATCTCGATGCGGACATGGTGCGCATCGGCAAGCAACTCGGGCAGGATCCGCTGCTGGCGCGGATACAGGGGCGCTGGCCCGGGGTGCGGCTGCCGGGGGGCTGGGACGAATACGAGGTGATGTTGCGCGCCATCGTCGGCCAGCAGGTGTCGGTCAAGGGCGCCATCACCATCATGGGGCGCCTGGTGGCGCGCACCCTGGCGCAGTTCGGCACGGCGCAGCTACCCACGCCGGCGCAGCTGTGCGAGCTCAATCTCGACGGCATCGGCATGCCGGGCAGCCGCATCCGCACGCTGCAGGGATTGGCCTCGGCGCTCGCGAGCGGCGCGCTCACCCTTGGCAGCGCGAGCGACGAGCAACTGCTCGCGCTGCCGGGCATAGGGCCCTGGACGGTCGCGTACTGGCGGCTGCGCTGCGGGCTGGACACGGACGCCTTCCCCGCCTCGGATCTCGTGCTGCAAAAGGCGCTGGGGGGCGGCACCAAGCTGCCGGTGAAGGAGGTGGAAACGCGCAGCGCGCCCTGGCAACCGTGGCGCGCCTATGCCGCGAGCTGGCTGTGGCACGCCATGAGCGAGCAGCCTGCACTGCTGACAGACCCGGCCCGGGAAAACCCGGACAACGAACCCAAGGAGACAACCCCATGATCCGTTACGATATGTTGCCCACCCGCTGCGGCGATCTGCTGGTCGCCATCGATGAGCGCGGTCTGGTCCACGTGGACTTCGTGGCCGGGTTGCGGCCGCTGCCAGACATGAGCGACTGGCGGCAGGACGGCGAGGCGCTCGCCCCCTTTCTCGCGGAGTTTCGAGACTACTTCGCGGGCCGGTTGCAGCGCTTCACGCTGCCGCTCGCGGCGCGGGGCACGGCGTTTCAGCAGGCGGTGTGGCAGGCACTGTGCGACATCCCCTATGGCGAGACGCGCAGCTACGGCGACATCGCCCGCGCCATCGGCAAGCCGAGCGCGAGCCGTGCGGTGGGCGCCGCGAACGGCCGCAACCCGCTCTCCATCATAGTGCCCTGCCATCGCGTGATTGGCCAAAGTGGCAGCCTCACCGGCTATGCGGGCGGCCTGCCCATCAAGCAGGCGCTGCTGCACCTCGAGGGGATTTCGCGCTGACCCACGCCTCTGAGTCTCCACAACCAGGGGCCGTCCGGCCCCTGGCCATTCATCCCATCCAGCCTGTACAGCCTGTACAGCCTGTACAGCCAGACAAGAGATTGAAAAAAACGGTTATACCGATGACTCCGAGAAGGTGAAAGCGGGACGCCGCCCCCCGGTTGAATACTTGCCGGTCACTGGCCTCAAAGCACGGCGCCGACGGGAGTTTGGGCGAATACTTCGAATACCGGGATGACGCTGCGCGTTGGCAGCTTGCTGACTATCGAGATCACGGCGTGTTTCCTGGCGATCCGATCGCGGCTATCGCCGCGATCCGTTTGAAACGAGGAGGAAACATGTCCACTCCAGTCACCGTCACTGAATTCCAGGTGAAGTCCCACGGCGCCCCAGACGAGGTGCGCACCCCCGACAAGACCCGGGTCGAGGTCGTCAAACTCGATGGCTACACCATAGGGCGGTTCAACTTCGCCCCCGGCTGGCGCTGGTCTGACTGCATCAAACCGGTCGTCAAGACGGAGCAATGCCAGCTCTCGCACCTGGGTTACGCCGTCTCGGGGTCGCTCACGGTCCGTCTCGCAGATGGCACCCTCAAGACCATCAACGCCGGGGAGTCCTACACCATTCCACCGGGGCACGATGCCTGGGTCGAGGGCGATCAGCCGTTCGTTGGCATCGAGGTGCTGAGCGCCGATCAGTTCGCCAAACCATAGTGTGTCGTCGGCAACCTGCCAGGGTTGCGACCGAACCCACCGGTGGGCGCTCGCCCACCGGTACAGACCTCCCAGCAGCCTCGTCTTGTCCACCCGTCATGGTTCCACAGCCATACCGTTTCCCCCTGACGACCGGAGGCGTGGGCAAGAATTCAAATGGTGGCTTGCCCGCAGTGTGCCCGGCAGCCCTAGCGTCCCTTGCTCATTGCCGCTTTCAGGGCCGGGTTGAAGACGCGCTTGAGGGAGGCGGGGTTGTTCACCAGCTTGGCCGCCGGGCGGCGCGGGCGTCTGACCAGCTCGCCGCCACAGTTGGGGCAGGTCAGGTGCAGATACTGATCGTTGCACTCGGCGCAGAAGGTGCACTCGAAGGAGCAGATGTAGGCCGTCGCTGTGTCGGCGGGCAGATCCCGGTCACAGCATTCACAGTTCGGTCTGAGTTCAAGCATGGGCTGGTTCCTGAAAGAGGAAGGGGGAGACGGGAAAGGGCGCGGCTCAGTCGACGATAAAGAGCCGGGCTCCCTGATCGGTGTAAGAGCGATGGGGCTCGGCGTTGTCCGCCACCTGATAGCTCATGCCCGGCGTCAGGGTGAAGACGCGGCCATCCTGCAGCTCGGTGTGCAGCTCCCCCTCGAGGCAGAGCAGCACATGGCCCTTGCTGCACCAGTGATCCGCCAGATACCCGGGGGAGTACTCCACCATCCGCACCCGCAGATCCCCGAACTGCCGGGTGTGCCAGCGGGCGACGCCCCGTTCCCCCTTGTGTTCGGTTGGGGCTATCTCGGCCCAGTTCGTGGTGCAAAACGGCAGTGCATTGATGTTCATGACAGATCCTTTGTCAGCAGAGGAAGGCTGGGGGAAGACGACTCACCACGAGATATCCGTGATAAGGCCGCGCCCCCATACTGCCATCAAATCCGCTCTCGCCCTATGCCCACTCGGGCAGCCATCACCCCTTGAGGCTGCCCATCACCTGCATCTCGCAGCGATGGCAGTCAAAGCGCAGGCGGAAGCTGTCCTTGCCCATCTTGAGCTCCAGCGGCTCGGCCTTGAGGCCGGGCACCTCCTTCGGGCAGAGGTGCTGGCTGTAGCGAATGCAATGTTTCGTGGTCATCAACACCACCTCCCCCAGCTCCTTGTTCGCCTCGTAAGCAGGGGCGATGCGCCCCACCCCGTGGTCGCGGAAGAACTGTTCGGCCGCGCTGTTCAGCACGTTGCCGAGGTAGGAGAGACGGTGCTGGGGGTAGGTGGCGCCTCGCAACGGGATGCGCCGCTCGGGTCGCCGGTAGGCGGCCAGACGGGCCGCCTCCAGGGCGGCGATGGCGTCCCGGCGCAGGCCGTTGAGCACGGATGCGGCAATAAACAGGGGAGAAGTGAATACCAACTCAATCTGGCGCGCCTCAAACAGGGTGTTGCCGAGTTTGCCAAGCTGATCCCTCGCCTGTTGCAGCGCCCGCGCCGGATTGTCGGCCGGCAGCTTGTCGCAGGGGAACGTGACGGTGGCACTGATGCCCTGCTCGTCGACCAGTGCGAGCCGTAATCCCTCGTCGCACTCGGAGAGGTGCATGTCAACCCGGATGCGGCGATCCGCACTCGGCTTTTCCAGCAACTTGCTGAATGCCTGATCGTGGTTGCGGTAGATCTCGGCACCGACCTTGAGCCCGGGCATGCGCTCCGACAGCAGTAACTGCTTGCCTTCCACCTTGTTCAGGCGCATCCCCACCAGCTCGCCCCCCGGCTTGAAGAAGCCGAGGCCGTCGCCGTTGTTGAGGGTCACTTGCTTGCCGTCGATCTCGATGCCATCTCGGGTCACCCTGCTGACGCGCCCGAGCGGCTCACCCAGATATTTCGGGCTGCGCGGCGAGTCGATGTCCGGCTTTCGGCCATGGAGGAAGTAGTCGGTGCTGCCCCGGTTGAAGCTCTTCTTCGGATCCGGCGTGAAGCCGTAGCTGCAACGGCCAGCGGAGGCGGCCACCAGATCGGGGCGGCGCTCGAGAATGGCGTCCAGCTTCTGGCGATACCAGGCGGTGACGTTTTTGACGTAGTCCAGCCCCTTGAGGCGCCCCTCAATCTTGAAGGAGCGGATGCCCGCGGCGATCAGCGCCTCCAGGTTCGCGCTCTGATCCATGTCCTTCAAGGAGAGCAGGTGACTGTTCTCCACCAGCACCTCACCCCCTGGCGTTTGCAGGGAGCAGGGCAGCCGGCAGAGCTGGGCACACTCGCCACGGTTCGCACTGCGCCCGGTGCGGGCGTGGCTGATGTTGCACTGGCCGCTGTAGGAGACGCACAGGGCGCCGTGGATAAAGAATTCCAGCTGCACCTGGGTCTGGGCGCTGATGGCACGGATCTGCTCTAGGGACAATTCCCGGGCCAGCACCACCTGGGAGAAACCCACGTCCTGCAGAAACTTCACCTTTTCCGGCGTGCGGTTGTCGGTCTGGGTGCTGGCGTGCAGCGCGATGGGGGGCAGATCCAGGGCCAGCAGCCCCATGTCCTGCACGATAAGCGCATCGGCCCCGGCTTCGTAAATCTGGTGGGTCAGGCGCCGGGCCTGCTCCAGCTCGTGGTCATGCAGCAAGGTGTTGAAGGCGACGAACACCTGGGCGCCGAAGCGGTGGGCGTGGCGGGCCAGCGCTTCGATATCTTCGAGGGAGTTGCCCGCCGCGCTGCGGGCGCCAAAGGCGGGGCCGCCCATGTAGACGGCATCGGCGCCATGGTTGATGGCTTCGATGCCATAGGCGAGGTTCCTGGCCGGGGCCAGCAGCTCGAGGCGGTTAGTCTGGGTGTGATCCTGCATGGGTCTGGTCTGAAGGCGGACGAGAAATGCCCGTCACTCTAGCGAGACCGGGCGCCCTTCGCCTTGATCCCGCTTAAGATCACCGCAGAATGCAGGATTGGATCAGGCCCCTATCCCACCTTTGGGACGCGGGCTCAAAGCACCACCTTGAGCGCCAGCCCCAGCAACACCAGGCCGCTGACCTTATCGATCACGAAAGACTTGGCCTTGAGCCAGGCCAGCACGGGCCCACGGGAGAGCACTAGGGCCACCAGCACGTACCAGAGCGCGTCTATGCCCCCGGCGGTCAGCATCATGATGCTCCCCTCGCGCCAGCCGGTATCGGCGTGCACGAACTGGCTGAACAGGGCGATGAAGAAGATGGCGAGCTGGGGGTTCAAGAAGGCCACCATAAAGCCTTCGAACGCCCCCTGACGGCCACGGGCACCGTGCACCGTCTCGTCGGCAGCGTCGCCACTGGCGGGCCTGGCCAGCAGCGCCTTGACTCCGAGCCAGGCGAGGAAGGCGGCGCCGCCGTAGCGGATCAGATCAAACAGCAGCGGGGTCTGGGTGATCAGCACCGAGAGACCCAGCGCCGTGATGAGGGCGTAGATCCCCACCCCCAGGCCGTGGCCGAGCGCCGTAGCCACCCCGTGGCCCTGCCCCCCCTGTACCGTGTTGCGGATGATCAGCGCCAGGCTGGGCCCCGGACTGATGGCCCCCATCGCGCAAATGGCGGCGAGCGCCAGCCAACTCGTCATTTCCATACCCTTTCCTTCTATCTAGTCGAATGTCTCTAACTGGGATCAGGGTAGGAGGCGGCCAGCTATGCCAGAAGTGAAAGTTATGAATAGAGTCCATAGCCAACGGCTATAGGCTGGCATAACCGACTGCCCTAGCGGAGCGGGTCTGCCTTCAGCCCCAGCTGTTTGCGGCTCTCCCCCAAGGTGCGCTGCAGATGATCCCGCAGGAAGGGGTAGGCCAGCTCGCGAAACCAGCGGTGGGCCGGATCCAGGTGGTGGCGCTGGTGCCACAGCAGATGATACTGCTGCACCCGGGTGGCGAAGGGCAGATCGCAAAAACTCAGGGCGTGCTCCCGGGAGAGCTGCCAGGCGATATGGGCCGGGGTGGTCATCAGACAGTCGGTGCGCAGCAGCACCTCCACCGCCGCCTGGAAGAAGGGCACCCGGGCAAACCAGCGGCGGGAGAGCCCCCGGGGCGCCAGTACCTGCTCCACCGGGCTGTCCTTGTCGCCGCCACCGCTCACCTGCAGATGGGGCCAGGCGAGGTAGTCATCCAGGCTGGGCACCGTGCCCGAGAGCGGGTGGTGACGCCCCATCAGCATCACCAGCCTGTCCTCCCCCTGGTGCAGGCCGCGGATCTGATCCGGCACCAGCTCGGTGATGGTGGAGACCAGATCCAGCTCGGACTGCCACAGCTGCGGCAGCTGGCGCTTGTCCCACAGGCTGTACTCCAGCGCCGCCCGGGGCGCCGCCCTGGCCAGCGCCGCGCAGATGTCGGGCAGGATATGCTGGGCCACGTAGTCGGAGGAGGCGAGCCGGAACACCCGCTCGCAGCGCTCGGGGGCAAACTCCGGCGCCGCATAGAGCCGATCCAGGGCACCGAGGGAATCGGCAAGCGCCGCCGCCAGACTCTCTGCCCGCGGGGTCAGCAGCCAGCGCTGCCCCTCCCGCACCAGCAGCTCGTCACCAAACTCGCTGCGCAGCTGGCCGAGCTGCTTGCTGATGGAGGGCTGACTCAGGTGCAGCAGCTCCGCCGCCCGGCTGATGTTGCGGGTCTCCAGCAACACCTTGAGGGTGGGCAACAGGTTGAGATTCGCTTTGTGCACTGACAACACCTCGGGAAGGGAGAACCTGGGTCGGGCTCTCATCTTAAGACAAGGAGCCGCGGGAATTTAAGCAAAATCACCACCTTGTTCCCCCTGCGCCCCCTTGCGCTCCCCTCCCCGCGGGATGACACTGGAAACCCTGTACGACATAATTGCGCAATGTCTTCCGCCCGCGGGCGATCCACAACAAGAAGCGATAACAAGATGAAATACGCCAATATCACCGGCTGGGGCAAATGTCTGCCTCCCGCAGTGCTGACCAACGATGCCCTCAGCACCATCATGGATACCTCGGATGAGTGGATCTATCCGCGTACCGGCATCAAGGCCCGCCGGGTCTCCCACGTCAGCACCCAGGCACTCGCCACCCTGGCCGCCCGCCGTGCCCTGGCCTGCGCCGGTCTGGACGCCGGTGAACTCGATGGCATCATACTGGCCACCGCCACCCCGGGCACGCTGGTGCCCAACTGTGCCTCCGCCGTGCAGCAGGCCCTGGGCGCCCACAAGGCGGCGGTGTTCGATCTCAATGCCGCCTGTACCGGCTTCGTATATGCGCTCTCGGTCGCCACCTCCCTGGTGCAGACCGGCATGATGCAGAAGGTGCTGGTGATAGGCGCAGAGCGCCTCACCCAGTTGCTGGACTGGGCCAAGCGCGACACTGCCGTGCTGTTTGGCGACGGTGCCGGCGCCGTGGTGATAGAGGCGAGCGAGCAGAAGAGCGGCCTGATTGCCAGCAAGCTCGGCTGTGACAGCGAGGCGCGGGAGATACTGCACGTGCCGAACTTCGGCACCGATCGGGTGCGTTTCGCCGACATCGACGGCCTGTTCACCTTCAACTTCGAGGGGCAGGAGATCTTCAAGCGCGCCGTGCGCGGCATGGGCGAGGCCACCGGCGTAGTGCTGACCCAGGCCGGCATAACCCCCGAGCAGATCGACCTCATAGTCCCGCACCAGGCCAACGTGCGCATCATAGAGACCCTGGCCAAGCGCATGAACGCCCCCATGGAGAAGGTGATGGTCAACATAGAGCAGTACGGCAATACCTCCGCCGCCACCGTGCCCATCGCCCTGTGCGAGGCGCTGGAGCAGGGCCGGGTCAAGCCAGGCAGCTATCTGCTCACCGCCGCCTTCGGGGCCGGTCTGACCTGGGGTGCCGCCCTCATCAAATGGGGCGAGCGCGTCACCCCCCTGACGCGCTGCGACGACGAACTCCCCCCCTGCGAGCAGAGCGCCCTCGAACTCATCGCCCACGCGGTGCAGGGTTGCCAGCAGGCGCGCCCCTCCGACGCCTGAGCCTCGCCACTGCCATCCTTTGCCGCATAAAAAAGAGGAGCCCATCATGGCTCCTCCGTGTATCTCCTCCCTGCCGGCCCTCCCTGGACATCGACATAAAAGTCATTGAAAAGCGTGAATTTTGAGCGAGAGATATCAAAAAATAACCAGTCGACACTTTTTTGTCGTCAGAATGCGGCCAAGGGGTTCACAACCTTGCCGGATCTGGTAGTATGCGGCCTCGCACTTGGGGAGGGGTTCCCGAGCGGCCAAAGGGATCAGACTGTAAATCTGACGGCTCTGCCTTCGAAGGTTCGAATCCTTCTCCCTCCACCATTCAAGTGCGAACAATCAGGAAAATACCCCGTGGAGGGGTTCCCGAGCGGCCAAAGGGATCAGACTGTAAATCTGACGGCTCTGCCTTCGAAGGTTCGAATCCTTCTCCCTCCACCATCTTCCTGCATTGCATGCAAGGCCTGTAAAAAGTAGTACCCCTGTGGAGGGGTTCCCGAGCGGCCAAAGGGATCAGACTGTAAATCTGACGGCTCTGCCTTCGAAGGTTCGAATCCTTCTCCCTCCACCATCCTTCAGAAAACCCGGCCTCGCGCCGGGTTTTCGCTTTTCTGGAAAGATTCCATTCGGCACTGTCAGATCTGACAATTGCCCTGCTCCGCGTTTTTCGAAACAGTGGACTCCTCACCGTCAGGAGCCACCTCGCATGTTTGCAATCTGGGATGAAACCGGCCAGGAGCAGGGCTTGAGCCTGCCCCAGCTGCAGCAACGGCTGCACCATTATCAAGGGGACGTCATGGTGCGTTATCTCAATCGCCTCGGCCTGTCGACAACCCTGTTTCTGACCATCCATCAGGGCCAGGCCTACCAGCGCTTCAAGGCCGGCACACCGCCACTGGACTGGGAGTGGCTGGCCCAGGCCATGCATGGTACGCCCCTCCTTGATGCCGGAGGCCACCAGCCGGAACACGCACTTCGCTGACACCTCACCCGACCTCCCAGGGACCCATTTCATCACGCGCCCCTGCTTCCTGACGGATCTCCCTCGCGGCTCTCCAGCCAGCCCCTGCCCACGCAAGCAACAGGTTGATTATCAGACAATTCCTACAGCGGCTGGATGACTGCGCCTTGTATGATGCGCAGCCATATTCGTCCATCAGGTGAGTGCCATGTTTGCGTTCAAAGAAGAGTATCCGATGAGTGCCATGGCAATGATGGCCATGGCAGATGTTGCCGTTCCCTTTTACCAGCCGATCATCGGTCGGGACCGTCAGGTCAAGGGGTACGAGGCGCTGGCCAGGCGCTGGGATCCGGTGGCGCAATGTTATCAGGGCATCGATTTTGCCTCGCTCAGCCAGGACGAGTCCCTGCATCTGGATATCGTCATGCTCAGGGCCATACTGCGCGACCTGCCCGTGCTCGCGCAAAAAGGCCCCTATACGCTCTCCATCAACCTCAACCCGGCGCCTTCCAGTCCGACCTATCAGAATCTGTTGCTGCTGGTGTTGATACAGGCCCGCAAGGTGGGGATCGACATCTGGTTCGAGGGGCTGGAGCACACCCGGCTGGAGAGCCAGTACAGGGCGCTGATCGAGGTGCTGCGCGCCCATGGCGCCCACATCGCCTGCGACGACTTCGGCTCCCTGGAGTGCAACTTTCAGCGGCTGATGGCACTGCCCTACGAGGTAGTCAAGCTGGATCGCTCCCTGCTGCTGCAGGCGGCGTGCACCTCACACGCCTTGAAGATGCTGGTGGGGCTGGTGAAATACCTGCAGCGACTCGGCATGGCCGTGGTGTGCGAAGGGGTGGAGACCCAGACCCATATCGAGATAGCGAACCGCCTCGGCTGCGACTACCAACAGGGCTACGCCTACGCCATGCCCTCCCCCCTCTCCCGCTGGTTCTGAACACCCGGAGCCAGAGGCCAACGCCTCCTGTCCCTTCCTTCTTTCTCGCTGGTCATGAACACCCGGAGCCAGAGCGCCAACGCCTCCTGTCACTTCCTTCTTTCTCGCTGGTCCTGAACGCCCGGAGCCAGAGCGCCAACGCCTCCTGTCACTTCCTTCTTTCTCGCTGGTCCTGAACGCCCGGGACCCTGGCTGCCGGCTCATCCCGCCCCTTCCTCTTCTTCAGGCTGTGAATGGTCTCACAGTTTGGCTCATTCAGAACCCGTTTCGGCCCCGCCTCTCTATAATGGGCCCGCCTGGGCTTCTTTGACTCTCAGGCATAACCTGTTGATGCTACGGAATATTACAATGAAAAATATCAGCAAATCCCTACTGGCCGTTGCCATTTCCCTCGGATTGATGGCAGGCTGTAACAGCCAAAATGACTCCGAGACCCCGACCCCCATGGTTCGCTTCGCTACCTTCAACCTCTCCTTCGATCGCACCGCCGCCGGCATGCTCGCCGGTGAACTGGCCCTCAGTCGCACCGAGCAGGATGCATTGCTGGCGCGCCTCGCCGACGGCACCTTGAGCGGCGCCGAGAAGACCAAGGCCCTCAATGTGCAGCAGGTCCGCAACATCGCCGAAATCATCCAGCGCACCCGGCCGGACGTGTTCCTGCTCAACGAATTCGACAATGACGGCAAGGGCAGCGACACCACGGACCTCAAAGCCTTCAACGACAACTACCTGGCCCATGCCCAGCACGACGAGGTGAAGGCCATCAGCTACCCGGTGCTGCAGAATTTCGCCACCAACACCGGCCTGATGAGCGGCCATGACCTCAACCTGGACGGCAAGGTCAACAACGGGCCGGACGACGCCTGGGGCTTTGGCAACTACCACGGCCAGTACGCCTTCGCCGTGATGTCCCAGTACCCCATCGATACCAAGCAGATCCGCACCTTCCAGAAATTCAAGTGGAAGGACATGCCGGGCGAAGTGAACCCGGTCATCGACGACTGCAACAATGCCAAGGCGCCGATCCCGGCCGGCCGCCAGTGTGGCGATGCTTGGTATGACGATGCCGCCTGGCAGGCCTTCCCGCTCTCGTCCAAGAACCACGCCGACGTGCCGGTGCGCATCAAGCGCGGCAACAAGGAGGAGGTGATCCACTTCCTCATCTCCCACCCGACCCCGCCCATCTTCGGCAACGCGGCGCGCCACAACGTCAAGCACAACCGGGCCGAAGTCGCCTTCTGGCAGGATTACGTGGAGACCGCCAGCTACATGGTGGATGACGCCGGCAAGGCCGGTGGCCTGCCCGCGGGTGCCAAGTTCGTCATCGCCGGCGATCTCAACGCCGATCCCCAGATTGGCGATGGCGACCTGACCGCCATTCAGGATCTGCACAACCATGTGCTGGTCAACCAGGCCGTCACCAACGGCGCCCTGATCCCGGTCAGCCAGGGCGGGCCCGAGTGCCTCGCCAGCCAGCCGGATCAGTGCAAGCGCAACAACAACCGCCCCACCCCGGAGCGCATCACCAGCAGCAGCGGCCTGCTGCTCGACCACGTGCTGCCCTCCGCCAACCTGAACGCGGTTGCCTCTGGCGTGTTCTGGCCGGCCAGCTTCGAGCCGGGCTACCACCTGGTGTATGACGCCAAGCTGGGCATCGCCAAGGGCGTCAGCTCGGATCACCGCCTGGTATGGGTCGACTTCAAACTGTGACAGTGACGCAGAGCAGATAAGCAACGGGGCCCGCAGGCCCCGTTTTCATTGGTTCCTCATACCAGCTTCTCCACCCGGGCCGGCAGCCCCTGACGGGCCGACGAGCCGATGGCCCAGTCCACCAGGGGGTAGCGGCCATGGCGGCTGGGATCCAGCACCGCCAAGTCATTCAGATTGACCCCGGCTCCGCGCAGCGGATTGGCGACCACTTTCTGGCCGTCTATCCAATGTTCCCGCGCCCCCAGCTCCTTGTGGCCGAAACCGTGTTCGATGGCGATGGCATCGGCCTGCACCCCGGCCACGCACTCGGCCACCCCGATCACGCTGCCATCCGGGGTGCTGACCCGCACCCTGTTCCCGCTCTCGATGCCCAACTGCGCCGCCGTCTGCGCATTGAGCCGCACCCGGTTGCTGGGGTTCACCTGGCGCAGGCGATCCGAGCCGATGCTCATGGAGCTCATGGTGTGGGACTTGTAGCTGGTGAGCAGCAGCGGCCACTGGGCCGGCTTGAACGCCTCATTGAGCGGCGTACCGTCCGCCAGCTGGGGGCGGAAGAAGCGCGGGGTACCGCTCAAGTATTGCCCGCTCTGGCTGTGGCGGCGGCTGCCCACCTCGGGGTTCCATACCATCAGCGGCTTGGGCCAGCGCTTGCTTGGCTGACCCGCGTCATCGCGCCCCTTGGCCGCCGGCTCGAAGCGTCCGCCACGAGCGAAGAGGTAGGCGGCGCGACCCGCCTCCTCCGCACTCAGGGTGGCGTTCAGCACTGGCAGGATCCGCGCCACCCCGGACCAGGCGAGATCCTCAGGCCCGATAGGAGGCACCGGCTCGCCGAGATAGGCGACGTTGGCCGCCCCGTAGAGGGAGAAGTCCGCCGCCCGGTTCAAGCCGTGCACCTTGCCGTCTGCCCCTTTGAGCGCCCCCTCGCCAAAGCCCGGCAGCCCCAGCCGTTTGGCCACCGCGATAAAGAAGGACTCCATGCAGACCGGATCCCCCTCGGCAGTCTTGGCGACACGGGGCTCCACGATGGGCCAGCGGCCGGTGGAGACCTTGGTCATCACCCCGTGCCAGGCGGTGGCCCAGCCCCAGGACTCGTAGGTGAGGGTATCCGGCACTAGGTAGTCCGACAGCGCCGACGACTCGTTGATGAAGCTGTCGATGCTGACCACAAGGGGCAGCACGGCAGGGTCCTTGAGCTGCTCGCCTATGGCCTTGCTGAGCCCGGCCTGGCCGTAGAGGGGATTGCCCATATGATTGATCCAGGCCTTGAGCCGGTAGGGATAGCCGTTCACCGCCGCAGTCAGGTGCTCGCCGAGCAAGGGGCCGGAGATGGGGAACCAGGGCTCTTGCGCCGGATAGGGATTCTGGCCCGCCTCGCGCTTGCGCCGATATTCAGAGGTCTTCTCGTAGGGGAACTTGGATCGCGACAGGAAGACTCCGGTGGGTTTGACCATGCCGGGGAAGCTCGCCAGATCGTAGCGCGGCCCCGCCCCGAAGGGATCGAACTTGCCGCCGCTCGCCACGGCGCCGCCCCGGGCGTTGAGGTTCCCAATCATGACGTTGAGCATCATGATGGCCCAGGCCGAGTAGAAGCCGTTGGCGCTCATGGTGCCGCCATGGGAGACCACCGCCGCCCGGGTGCCGTGGCTGGTGAACTCCCGCGCCAGCGCCTCGATGTCAGCCACCGGCACGGCGCACTCGGCGCTGTATTGCGCGAGAGTGTGCTCGCGGCACGCCTCGGCCAGCAGCTGGAAGCTGCTCTTGACCGCGAACTCCCCCTTGGGGCCCTGAAGGGGGCGATCCACCCAGAGGTTGGCCCGCTCACACTGGCCGGCGGGTCTCGGCTCGCCGCTGCTCGCCTCCTCTACCAGCATGGCGTCCCCCTCCCCATAGGCTTCCCCATCAAAGGGCAAGCCAAGATCGCTGGCCCGCAGCATCTGACCGAAGCGCGGGTGAGACTCGTCGCAGAGTACCAGGTGGCTGGCGTTGCAAAAACCGCGATAGCCGGCCCGCTCGGCGGCAGCGGCATGGGGTGCCGTCAGGAAGGGCTCGGCGTAGCGTTGGTTGTCGATGATCCAGCGCAGCATGGCCATGGCCAGCGCCGAGTCGGTGGCGGGGCGGATGGGCAGCCAGCGGTTGGCGGGGGCGGACGGCATGTTCACCGTGTTGGGCAGGCTGGGGGCCACCACCACGTAGGAGAACGGTTTGCCCGGTCGCGCCCGGTTCGCCGCCAGCTGACGGGACTGGCGCTTGAAGGGGTTGCCCGATTGCTGGGGCGAAGTGCCCATGAACAGCAGGAAGTCGCTCTCGTCCCAGTCCGGCTTGAGGTGGGCGTTCTTCTCCAGATCGTCCAGCAGGGCGCCGGCCCCGACCCGGAACGACAGGCCGCAGTAAGCGCCGTGGTTGGCAAAGTTGCGGGTGCCGAAGCTGTTGAAGGTGAAGCGCTTGATGAAGTGATCCCGCCCCTCGTCCGAGGCGTTGCTCACCAGCAGCTGGTTGGCTCTGGGGCCGTACTCCGGGTTGGCCGGGTCGAGCGGCTCGGCGAGGTTGCGAATGGCCCGCAACCCATCCACCTGGCCCTCGCCAAACAGATCGCCCCCCTCCACCACCTCGGCCACCAGCTGCTCGAAGGGGATGCTCTGCCAGCGACCGCTGCCACGGGGCCCCACCCGCTTGAGACAGCGGGTGACCCGCTGCGGGCTGTCGAGTTGCTCCAGCATGGCATTGCCCCGCGCGCAGGCGGTGGAGCGCCCGTCCAGCCCCCCTTCCTGGTAACCACTGGTTGCGAGCAGCGCCTGCTTGACCGGGGTCTTGAAGTCGATGTGATGGCGGGCGGAGAGGGGATGATAGGGGTTGCCCAGGATCCGCACTATCTGGTCGCGATCGTTGTCGATGCGGGCCCGCACTCCACACAGGGTCCAGCAGCCGAGGCACATGGTGTTGGCAACCCGCTGGGCCGGGTTGGGGTGCAACTCCCCCCGCTCGTCAACCCGGTACTCCACGGCCAGCGAGTTGCCATGGATGGGATCCCGGGTCGGCTGGCCCGAGCTGCCGGTGGCGAGGCCACTCGCCACCTGCTTGAGGGTATCGCTGTAACCGGCGACGAACAGCCCGGTGCCACCGGCGATGGCGGCGCCCTTGAGAAACTTGCGTTTGCTGTGATCCATCAGAGTGCCTCGTGTGCAAAAGGAGTGGGTGCCTTGATGGCGGGGGAAACAGAGGGGCGCACCAGCTCCGAGAGGGCCACCAGCAGGGCCAGCAGCAGACCGAAGGTGCCGAGAATGCCGAGCACACCGGCCGGTCCCCAGACGATTTCATAGAGATAGACGCCGGCCCCGTACTTGGGCGCGAGCTGCCCCTGAATGAGTACCAGCCAGCGCAGGCCCCACACCAGGTGCAACCCCAGCAGCGCCAGCCCCCAGAGTGACAGGCGGGCAGAGATCCTTCGCCGGAGCAGCATCAGCAGGCTGGCCAGCCCCAGGGTCAACAACAGCCAGTGGGCCGCCAGCCGCCAGCTAGGATCGAGCCGATAGAGGGCTGCGGCCTCTGCCGCCGAGGCGCCGCCAAACAGGGCCCAGCCCAGCAGGGAGAGCGCCAGCAGGCTCAAGGTCCAGCCGCTCTGGCGCAGCAGGGTCGACTCGGTCTGGGCACGCCAGCCCGCCAGCAAGCGGTTGAGCAGCAGCAGGGCACTCTGGGCCCCCAGCACGGCGCTCAGGGTCAGCAGCCAGGGCAACCAGGGGGTATGCCAGAGCGGACGCGCCGCCACCGCCATGGTCTCGAGCCCGGTGTAGAGGGCGATGCTGAGTCCGCTCAGGGCGGCCAGCAAAGAGAGGGGCCGCAGCCAGACGTGCCCCGACCAGTTTCCCAGACAGAGCAGCCTGACAAGGCGGGCTATCTTGTCCCCTTCTGCGCCGCGCCGGGCCAGGGCAGGCCTTAGCAGTAGCCAGCCGAGCAGCATGGAGAGCAGGCTGTACAGCGGCAGCAGATAGGCTCCATACCACATGACGGAACCAAAGCGCGTCTGGGCGTAGAAGTGCCAGGCCCGGGCCGGCTGGTGAAGATCCGCGGTCAGGGCGATGGGGGCCACCAGGCCGGCCGCCACCATCAGCACCGCCGCCAGGGTCTGCAGCCGCGGGTCCGGCGCCTTGCGCCACAGCTCAAAAGCGCCGAGCCAGAGTGCCCCGTAGGCGAGGCCGATGAGAAAGAAATATTGCACCGCCCAGGGCAGCCAGGTGATGGGCTGAGCCGGGGCCAGCAGTTCGTTAATGACCATGGACTATCTCCTTGCCATCGTCGGTGAGCAGGGTGCGCAGGGCCGGGTTGCCGTCGACCTTGCTGACGAAGGCCTCGTCCATGCCGAGATAAAAGACCCGCGGCTGGGTATTGGCCTCCGGCTTGAGCACCTTGAGGGCCGACTCGTGTTCGCGCAGCAGCCGGCTGATCCGGCTCTTGGGGTCGTTCAAATCCCCTATGATGCGCGCCTCGCCGACACAGCTCTCCACGCAGGCGGGCAGGAGCCCCGCCTCCAGCCGATGGGCGCAGAAGGTGCACTTGTCGGCGGTGTTGGTCTCGTGGTTGATGAAGCGGGCGTCGTAGGGGCAGGCCTGCACGCAGTAGCCGCAGCCGACGCACCAGTCGTTGTTGACCACGACGATGCCGTCATCGCGCTGGAAGGTGGCGCCGGTGGGGCAGACATCGAGGCAGGCGGGCTCGGCGCAGTGGTTGCACAGCCTCGGCAGCATCAAGAGGGAGGCGGGAGCCTCAAGGGCGGCCACATCGCTCACCTCGTACTGGCTCACCGTGGTGCGAAACTGGCCGAGGGGAGGCTGGTTTTCGATGGTGCAGGCCACGGTGCAGGCCTGACAGCCGACGCAGCGGCGCAGGTCGATCAGCATGCCGTAACGCTTGCGCCCGTCCCCCCGGCTGATGGCCGCACGCCCGTTGCGGGGAGTGGGAACGGACTGCGCCTGAACCTGGGTGACGGGGATCAGGGCCGCCCCTGCGGTGAGGGCGGCGATCCCGGATAACAATCGGCGCTTGCTGGGCTCCATGGCGTCTTTCCTTCTGCTGAGCTGGCTTGAAAGGGGTTGGGCCGATTGTCCTCAACGCAGGAAGTCGCCTCTATTGTGGTTTTCCACATACCGGGAGCCGGGTTGATCCAGCGCAATAAAAAATGCCCCAGCCCTGCAGAACTGTGACCTGGGCGGCGTTTGCCGCCCCTCCCGGCCCCGTTCGCGTGCAAGCGCACGTCCCGGTGATAGACTGCCCCCTTTGCACCTAGAGGAGAGCCCCCTGCACGTCCCAGTTCCCTTGCCCCTGCTCAGCCTGCTGCTCTGGCTCGCGCTGTCAGCCCTGCCGCTGCGGGTGCAGGCCGCTCCGACCCCCTCTTCGCCAGCGCCAGCCCGACAGGAACCCACGTCATCCCAGGTCACGCCGGTGCGGGCCTTGGCCGAGCCGATACGCATCGGCGTGCTGGCGACCCGCGGCCCGGCCCTGGCCAGAGCCCAGTGGCAACCGCTGCTGCGCTGGCTGGCACAGCGCGTGCCCGGCCATCGCTTCGTGCTGCATCCGCTGGGGCTCGATGAACTGGCCGAGGCCGTCGCCCGCGAGCACCTCGATTTCGTCATCACCAACCCGGGCCAGTCGGTGAGTCTGGCGCGCCAGTACCCGCTGGCCTGGCTCGCCACCCTCAAGAGCCCGGCCACAGGGGACAATCTCGCCATCGGCGCCGCGCTGGTGGTGCCCGCCCAGGCCCCCTACCGACACTGGCGTGACCTCGAGGGGCAAGCGGTCGCCGCCGTTTCGGAAAACGCCTTCGGCGGCTACCTCGCCTATCGTTTCGAGGCGGGCGAACAGGGGGTCAGGCTGGAACGTTTCTTCTCCACCGTGCAGTTCACCGGCTTTCCACTGGACCGGCTCATCGAGCGGCTGGCGGCAGGAGAGGTGGCCGCCGCCATCGTGCCGGTGTGCCAGCTCGAGCGCATGGAACGGGAGGGCAAGATCGCCAGGGGGGCGTTTCGGGTGCTGGACGATCAGGCGCCCCCCGGCTTTGGTTGCCAGAGCTCGACCCGGCTCTACCCCAACTGGTCCTTCGCCAAGACAGAGCGAGCCTCCCCCGCGCTGGCGTTGGCGGTGACCCGCGCGCTGTTCGACCTGCCCGCTGATAGCGAGGCGGCCATCGCCGCCGATTCGGCGGGCTGGACCGTGCCCACCAGCGAGCTCGCCATCGACCGCCTGCTCAAGGCGCTGGATCGCCACCCGCTGCAGGGCCCCTGGTGGCAAGCGGCCTGGCACTGGCTGCGCCAGCATCAGCAATGGGGCTGGGGCGCCCTGGCGCTGCTGCTGCTGCTGGGGGGTCACCACCTGCTGCTGCAACGTCTGTTCAACCGCAGCCAGCGCCGGCTGCTCAAAGCCCGCCACCAGCTCGAGCAGAAGGGACGCCAGCTGGCACAGGCCAGACGGCTCGCCGAACTGGGCGAGCTGGGCGCCAACGTGGCCCACGAGATCAATCAGCCCCTCAGCGCCATCGCCAACTACAGCCAGGGGGCCTTGTTGCGACTGGACAGATTGGCACAGGACCCGGCCCAGACTGCCGCCCAGGCCTCCCTGCGTCAGGCTCTGGAGCAGATAGGGCTGCAGGTCCAGCGCATCACCCAGACCGTCAACCGGCTCAGAGCCCGGCTGCAAAAGCGCCCTCCCCGCTTCGAGCCTTGCGACCTGCCCACCCTGGTGGCGGAGCTGCGCCCCCTGCTGGAGCAGATGCTGGCGCCCCTCGACGTCACCTTCACCCTCCACTGGCGGGGCCAGCCGCGCCGGCTGCCTCTGGACGGCACCGGGATGGAGCAGTTGTTGGTCAACCTCATCAAGAATGGCGCCGAGAGTGCGGCGCAGAGGGCACGCTCCGCTGTTCACTCTCCTGCTCACCCCCCTAAGCAAGCAGCGGCACAGGAGCCTGCCCGGGTCGAGCTGTTGATCGCCTTCGAGGCGCAGAGATTGCTGCTGGAGATCCGCGACAACGGTGCCGGGCTGAGGGTCCCCGCGACCGAACTGCAGCAGGCGTTTTACAGCGACAAGCCGGATGGCATGGGGCTGGGGCTCGCCATCTGCCGGGAGGTGGTCGAGAGCCATCGCGGCCAGTTCAGTCTGGAGAACCTGAGCCCCCACGGCTGTCTGGCCCGGGTCACTCTGCCCGTGCCGCCACCCGAGGCCCCCGCCTCAGCCCCCCCACCACTCTCCTGACACCGAGGAACTGAGATGACGTCCCCCTCCCGCCCCCCGCTCTATCTGATCGACGATGACGAGGCCGTGCTCGACTCCCTGCGCTTCATGCTGGAGAGCTGCGACGAGCGGCAGGTATTCAGCTTTGCCGATGGCGAGCGCTTTCTGGCCGAGGTCGACCTGCACCAGCCCGCCTGCCTCATCCTCGACTGCCGTATGCCGGGGCTGTCGGGCCCCGAGGTGCAGCAGCGGCTGAAGGCGGCCCAGAGCCCCATCGCCATCCTGTTCCTCACCGGCCACGGCGAGGTGCCGCTGGCAGTGGAGTCCCTCAAGCTGGGGGCGGTGGATTTCTTGCAAAAGCCGGTGCAACTGGCCCCCCTGCTCGCCGCCATCGCACGGGCCGAGCAGGCGACGCTGAGCGCGGCCACCCGTTTCGCCCATCTGGCCGCCTTTGAGCGGCTCACCCCGCGCGAGCACCAGCTGTTGCAGCTCATCGCCCGGGGCCACAAGAATCAGCAGATAGCGCAGGATCTCTGCATCTCGGTGCGCACCGTCGAGGTGTGCCGCGCCAGCCTGATGAAACGTCTCGAGGTCAATTCCCTGGCCGAACTGATGCTGTGCTATGCGGCGGTCAACGGGCAACCCTGACGCGGTCAATCCATGAGCCCCCTAACCCGGGGGCACAAAACGCGCAGAGATCACATACTTGGCGCCGCCTTGGGGGTAGAGTGCCCCTTCCCTTCATCAGGACAGACCAAGGTCCTGCGCCTTGTTTCGAGGAAACATCATGGAACTGCTTCTGCTCAGCAACGGTAAAACCACCGAACACTCCGGCCTGCTTGGCTGGGCCCGCGACCGGGTACAAACCCTGCTCGCCCGCAAACAGGTCAAGCGCATCCTGCTCATCCCCTACGCGGTGATCCGCAGCGACTGGGACGCCCGCGCCCAGGATCTCGCCGAGAGCCTGGGGGTGGAGACCATCAGCATCCACCAGTTTGACGATCCGGTGGATGCCATCCAGCAGGCGGAGGCCATCTTCATCAGCGGCGGCAACACCTGGCGCCTGAACCAGCTGCTGCACGAATACGGTCTGGTCGTCCCCATCCAGCGCGCCGTGCGCGAGCGAGGCGTACCCTATGTGGGCTGGAGCGCCGGTTGCAACGTGGCGACCCCGAGCATTCGCACCACCAACGACATGCCGGTGTGCAGCGCCGCCGTGTTGCCGGCGCTGGGCCTGTTCCCGCTGCAAATCAACCCCCACTATCTGGACGCCAGCATCAGCGGCCACATGGGGGAGACCCGGGACGAGCGCCTCGCCGAGTTCTGTGCCATCAATCCGAGCGAATCCGTGGTGGCCCTGCGTGAAGCCAGCCTGCTGCAGATTAGCGGCGAGACCATCGAATACTGGAGCGCCCGGGGCGAGGGCTTCAAGATCTTCAAGCACGGCGAGACGACCCGGGAGTATGAGGATGCCCGGCCACTGGCAGCACTGACGCCGTTTCAACCCGGCGACTGACGCCATGGCAGACGAGCCGATGTGAGCAAGCGATCGGGGGATTTGCCATGCTGTGAGGGGAAGGAAGATTCCTTGCTCCTTGTTTCTCGATGGGAGGCGACCATGACGGTACGGATCGAACACGACAGCTTCGGTGATATCGAAGTCCCGGCGGCGCGGCTGTGGGGGGCCCAGACCCAGCGCTCCCTGCACCACTTCAATATCTCGGGGGAACGCCAGCCCATGGAGATCATCCATGCCCTCGCCCGCATCAAGTCTGCCTGCGCCAGGGTGAACCACGCCCTCGGGCTGCTTCCCGCTCGCAAGGCCCAGGCCATCATGGCCGCCGCCGACGAGGTGTTGTGCGGCCTGCACGACGCCGAGTTTCCCCTGATGGTCTGGCAGACCGGCTCCGGCACCCAGACCAACATGAACCTCAACGAGGTACTGGCAAACCGCGCCAGCGAGCTGCTCGGCGGCGCCCGGGGAGAAGCGCGGCTGGTGCACCCCAACGACGAGGTAAACAAGAGCCAGTCGAGCAATGATGTCTTCCCCAGCGCCATGAACCTGGCGGCGGTCACCGCCATCACGGGCCAATTGCTGCCTGCCCTGACCACGCTCAAAAACACGCTGGCCAGCAAGGCTGCCGCCTTCGACGACCTTGTCAAGATTGGCCGCACCCACCTGCAGGACGCCACCCCCCTCACCCTGGGTCAGGAGATCTCCGGCTGGGTCGCCCAACTCGCGCAAGGGGAGCGTCACCTCGCTGCCGCCCTGCCCCATCTGTGTGAGCTGGCGCTGGGGGGCACCGCGGTCGGTACCGGTCTGAACTGCCCCCCCGGCTTCGCCGAGGCGGTGGCCCAGACCCTGGCACAGCAGACCGGCTTGCCCCTGGTGAGCGCCCCCAACAAGTTCGAGGCCCTGGCGGCGAGCGATGCCCAGGTCCATGCCCATGGCGCCCTCAAGACGCTGGCGGCCAGCCTGATGAAGATCGCCAACGACGTGCGCTGGCTGGCGAGCGGCCCCCGCAGCGGGCTCGGGGAGCTCAGCATCCCCGAGAACGAACCCGGCTCCTCCATCATGCCGGGCAAGGTCAACCCGACCCAGAGCGAGGCGCTCACCATGCTGTGCGCCCAGGTGATGGGCAACGACGTGGCCATCAACATCGGCGGCGCCAGCGGCAACTTCGAGCTCAACGTGTTCAGGCCGATGATCGCCCACAACTTCCTGCAGAGCGTGCGGCTGCTGGCGGACGGCATGAGAAGCTTCCACGACCACTGCGCCGTCGGCATCGTTGCGAACCGGGCGCGCATCGACGAGCTGCTGGCCCGTTCCCTGATGCTGGTGACGGCGCTCAACCCCCACATCGGCTATGACAAGGCGGCCGAAATCGCCAAGCGAGCCCACCATCAGGGGCTCAGCCTGCGGGAGGCAGCCATCGCCTCCGGCCACCTCAGCGCGGAGCAATTCGATGCCTGGGTGGTGCCCGCCGACATGGTGGGACGGCAGCCATGACCCAAGTTGCCTTGGGCCATCTCAGCCCCCGGGAGTCCGATGTCTGGATCGTTCCCGGCGAAATGGCGGGACGGCAGCCATAAGCCAGGTTGCCTTGGGCCATCTAAGCCTCCGGGAGTCCGATGTCTGGATCGTTCCCGGCAAGATGGCGGGACGGCAGCCATGACCCAAGTTGCCTTGGGCCAGCTCAGCCCCTAGGAGTCCGATGCCTGGGTCATTCCCGGCGAGATGGCGGGACGGCAACCATGACCCAGGTTGCCTTGGGCCAGCTCAGCCCCTAGGAGTCCGATGCCTGGGTCATTCCCGGCGAGATGGTGGGGAGGGGCAAATAAGGCTCTGAGTTGGGGGTACTGATAAACAGGAGGGGCGCCGCGGCGCCCCTTCTCATTCACAGCCAAGGGTTCAGCTCTTGCTCTCGCAGTTGAACATCCAGTGAGTGCCGAACTTGTCCACCAGCGAGCCGAAATAGGCGCCCCAGAACATCTCCTGCAACGGCATCTCCACCTGGCCGCCCTCCCCCAGGGCCGCAAACAGGCGATCGGTCTCGGCCCGGCTGTCCGGCTCCAGGTTGAGGTAGCTGTTGTTGCCCTGCACCAGGGTGAACCCCATGCTGGCGGGGGCGTCCGTGCCCATCAGCACGTGGCCGCCGAGGATGGGCAACGCCACGTGCATCACCAGGTCGCCATCCTCCTCGGACAGGGGCGGCTGACCCGGGCAGCCGGGAGACTCCTTGAACCTGTGGATGGGGCCGTTGAACTCACCGCCGAACACCTCCCGATAGAACAGGAAGGCCGCCTCCGTCTCCCGGGCAAAATTGAGATAGGTACTGACACGCGCCATGATGATCTCCTTGGTCATTGATAGCGGATTTCGCGAACAGCTATCAGCATAGAAGAGTCAGCGCCAGGGTCACCCCGACAATCAGTACACCAGTGAGTCCACAGCGGCGGTTGCACCCGTTTCCCCACGAGTACCAGCCTGATACGCAATCAAAAAAGAGCAACCCAACACAGCCACGGGTTGCACCTCATGAATCACTCAGAAAACATGTATGCAACCTATTAATATTTCAGTGAAAACCTATATTCAGCCCTGTTTTAAGGCTCGATCCTCCGAACCATTTGGCATAGGAAAATTCAACAATGTAGCCAAAACATTAAAATTTCTTGCTTGAAGGTTGCACCTGGTTGCGCCATCCTCGGTAAAATTTAACCGTCCGGTAATATTGTTACCTTCTAGACACAGGAAGTCCCATGGCCACCACCACCCTCGGCGTTAAACTCGACGAAGCGACCCGCGACCGGCTCAAGCAGGCGGCGCAGACCCTGGATCGCACCCCCCACTGGCTGATCAAGCAGGCGATCTTCACCTATCTGGAGCAGCTGGAGCGCGGCCTGACCCCGCCCGAGCACTCCGGCCTGGCCGCTGCCGCCGGGGAAGAGGCCATCGAGACCCTGACCGAGCAGGGGATCCAGGTCTTCCTCGAGTTTGCCGAGAGCATCTTGCCGCAGTCCGTGCTGCGCGCCGCCATCACCTCCGCCTATCGCCGCCCCGAGACCGAGGCCGTGCCCATGCTGCTGGAGCAGGCCCGCCTGCCCAAGGAGAAGGCCGAGGCCACCCAGAAGCTCGCCATGAGCATCGCCGAGAAGCTGCGCAACCAGAAGAGCGCCAGCGGCCGTCAGGGCCTGGTACAGGGGCTGCTGCAGGAGTTTTCCCTCTCCTCCCAGGAAGGGGTGGCCCTGATGTGCCTGGCGGAGGCGCTGCTGCGCATCCCCGACAAGGCAACCCGCGATGCCCTGATCCGTGACAAGATAAGCGGTGGCAACTGGAGCCAGCATCTGGGCCAGAGCGCCTCCCTGTTCGTCAATGCCGCCTCCTGGGGCCTGCTCATCACCGGCAAGCTGGTGGCCACCCACAACGAGGCTGGCCTCAACAGCTCACTCAAGGGGCTGATCGGCAAGGGCGGCGAGCCGCTGATCCGCAAGGGTGTGGACATGGCGATGCGCCTGATGGGGGAGCAGTTCGTCACCGGCGAGACCATAGCCGAGGCGCTGGCGAACGCGGGCTCCATGGAAAACAGGGGTTTCCGCTACTCCTACGACATGCTGGGGGAAGCGGCACTGACGGAAGAAGACGCCAAGCGTTATCTCGCCTCCTACGAGCAGGCCATCCACGCCATCGGCAAGGCCTCCCATGGCCGCGGCATCTATGAGGGCCCGGGCATCTCCATCAAACTCTCCGCCCTGCACCCGCGCTACAGCCGCGCCCAGTACGATCGCGTCATGGAGGAGCTCTATCCCACATTGCTGGGGCTGACCCAGCTCGCCAAGCAGTACGACATCGGCATCAACATCGACGCCGAGGAGGCCGATCGGCTGGAGATCTCCCTCGACCTGCTGGAAAAGCTCTGCTTCGACCCGTCTCTCGCGGACTGGAACGGCATCGGCTTCGTCATCCAGGCCTACCAGAAACGCTGCCCCTATGTGATCGACTACGTCATCGACTTGGCCAAGCGCAGCCGTCACCGCCTGATGATCCGGCTGGTGAAGGGCGCCTACTGGGACAGCGAGATCAAGCGCGCCCAGCAGGACGGCCTGGAGGGTTACCCCGTCTATACCCGCAAGCCCTACACGGATGTCTCCTATCTCGCCTGCGCCCGCAAGCTGCTGGCGGTGCCCGAGTCCATCTATCCCCAGTTCGCCACCCACAACGCCCATTCGTTGTCGGCCATCTACCAGCTGGCGGGGCAGAACTACTACCCGGGCCAGTACGAGTTCCAGTGCCTGCACGGCATGGGTGAACCGCTCTACGAACAGGTGGTCGGCAAGGTCGCCGACGGCAAGCTGGGTCGCCCCTGCCGCATCTATGCGCCGGTCGGCAGCCACGAGACCCTGCTCGCCTACCTGGTGCGCCGCCTGCTGGAGAACGGGGCCAACACCTCCTTCGTCAACCGCATCGCGGACAACAGCATCTCCCTGCAGGATCTGGTGCAGGATCCGGTACAGCAGATCGAGCAGATGGCCGCCCGTGAAGGCAGCCTGGGTCTGCCCCACCCGCGCATTCCCCTGCCCCGTGAGCTGTACGGCGAGGCTCGCCCGAACTCCGCCGGCCTGGATCTCGCGAACGAGCACCGTCTGGGATCGCTGTCCGCCGCCCTGCTCGCCAGCACCAACACCGCCTATCAGGCCCTGCCCATGCTGGGTAATGAACAGCCGGGTTGCGACATCGACGCGCCGACCCAGTTCCAGCACGTGGTCAACCCGGCGGATCACCGCGACGTCGTCGGTCAGGTGAGCGAAGCCACGGTCGAGCTGGTGGACCAGGCCCTCGCCTGCGCCCTGGCCAGCGGCCAGATCTGGCAATCCACTCCGCCGGCCGAACGGGCCGCCGTGCTGGATCGCGCCGCCGATCTGATGGAATCCGAGCTGCAACCCCTGATGGGCCTGCTGGTCCGCGAATCCGGCAAGACTTTCGCCAACGCCATCGCCGAGGTGCGCGAGGCGGTGGACTTCCTGCGCTACTACGCCGCCCAGGCGCGCAACCACTTCGCCAACGAGAGCCACAGACCGCTCGGTCCCGTTGTCTGCATCAGCCCCTGGAACTTCCCGCTGGCCATCTTCAGCGGCCAGGTCTGCGCGGCGCTCGCGGCCGGCAATACGGTGCTCGCCAAGCCTGCCGAGCAGACCCCTCTCATCGCGGCGCAGGCGGTACGCATCCTGCGTGAGGCCGGCGTCCCCGCCGGTGCGGTGCAACTGCTGCCGGGCCGGGGTGAGACCGTGGGGGCGGCGCTCATCGCGGACGAGCGAGTGCGCGGCGTCATGTTCACCGGCTCCACCGAGGTGGCGGGTATCATCTCCCGCAACCTGGCTGGTCGCCTCGACGCCCAGGGCCGCACCATTCCGCTCATCGCCGAGACCGGCGGCCAGAACGCCATGATCGTCGACTCCTCCGCTCTCACCGAACAGGTGGTGATGGACGTCATCTCCTCGGCGTTCGACAGCGCCGGTCAGCGCTGCTCCGCCCTGCGGGTGCTGTGCGTGCAGGACGACGTCGCCGAGCGGGTGATCCGTATGCTCAAGGGCGCCATGGCCGAGTACAAGGTCGGCAGCCCCGAGCACCTCTCCACCGACATCGGCCCTGTCATCGACGCCGAGGCCAAGGCCAACATAGAGCGCCACATCAAGGCCATGGGAGACAAGGGTCGCCGGGTGCACCAGATTGCCCGCACCCAAGACGGCGCCTGCAATCGCGGCACCTTCGTGCTCCCGACGCTGATCGAGCTCGACAGCCTGGATGAGCTGGGCCCAGAGGTATTCGGCCCGGTGCTACACCTGGTGCGCTACCCCCGCGCCAAGCTAGGCGAGCTGCTCGCGCAGATCAACGACAGCGGCTACGGTCTGACTCTGGGAGTCCATACCCGCATCGACGAGACCATAGCCCAGGTGGTCAACACCGCCAAGGTCGGCAACCTCTACGTCAACCGCAACATAGTGGGCGCCGTGGTCGGGGTGCAGCCGTTTGGCGGCGAAGGGCTCTCCGGCACAGGTCCCAAGGCGGGTGGCCCGCTCTACATGTACCGTCTGCTCGGGGCGCGCCCGCAGGAGGCGGTGACCAGCCAGCTTCGCCAGGAGCCGGGTGCAACCCTGCAAGCCGAGGCCGCCAAACCGGCGCTGCTGGCCTTGCGTGGCTGGGCAGGCAAGCAGGCCCCGGCACTGGTGGCCCTGTGCGATCGCTACGGCGAGCTGGCGCTGAGCGGCCTGACCCAGCTGCTGGTCGGCCCCACCGGCGAGCGCAACAGCTACAGCCTGTTGCCCCGGGAGCGTGTGCTCTGCCTGGCCGCCGACGATAAAGAAGCCAAAACGGATCTGCTGGCCCAGCTGGCGGCCTGTCTGGCCGTCGGGACAGAGGTGCTGTGGCAGGACAATGCCCAGAACCGCACCCTGCTGACCAGCCTGCCCAGCGAGGTACAGGCGCGTATCCAACTGGTTGCGGACTGGGCCAGCAGCGACATCGGATTCGATGCACTGCTGCACCACGGTGATTCGGATCAGCTGCGGGAAGTGGCCAAGCTTGCCGCCGCCCGTGCGGGTGCCATCGTCGGCGTGCACGGCCTGCACCGTGGCGAGACCGACATTCCCCTGGAGCGACTGCTGATCGAGCACGCCCTCTCGGTCAACACCGCCGCCGCCGGTGGCAACGCCAGCCTGATGACCATAGGCTAAGCGCCACGCAGTAACTGAAAACCCAGGCCCCGCTTATGCGGGGCTTGTTCTTTCGTCTACAGAACACGTGCATAAAAAAGGCCGCCCTTGTCGGGGCGGCCTTCTTGTTCTCCCTTCTCCCCTCGCGGGAGAAGAATTGGGGATGAGGGGGTTAAACGTACTCCATAAACACCCGGGAAGTGAGCTTGGTGATGAGCTCGTAAGGTTGTGCCTATCTCCTCGGCCGCCATCCCAAGTCAAAGGGTTAAACGTACTCCATAAACACTCTGGAGGTCAGCTTGGTGATCAGCTCGTAAGGAATGGTGCCAATCTCGTCGGCGACCCGCTCCACCGGCAACCCCTCGCCCCAGAGCACGGCTTCGTCACCGGCCTTGTCGGTGGCGTTAGGGCCCAAGTCCACAGTGGTCATGTCCATGGAGACGCGGCCCACCAGGGGGACGATGCGGCCATTGACCAGCACAGAGGTGCCGTTGGGTGCCATGCGCGGGTAGCCATCGCCATAGCCGATGGCAATCACCCCGAGCCGGGTATCCCGGGTCGACACCCAGTTCGCGCCATAACCCACCGGCTCGCCCGCCTTGTGATCCCGCACCGCGATGAGCTGGGTCTTCAAGGTCATCACGGGTTTAAGGTCGTAATCCGCCGCCACCGTGTTCGGGAAGGGGGAGACGCCGTAGAGGATGACG
This sequence comes from Aeromonas sp. sif0611, assembly GCF_019218845.1. Classification (NCBI taxonomy): domain Bacteria; kingdom Pseudomonadati; phylum Pseudomonadota; class Gammaproteobacteria; order Aeromonadales; family Aeromonadaceae; genus Aeromonas; species Aeromonas sp. sif0611. The sequence goes on along the minus strand of NZ_JAHUWU010000003.1, from coordinate 140,248 downwards.
CCGGGACGCACCCAGTCGCAGTGGGAGTCAGGCCAGGCCAGGATGCCTGCCGAGTTCGCCATGGCACGCTCGCCCTTGAGGGAGGCGGTCAACTTGCTGAACAGGTCGATCTGCTCGCGGGTAGTCGCTTGTTCGAGCTCATCTGAGCGGCTGAAGTGGGTCATGATGTTGAACGGCTGCACCACGTTCTTGCAGCGGGCCAGCCGCTCGATAAAGGCGGGCATCTCCTCGGCCCGCACCCCGAGCCGGTGCATGCCGGTGTCGAGCTTGAGCCAGGCCACCACGGGGGCCGGCAACTCCGCCTGCTCCAGGGCCTCGAGCTGCTCCCAGGTATGCACCGCGGTCTGCAGGTTGTTGGCCGCCAGCACCGGCAGATCGGCGCTCGAGAAGAAGCCTTCCAGCAGCACTATGGGTTTGACCACGGCGCAGGAGCGCAGCATCAGCGCCTCCTCGATGCGAGCCACCGCATAGGCGTCCGCATCCACCAGGGTGCGGGCGACCGGCAGCAGGCCATGGCCATAGGCGTTGGCCTTGACCACCGCGATGATCTTGCAGGAAGGCGCGTGGCGCTTGACCACGGCGAGGTTGTGGCGCAGGGCCGAGGTATCGATTTGGGCAATAGCCGCTTTCATCTGTTTTCCCTTACGAGGGCATGATGGCGCACCTGCGCCAGGCACCGAGTGGTGTCATCCCTTGATAGTCATCGTCTAAGGCCGGACCGGCAGAATTGTCGAACCGGGAAAACTGTTGCTGGTATCCGGGGCATACGCGCCGAGCAGAACAACCCCTACTTAGTAATCGTCGTCAAACGCCGGGCCGGCGTAGTTGTCGAACCGGGAGAACTGACCCTGGAAGGTGAGGCGCACCCGACCTATGGGGCCGTTACGCTGCTTGCCGATGATGATCTCGGCAATCCCCTTGTCGGGACTGTCGTCGTGATACACCTCGTCACGGTAGATGAACATGATCAAATCCGCATCCTGCTCGATGGAGCCGGATTCCCGCAGATCCGAGTTGACCGGCCGCTTGTCGGCCCGCTGCTCCAGGCTTCGGTTCAGCTGGGAGAGCGCCACCACAGGACATTGCAGCTCTTTCGCCAAGGCCTTGAGGGAGCGGGAGATTTCACCGATCTCCAGGGTTCTGTTGTCAGAGAGCGCCGGTACCCGCATCAGCTGCAGGTAATCGATCATGATCATCGAGAGGCCACCGTGCTCGCGGGCGATGCGCCGCGCACGTGAGCGCACGTCGGTCGGGGTCAGGCCGGAGGCGTCATCTATGTACATCTTGCCCTTCTCGAGCAGCAGCCCCATGGTGGAGGAGAGTCGCGCCCAGTCTTCGTCGTCGAGCTGGCCGGTCCGCACCTTGGTCTGGTCGATGCGCCCCACCGAGGCGAGCATACGCATGATGATCTGCTCGGAGGGCATCTCCAGGGAGAAGATCAGCACCGGCTTGTCGGCGGTGAGCGCCGCGTGCTCGCACAGGTTCATGGCAAAGGTGGTCTTGCCCATGGAGGGACGGGCCGCGACTATGATGAGGTCCGAACGCTGCAGGCCTGCGGTCATCTTGTCGAGATCGCCATAACCGCTGGAGACCCCGGTCACGCCGTTGTGAGGAGTCTTGAACAGCTCCTCAATCTTGTCGACCGTCTGCTCCAGAATGAGCTTCAGGGGCTGCGGGCCCTCGTTGGCGCTGGAGCGCTGCTCGGCAATCTGGAACACCTTGCTCTCGGCAAGGTCCAGCAGATCGCCGGAGGTGCGACCCTGGGGCTCGTAACCCGCTTCGACTATCTCGTTGGCGACCGAGATCATCTCCCGTACCACGGCCCGCTCACGCACGATTTCGGCGTAGGCATTGATGTTGGCGGCGCTCGGGGTGTTCTTGGCGATCTCCACCAGATAGGCGAAGCCACCGGACTCCTCCAGCTGTTCGGAGCGCTCCAGCTCCTCCTGCAGGGTGATGAGATCGATGGGGTTGCCCGCATTGGAGAGGCGGGTCATGGCCTGGAAGATCAGGCGGTGGGGACGGCTGTAGAAATCCTTGTCGATCACCCGCTCGGCCACCCGATCCCAGGCCTCGTTATCCAGCATCAGGCCGCCCAGTACGGACTGCTCGGCCTCAAAAGAGTGGGGGGGAACTTTCAGCTGTTGTGTCTTGGCGTCTTTTTTCGCCGTCACTTGCTCTGCCATACACATAAAAACCGCAGCGGGAAGGGGACGGGAATTTTACAAAAGAAACCCCGCCATCGCGAGCGCTAATGCGCGCTATTCACCTCATCCGGTGGCCTGCCTGCTTTCGGATGGCCGGCTCATCGGCTCTGGGGGACCTCCTTGCCCCTCACAGCACGAGGAAGGGCCAGACCAGGGTCTGATCCTTCGCCTTGGATTTGAGCTTGTTGCGCAGCCTGCGCACCGAACGACTCGGTCGTCTGTTTCTCATGGGGATCCTCCTTGGCGCCCCCGGGAGGGGCAATCTGTTCATGAATAATTCATGCCAGACATGGTAATCATACCCGCAAGCTGCAACACAAAAAGGGACCGGCAGCCTGCCATGCGCCTCGCTGAGCTTGCACAAGCAGAGCATGCCCCCACCTACATGAGAGTGAAAGAGTCAAAATGAAAAAGATGCTGACCCTGTTTGCCGTGATCCTGGCCATTGGCCTTGGGGCACCCATCGCCGAGGCCAAGAAATTTGGTGGCGGCAAATCCTTTGGCAAGAGCTACAAGACGGCACCGGCTCAACCGGCTCCGACTGCTGCCCCCGTGAATGGCAAGAATCCGACTCTGGCCGCGGCGCCCAAGAAGAGCGGCATGATGGGTGGCCTGCTGGGCGGCCTGCTGGCCGGTGGCCTGTTCGCCTACCTGCTGGGCAGCGGCGCCTTCGAAGGCCTGCAGGGCATGGACTTCCTGCTGATCGCCTTGCTGGCACTGGGTGGCGTATTCCTGTTCCGAGCCCTGCGCAAGAACAAGGCGGCGGCGCCCCAGCCACAGACGGCCTACGCGGGCTATCAGCCTCCGTCGGCAGCACCGCAGCAGTTCGAGCAGAGCAACGGTGCCCCGCAGGCAACCGGCTTTGCCGACAGCGACGTCCCCTTCCGCCTGCCGCCAGGTTTTGACATGAACGGTTTCCTGTCCGGTGCCCGTGATCACTACCGCACCCTGCAAGAGGCCTGGAACAAGAATGATCTGGAGAAGGTACGGGAGTATGTGAGCCCGGAACTGTTCCAGCACCTCCAGGCCGAGCGCGCCGAACTGACTGGCGAGCAACACACCGAAGTGATGTATGTGGATACCCAGCTGGTGCGTGCCGACTACGGCAGCGACTGGGCCCAGGTCAGCGTACGCTTCAGCGGGCGCTACATGGACCGTCAGGAGCAGGTCGAGGAGGACATCAAGGAGGTGTGGCACCTCGAGCGCAACCTGGCCAAGGACAATGCCCCCTGGCACATCGTCGGTATTGAGCAGCTGTAAGCACGCTCGTTCGGCAAGCATGATAAAGGCGACCTCAGGGTCGCTTTTTTATTGTCATCGCACTCTTCACTGCGACTCATGGAATATTCCCCCGCCTTGCGAGGAGCCGGGAATAATCGTCATCAGCCCCTGTTGATGACCTCGAAAATAAAAAAGAGAGGCAGCCATGGCTGCCTCTCTTTTGTTATTGGCCCAGGGCCGCTGGATTATTTGCAGCCATCCATAGAGGCGGAATTAACATAGCTGACTTCACCGGACGGCTGATAATCGGCCACCAGTATGGTCTTCTTCGCCGCGATGTAATCCTTCAGCACACCGGCATCCACCAGACCGGCATTGATGGTGTCGATCTTCGGATAACCGTCACCACCGGCCGCACTGAAGCTCGGGATGGAGAAGCTGTAGCTGGCCGCCGGATCGAAGGCCTTGCCGCCCACGCTGGCGATGGTCACGCTCTTCGCCTGGCAGTCCACCGCCATGTTGATGCCACCAAACTGGGCATAGCCGCCGGTATTGATGGTCTTGGTCGCCACCTGACCGAGATAGGCCGCCAGCTCGCTGCCACTCATGGTCGCCTTGTTGACCGTGTTGCCAAATGGATGCACGGTCAGCACGTCGCGGTAGCTGATGTCGCCAGCCGCGATGGAGGCACGCACCCCGCCTGAGTTGACGATGCCAAAATCGGTGCCCAGCTTCTCGGCGGTGGCGGTGGTGATGAGGCGACCCAGGTTGGTCTGCTTGTTGCGCACGTTGGCACGCTCGCCGTCCAGCACGCCGTCGGTGGAGCCTATCACCACGCCCAGCTCCTGCTGACCCTTCTCCTGGTAGGTAAGCAGGGTATTGTAGAGCTCGGGATCCTTGGTGATCTCTTCCTGAATGAAGGCGCCGTCAGCGTCTTTCAGATTGACAGGGATGAGGTCGTACTGGGTCAGGGTCAGCTTGCCATTCTGGTAGTCAAACTGGGCGCGGCCCACATACTTGCCCCACTCGTGGGCCTGCATGATCCAGGTGCCGTTCTGCTGATCCGGCAGGCAGTCGTCACCCGGCTTGAAGTCGGCGTACTTGTCCGGCGTGCCCGGCTCCATGCAGACCGGGTTCTGGGAGTGACCGCCGATGATGGCGTCCAGGGTGCCGGCCGGCAGTGCACGCGCCATCTCCACATCCCCAGGGGCATTGCTGCCGTGCTGGCCATTTTCGTAGTGACCCATGTGGGTGATGGCCAGGACCAGGTTCGCCTCTTTGCTGTCGCGGATCTGCTTGCCGAGCTTGGCCGCTTCCGTGGTCGGATCGCGGAACTCCAGGGTCTGGACATTGTTGGGATCCACCAGTTGGGCGGTGTCTTCGGTGGTCAGGCCCAGCACGGCAACCTTGAGACCGCTCTCCAGCTTGAACACCTTGTAGGGATCGAAATAGCGCTTGCCGCTGGCCTTGTCGTAGATGTTGGCGGAGATCATGGGGAACTGGGCCCACTCACGCTGTTTCTCCAGGATGGTCAGAGGGTTGTCGAACTCGTGGTTACCCACCGCCATGGCATCGTAGCGGATGCTGTTCATGGCCATGAAGTCCGGCTCGGCATCCTGCAGATCCGACTCGGGCACCCCGGTGTTCACGTCGCCACCGGAGAGTACCAGCACCTCGCTGCCGGCCGCCTTGGCCTCGCCACGCAGGCGCTCGACCAGGGTCTTCTGGGCAGCCATGCCATATTCACCCTTGTCGTTGTGCCAGAAACGACCGTGGGTATCATTGGTGTGCAGAACGGTCAGCTTGCAGACATTTTCGGTGCAGGGGGCGACGCTGTCATTGCTTGAGATATTGCAGCCACTCAGCGCGGCGAGCACGGCCAGCGCGACACTTCCTTTGACAAATTTATAATTCATTTCCATATCACCTTGTTATTTTGTTATTGGGCAACCCGGTCTCGAGTCGGTCCGTAATATAACAAACAACATGTGACGCTTTTTCATCAGTGACTCACAAATTCCGCCAAATGTGATCACCAGCGCAACCTGTTTCCTCATATTCCCATCCCCTCCTGCCCTGTCGCGCCATTTCGCCCGCAGGGATGGCAGCCGGTCGGAGACAGTTGTGGCATACTTCCCGCCAATCGATGCCAAGGAGACTCGTGAATGGCAAAGTACGACAAGATTTCCCCCGAGACCCAGCAGGAGGCGATGAAGGTAGCCCGCGCCAACCAGAAGCCGGGGCAGACCAAGGAACAGACCCAGTTGATCGCCCAGGGAATCCAGAAGGGCATAGATGAATACAAGAAGCAGATGAAGGCGCGAGCCCGGGAGGCGAGCCGCCAGAAGAAGTTGCAGGCCAGGGCGAAGCAGCCACAACAGGGCGAGCATGAAGAAGAGAGCGAGATCGACGTGATCGAGGTCTCTCGCCAGCACCCGTTGCCATGGGTATTGCTGGTACTGAGCTGGCTGGTGTTTGGCTGTGCCTGGACCTGGCTGCGCTGATCCCTTGCTTGGCAAACCTTTGCCCTGGGATCGGCCTCACAGCCCGGGGCCGGCGCGCTGGTCATCCCTCACCCCTGCTGCTTACACTCTTCCCCCCGTTGTCTGGAGACCCCCATCATGAATCCGGCCCCCCTCTATCTGCTGGCCCCCCTTGCCCTCTTTATCGTGACCCTGGTGCTCTATCGCATCTCCCCGCTGCGAGCGGTCGCCGCCGGCAACGCCCGCTGGTTTATCCTGCCAGCATTCACCCTCTTCATCCTGCTCATCGTCATCAATGGCGCGGCAGACCCGAGCCTGCGCAGCCCCGGCTTTCACTGGCTGATGCCGGGGCTTGGCTTCGCGCTCTGCCTGTTCCCGGCGCTGCCCAAGGCGCTGGTGCCGCGCCTGGCCATCAAGGAGGGAGCCTTCGCCGCCCTCGGCCTGATGCTGATGAGCCTGGCCATGGTCTACTGATGTCGTTTACACGATCTTTTTCATGATCTGAGGGGCGCCCTGTGACGGGCGCCCCTTGTACAACCAATGGACGATAGGCATCTTGGTGACAGAGTAACCAGCCAGGAGGCCAGATGGACAATCCGCCCGATTTCATGGCGCAGTGGGATTATCAGGATCCCGCCGCCACTGCCCTGCGTTTTCGACGCCTGCTCGAAGAGGCACCGGACGACCTGCAATACGAGCTGGAGCTGCTCACCCAAATCGCCCGTACCCACTCCCTGCAGCGTCAGTTTGCACAGGCCCACCAGCTGCTCGACGAGATAGAACCCCGCCTCACCGACGCCACCCCGCGAGCACGGCTGCGCGCCTTGCTGGAACGGGGGCGGACATTCAACTCGGCAGGCGACAAGGCCAGCGCCAGGACGCTGTTCGAGCAGGGGTGGCAACTCGGGCTCAAGCTGGGGGAGACTGGGCTCGCCATAGACGCGGCCCACATGGTGGCCATCGCCGCCCCGCTGGAGGAGCAGAGCCGCTGGCATCAACTGGCGATGACCCTGGCCGAACGCAGTGCCGACGATAAGGTGCGCGGCTGGCTGCCCAGCCTCTACAACAATCAGGGCTGGACCCTGTTCGAGCTGGGACGCTTCGATGAAGCCAGAGCCTGCCAGCAAAAATGCCTGGCCTGGCACCAGCAGCACAACAATCAGGCCAAGGCCTTTATCGCCCGCTGGAGCCTGGCACGGCTGAGCCGGGCCCAGGGATTGCACGAACAGGCGATGGCCGAGCTGAGCCAGCTGAAAGCCGACATGGCCGAGGCCAGCGCGCCGGAAGATGGCTACCTGTTCGAGGAACTGGGGGAGAACGGCCTGATGCTGGACGATCCGGCCGCCCCCGAATACTTCGCCCGCGCCTGGTTCCTGCTCTCGCTGGATGGTTGGCTACAGGCCAACGAGACGGAGCGGTTGGCCAGACTCAAGCGCCTAGCCAAGCTCTGATGGCGGGCCGCAAAAAGAGCGGGCGGCTCACGCCGCCCGTCACTCAGGCCAAGCCCCCCTCTTCCCGGCTCTGCCTCTTGCGACAGATAAGGGAAGGCCCGAGCCCAGCTGCACTTAAGCCTCAAGCCAGGCTCGCCTCTTCCCACCCCTGCTTCTTGCGATAAATAGTCGAGGGGCTGATCTCCAGCAGCGCCGCCGCCTTGGGGATGTTGCCGTCACAGCTGGCGATGGCCTGCTCGATGGCCTCCTTCTCCACCAGCCAGAGCGGGCGCACCGGCAGAGCGGTCTGCACGGGCTCGGCCAGGATCTCGTGGGTCGCCTCAACAGCAGCAGGCACCGCAAGCGCACGGCCGCCGTTGAGCGGCGGTGGCAGTATATCCTTGCTCACCAGTTCGCGATCGTTGAGCACCACTATGTTGCGCACCACGTTCTGCAGCTCGCGCACATTGCCGGGCCAGGGGTAGTCGAGCAATATCCGCACAGTGTCGGCATCGAAATCCTTGAAGCGCTTGTGCTCCTCCTTGGCATATCGCAGCAGGAGGTCGCGCGCCAGCAGCAGTATGTCTTCGCCGCGCTCCCGCAGTGGCGGCAGAGAGAGCGGAATCACGTGCAGACGGTAGTAAAGATCCTCGCGAAAACGCCCCGCCTTGACCTCCACCAGGGGATCCCGGTTGGTGGCGCAGACGAAGCGCACATCCACCGACTCCACCTTGCCGCTGCCGACCCGCTGCAGGGTACCGGTCTGGATGAAGCGCAGCAGCTTGCTCTGCAGGTCGAGATCCATCTCGCAGATCTCGTCGAGGAACAGGGTGCCACCGTCCGCCAGGCTGGCCGCCCCCTTACGATCCCCCTGGGCGCCGGTGAACGATCCCTTCACATGACCGAAGATCTCGCTCTCCATCAGATCGTGGGGAATGGCGGCGCAGTTGAGCGCGATGAAAGGCTGATCCCGGCGCGGACTGCACTGGTGGATGGCCTCGGCACACACCTCCTTGCCGGTGCCGCTCTCCCCCGTGATGAACACGGTCGCCTTGCTCGGCGCCGCGCTCTCTATGATGCGATAGACAGCCTGCATCGCCATGGAGGCGCCGATGAAGCCCGCAAAGGAGCTGCGCTCGAAGTTCTCCCGATACTGGGCCACCAGCGAGCTGAGCTGCTGGTGCTTGAGGGCGTTGCGCGCCGTGGCACACAGCCGCTTGCCATCGAACGGCTTGGTCAGGAAATCGAAGGCACCGCAGCGCATCGCCTCCACCGCCACGTCCACCGAGCCGTGGGCGGTGATCACCACCACCGAGCAGGGCAGTTGCTGCTCGGTGATCTGCTGCAGTATGGCCATGCCGGACATATCGGGCAGTTCGAGATCGAGCAGCACCACTGGGGGCGGGCTGGCCAGCAGCTGCGCCAGTGCCTGCTGACCGCAATCGGCCAGCACTACGTCATAGCCATCCTGAACCAGGTACTGCTCATAGACGACGGCCAGACTGCGGGTATCTTCCACCAGCAGGACACGGGGTTTGCTTTCAGCCACGAGATCCATCCTTGCGATTGATTTTGTTGTCTATTCTGGGGGTTAGACGCCATACACTCAAGACGGGCTCTCAGCTTTCTCCCGCCACCCACTGCGCCACACAAGCAAAAACGGCTCCCTGGGGAGCCGTTTTCATCGCGTTTACCGCTTATTTCTTCGCGTCGTCGCCTTCGGCGGTCGGCTTTTCGATGGCCAGCAGCTCGACGTCAAATACCAGCACGGCGTTGGCCGGGATGGAGCCTGCACCGTGCTCGCCATAGGCCAGCTTGGACGGCAGGAAGAACTTGAACTTGGAACCGACCGGCATCAGCTGCACGCCTTCGGTCCAGCCCGGGATCACCTGGTTCAGCGGGAAGGTGGCCGGCTCGCCGCGATCGACGGAGCTGTCGAACTTGGTGCCATCGGTCAGGGTACCGGTGTAGTGCACCTTGACGATGTCGGTGGCCTTCGGCTTGGCGCCGTCACCCAGCTTCTCGACCTGATACTGCAGGCCGGATTCGGTGCTCTTTACGCCCTCTTTCTTGGCGTTGGCGGCCAGGTACTCTTCACCCTTCTTCAGGTTTTCCACCGCATCCTTGTCGGCCTTGGCCTTGGTCAGCTCGTTGATCTTGGCGTCGTATTCCTGCAGGACCTTCTGGATCTCCTCGTCAGTCATGCCAGCTTCCTTGCCCAGACCGTCGGTCACCCCCTTGAGGATGACGCTGTTGTCCAGCTTGATGCCGAGCTCCTGCTGACGCTCCAGAGTATTGGCGATATAACGACCCATGGAGAGGCCGATCGCATAGCCGGATTGCTCTTCAAAGCTCTTGGCTGCTGCCTTGGGAGCCTCTGCCGGCTTGCTGGCTTCTGCCTTGACCTCTGCGGTATTGGCAGCAGGCTTCTCATCTTTTTGGCAAGCAGTCAGACCCACGGCAACGGCCGCAGCCAACAGGGACACCTTCAGAAAATTGTTCATCAGTTTCTCCAAAACTCTAAATACCGCTCTCGGTTCCTTCGTGAAATGAGAGGTTTATCGTGATAAGCGCCTTATACTAACGCCGTGATCGCAGGTAACGAAAGCATGAGACAGGAAAAATGATCAAAAGTGCCATTTATCTCATCGGTATTTGCCTGATGCTGACGGGATGCGAACAGAGCTCACTTCCCGGCCAACAGATCCGCCTCGCCAACCAGGGCTTGCTGAGTGCGGATCTCGCCAGTTCCGGCAAGCAGGCCATCGTCTCCAGCCTGGGCCAGGGCACCGTGGTGTGGGATCTGGAACAGGGCAAGGAGCGCTGGCGCTGGCGTCAGAGCGATGATCAGGAGGAGTTCGTCACCCTCACCCGCTTCTCCCCGGACGACAGCCACGCCATCACCGCCACCCAGCGCACCTTTGCCATTTGGCGCCTGCAAGATGGTCGATCTCAAGGCTACTATTCCCTTCCTGAATCCAGCCTGAGGGATGCGGCGCTCTCGGCCGATGGTCGTCTGGTGCTGATCGGCCGCGAAGATGGCAAGGCGGAGCTGGTGGACACCCGCACCGGGCGCAGGTTGCAGTTCCTCGGCCATACCGAGCAGGTCAACACGGTGGATCTCTCCGCCAATGGCCGCTACGCCCTCACCGGCGGCAACGATTACAGCGCCTATCTGTGGGATACCCGCACCGGCCAGGTGGTATGGCGTTTCAACCACGGCGGCCGGGTGGTGATGGCGAGGCTGGATCCGGCGGGGCGCTTCGCCTTCACCGCCGACAGCCGCCAGGCCAGCATCTGGGATCTCAAGACTGGCAAGGAGGTGAGCCGGCTGCAGTTCGCGCACCGTTTCGAGGTCTACACCAGCGCGCGCTTTGCCAACGACGGCAACTGGCTCATCACCGGCGCCCCCTCACGTCAGCTCTCTCTGTGGCGGGTGAGCGATGGCAGCCTGTTGCAAAGCTGGCGCGTCTCTCCTCATCCCAAGGTGAAACCACCGAGCGCTGTGGTCTATGGCGTGGCTTTGCGCGACAATGGCCACCTCGTCAGCGCCAGCTCCAGTGGCCTGGCCGAAATCTGGACTATCAAGTAAGGACCAAAAGGCCCATGAGTCAGCAAGTTAACGATCGTCTCGAGACCCTGGAAAGCCGTCTCGCCTATGCCGAATACACGGTGGAGCAGCTCAACGAAGAGGTCACCACCCAGGGCCGTGAACTCGACCGGCTCAAGCATCAGATCCAGCTACTGGTAGACAAGCTGCAAAGCGTGCAGCCGAGCCAGATAGCCAGCATGGCCGAAGAGACGCCGCCCCCGCACTACTGAGTGCAACGCCATAAAAAAACCCGCACGCAGCGGGTTTTTTCATCTTGCCAGTCGGCAGATCAGTGGTGATGGCCCTTGCCACCGCAACCACCGCCGCCACAGCAACCGCCATGACCCTGCTCGTCGCCGTGGTCATGACCGTGATCGTGGCCGTGACCGCCGCAGCAACCGCCGTGGTCATGGTCGTGATCGTGACCGTGGTCATGGCCATGATCGTGACCGCAGCCACCGGCACCGTGCACGTGGCCGTGAGCCAGCTCTTCGGCGGTCGCGGCACGCACGTCCTTGATCTCGACCTTGAAGCCCAGGGTCACACCGGCCAGCGGATGGTTGCCATCCACCTTGATGAACTCTTCGGAGACTTCGATGACGGTCACCGGACGGTGGCCATCGTCGGTCTCGGCCACAAAAGTATCCCCTTCAGACACTTCCATGCCATCGAACAGCTCGCCGGGCACTTCTTGCACCAGGTTCTCGTCATACTCGCCATAGGCCTGGTTCGGCGTCAGGGTGACGTCGAACGCCTCGCCCACACTGCGGCCTTCCAGCTCGGCTTCGAGGCCGGAGACCAGATAACGGGTACCGTGCAGATACACCAGAGGCTCTTTACCGACAGTGGTGTCGATGACTTCACCGTGTTCGTCGGTGACCGTGTATTCCAGCGTAACCACGCTCAGGGGAGCTACTTTCATGTCAGGGATCCTGCGGATAGAAAAAAACGGGCCCAGAATACCTTAAAAAGGTGGCCAAGCATATGATCTGCCCCGCTCCGCCATGCTGAAAAAGTCAGCAGTCCAGAACGAGCCTTGCCCCACCCCGGGTATTATCAAGAGGCCCCTCACTGGAGGCGAAACACCTTAACAGCGATTCAGCCTCGCGGATGGCCTGGTCCACCCCGGCCATCCGGCGGTACGTCATTCGGGACGAAAGACGCCTATGACCTGTTCGGCCTCGCGGGTCGCCTTGTCCACCTCGGCCTGGGTCTGCACCTGGGTATCCCCGCAGTCGACACAGGTCACCTTCTCGACTCCATGCTCCATATACAGCATCATGGTGTCCATCTTGCCGCACGCCGGGCAAACCGCACCGGCAATGAAGCGCTTTTTACGTCTGGTTTCCATTTTTGTTACCTCCAGGCAGCATCATATCAGGGTTTTTACATGCATCACGCCATCGAATATCAGCATTTTTCCACTCCTTGCCTGCAGGTCGGCCCCCGCAAACGCTCCCCCCTGGGTCAGCTGCTGCGCGTCACCCGAGGTGCGGCGCTGCTGAGACTCGGCTCCCATGAGCTGTTGCTGACGGCGGGCAGCCACTTCTGGCTGTGCGCCGATGCCCTCGCCGCCTTCACCCCCCTGGCGGGTTGTCAGCATGATTTGCTGACCTGCTCGGTGCGGGTGGCGCAACCGGCCCAGGCTGGCTGGTTGCAACCCACCCCGCTGATGGACGCCCTGCTGGACAGTCTGGCCAGCTGGTCCAGGCCCCGTGACTGGCAAGAGGCCTATGGCCACCGGCTGCGGGTCATCGGGGACGAGTTGCAGGCGTGTGCCATCCTGGCGCAGACAGATCAGCCGCTGCAAGCCGCCTGGCGCGCCCTGGCCGGCCAGTCGGAAGGCAGCACAGCGGCCTGGCAGGCTTGCCTCGCCCAGCGGGGCATCGTGGATCCCGCCCTGACGGCCGATGCACTCGGTGCCCAGTGGCAGTTGCTGCAAGGGGTACGCCTGCTCAGAAGTGGCAGCAAGCCGGCCCAGGTCGTGGCAAAGCTCGGCTACCAGGATGAACAGGCTTTGGCGCAGGCGTGCCAGCACTGGCTCGGGCTGACGCTGGAGGCGGTGGCCTCCGCCCAGTGAACCGGACGAGAAAATAAATGAGGGTGACAGGGTCCAGTTTTGAGGCTCGCGGTCGCTAATAACCGTTAATAACAACGGCATCATCCTGGTCACCACCCTCTATGCTGAACACCAGATTGACCGTCACCGATTAGATCAACAGGACATCCGCCATGACGAGCAAGGCCAACCAATCCCAGGGCATGTTGCTGTTTCACCTCTCAGCCAGGCAATCCTTCGCCATCGGCACCCTCAAGGTGAAGGAGATAGTCCCCTACACCCAGCTCACCGCCCTGCCCCATTCGCACCCGACCGTGCTCGGGGCGGCCAGCATGCGGGGCACCACCATCCCCGTGATCGACATGGCGATGGCGGTAGGCTATCGCCCCATCAGCCGGGAGGAGATGCCCAGTTGTTTCATCATCATCACGGATTGCCGCCGCACCCTGGTGGGTTTCCTGGTACGGGGCATCGACAAGATCACCGAGTGCAACTGGCGCGACATCGAGCCGCCGCCCCCTTCCCTCGGTCAGAACGTCTTCGTCACCGGGGTGACCAAGGTGGGGGATCAGCTGATCCAGCTGCTGGACGTGGAGCTGATCCTGTCCCGGGTCTATCCAGACGATCCCAGCCACCTCTACCCCGTGCTGACCGATGTGCAGCGTGAACGGCTCAAGCCGATGCGGATCCTGCTGGTGGACGACTCCTCCGTCGCCCGCCGCCAGCTGATGGCGGCCCTCGATTACATCAACATTCCCTACGAGGTGTGCACCAACGGGCGCGACGCGCTCAGCCTGATGCAGTCCAAGGTCGCTCAGGGCAGCCGGATCGACATCCTGGTGAGCGACATCGAGATGCCGGGGCTGGACGGTTACGAGCTCGCCTTCGAGGTACAGAGCGATCCCAGACTGGCGGAGGCTTACATCATCCTGCACACCTCCCTCTCCAGCGAGATCAGCGTGGAGCGTGCCCATCAGGTCGGCGCCCACGAGGCACTGACCAAGTTTGAAGCCAACGAGCTGATCCAGGCCATGCTGCGCGGCGCCGAACACCACGATCGCCTGCCCGTCTGACACCGCGGCGGGCCATGGGCCCGCTGCCTGTTTCCTCTTCTCCCCGAGTCGTTGCATGCTGACAGAAAGCCACTTTCACGCCCCCTGGTGGGCCCGCAATCCCCACCTGCAAACCATCTTGCCGAAGTGGCTGCGCCGCGCGCCGGCCCGCTTCATCCCGGAACGGTTCGAACTCGCGGATGGGGACTTCGTCGATCTCGCCTGGAGCGGGCCCATCAGCCCGGATGAGCGGCCACTGCTGGTGCTGTTTCACGGCCTGGAGGGCAGCATTCACTCCCACTATGCCAAGGGACTGTTTGCCCATCTGCAGCGGCAAGGGAACGACGCCGTGTTGATGCATTTTCGGGGGTGCAGCGGCGAGCCGAACCGGCTGCTGCGAGCCTACCACTCCGGCGCCATCGAGGATGCAGAGGCGGTGATCGCCGAGCTGGGTCGCCGTTTTCCCGGCAAGCCACTGATCGCCATCGGTTATTCTCTGGGGGGCAACATGCTGGTCAATCTGCTGGCGCGGGCTTGTCCGGATGAACTCACCGCCGCCGTGGTGATCTCGGCCCCCCTGCAACTGGCGAGCTGCGCCGACAGGGTCAATCAGGGATTCTCACGGGTGTATCAAAGCTACCTGCTGCGCACCATGCGAGCCAATCTGCAGAGCAAGATCCGCCATCAAGCCGCAGCCCAGTCCCGCTGGCAACCGCAGCAGGTCGACCGTATCGCCACCCTGCGCGACTTTGACGAGCAGGTCACGGCCCCGCTCCATGGCTTCGACAGCGCCGATCACTACTATCAGACCTGCTCCGGGCTTGGCCTGCTGGCGCGTATTCCCATCCCGACCCTGGTGATCCATGCCGCCGACGACCCCTTCATGACGCAGGCCGTGATCCCCACACCGGAACAGCTTTCCCCCCTGGTGCGCTACGAGCTGAGCCGGTGCGGTGGCCACGTGGGTTTCCTGCACGGTACGCCCTGGCGCCCCCGCTTCTGGCTGGAGGAGCGGATCAGCCAATGGCTGCGGGAGCAGACTCAGGATGCGAGCCGGTAGCCGTTGCGCCCCTCTTCCTTGGCCTGGTAGAGAGCACCATCGACCCGCTCGAGCAGCATGACCAGGCTCTCTCCCTGACGCCATTGGGCAATCCCCTGGCTCAGGGTGAGATGGGGAGCCACATCTGAGCCTTCGTGGGGCAACGCCCTGGCGGCCAGGGTAGAACGAATACGCTGCGCAACCCGTTCACCGGCGGCCAGATCTGTCTCCTGCAGCAGCACCACGAACTCTTCTCCCCCATAACGCGCCACCAGATCGCCGGGCTCACGCACGCTCTCCTCCAGGCACTCGGCCACCAGGATCAGGCATTCGTCCCCAGCCTGATGGCCGTAACGATCGTTGTATCGCTTGAAGAAATCCACATCGAGCAGGATCACCGTGAGCGGCACCTCCAGCGTTGTACCCTGTGCGATGGCGTGCTTGCAGACCCGATCGAAATGACGGCGGTTGGCAAGCCCGGTCAGGGGATCCCGATGGGCCATGGCATCCATCTTGCGAGCGAGCACCAGATTGTCGTGCTCGCGCAACACCGCCAGTTCGAACCAGCCGTTGAGCATGCGCCGCCCGGTCTCCAGAACGATCAACAAGCTCCCACCAGCCAGCCAGTACACGGTGACGGACGGCACCATCACCCAGCGCTCCTGAAACAGCAGAAAAATAAGAAGCGGGGCACTCAGGCTGTAGAAAACACGCCACTCGCTGTAGAAGGCGATCAGGGCCGTCAGCAGCAACAGGCTGACGATATTGAATGCCAGGCTAAACCCCCTGGGCTCGATGGTAGCAATGGCATAGGCCATCAGAGCCCAGGCCAGTCCCCACAACATGGCGCAACCCCAGAGCCAGGGCTGCCATCTCGATGTTCCCTGGCGAGAGCACCAGCGCCAGACCAGGGGAGTCAGCACGCTGGCCAGGATCACCAGGCCTATCTGCCACTCATACCCCCAGGGCAGTCCAGCGATCGCCACCTGCCGGGCATCCTGATACATATAGAAGCGAGCCAGCAGATAGAGGCTCGGCAGCTGGCTGGTGGCCCAGAACCAGCGCAGCCCCGCGCTCAGGGCGTGCCGACGCGCATCCTGAAGATGCTGGTCGACGTGACTGGTTGGGTGACGCTGTTCAACTGATGACATGAAAACCCTCGCGCAGGTCCAGATAAACTCCTTGCGCTTGCCGGTCAGACACCGACAATATCCGCATCGCTATGACTGAAGATGAAATCATGATTATCCCTTGGCAAGAACTGGATCCAGATACCCTCAACAACCTGCTCGAGCATTTCGTGCTGCAAGAAGGCACCGAATACGGCGAGCAGGATGTCAGCCTAGCCGACAAGGTCGAGGAGGTCAGACAGCAATTACTACAAGGTAGTGCCGTGCTGGTCTACAGCGAGTTGCATGAAAGTGTCAACGTCGTGCCAAAGACGCATTTGAGCAATGCGCCCGCCGACGATCTCCGGCAGGAATGACCCACGATCTGAACGGCATCAGGCTCAGCCACCCGGGGTAAAGGCGGGAGAATGTCACGCTGGAGAATGCGGTCACCTCATCCGCAGTCTGACGCGCTTCACACACAGTTATGTTATGCCCCCATTTGGCAATGTCAGCCCCGCCAGGGCGCCTGCACATGGAGGGCGACGGGGATCATGGTACAGCCGGGTCATGAAGGCGCACTTGACCGCACTTTGAACCTGCCTTTATAACGGAACTCCCAAGGAAGAGAGAATTCTATGTCGGCCAAGCATCCCATCATTGCGGTTACCGGTTCCTCCGGTGCCGGCACCTCCACCTCCACCAACGCCTTCCGCTCCATGTTCCACCAGCTCGGATACAAGGCGGCCGTGGTCGAGGGGGACAGTTTTCATCGCTATACAAGGCCCGAGATGGACGTGGCGATCCGCAAGGCGCGCGAGCAGGGACGCCACATCAGCTACTTCGGCCCCGAGGCCAACGACTTCGGCCTGCTGGAATCCTTTTTCCAGGAGTACGGCCAAAGCGGCAGCGGCCAGTACAGGCGCTATCTGCACAGCTTCGACGAGGCGGTCCCCTTCAACCAGATGCCGGGCACCTTCACCCCCTGGCAGGCGTTGCCGGGGGAGACGGACCTGCTGTTCTACGAAGGGCTGCACGGCGGCGTGGTGACCGGCGAACACAACGTGGCCCGTCACGTGGACTTTCTCATCGGCGTGGTGCCCATCGTCAACCTGGAGTGGATCCAGAAGCTCATTCGCGACACCTCTGAGCGCGGCCACTCCCGGGAGGCGGTGACCGACTCCATCGTCCGCTCCATGGATGACTACATCAACTTCATCACCCCGCAGTTCTCCCGCACCCACATCAACTTCCAGCGCGTGCCGACGGTGGATACCTCCAACCCCTTCAGCGCCAAGGTGATACCCAGCCTGGACGAGAGTATGCTGGTGATCCGGTTTCGGGGCATCAAGCAGGTGGACTTCCCTTACCTGCTGTCGATGATCGACGGGGCCTTCATGTCCAGAATGAACACCATAGTGGTGCCGGGGGGCAAGATGGGTTTCGCGATGGAGCTGATCCTGCGCCCCCTGATCCAGCAACTGTTAGAAACCGGCAAGATTACCTGAGCCAAGGAGCTTATGATGCGCGGTGCACTTCTCTCATTCACACTGGCAGCCCTGCTGGGCGGTTGCAGCGCGGGCCCTGCCGCCCCCACTGTCGAGACGGGGACCATGGTGGTACGCCCGGCAGACAACTGGCCCTACGGGGCGACGCCACGCTATGCGCTGGCGGAGCAGTTCCAGTACGCGGGCAACAGCGCAGCACCCTGGCTGGAGCCGGTGCAACGAGCCGTAACCCAGACGCTCGATGGCAAGGGTTGGCGCAGTGTGCCCCTGGATGAAGCCGACGTCTGGGTCGCCATCGGAGTGGCAGGCAGCCAGGACATGAGTGATGGGGAGATATTTTCCCGCCTCGGCATGACCCCAGGCCTGAATGCCGCCGCCGATGCGCGCAAGGGCACCCTGGCCATACTGCTGATCGACAGGCGCACCCAGCAAAGTGTCTGGAGCAGTGCCATCCAGCTCGCCAGCGACGTGCCCATCGCCGAGGATGCCCGCAGCCAGCTGAGCCAGCAGCTCGCCGCTCAACTCCTCGGCTCCCTGCCCGCCCAATGAGCACCCCATAACAAAACGGCCTGCGTCAAGCAGGCCGTTTTGCATACACGCCGTTGCCACGGCATGGCGATTACTTCAGCTCGCAGGTCAGCTGGGTCACACCACTCTTGATCAGGGTGGCCTGCTTGCCCTGTTGGGAGAAGGTGGTCACCCCATCGGAATAGCTGGCGGTCTCTTTGGGCGACTCGATGCGACCCAGCTTGTAATACACCCCGGCATAAGGGAACTGCACCATGTCGGCCTGGGCATCATAGGTGATGGCCAACAACTCTTCCCCGCATTGATACTGACTGTATTGATACTGGGTGGGCTGCGGCATGCTGCAGGCGGCCAGTCCGAACAGGGGAAGCAACATCATCATTTTTTTCATCGCACTTTCCTTATGTCATGGCGTTATCTACGGGACAAACTACAACTATCAAGCTTCAAGAATTTGATAACTATGGGTAATTTCTACCGCTTTTTCCAACATCAGGGACACTGAACAGTACTTTTCCATCGACAAGTCGACCGCGCGGGCCACCTGTTTCTCGGCCAAGCCCTTGCCGGTCACGACGAACTTGAGGTGGATCTTCTCGAACACCCGAGGCACCGAGTCGGCACGGGCCCCTTCCAGCTCCACATGGCAGGCGGTCACGCTCTGGCGCGCCTTCTCCAGAATGGAGACCACGTCGATGGAGCTGCACCCACCGACAGCCAGCAGGATCATCTCCATCGGGCTGGCACCTTCGCCCGGGTTGGCGCCGTCCAGCGTCACCTGATGACCGGACTCGCTCTCGCCCACAAACTTCATGCCTTCCACCCAGCTGACCTTGGCTTTCATCTCACTTTTCCTCTCAATGACGACGGTTCTGACGCCCATAGCATACCTCAAGCAGGGGTCGAGTGGCACATGCCCGTCACCTTGCGCCACCCCCTGCTTCATGACCGTCTCACCCGGCACCGCGACTTGTTCCGAAACCACGGCAGACCCTGAAGGAAATAGATCGAAATCAACATCTCTCCCCCCCTTCTTGCCTAGAATGGCCCGAATGGCGCAGCAGATCGATGCACAGAGATGGACAGCAAAGTCCCAAAGCCTTGTCAGCACAGACAAAGGCTCTTATTCTACTGCGACCAAAGACTAAGGAATGGCAAGCTTGGCAACTTGCCTGGACGCACAGTCCATAAAAATGACACTACAGAGGAAGTCTCATGATCATTGGCAAACCGCAAAGCGATCCCACCCTCGAGTGGTTCTTGTCGCATTGCCACATTCATAAGTATCCCGCCAAGAGCACCCTTATTCATGCCGGTGAAAAAGCGGAAACCCTCTACTACATCGTCAAGGGTACCGTCGCCGTCCTGATCAAGGATGACGAGGGCAAGGAGATGATCCTCTCCTACCTGAATCAAGGGGATTTCCTGGGCGAGATGGGGATGTTCGAAGAGAACGAGAATCCGGAGCGTTCCGCCTGGGTACGTGCCAAAGGTGCCTGTGAAGTCGCCGAGATATCCTACAAGAAGTTCCGCCAGCTGATCCAGGTCAACCCGGACATCCTGTTGCGCCTCTCCGGCCAGATGGCCAAGCGCCTGCAGCACACCAGCCAGAAGGTCGGCAACCTCGCCTTCCTGGACGTGACCGGCCGGATTGCCCAGACCCTTCTGAACCTGGCCAAGCAGCCAGACGCCATGACCCACCCGGATGGCATGCAGATCAAGATCACCCGTCAGGAGATCGGCCAGATCGTCGGCTGCTCTCGTGAAACCGTCGGCCGCATCCTCAAGATGCTGGAAGAGCAAGAGCTCATCTCCGCCCACGGCAAGACCATAGTGGTGTTTGGCACCCGCTGACCGGGTTCCCTGACGGCTCAGCACAGGGCCGTTGGATAAAAAAGGCTGCCACGGCAGCCTTTTCTGATCGTCTCCCCTATAATCCCGCACGCCCTTCCCCGGCCTCAACCAAGCGAGTGTGTATGCATCTTCAATGTCCCCTGTGCCGCAGCCCCCTGCATCTTCATGAAGCCTCCCGCGGGGTCTATTGCGACAACAAGCACCATTTCGATCCGGCCCCGGAAGGTTATCTGGATCTCATTCCGGGCAAGAAGGATCCCAAGGACAGCGACAGCCGGGCCCTGCTGCGTGCCAAGCGCCGCTTCCTGGAGCAGGGACACCAGCTGCCCCTGGTGGAGGCCATGGCAACCCTGCTGGCGCCGCTCGGCGAGCGCGAGCTGATCCATCTCGGCTGTGGTGAGGGGTACTACTGCCGCGCCCTGGCAGAACGCCTGCCGGGCTGGCAGTTTGGCGGCATCGATCTGGCCAAGAACGCCATCTTCGCCGCCAACAAGGCGCAACCCGACGGCCATTTCGTCATCGCCGATCCGGCCAAGGCACCGCTGCTGGCCGGCTCCGCCCAGGTGCTGCTGGTCAACGATCTCAAGATCAAGACAGAGCTGCTGGTCAGCCTGCTGACGCCGGGTGGCTACCTGCTCCACCTGCAACCCGGTCCGCGCCACCAGTGGCAACTGAGAGTCAGCCTCAACCCGGTGAGCATGGAGCACCCCCTCAGCTGGCCGGCCCTGGCAGGGCTTACGCCCGTAGAGCGGCAACGCTGCCAGTTCTCCATGACCATGGATCAGACTCTGCGCGCCCATGTGCTGGAAACCAGTCGTCTCGGCTGGCGCGCCGGCGGTGAGCAGCGTCACGCCTTCACCCACCAGGGGCCGGACGAGCTGGAGCAAGATCTGCTGTTGAGCCTGTGGCAAAAACCCCTCTGAACCCCATGGAAAAAGGCCCGTACGGGCCTTTTTTCATGGGCGTCTCTTACTCGAGAGGACGTCCGTTGACGGTGAAGGAGAGATCCGCCTCCGGTGCCGAGATGGGCCTCTGAACCAGGGTCTGGGCGGCGCAGATCACGGCGGCGTCCAATGGCTCGCTGGCCGTGGGCACGTTGACATGGAACTTGTTCATCAAGTTGGCGTTCAGGCGATGATTGGCCAGCCGGAAGTGCAGCAGGCCCTCGCGGGTCTCCACCTGCAGTTGGCAATCCCCTGCCCCGGACCGCTCGCCGTCATCACCATAGCTGAAGCCGTAGGCACCGTGCAGGGCCGGATAGAGGTAGCTCGGCAACAGCCCGCGAGGATCGTAATACCCCACCAGGGTGGTCACCGGCACGCCGAATGCCTGCGGCTTGCGCGGAGTCCGTGGATCCACCACAGGCCCTTCGTTCCAGCGGCTGCCGTCCGAGGTGTAGCTCTTCTTGAAGCCACGGGAGACGGTGATCTGCTGGCCATTGACGAAGAGGATGCTGTTGTAGCTGGCAGCGTGATCCACGGTCAGTATGCGCCCCGCATTCCCGGCTGCGGCTGGCGGCGCCTGGATGTTGCGCGTCCAGTTGCCATCCCACATGGCTACCTTGACCAGATCATATTCCGTCAGCAGGGCCGCCAGCTTTGCCTCGCTCAGATCGTTGATGGGCGCGCTGATCTGCTCCAGCTGCTCCACCCTGTGCTGGTAGGGCAGCATGGTGGCGGTGGCGGCATCCCACTTGCTAAACCCGGTCGGGGAAGCGGCATCGAACACCGCCTTGCTCTCGAGGAAGCGCTGGATGATGGCGGCCGAGTTCGGGGTATAGAGGGTGAAGCGGTTGAAGCCGGAAAAGGGCGAGCCACCCGCCATGGCATCAAAACCGAACGGGTGGCCCTCGAAAGGCGCCTGGCACTGGCCGTCGAGACAGGCACTCTGACCGCTGCGGCTGGCGCCGAAGTTGGGAATGAAGCGATTGCGATCCCCATCCCAGCCCCAGCTCGAATTGACCGCCTCCGCGCTGCGGTGTACGGATCCCAGGAAGCCGCCGACGTAATGACCGAGACCATAGTTGTGGCCCACCTCGTGGCTGAATTCGTTGCCAAGGGAGTTGTCGAGGGTGACGATCCCGCCCCCGCCCGAGCCGCCGTGCACCTGGATGCCGTTGGCGTACTTGCCACGGCTGTTATGGGCCGCCAACTGGGCGACCACATAGGGATGGCTGCTTTCCCCCTCGCCGGCGGTGCTGTTGATGCCGTAGTTCGCGTTGTCTATCCCGTGGGAGATCAGCTCCTTGCCGATACGTTGGCGCATGGTGCCGGTGTGCCAGCCCCCCTCGCTCGGGTCAAAGTCGGTGAGCAGGGTGCCATTTGGCAGCATCACCTCCGGCAGCGACAGGGGGGCATACTGGCTGACGATGAGCCGACTGGTGGGCACCGTCTGGAAATATTCCCGATGGGCCTCGGCATCCCTGGCGAAGGCAAACTGATTGCGGGGCGTGGTCAGCATGCCGATGTCGATGGTGTGGATGAGCAGCTCGCTCGGGGCCCCAACCTGCAGATCCACCAGTTCACCGCTCTGCGTCCCCTGACTCAATTGCAGGCTCAGGCCAGGCTGGATCCAGTCGGCTGGCAGCACGGCGCTCCAGGCGTCGGTCGCATAGCGGATGCCGTTGTTCTCGAGCTCCCCGTCCCTGATCCACTGGCCATTGACGAACTTGAACTGCAACGTCTGACCACGGGAGAGCGTCACCTGACGGCCACTGTAGCGCACCGTCGAGTTGTAGCCCGCATTGGAGCTTGCACGTACCATCTTGCCCTCCAGGGCGGCCCCCTCTGGCAGATAGATATCCCTGACCCAGCGGCCATCAGCGGTCTGCACCTCCACCAGTGCATGCTGCCCCAGGCGATCGCTCAGCAGGGCTGCCGTGGTGTCATTCAGCAGGGCCAGCTCGGCGCTGCTGCTGATGATAGTGGTGGTCCCCGCTCCCGGGGTGAAGTCGACCCCCTCCTCCGGCGAGCCATCGAGATAATAGGCCGTCTTCGGCAACTGCTCAGGCGGGTTGAGGCCGAGCGTCCCGAGCGTCTGCCCGGCGCCGTCTCGCGCCGTCACTGTCATCGGCACGCTGTCCCCGGCTTGCAAGGGCCTGACCAGCAGCAGGCTCTTGCGCAAGGCAGTCAACCTGGGCTGGCTGTCCCCCTCGGCGACATGGGCCGGCAGGATCTGGCTCTGGGCAAACTGGACCTGCGCCGCCAGCGTGCCTTGCAGATCGTTGGTCGGGGCCTGGGTATTGAAGGGCAAGGAGGGGGGAACCTGGACGGCGGCCAACAGGGGGCCACTCGCCAGGGCAGCCATGATCAGGCTGGCTAACGGTGTTTTTTTCATTGTTATGGTTCTCGTTGTGATGGGCATGTCCACATGCCCTGCTGTTGGAAGCCTGAAAGACGATCGGCACATCCGTCCACTGCACGTGACAGGGGCGGCCCGGCTAGTGCCGGGACCGCCCCAGAGACGCTTACCGACTCGGCGTCGTCCCCTCGCGCACCCCGGGATCCCCCGCAGCGATGCGGGCATTCAGGGTCTGGTGGATAGTCCGCCACTGGGATGCGAAGAAAATCCCCTCCTGACGACCGGCGGTCATGAGGTTGCTGCTGCGATAGGGATCCGTGTTACCCGTGTGCCATAGCCCCAGGTTATGACCCAGCTCGTGGGCCAGGGTCAGGGACTGACCCAGCTCGGTGGCGTTGCCTGGGCAGGCCGCGCGATAACCCGCCCGGGGGGGCGCGTCGTCCGGCCCTATCCCCATGGACGAACCGGCCCCGGAGCCGCTGCAGGCTCGCGCCGGATCCTTGTAACTGCGGATCACATAGAGGTTGGAGAAGACCTGCCCCCGGTTCGGGATCCAGCCCTCATCGAAGGGCGCCTCCCGCTCGGAGCGATCCGCCTCGTAGGATTCGCCGTCACCGTCCCGGTCCCACTCGTGCACCAGAACGCCGTTGTCGATCCAGCTGAGCTGGAGGTTGTAAGGGGCGTAGCGACGAGTGATATCGCGCTGGATCAACACGCCATCGTCCCACAGATGGGTCTGGGTCTCCCCCGGATAGGCGATGTAGCTGTAAGAGAGGGTCACCGCCTTGGGGGCAGTGATGACGAGACGCACGAGATCGACCCGCTCACCGTTGGCCAGGATCGCCAGGTTGGTCTCCCCGGCCTGCAGCCCGCTCAGCACCAGCCGATCTTCACCATCCCCCGGCTGGACCTGGAGTGTCGCCAGAGCCGGATCTGTGATGACATAGCTCAACGCCTGAGCTTCGGCCCCCGGCAACCTGCGGACATGGAGTACCTCCCCGCCGCCGGCGCTGCTCAACAACTTTTCTTTGAGAGGGCGGCTCAGGCCGGGGTCGAACGCCAGCCGGTTGGCAGGATCCGGCAGTACCTGGGCATGAGGATAGAGTGCCTGCTCCTGCACCCCTTCGGCGCCAAGCCAGAACTGGCCCGCCTCATTACGCTTGAAACCCTGCCTGTCGCTACCGGCCAGGTAGCGCAGGGTGAACTGGTAGTCCCGATCCGCCAGCACAGGGATGGGGGCACTGGGGGTGAAGGTGGTGCCACCGCTGAACGTCAGGGGACCGTCATAGAGCACCTCGCCACTGTCAGGATCCCTCAACAGAAGTGCGAACTGACGGTTGTTGCCACCCCAGTGTCCCTCCTTCACCTGGAATGTGCGAATGGACAGCCTCTCTCCCAGCAGCGGCAGGCTGTCTCCATTGATACGGAAGGGGCGGCTCAGCGCGTCGCCAACCACCATGAAGAGAGTGTCGTTGATGACGGGACCCTCATCCCAGAGCGTCCCCAGCACAAGCCCCCTGGCGGGCAACTCGCGCGCTGGATCATAAATGGTCACCGGCAACGAGAAGGTGGTGGTGATGCTCCCCCACCCCTTGAAACCATCCTCTGCGGGCAGACCATCGTCCTTGACCTGGTACTGGGCCACATAGCTGCCCGGCACCTGGGTATTGACCGTGCTTTCTGGCTGATGCGAGCCGTGAGATCGCCATCCTCGGCATCCCAGGCCGTCAGCAGGGGGGAAAAGGTCGCCCCCAGTGGCAGCATCTGGGCAAAATTGTTGACCAGCCCCTCCTGGCTGTAGATCTGGGGCGTGCTGTTGTCCTTGCGAAATGCCCCCGTGGTACTGCTCTGCTGGGCCATCGCCAGCGGCGCAAGCAGCACCCAGCCGAGCAGGGGAACACTCGCCCGCAACAGGGTGTGATGATTCTTCATGGGGTCTGTCCTTCATAGGGAATAAATGCTGAGGCATTCTTGTTGCGATGGCAGGGCCGTTGGCCCTGTCAGTGAAAAAGGGTGAGAAGGGATGGGGCCAGGCCCCATCCCGGATGGCTTGTCAGTTACAGCTGGCCACCCCCTGATCCACCCAGACCGCGGCCTTGCCGGGTTCATCGCCCTTGGTCCAGTACTGGGCCTTCCACTTGCGCCCGTTGTGGTTGGTGAGGTCACCGGCGTTGTAGGCCACACCCGCGTTCCAGCCGAGCTGCACCGGGCTTATCAGCTTCCACTGATCCGCCGTCTGGCTTGGCTCGTTGCCCTGGGTCCAGTACTTGGCCTGCCAC
This sequence comes from Aeromonas sp. sif0611, assembly GCF_019218845.1. NCBI lineage: Bacteria > Pseudomonadati > Pseudomonadota > Gammaproteobacteria > Aeromonadales > Aeromonadaceae > Aeromonas > Aeromonas sp. sif0611. Next base: position 114,587 of record NZ_JAHUWU010000003.1, on the reverse strand, counting down.
ACCAACTGGTTGTGGCTCACCTTGGTCTCGGCGTTGTAAACGGTGCTGGCGTTCCAGGCCGGCCAGTTGGCCGCCTCCGGATCGCTTGCCTCACAACCACCACCGGTGCTGACCGGCTTGACGGTGAGGCGGGTAGCGGCACTGGCGTCAAGGGAACCGTCTGTGACCACCAGGGTCAGGTCATAAGCGGTGTCGCTGGTGACGCTCGGACCCGTGACCACCAGGGTGGCACTGTCCTGGCCGGTGGCGGTAAGACCCGCTGGCAGGCTCCACTGATAGCTCAGGGTGTCACCGTTCGGATCGGATGCCGTGGCCTGGATGGTCACCTGCTTGCCGGACTCGACGCTGGCACTGGCCGGGACGCTGACCACGGGCGGCAGGTTGGGCTGCGGCGCCTTGTTGGTCACCACCACCTGATCCTTGGCGGTGAGGCCCTGATCGTCGGTGACGGTCAGCTCGAACACCAGGTTGACGTCGGCACTGACGGCGTCCAACACCACGCGGGCCTTGGCCTGGGTGGCATCGAGCAGGCTGGCCTGGGGGCCAGAGACCTGCTTCCAGCTGTGGGTCAGCACTCCGTTTTCCGGATCATGGGAGGCGGAGCCGTTGAGAGTCACCTCGGTCGGGCCGGTGACACTCAGATCGCTGCCGGCATTGGCCAGTGGCGGCTTGTTCGCCGGTGGCAGGGTGCCCTCGCCATGGCCCAATCCCTCGTGCATGGCGTTGAGGATGTCGCCGTTGTCCGCATCTATCTCCCAGGCAAACAGGCCGCCGAGCTGGTTCGCCAGCACGTACTGCCCCTTGGCCTTGACCGAGCGATCGTTGTCGAAGCTGATGAGATCGCCGCTGCTGGCCTTGAAGACATAGGGGGCCTCGGCCACCTCGTCATAGCCCTGCTCCCAGCCAGCGCCCATGCGGTTGTTGACGATGTCGCGGTAATCCACCACGCCGTTCTCCCAGGTGCCGGTTACCGGCCCGGTGGCGGTGCCGGTGAAGGGGTTGCCAGTCTGATAGCCGTTCACCCCGGTCCAGCCACGACCATACATGGCGGCGCCGACCACTATCTTGCCCGGCGTCACACCCTGATCCAGCAGTGCCCTGACGCCCTTGTCGGTGGTGTACTTGGTAGCCGGATCCCAGCTGGATGCAAAGAGGTTGGTCTGGTGGGCCAGGTTGTTCAGGTCGAAGGCGCCACTGAAGTCGTAGCTCATCAGGAAGATGTGGTCCATGTACTGCTGGGCCGCCTGATAATCCACCTTGGCAATCTTGTCACCGCCGGCGCTGATGGCCGAAGTGAGCTCATACTGGCGCCCAGTCTCGGCCTCCAGCTCGTCGAGCATGGCGCGCAGTTCCTGCATCAGCACCACATAGGTGGCGCCATCGCTCGGACCGCCCAGGCTGGGGTTGGCGCCCTGGCCGCCCGGGAACTCCCAGTCGATGTCCACGCCGTCGAAGAACTTCCAGGTCTGCAGGAACTCCTTGACCGAGGCGACGAAGGTGTCGCGCTTGGTCTTGTCCCCCAGGAAGTAGAAGGGATCGGAGAGGGTCCAGCCCCCGACCGAGGGCAGGATCTTGAGGTCAGGACGGGCCTGCTTGAGCGCCATCAGGTTGCCGAAGTTGCCCTTGTAGGGCTCATCCCAGGCGCTGAGGTTGCCCTGGGACATCTGGATCGCCGCCCAGGGATCGTGGATGGACACCTTGAAGTCCTCGCGACCGGCACAGGAGCGCTGCAGCGCCTCGAAGCTGCCGGAGATCTCTTTGAGGCTGTCGTTGATGCCGTTGCCGCCGCAGATGGGGGTGAAGCCATAGAGGATGTGAGTCAGGTTCTGGGCCGGGATCTTGTCGACGGTGAACTTGCGACCATAGACCCCCCATTCCACGTAGTAGGCACCCACCACCTTGCCGGACTTGTTGGCGTAGGGCTTGTTGTTCTCTTGCAGCGGTGCATTGAGCGGCGCCAGATGGCTGCCGTCGGTATCGGCGACCACCAGTTCCTTCTTGTCGGAGAGCGTGCAGCCGTCGGCGTTGCACAGGGCCACCTGCATCTGGTAGCGCCCTCCCTTGGTCACCTTGAAGTTGGCGGTACCCGCGGCAGAAGCCGGACCTGACCACACCTCATTGCCATCGAGCAGCACCTTGGCGGTCTGACCCACGTCACCGGACCAGAGGTTCCAGGTCACGCTGACCGGGGCACCATCCTTGTGGACGGTCACCAGCTGGTTGTAGGCCGAGGCGGATTGATTGACTTCGACGATGGCGAACTTGGTGGGGCCCGAGCCGATGGTGGGTTTGCCCGGGGCAGCGGCGAAGGCGGAGGTAGCGCAGAGCCCCCCGACAAGGAGCGCCAGCAGGGAAAGTTTTGGACTTAACATATTTGAACTTCCTTATTTCGTTATTGGAATTAACAACGAAAAAGGCAACGCAACCTGACAGGTAACGCAGACATCATCGCAACCATGGCTTGGCCCATGGACGATACCACCTGTGGTGGCCCCGCTATCCTAGGCACTTTGACCCTTAGACCGGAGGCTTTGCGTCCCGGACTTTCATCCGGTTTGCCTTTTTGCACAACTTGATTTGCGACAAAAATAATCGCCGAATGACTATAGGTGGGAGCAGGAAGGGATGCTACCTAGTAAAAATGACAGCAAACAGGACTCACTTTTCGCAATTGTTCGCGAACATGCCGACAAGCTGGCGCCAACATCGGTGATGCTGGCGCCTGATAATCATTCATGATCGAACCTATCAATGATTGATTGTGTGAAGCCTGTCACTGTATTGGCAACAGCAGGCTGTTCATCAATGCCCGCAGCTTGAGCGGCTTGACCGGTTTGCTGACGTAGCCAAAGCCGTGCTCGCGGATCTGCGTCTGCAGCTCGCTCTTGCGATCCGCACTGATGATGATGCCGCCGATGCCATTGCCGTGGGCCAGCCGGATCATGTGCAGCGCCTGCAGTCCCGTCTTGCCATCGTCCAGGTGATAATCCGACAGCACCAGTTGCGGCAGGAAGCCGTCGCCGATGAGGGATAGCGCCTGCTCCTGGTTCTGGGCGCAGCGCACCTCGCAACCCCAGCGCCCCAGCAGGGAGGCCATGGCGATGAGGATCTCCTCCTCGTTGTCGATGCAGAGCACCCGGATCCCCTCCAGCTGGCTGTCCCGCACCACGGGGGCCGCCACCTGGCTCGGCATCACGGGCCGGGTCGCGAGGTTGAGGGTGATGGCAAACACCGATCCCGCCCCCGGCCAGCTGCGCAGGGAGAGCTGGTGGCCCAGCACCTGGGAGATGCCGCGGGCGATGGCGAGCCCGAGGCCGAGCCCCTGCTCCCTCGCGGTGCGGGAGTGATCGAGGCGGGAGAATTCGTCAAAGATAGCCTCCTGCTTGTCCAGCGGGATGCCGGGGCCGTTGTCCCACACCTCGATGCGTACCTTGTCCCCCAGTCGACGGCAACCGAGCAGCACCCGGCCACCGGGGTTGTAGCGAAACGCATTGGTGAGGAAGTTCTGCAGCACCCTCCGCAGCAGGCGTACGTCGCTGTAGACGGCGAGGCGACTCTCCACCACGGAGAACTGGATCCCCCCCGCCTGGGCCAGCACCCCAAACTCGGCCTTGAGGTTGTCGAACATGTCGCACAGGGCGAAATCGAGCTTCTTCGCCTTGAACTTGCCCGCCTCCAACCGTGAGATATCCAGCAGATCCGTGATGAGATCTTCGGTCGCCCCCAGGGCATCGTCGATGTGGCGGGCAATGCGGGCCGGCTCGTCTTCCGGCGGCAGCATCTCCAGCAGGGAGGAGGTAAACAGCTTGGCCGCGTTCAGCGGCTGGGTCAGATCGTGGCTCACCGCCGCCAGGAAACGGCTCTTGGAGTGGTTCGCCCGCTCCACCTGCTGGTTCACCAGCAGCAGCTGGCGGTTGAGCTCGGAGAGTTCATGGGTACGCTCGGCCACCCTGGCTTCCAGGTGCTCGTTCGCTTCGCGCAGCACCCGCTCCGCCGCCCGGAAGGGGGTGATATCGGTGAAGGTCATCACGAAGCCCCCCGCCGGCATGGGATTGCCCTGCATCTCGATCACCCGGCCATCCGGCCGCTCCCGCGCCGAGACATGGGGGCTACCCCGCTTCATGAAGGCGACCCGCCGCGCCACCTGGGCCTCGATGTCTCCCGGGCCGCACAGCCCCTGCTGCGCGTTGTAGCGGATGATCTCCTCGATGGCGCGCCCCACCTGGATGAGCCCGTGCGGATAGTGGAACAGCTCTATGTAGCGCCGGTTCCAGGCCACCAGCCTGAGCTCCCGGTCCACCACCGAGATCCCCTGCCCCATGTGCTCTATGGCCCCCTGCAGCAGGCCACGGTTGAAGCGAAACACATCGGAGGCCTCGTCCACTATGGTGGCGATCTCCTCGAGCTGCATGTTGCGCCCCTGCAGGGCAGAGGCCAGCACCAACCGGGCGGACGAGGTACCAAACACCCCGGCCAGCAGCCGCTCGGTGTGGGCGATCAGATCGGCCGACGCCTGCATCTGGGGTGCCAGGGTGCCGCCCCGCTCGCCCGCGAAGCGGCCGAAGGCGCGCTTGACCCGGCTCGAGCCGACGAAGCGGGCCGCCAGCATCTCCAGCTCCTTGACCGAGACCCGCGCCTGATAGAGCGCCGTGGTATCGCGGCTCGGCTTGCCGACGAAGTTGGCGGCCTGCAACCGCTCGCTCACCGCCGCCCGCGACAGCAGCGAACCAACCACGTAACCTGCGAGGTTGAGCGAGAGGCTCAGGAAGATACACCAGGCCCCCAGGCTCAGCTCGCGAAAGGCGGGCCAGTCGGGGGGGGCCAACAGTGCCTCCAGGGGCGAGCCCGCCAGCAGGCCGCTCTCGGCCAGCAGGGTCACGAACCAGAGGCTGACCCCGAGGGAGAGCCCGAGGTAGACCCCCTTGCGATTGCCGTGCCGCCAGTAGAGGCCGAGCAGCAGGGCCGGGGCGAACTGGGCCACGGCGCCGAACGACAGGTAGCCGATGCGCGACAGGCTGGTGAGATCCCCGAGCCAGAGATAGAGCACCCAGGCCGCCAGCAGGATTAGCAGTATGGCGCCCCGGCGCACCTGCAGCAGCAGCCGCATCAGCCGTTCATCCCGCCCCTGTTGCCAGAAGCGGCGCAGCAGCACCGGCAGCACCAGATCGTTGCTGACCATGATGGCCAGGGCTATGGTGCAGACGATCACCATGCCGGTGGCCGCCGAGGTGCCGCCGAGAAACGCCAGCATCGCCATGCCGTCGAAGCCCAGCGACATGGGCAGGCTTATCACATAGGTGTCCGAGGCCATGTCGGCCCCGACCCACTGCTTGCCCGCCAGTGCCAGCGGCCAGATGAAGAGCCCCATCAGGAACAGGTAGAGCGGGAACAGCCAGCGCGCCCAGTGCAGATCCTGGCCCTGGTTGTTCTCCACCACAGTCACGTGGAACTGGCGCGGCAGGCAGATGACGGCGCACATGGCCACCAGGGTATAGATGGCGAGCTCCAGCAGGCTGCCCGGCGACACCGCCACCACCGCATCGAGAAAGTCCCCGGCTACCAGGGTGCGGGCCTCGCTCGGCCTGGCAATGATGAGCCAGAGCGCGAAGCCCCCCACCGCCATGAAGGCGAGCAGCTTGACCACGGACTCGAAGGCGATGGCGACCACCATGCCGCGATGGTGCTCGGTGGCGTCCAGGTTGCGGGTGCCGAACAGTATGCTGAACAGCGCCAGCAACAGGGCGACGCCGAGGGCCAGCTCGGCCGTGTTGCCCGTGGGCCCCGCCGGCACCGAGTTGGCCATCAGCAGATCCAGCCCGGTGACGATGGCCTTGAGCTGCAGCACCAGGTAGGGAAGTATCCCCATCACCGCGATCAGGCTGATCACCATGGCCAGGCGCTGGGACTTGCCATAGCGGGCGGCGATGAAGTCGGCGATGGAGGTGATGTGCTCGCGCTTGGCCACCAGGATGAGGCGGGCCAGCAGGCGCCAGCCAAACAGGAACACCAGCATGGGGCCAAGATAGATGGGCACAGGCGACCAGGGGGATTCGCTCGCCTGCCCCACTGTGCCGAAGAAGGTCCAGGAGGTGCAATAGACGGCGAGCGACAGGCTGTAGAGCAGGGGCTGGCCCTTGAGCCGACGGCGCTTGCTCTTGTCCGCCACATAAGCGATGAGGAACAGCAAGCCCAGATAGGCGAGCGACAACCCGATCAGCAGCCATCCTTGGTGCATCTATATTCTTCCCTTGTTCAGATGTGTTAAGCGCCGCGCCGGCTCAGCGTGCCGGCGGGCAACCGTCATTGAGTGTGCCCGCTCAGGCGGCGGCGCCCTCATGCTCCCCGCGCAGCCGCAGGACGAAGACCGGCAACACCACCAGCACCATGATGAAGAAGATCCCCCCACCAAGCGGCTCGAACAGCACACCGCAGATCGCCATCAGGGCGGCCACTGTCATGCCGAGGCCGAGCGCCGCATAGAGCGCCTGGGTGGGGATCTGCTGCTCGGCGGGCAGTTGGCGGGTCATGAAGCGCACGGCGCCGAGGTGGCTGATGCAGAAGGTGACCCCGTGCAACAGCTGACCCAGCACCAGCACCCAAAGCTCGGTAGAGGCGCCGAGCAGCACCCAGCGCACCACGCAGCCGACGGCCCCCACCAGAAACAGGGTCTGGGCCCCGAAGCGGTGAAAGAAGCGTTTGTCCGCGGCAAACATGGCGATCTCCGCCACCACCCCCAGGGCCCACAGGTAGCCGATCAGGGTGCCGCTGTAGCCCGCCCCCTTCCAGTACATGGCGCTGAAGCCGTAGTAGGCGGCATGGCTGCCCTGCAGCAGGGCGGTAATGAGCAGGAAGCGGCGGACCGGGGCCGACTTGAGGGTGACGAGCAGGGAGGCTCGGGCCCGCTCCCCAATGAGCTCCTGGGGTACCGGCCGCAGCGGCAGCGCACTCAGTGCCAGCATGGCCAGCAGTCCCGCCACCATGGTATGCAGCACCCAGTCACTGCCGAAGTTGCTCACCAGGGCGCCCACCAGGGTGGAGGCGACGATAAAGGCGAAGGAGCCGCACAGCCGCACCTTGCCATAGTCGAGGTGCGTCTGCACCACCATGCGGGTGGCGAGCGCCTCCCCCATGGGCATCAGGGTTGGGTAGATGAAGTTCGCCACCAGGGTCAGCACCACCAGCCACCAGAGGCTATGGCTGAGGTAGAAGCCCAGAAACGCCAGCAGGCTCAGCAGGCAGAGCAGCCGGGTGACGGGCAGCAACTGACCGGCCCCCTTGACCCGTCCCATCACCATCAGGTTGCCGGCAAAACGGATGGCCATGCCGACCCCCAGCAGCAAGCCTATCTGCTCGGCGCTCACCCCTATGCCCTCGAGCCACAGGGACCAGAACGGCAGATAGGCGCCGTAGACGAAGTAGAAGGCGCCAAAGAACAGGGCTAACCAGGAGAAGGCGGGCATAGGGGCTCGGCAGCGGGACAAGGGGCACAAATGATAACCGATTTTGGCGCGGGGATCCCCAGGGGCAAGGGGAGATAAAAACGATAAATATCAATAAAGTTGAACCTTTGTCACATCCCCCTGTCTATCTGGATAACACCGCTTCCTGATGAGTGTTGCAATCCTTACACCCGCCCCTGGCGGGTTTCTTTTTGGGGCCGGTTTGGGCCGCCAGACGCAGAGAAGGGGCCCAAGGGCCCCTTCATCATCATCGTCATTGGCAAGTATCAGAACACGTACTTGACCCTTGCGCTCAGGTTGCGACCCGGCTCGGTCTGGTTGCTGGTGTCCGAGCTGGCGGCAAGGCCCGTGATGCTCTCGTAGCTCACGTACTCCTTGTCAAACAGGTTGAAGACGCCGACGTTGAGCTGCAGATCCTGCATCGGCTTGAACTGGGCGTAGATATCCACCACGCCCCAGCCGGCGCTCTTGATGTTGTCGTTACCTCTGGCGTCCTTGCCCACCTTGTCCATGTCGTCGGCGAAGCGCAGGGCGGTGTTGATGTTCCAGTTCGGCTGCTCCAGACGCACCCCAAGGCTGCCGTTGAACGGGCTCAGGCTGTTGATGTAGTTGCCGTCGCCGTCCTTGCCCTCGATGTAGGCCAGGTTGCCCCAGACGTTCACCAGCTCGTTCAGCCAGTAGTCCGCCTTGACCTCGGCCCCCTTGGTGGTCGCCTTGTCCAGGTTCTGGTACTGATAGATGGCGGTGCGCCCTTCGGTCCCCACGGCGGTCAGCTCGATGAAGTCGTCAAACTGATTGTAGAAGGTCGCCACCTCGTAGCTGAAGCCGCCGCTGCTGCCGCGCACCCCGAGATCGATGCCGTCGCTGCTCTCGGGCTTGAGGTTAGGGTTCGGCTCGATGCGATAGCCGTAGGCCTGGTGGTTCAGGGTGGAGAAGGCGTTGTCATACATGGGCGCCTTGAAACCGTGGCTGTACTGGGCGAACAGGTTGGCCGCCTCGTGTGCCTTGAACACCAGCCCCAGCTTGGGAGAGAACTCCCCTTCGGAGATCTTCTGCATGTTCTCGCCGGTGTAGGCGGGATCCTCGTCCGGGGTCATCTTGTAGTAGTCGTAACGGGCACCCGGGGTCAGCACCCAGCGCTCGCCAAACTTGATCTCGTCGAAGGCCCAGAGCGCGCTGCGCTCGCTGGTGGTGGACGGGAAGCTCAGCTCGCTGTAACCGACGAAGTCGCCCGGTACGGTCGGCGCCTTGAAACGGGTACGCTCGTTGTCGGTGTGCTCATACTCCACACCCCAGGCAAGGCGCTGGCTCTCCAGCGCCTTGCTGAACTTCACCTGGGCCCCCAGACTCTCCTGCTCGAAGCCGTTGTGATCCAGGGAGTTCTTGGTCACATAGGGGTTGCGCGGGTTGACCGGATACTTGGAGGAGGCGTACTGATCCAGGGTCTGCTTGGTGCGGGTGTAGTAAATCTTGCTGTCCACCCGATCCGCCCAGGGGGCGTTCAGGGCCAGGCCGTGATCCAGCACCAGGGAGAGGTTGTCGGTGTCTTTATCGGTGATCGGCTGATTGAAGACGGAGCCCGCCTTGGTCAGATCGATGGCATCCGGATCCTGCCCCTCGGTGAAGTAGTCGACCGTCAGCTTCAGGAACTGATCATCGGAGAGGTTCCACTTGCTCTTGAGCAGCACCGCCTGGCTGACGATGTCGAACTCGTCCTTGTCGCTGTCGTAGTTCTGGGTCACCCCGCCGTCGCGCCAGGTGTAGCGCAACAGGTTCTCGAACTCGCCGGTGCGCAGCGCCCCCGTGATGCCGGCCATCTTCTGGTGGCTGCTGGAGGCATAGCCGGTGGTCGCGTCCAGGTAGCTGTCCTTCCCCTTGAGGAAGTCGCCGGCATCCTTGGTGGTGATGGCGATGACGCCCCCCAGGGCGTCGGAGCCGTAGGCCGCGGACGCCGGCCCCTTGGCCACTTCCACCTGCTTGATCATGTCGGTGTCGAAGTAGGTCTGGCCCACACCGCCATTCTTGTAGGCGTCGTTCTGGCGCACCCCGTCCTGCACCACCTTGACCCGGTTCTCGCTCATGCCGCGAATGGTGAAGGTCTGGGCATCCCCCGCCCCACCCTGCACGCTCACGCCCGGCTCATAACGGAACAGATCGGCGACATTGCTGACGACCTGCTCTTCGATCTGCTCCGAGGTGATGACGGCGATGGGGCCGGAGACGTCTTCCAGCTTCTGCTCCATGCGGGAGCCGCTGACGACCATGACTTCATCCGTTTTCTTGTCTGCGGCGAAAGCAGGGGATACCAGCCCGGCCGCCACGGCGAGGGCAATCAGAGAGGGGGTGTTGTTGTGCGCCACTGCAAAGTCCTTATTGAGAATCATTATCAACCGAACGGCATCTTACCCAGCTCGCGACAAAGATCAATAATAAAGTGAATCATTCTCATTTTCTTTTGCTTCTGAACGGTTTTACACTAGCGCCTCTTTTTTCCTGCTCGCCATGCTGCCATCGTATGGTGCTGTACCTTTGCCAATCTCTGCCTTTGTGAGTGAGATGCCATGACTCGACGACTCCCCCTGCTCGCCCTGCCCCTGCTGCTGGCCGCCTGTGCCACCCCGCCGCAGAGCCAGCCTCCCCAGACCCTCTATCACTACCAGCTTGGCGAGGGGACGGACGACAGGCCCCTCAGCCTCGCCCAGGCGGTGGACAAGGTCAGGGATGCCGACATAGTGCTGGTGGGCGAGCTCCACAGCCACCCGGCCGTGCACCTGTTGCAGGCAAACCTGCTGACGGAGCTTGCCGGCATGTCGCGCGTCGATGGCCGGGCCCTCGTGCTCTCCATGGAGCAGTTCACCCGCGCCGATCAACCCGTGCTGGATGCCTACCTGGCCGGGCGCATCGGCGAATCCACGCTGATCCGGGACGGCCATGCCTGGCCCAACTACCCGAGCGACTACCGCCCCCTGGTGGAATTTGCCAAGGCGCAGCAGCTGACTGTGATCGCCGCCAATGCCCCCAAGCCGCTGGTAAGCTGTGTCGGTCAGGAAGGCCCGGAGTGGCTCGACAAGCTGCCTGCCAGCCGCCGCAGCCAGCTCGCCCGCGAGCTCACCCTGGGGGATGACGGCTACCGCCAGAAGTTCATGGCCTCCATGCATCATGGGGATGCGGACGGCAATGCCCGCCGCTTCGCCGCCCAGACCAGCTGGGACGACACCATGGCCGAGAGCATGGTCGATTATCTCGAGCAGCATCCCGGCCGGCGCATCATGCACATCGCCGGCAACTTCCACGTGGAGGGGGGACTGGGTATCGCGAGCCGCATCGCCAGCCGCAATCCGGCGCTGAGAGTCGCCCTGGTGGTGCCTGAGACTGGATCCCAGGATGGCAAGGCCACCCCCGGACGGAGTGCCGACGTGCGGGTGCACATAGCCCCCCTGCCGGAACGCTGGCTAAATGCAGCAGAAATGAAGCAAGATATGGGCGCGCTGCATCAATCCCGCAGCCGTGACTGCAGCCAGTGGCTGCAACCCTAATCTTCCAGGATACGGCGGGTAAAATATGGACGTGTTACTGATCATCGATGTGCAGCAAGGGGTCATGAAAGCGACCCATCACCAACAGCCACAGGTACTGGCCAACATCAACCGGGCCGCGGCCCACGTCAGACAGCAACATGGCCGGGTCATCTACATCCAGCATGACGACTTGCCAGGGGGCGAGCTGGAGCCCGGTACCCCGGGCTGGCAACTGCACCCGGCCCTGCAACCCGCCAAGGGGGATAGCCGGGTACGCAAGACGGCGTGCGACAGCTTCCTCGAGACCGAGCTGGCCTTCCTGTTGGCCGAGCAGTCCGTCGACAGGCTGATCCTCTGTGGCAGCAACACCGATTTTTGCGTCGATACCACGGTACGCAGCGCCGCGGCCCATGGCTTTGAGGTACTGGTGTTGCAGGATGGTCACACCACAGCGGATCGTCCCCACCTGAGCGCCGAGCAGATCATCGAGCACCACAACTGGATGTGGCGGCATCTGGACCTGCCCGAGGGCAGACGCATAACCCTGCTCACCACGGATCAGCTGCTCGAGGCGGCTCAACCCGCGCTGGCGTGCTAATCTGCCCGCCTTGAAGTGATCACCTGATTGGAGTCTTGCGTGCGTCTATTCTCTGCCGTTGCCCTTGTGCTGTTGTTACCGGCGATCACGGCCTGCTCCGGAATGCCGGGCACCACGCCCGACGGCCCGGCCCCCCTGTTTCATACCAACATCAACGAAGAGGGGAGCAAGCGCTTCACCTTTGAAGCCGCGCCCCTCGACGTCCTGCCGAGTCGGTTGCAGGAGGATGACAGCCGGCTGAGCCGCAACAGCAAGAGCCTGCTGGAGCGCCGCGAGGCCCTGCAGGATGAGCAACTGACCGAGACGCTGGCGGCGCGCAACTATTGCCGCACCGGCTACATAGTCCTCAGCCAGACCTCCTGGAAGATCCGGGGGGAGTGCAACGAGACCGCCACCCAGGCCGATCGCGACGCCTTCCCCAACAAGGCCTCCTGGCAGGAGTGATCCCGATTGGGGGACAGGTAACAAAACGGGCAGCCCAGGCTGCCCGTTTTTCATCTCATGACCCCGCACCTCAGACAGGTGCGTCCGTCTCGCTGGTCAACTCGGCGCCGTTGTCGACGCGCTTGTGCCCTTCCACCAGATGGACGAAATCCACCAACTCGTCACCGGAGACCCGGAACGCCTGGCCGAAGCCTTTGACGAACAGACCCTGCTCGGGCTTGAGGCGAAACAGCACGAAGTCCTTGAGGTTGGAGAGCCCTTTGACGATGTCGCCGAAACGCCCCTCCAGCGCCGCTATCGCCTTGCCCCAGCGCTCGTCATCCCGCGCCACTACCTCGGCTACGGCATCAAAGGTGAGTCGCTTGCGGGCGAACAGTTCGCGGGCGCCGGTCTCGTCCTCGATCAGCATCAGGGAGACCTTGGGCACCTGTTGCAGGTTGCGGGCATGGCGGGCTATCTCGGAGATCAGCACATAGTAGCCATCTTCCTGCAGCACGAAGGGGGCGTAGCTGGCATTGGGGTTGCCTTCGCCATCCACGGTCGCGAGCTGCAGGGTGCGGCAACCGTCACGAAATTCGCGGATCTCCGGTTGCAGACGGTTCTGCAGACGCTCCTGACGTTCACTCATGCTTTCACTTCCTCTTGATACTGGTGGCGCAGGGCCTTGAAACGCTCCACCTGATCAGGCAGCAGCTGACGCTGCTCGTCACGGCCCAGGTAGATCTTGAAAATGCAGCGACCGCTGTGGCCGAAGAACTGGAAGGAGTGCCCCTCCTTGCCCATGAACAGCTTGCTGACCAGGGCAATGCCGACCACGTTGTCGAGCTTGAGGTGGCCATGCATCTCGCCGTCCCGACCCATCAGGTTGTAGTAGCCACGGGCCGTCTTGCCCTTGGGGAAGGGGGCCTTCACCTCGAAGATGGAGCCGTCGGACTCCACAATGGTGGTCACCTGACCCCAACTGGCCAGATCCACCAGCAGGGCTTCGGCCTGATCGCTCGGCACCAGCGTCATCAGCTCGGCGGGCAGGTGGCGCACCACCTCCCACTCGCTGACGGCCAGCTCGGTGGCGATGCTGGAAGGATGGGCGCTGGGATCTTGTTCCAGCAGCGCATGAATGCGTTGTGCAATGCTCATCGGTTCTCCCTGGATGATCTGGCGATAGTACTCGGTCTCGCGGCGGATACTGTAATAAAGCGGCCCCCTTAACGCAATTGATAATCGCTTTCATTATCAGTGCATTTTTTTCACGAGCTTGATATTCTCGGCGGCAATCCCACTCTCATACACCCTTCGGAGGTTCGCATGGGCCGTCGTTTTGCCCTCGCACTCAGCCTGCTCGGCTGTTCAGCCCTTTCCCTGCCTGCTGCCGCGCAGGAACGTATCGTCAGCATAGGCCCGGCCACCACAGAACTCATTATGGCCCTGGGGGGCGAGCAGAGCCTGATTGCCACCGACGTCAGCAGCCCTGAACCCAAGGGGCTGCCGAGAGTCGGCTACCACCGCGCCCTGGCTGCCGAAGGGATACTGAGTCTGGCCCCGACCCGACTGGTCGGCAGCGACGAGATGGGGCCACCACCGGCTCTGGAACAGCTGCGCCGGGCCGGCGTCGAGGTTACTGTACTGCCGACGGCCCCCACTCTGGCCAACCTCAACGAGCGGATCGACGTCCTGGCCGGCTTGCTGGGCAATCAGGCCGCCGGCACCAGGCTGAAGGCCGAGATCGCCGTCCAGAGCGACCAACTGGCGGCCCAGGCGAAACAGAACAAGTCCCTCAGGGTCGCCTTCCTGCTGCTGCACAAGGGCCAGCCCACCAGCATAGCCGGCGGCAATACCACCGCCAGCGCCCTGGTGACCCTGGCCGGCGGCATCAACCCGGTCGCCCGCTTGCACGACTACAAGCCCGTCTCCACCGAATCCCTGATCGAACTGCAACCGGATCTGGTGCTGGTGAGCGGTCGTGACTGGCAGCAATACCAGAGCGTCGACAGCGTGCTGGCCCAGGTGCCGGCCCTGGCCGCCACGCCGGCAGGCAAGAACAGGGCCATCCACACCATCGACGGTCACGCCCTGCAAGGGGGGCTCAGCCTGAGATCCTTGCAGCAGGCCAACCAGATAGCCCAGTGGATCAAGCAGGGTTCATGATGCGTCTGCCGCTGCCCTGGCTGCTCGCGCTCACCGGCTGCACGCTCGCCCTGCTGCTGGTCGGCTCCCTCGCCACCGGCCCCATGTCGCTCTCCTTCGCCGAGAGTCTGCAGGCCCTGTTTGCTGGCAAAGAGAGCGGGATAGAAGCACACAAGCTGCTGATAGTGCAGGAGATCCGCCTACCACGCACCCTGCTGTGCATCGCCGTGGGGGGCATTCTCGGCATCTGTGGCGCCGTGATGCAGGGGCTGTTTCGCAATCCCCTGGCCGACCCCGGCATCATAGGGGTCTCCGGCGGTGCGGCGCTGGGCGCCGCCCTGGCCATCGTGCTGCTGGCCCCCCTCGGCCAGCAGTTGCAGAGCCTGCTCGGCCTCGGTCTGCTGCCCCTGCTCGCCTTCCTCGGCGGGGCACTCACCACCACCCTTGTCTACTTGCTGGGCACCCGTGAGGGGGGCACCTCGGTCACCGTCATGCTGCTGGCGGGCGTTGCCATCACGGCGCTGTCAGGGGCCGTGATCGGGCTCCTCACCTACCTTGCTGACGATCAGATGCTGCGCAACCTGAGCCTGTGGCAGATGGGCTCCCTGGCCGCCGGCAAGCCGGTGGACGTGGGGCTGGCGCTGCTGACCCTAGTCTCCCTGCTGTGGCTCTTCATGCGCGATGCCAACCCCCTCAACGCCCTGCTGCTGGGCGAAGGTGAGGCCCGTCATCTGGGGGTCAATGTGCAATGCCTCAAGCGGCGTCTCATCCTGCTCACTGCCGCCGGGGTCGGCGTGGCGGTGGCGGTGGCCGGCATGATCGGCTTCGTCGGCCTAGTGGTGCCCCACCTGGTGAGGCTGCTGGCCGGACCTAATCATGTCAGGCTGCTGCCGCTCAGTGCCCTGCTCGGCGCAGCCCTGCTGCTCGGGGCCGACATGCTGGCCCGCACCCTGCTGGCACCGGCCGAGATGCCGGTGGGCATCATCACCGCCCTGCTGGGTGCCCCCTTCTTCATCTGGCTCTTGATCAAGAGTCGCCGGACGCTGTAACAGGAGAACGCCACCTTGCCAGGATCCCCCTCCCCCCTGCTCGCTTGCCGCGGGCTCAACCTCACCCGGGGCAATCGCCTCATCCTGGACAACCTGGATCTCGACCTGCATGGGGGCAGCCTGACCGCTCTGCTCGGCCCGAACGGAGCGGGCAAGAGCTCGCTGCTCAAGTGCCTGACCGGCGAGCTGGCCTATGACGGCAGCATCTCCCTGTTCGGTCGCAAGCGGCAAGAGTGGGCCGGCGATGCCCTGGCCCACAGAGTCGGGGTATTGCCCCAGAGCTCGTCCCTGAGTTTCCCTTTCCTGTGCGAAGAGGTGGTGGCCATGGGCCGGCTGCCCCACAGCGAACCCGTCAGCCGCCGCGACCAGATAGTGCGGGCCGCCATGACCCATGCCGGGGTCGAGCACCTGGCTGGCCGCCTCTACCCCGGCCTCTCCGGCGGAGAGCGCCAGCGGGTGCAGTTCGCCCGGGTACTGGCCCAGATCTGGCAGGAGCCGTCACCGGAACGGCTGCCCGATCCCGAGCAGCCGCGACTGCTGCTGCTCGACGAGCCCACCTCGGCCCTCGATCTCAAGTACCAGCATCAGTTGCTCACCATGGCCCGCGCCCTGGCCGCCCGCAATACCGCCGTGCTGGTGGTGCTGCACGACCTCAACCTGGCGGCGCGCTACGCCGACCGGCTGGTGATGCTGGAGCAGGGCAGGCTGATGGCGGACGGCTCCCCGGCAGAGGTGCTGACCCCCGAACTGATTGCCCGCCTCTACGACTACCCCGCCCAGGTGATCCATCACCCCGAGACGGGGCAGCCTATGGTCGTGTGATAACGAGCGCACCTCCCTCCCTTTCCACACGATTACCCCGTCCAAGTCATCCACCAACCCGAGACGGGGCAGCCTATGGTCGTGTGATAACGAGCGCATCGCCCTCCCTTTCCACGACTACCCCGTCCAAGCCATCCACTACCCCGAGACGGGGCAGCCTATGGTGGTGTGATGCCGGGCGCATCGCCCTCCCTTTCCACGACTACCCCGTCCAAGCCATCCACCACCCCGAGACGGGGCAACCCATGGTCGTGTGATAACGAGCGCATCGCCCTCCCTTTCCACGACTACCCCGTCCAAGCCATCCACCACCCCGAGACGGGACAACCCATGGCGGAGTGAATCAAGTCAGGATCTCGAATAGCAAAAGAGCGCCATCAGGCGCTCTTTTGTATGCAACGTGAAGGGTGACTCAGGCGATCTGGTAGCGGCCCGGTTTGTGATTGAGTGTCAACACCAGGTTACAGATGATGGCCGCGACCACTGAGAGCGCCAGCAGCCAGGGGGAGACCACGAAGAAGGAGGCGATGACGATGGCGCAATCAAGCCCCATTTGCAGCTTGCCGGCACGGACGCCGAACTTGTCCTGAATAAACAGCGCCAGAATATTGAAGCCGCCCAGGCTCGCCTTGTGGCGGAACATGATGAGCAGCCCCATGCCGATCAGGGTGCCACCGATCAAAGCCGCATAGACGGGCTCTATCTTGCCTATCTGCAGCACGGCGTTGAGGTGATCCGTCATGAAGGAGACGGTGGCCACGGCGGCGAAGGTGTTGAGGGTGAAGCGCGACCCCATCCTGAGCCAGGCCAGGGCGTAGAACGGCAGGTTCATGGTGAAGAACAGCAGGCCGAAGCTCAGGCCTGTGACCTGCTGCAACAGCAGCGCCAATCCGGCGGTGCCGCCGGTGAGCAGACCGACCTGATGAAACAGGAAGATGCCGAGGGAAACGAAGCCTGCCGCGGTCAGCAGGGCGAGCACATCCTCATAGAGCGGATGGGCCGAACGGGGAGTGTTGTCCATAACCTTATGTCCAGTAGCGAAGTGAAAAGAGTGTCTGAGGCCCGATGACGGGCGCGAGCCCCGTGAGTCGGGACTTCGTTATGGTCACAGTGTCCATTTTGAGTGACCCGGATCACAAGTACGGGATCGCATGCGCCGAAATGGTGCGCGTCAGCGCTGCGTTACAACCCTTGCACCAAAATATGTCATGCCCTCTCCCCTCCCAGCCTGAAGATAACCTGAAAAACCCAGGGTATCTCGCTGTCAGCGAGTCAGAATCGTTCTAAAATGACTCCCTTGCCACTGGCTGCGGAGCGACAGCAGATGAGAGTCAGCGTATTTGGAATAGGTTATGTGGGACTGGTTCAGGCCGCCGTACTGGCCGAGATGGGCCACAGGGTGACCTGTGTGGATGTGGACGCAGCCAAAGTCGAGCGGCTGAGAGAGGGTATCATCCCCATCTTCGAGCCCGGCCTCGCCCCCCTGGTACAGACCAACCACCAGGCAGGCCGTCTGCTGTTCACCACGGATGTGGCCGAGGGGGTGGGTTTTGCCGAACTCATCTTCATCGCGGTCGGCACCCCGCCGGATGAAGATGGCTCGGCCGATCTCAAGCACGTGCTGGCGGTGGCCGGCACCATAGGCCGGCTGATGCAGGGCGGCAAGGTGGTGGTCAACAAGAGCACAGTGCCGGTCGGCACCGCCAACCGGGTGCACCAGCATATCGCCTCCATCCTTGCAGAGCGCGGGGTCGACCTCCCCCTCGAGGTGGTCTCCAACCCGGAGTTTCTCAAGGAGGGGGCCGCAGTGGCCGACTGCCTGCGGCCGGATCGCATCATCATCGGTACCGGTTCGGCCCACGCCATGTCTCTGCTTGAGGAGCTCTATGCCCCCTTCAACCGTAATCGGGATCGCATCATCCAGATGGACGCCCGCAGCGCCGAGCTGACCAAGTATGCCGCCAACGCCATGCTGGCCACCAAGATCTCCTTCATGAACGAGATGGCCACCCTGGCGGAGAAGCTCGGCGCCGACATCGAAGAAGTACGCAAGGGCATAGGCGCCGACCCGCGCATCGGCCACCACTTCATCTATCCCGGCTGCGGCTATGGCGGCTCCTGCTTCCCCAAGGACGTCAAGGCGCTGATCCACACTGCCAGCGAGGCAGGCTGCGATGCCCCCCTGCTGCATGCGGTGGAACGGGTCAACGACGGCCAGAAGCACAAGCTCATGGCCCGCCTGCAGCAGCACTTCGGCAGCGATCTGACGGGACGGACCTTCGCCCTCTGGGGCCTGGCCTTCAAGCCCAACACCGACGACATGCGCGAGGCACCGAGCCGGGTGCTGATGGAGGCGATCTGGGCCGCTGGCGGCAAGGTGCAGGCGTTCGATCCCGAGGCAATGACCGAGGCCCAGCGTCTCTATGGCCTGCGGGACGATCTGACTCTGTGCGGTACTCAGGAAGCGGCCCTCAAGGGAGCCGACGCCCTGCTCATCTGCACCGAATGGCAGCAGTTCCGCGCCCCGGACTTCGAGCTGATACAGCGTACCTTGAAACAGGCCGTCATCATCGACGGTCGCAACCTCTATGATCCGGCCCGCCTGCACCAGCGCGGCTTTACCTACTACGCCATCGGCCGGGGCGACAGCCTGGCCACCGGACTGCACAAGGAGCAACGGCAATGAAATATCTGGTCACCGGTGCCACCGGATTCATCGGCTTCCATGTGGCGCAGAGGCTCTGCCACGACGGTCATCAGGTGGTCGGCATCGACAATCTCAACGACTACTACGAGGTCAGCCTGAAGGAGGCGCGCCTCGCACGGCTCAGCCCCCTGCCCGGCTTTCGCTTCGAGCGGATGGACCTCGCCGACCGGGTCGCCATGGCGGCGCTGTTTGCCCGGGAGCAGTTCGAGCGGGTGATCCATCTGGGAGCCCAGGCCGGGGTACGCTATTCACTGGACAACCCCTTTGCCTATGCCGACAGCAATCTCACTGGCACCCTGACCGTGCTGGAGGGGTGTCGCCATCACGGGGTCAAGCACCTAGTCTACGCCTCCTCCAGCTCGGTGTACGGCCTGAACGAGCAGATGCCGTTCAAGACCTCGGACGGGGTGGATCACCCTGTCTCCCTCTACGCGGCGAGCAAGAAGGCCAACGAGCTGATGGCCCACTCCTACTCCCACCTCTACGGCCTGCCCACCACGGGCCTGCGCTTCTTCACCGTCTATGGCCCCTGGGGTCGCCCCGACATGGCGCTGTTCAAGTTCGTGCGCGCCATCCTCGCGGGGGAGCCCATCGATATCTACAACCAGGGCCAGCTCAGCCGGGACTTCACCCATGTCGACGACATCGTGGAGGGGATAGTGCGGGTCGCGGATCGGCCGCCGGTCGGCGACCCGAACTGGCGGGGGCAGACCGACGCCAGCCCGGCGCCTTATCGCCTCTACAACATCGGCAACGGCAGCCCGGTGCGGCTGCTGGACTTCGTGGAGGCCATCGAGACGGCGCTCGGCAAGCCGGCGATCCGCAACCTGCTGCCCATGCAGCCCGGCGACGTGCTCGCCACCTGGGCCGACACCGAGGCGCTGTTCGAGGCGACCGGTTATAAACCCAAGATGGCGCTGCAAGAAGGCGTCGAAAGCTTCGTCGACTGGTACAAGACCTACTATCGGGTCTGACCCCGTTTCCTGAGATGAAAAGGGGCTGCCAGTGGCAGCCCCTTTTGCTGTGTCCGGCCTCAGGGGCCCGGGGTATAACGGAAAGGTTCGAGCCGGGGAGTCAACCCCTGGCATGCCGGCTTGAGGGCATCCACGCCAGCCAGCAGCCAGTCGGTGCGATGGCGGTTGCCGAGGTTTTCCATCTTCTCTGGCTCGAAACACAGCACCATCAGATCCGCGCTGCCCAGCACATGGCGCCTGGGCGCGGCCGCCACCCAGGCCGCCGCCTCGCGGGCCTGTTCCCCGTCCCCCAGCAGGTAAGGATAATGGCGCACGGGTTGTAGAGCGAACAGCAGATGCTGCTCCTTGAAGCCGGCCAGCAACAGCTCGTCGCCCGCAGGCACCTGCTGCGCCGCCAGCGCCATCACCCCCTCCGGGGTGCGCATGTCGTTGAGCTTCACGCAGATCCAGCTGGAGTAGATCAGCCAGCCCACCGCAAGCGAGCAGAAGATGGCGGTGAGCGGTGCCCGGCGCAGCAAGGCGTTGAGCAGCAGCAACGCCGCCCCCATCGCCAGCAGGGGCAGCCAAGGCGCCGGGCCCAGATCCCCCAGCTTGCTCGCCAGCTTGGCGCTGAATGCCAGTGCCCCCGCCCCGCCCAAACAGATGATCCCCAGCAACCAGCCGAGCCCGCCCAGCAGGCGCGCGGGCCAGACCCGCGCCAGCAGCTCGGCGACGAAGGGAGCCGTCAGCAGGGCCAGCGCCGGCGTGCCCGGCGTGACATAGACGCCGCGCTTGCCCGGCGACAGGGAGAAGAAGAGGATCACCAGCACCAGGTAGCCGAGTAGCAGGATGATGCGCTTGTCCTGCCCCTGGATGGCCTTGCGCCACGCCACCACCAGCCAGGGCAGCAGCAGGGAGA
Organism: Aeromonas sp. sif0611; assembly: GCF_019218845.1. Lineage (NCBI taxonomy): Bacteria > Pseudomonadati > Pseudomonadota > Gammaproteobacteria > Aeromonadales > Aeromonadaceae > Aeromonas > Aeromonas sp. sif0611. The sequence goes on along the minus strand of NZ_JAHUWU010000003.1, from coordinate 93,993 downwards.
CCGGCAGCCAGAACGGCGGGATCACCGAGGTGAGGTAGTACCAGAACGGTTTGACGTGGTGCCAGGCGTTGGCATAGCGGGTCACCGTCTGGCGCAGCAGTATGTTGTCCCGGTAGGCCTGCAGCACGGGATCGCCGCTCTGGGCCACAGCGAGCAACATGGGCACCAGCCACAGGCCGATGGCCAGCAGCATGAACAGCGGCCCCGTCAGCCCCTTGAGCCAGTCGCTCCTGGAGGCGGCACGGATCTTCTCGCGGTGGGTCCAGATCGCAGGGATCAAGATTAGCAAGGCCAGCAGCCCCACCCCCTTGGTGATGATGCCAAGCCCGGCGGCGAACCAGCCGAGCCAGTACCAGCGCCAGCCGCCACCGCAGAGCAGGAAGCGGACGAAGCCGTAGACGCCGAGGGTGATGAAGAAGGTGACCAGCGCATCGATCTGCGCCGTCTTGGCCTGCAGGGTGAACTGGACGGTAAACAGCAGCAACAGCCCTGCCAGGAAGCCCACCGAGGGGTTCCACAGGCGGCGGCCCATGTCCCACACCAGCGTGATGGTCAGCAGACCCGCCAGCAGGGAGGGCAGCAGAAACGCCACCTTGATGGAACCGGTCAGCAGATACCCCAGTGCTATCCCCCACATAAATAGGGGGGGTTTGTCCGGGTAGATCTCGCCGCCGCGCATGGGGAAGAGCCATTGCCCGCTCTCCACCATCTCCTTGGCGATCAGGGCGAAGCGCGGCTCGTCGGCGGGCCAGGGATCCCGCAGCCCGAGGCCTGCACCCAGCACCACCAACGCGATCAGCAGCAGCCAGCCGAGAGATCTTTGATTGAGCAGGAAACGGTCATTTACCATGACGAGCCTCATAGTCGTTGACGACCTTGTCCCGCTTCCAGCCTCTGTGCTGGATATCCAGATAGAGGCTGTAGAGCGCGGTAAAGGTGGGGAAGAGGTTCTGCAACACGCCGACCGAGTCCTGTTTGGGCGAGAAGACGAAGTAGCTCAGGGTCATCAGGCTGCCGAGCACGCTCATGTACCAGAACAGGCGCGGGATCACCGGCTTGCCGGCGCGCTTGGAGGCGACGAACTGCACCAGCCAGCGGCCGCCGAACATCAGCGCCCCTGTGTAGCCGATGATCTTCCAGCCGGTCACATGCAGGCCGGTCCAGTCGAACCAGGTCAGCTCCATGGAGAGCAGGGCATCGATCATCGCCATCCTCCCAGGTGCAACCCGCCGACATGCAGGGCAAGCTCATCCCGGTCCAGCCAGATCGACGGCAACGAAAGCAGGATCTCCATCACTCCAATGTCTCCCTGATCTCGACCACCTTGGAGCGGCGCTGCAACCACCAGACGCCGACCACGTCCACCAACCCGACCCAGAGCCGGTTCCAGACGCCATATTTGGAGACACCCGCCTGCCTGGGTCTGTGGTTGACCGGCCAGGGGGACATGTGGCCACCCTGGGCCTGGATCAGGGCCGGGATGTAGCGGTGCATATGGTTGAAGCCGGGCAGACGCTGATACCAGTCACGGCGCACCACCTTGAGGCCGCAGCCGGTATCGGGGATGCCGTCCCGCAGCAGCAGATCGCGAAAACCGTTCGCGAGTTTGGACGAGAGGCGCTTCACCCAGTCATCGCGCCGATTGACGCGATGGCCGATGAGCCCTACCTGGCTCTTGTCCGCCGCGAAACGGTGCTTGGCCTCCTCCAGCATGGCGGGAATATCGGCCGGATCGTTCTGACCATCGCCATCCAGCACCACCAGCCAGTCACCGCGGCCGTGGCGCACACCACTCAGTACCGCCATGCTCTGGCCGACGGCCCTCGCATGACGCACCACCCGCAGCGCGGGGAATTGCGCCTTCAGACCGCAGAGCAGGGCGTAGCTGTCGTCCTCGCTGCCATCGTCCACATAGATCAGCTCGTAGCTGTATTTCCCCGCCAACGCGGCATCGATCTCGCCGATGAGGGGGGCCAGATTGTCCCGCTCATCCTTGGCGGGCACCACGACAGAGACCTCGATTGAATCAACCATATGCGCTTCCCAATCATGACGAAGGATGCAATCGGTTCGACTGCACCCCCCATTTCTATTTTATCGACAAGGTGACTAACATCATGCAAATACAAGGCGTTAGGCAGCAAGATCGGCAGTCTATTGCCACAAAAATAATAAATCTATCAATTTGAATTGTGCCATGGAGAAGAGGATCGCGAAGTGCAGCCACCTGGCGTTCGTCGCCAGAGTCTTTTCCTTCTCTGCCAAAAGTTCCATACCGTTTTCATCTCTGATGGCCGAACACATAACCAGATGTTCCATCTCCTGGCTGGCAACCCCCCCATATCGCACCTATATCTTGCGGATACGAAAGACGAGGTATCCATCATGCAGAGACTCTGCACCTGGAGCTGGGGACTCCTGCTACTGCTTGTCACACCATCCTCCCATGCCGATGCCTTTCGCCAGGCCCCGAAGGCGATGAGCGCCCTGCGTCAGGGCGCCGCCATGGAACAAGGCAACCCGAGGCAGGCCATCGCCCACTACTGCACCGCAGCCAACCTTGGCAACCCGGAGGCCTATTATCGCATCGGTCGCCTGCTGGCTCGCGGGCCTCAGGGGATCCGCAGCGCCCGCCACGCCAACGCCTACCTCGCCATGGCCATGCGCCTCGGCAATCAGCAAGCGGCTCGCTACTACAACGAGCGGGTAGGCAATGCCCCCCTTGGCACTTGCGGTATCGGCGGGGGTGGAGGAGGCACCCCCTGGGTGCGCCCCAGCACGCCCTTCGATCAGGATAGCTATCTGGCCCGGCAATCCCTCACCAAACAGAAGCTGGCCGTCATGATCCGCCAGGCTGCCCATCGTCACAAGGTCGACCCCCAGCTGGCGCTCGCCATCGCCATCGCCGAGTCGAATCTCAACAGCACCGCCGTCTCCCCCAAGCAGGCGCAAGGGGTCATGCAGCTGATTCCCGAAACCCAGGTACGCTTCGGCGTGACCCGTCCCTTCGATGCACAGCAGAACATCCGCGGTGCCATGATCTACTTGAAGTGGCTGGAGAAACAGTTTGGCACTGACTGGGTCAGGATCAGTGCCGCCTACAACGCCGGTGAGCAGGCCGTGATCCGTTATGGCGGCGTACCGCCCTACCAGGAGACCCAGGAGTATGTACAACGGGTGCTCTACTACTCGGGGCAGGACCCGACCAAGGCGATCAAACGGCCACGCTGACGGCTGGCATAAGCAGAACCCATCGCGCCTCACGGTAACGTGATGAATCCTATCGAGCCAGGCTTAAGGAAGTCTTAAGCCCACACACCGCGGAATCTGGCCAACCGTTTGTCCTGTGGCGCTCCCTCTTATCTCCCCTCTTCTTTCCCCTCTGCCGAAAGGGCTCTCTGCACAACATGCCCCCGGTTGTCTACTTTGCCGCCCCCTTCCCATTGGTTTACAATCGACGGGTTTTTTGGAACCCGGTTGACCCCTGTCGACCGGGCCCCACCACGACGTCAGTTTGTTAATGTAAAAACATTAAACTACTGAAAAGGAAGAGAATTAGCCAATGGCTCAATTTATTTACACCATGAACAGGGTCGGCAAGGTCGTGCCGCCCAAGCGTCATATTCTCAAGAACATCTCCCTCTCCTTCTTCCCGGGCGCCAAGATTGGCGTATTAGGCCTGAATGGAGCCGGTAAATCCACCCTACTGCGCATCATGGCGGGGATCGACACCGAGATAGAGGGGGAAGCCCGTCCGCAGCCCGGCATCAAGATCGGCTACCTGCCCCAGGAGCCGAAGCTGGATCCGGAGCAGACAGTCCGCGAGGCGGTGGAAGAGGCGGTCGGCGAGGTGAAACGCGCCATGGCTCGCCTGGATGAGGTCTATGCGGCCTACGCCGACCCGGATGCGGATTTTGACAAGCTGGCCCGCGAACAGGGCGAACTGGAAGCCATCATCGCCGCCCAGGGTGGTCACAACATGGAGAACCAGCTGGAGCGCGCGGCCGACGCCCTGCGCCTGCCGGCCTGGGACGCCCAGATCAAGCACCTCTCCGGGGGTGAGCGCCGCCGGGTAGCCCTGTGCCGTCTGCTGCTGGAAAAGCCGGACATGCTGCTGCTGGACGAACCGACCAACCACCTGGATGCGGAATCCGTGGCCTGGCTGGAGCGCTTCCTGCACGACTACGAGGGCACCGTCGTCGCCATTACCCACGACCGTTACTTCCTCGACAACGTGGCGGGCTGGATCCTGGAGCTGGACCGCGGCGAGGGTATCCCCTGGGAAGGCAACTACTCCTCCTGGCTGGAGCAGAAGGACGCCCGTCTGGCTCAGGAAGCCAGTTCCGAAGCGGCCCGTCGCAAGTCCATCGAGAAGGAACTGGAGTGGGTTCGCCAGAACCCGAAAGGCCGTCAGGCCAAGTCCAAGGCCCGTATGGCTCGCTTCGAGGAGCTCAACACCAACGACTACCAGAAGCGCAACGAGACCAACGAGCTGTTCATTCCGCCCGGACCGCGCCTCGGCGACAAGGTGGTGGAAGTGGCGAACCTCTGCAAGTCCTACGGTGACCGCCAGCTGATCGACGATCTCTCCTTCTCCATTCCGAAGGGGGCCATCGTCGGCATCATTGGTCCGAACGGCGCTGGTAAATCTACCCTGTTCCGCATGATGTCGGGCCAGGAACAGCCGGACTCCGGCACCATCACCCTGGGCGATACCGTCGTGCTGGCCTCCGTGGATCAGTTCCGCGACAGCATGAACGACAAGAAGACGGTGTTCGAAGAGGTCGCCGACGGTCAGGACATCCTGCGCATCGGCAACTACGAGTTCCCGAGCCGTGCCTACATCGGTCGCTTCAACTTCAAGGGCGCTGATCAGCAGAAGCGGGTCGGCGAGCTCTCCGGTGGTGAGCGCGGCCGTCTGCACCTGGCCAAGCTGCTGCAAACTGGCGGCAACGTCTTGCTGCTGGATGAACCGACCAACGATCTGGACATCGAAACCCTGCGTGCCCTCGAGAACGCCCTGCTGGAGTTCCCGGGTTGTGCCATGGTCATCTCCCACGACCGCTGGTTCCTCGACCGGATCGCCACCCACATCCTGGACTACCAGGACGAGGGCAAGATTGCCTTCTTCGAGGGCAACTTCACCGAATACGAAGAGTGGAAGAAGAAGACCTACGGTGCCGACGCCGTCCAGCCGCACCGCGCCAAGTACAAGCGCATCGCCAAGTAAGCGGCCACGCCGCCATGAACTGGAGCGAGGCGGCCCAGCCACACCGCTCCAGATAAACAAGCGCATCGCCAGGTAAGCGGTCACGCCGCCATGAACTGGAGCGAGGCGGCCCAGCCGCACCGCTCCAGATACACCAGCGGACCGCCATGCAAGCGAAATGATGCATCACCCCATCGGGGTGATTGCAGCGTGACAAGGGGAGCCCAGGCTCCCCTTTCTGTTGCCTTTTAGCTTACACTCTCCCCGCGTTCCCCTACCGGCCCTACCAATGACCCAGACCAACGCCCCCCCGAAGAGACTCACCATCCAGATCCGGATCGAACCCGGCTGCCTGGGCCCGGATGGCAAGGCCCACATCGATACCTTCTGCGCCGCGGCCAGCCGGATCTTTGCCGCTATCGAACCCGAGCGGGTCAGCTGGGTGCTGCTCCCCCGTCACGACAAGCTGTTGCCCGAACAGGCCTACTTCATCGACGGGCGCACCCTGAGCGAGGCCCAGGCCAACCTGCTGCTGCAGCGCATGGGGCTGACGCTGACCACCTTGCAGGAGCACAGCGACGCCGTGCTGGCCCAGCTGGTGGAGCGCTATCTGAAGAGCCGCTGAGGGCCGCCCTCACAGAACAGGCCTCCATCGAGCCTGTTTTCAGAGGGCAGATGGCAAACGTTTGAATTTTTGCTCTATTCATTGATCCCCCTCGCAGATCCGGGGTTTGTAAACGTCGCCGCCTGTGTAAAAATGTGCGCGCTGTCACGGTATCAGGACGAGTCTGGTCGCTCAGTCGCCAGAAACAGGGCAACCCAGCCCCCATGGATGGAGTTGACTGTTCGCCTGCTGCTTATTTCACGTCACCCATTGGAATCCAACATGAATCAACCACACAACGCCACAGAGCAGGCAGCCAATCCGGCCGCCGGGCAAGGATTGCTCGAGCGCCTGTTTGCCCTGAAAGGCCATGGCACCACGGCCCGTACCGAGGTCATCGCCGGCATCACCACCTTCCTGACCATGGTCTACATAGTGTTCGTCAATCCGCAGATCCTCTCTGCGGCGGGCATGGACACCCAGGCAGTGTTCGTCACTACCTGCCTCATCGCCGGCATCGGCAGCATCCTGATGGGTCTGCTCGCCAACCTGCCCATCGCCCTGGCTCCAGCCATGGGGCTGAATGCCTTCTTCGCCTTCGTGGTAGTGGCCGGCATGGGTTATTCCTGGCAGGTCGGCATGGGCACCATCTTCTGGGGCGCCCTGGGTCTGCTGATCCTCACCCTGCTGCGGGTACGCTACTGGCTGATTGCCAACATCCCCCTCACCCTGCGGGTCGGCATCACGGCCGGCATAGGCCTGCTCATCGCCCTGCTCGGCCTGCACAACGCCGGCATCGTAGTGGCGAGCCCCGCCACCATGGTGACCGTGGGCAACCTCACCTCCCTGCCCTGCCTGCTGGGGCTGCTCGGCTTCTTCCTTATCTGCATCTTCTCCGCCCGCGGCGTGCACTCCGCCGTACTGATCGCCATTGTGGTCACCACCACCCTGGGCTGGCTGTTTGGCGATGTGACCTTCAAGGGCTTCGTCTCTGTGCCGCCGAGCATCACCCCCGTCTTCGGTCAGCTGGACCTGATGGGGTCTCTGGACATAAGCCTGGCCGGGATCATCTTCTCCTTCATGCTGGTCAACCTGTTCGACTCTTCCGGCACCCTGATCGGCGTCACCAACCGCGCCAAGCTGGCCGATGATCGCGGTCACTTCCCGCGTATGAAGCAGGCGCTGGTAGTGGACAGCGTGAGCTCGGTCGGCGGCGCCTTCATGGGCACCTCCTCCGTGACGGCGTACATCGAGAGCAGCTCAGGGGTGGCCGTCGGCGGTCGTACCGGCCTCACCGCCATCGTGGTCGGCGTGTTGTTCCTGCTGGCGATCTTCTTCTCCCCGGTCGCCGCCATGGTGCCCGCGTACGCTGCTGCGGGCGCCCTTATCTACGTGGGCGTGCTGATGTGCTCCGAGCTGACCCGGGTCAAGTGGGAAGACCTGACCGAAGCGGTACCGGCCTTCATGACCGCAGTGATGATGCCGTTCAGCTTCTCCATCACCGAGGGGATAGCCGTGGGCTTCATCTCCTACTGCGTGATGAAGGCGGGCACCGGCCGCTGGCGCGAGATCAACCCCTGCGTGCTGGTGGTAGCCCTGCTGTTCGTGCTCAAGTTCGTCTGGGTCGACAGCCACTAACCCCGGCTTTCGCATACAAAAATGCCCGTCATCGACGGGCATTTTTTTATGGCTGACAAAGGGCAAGGTTCAACGGATGCCGCGGGCCTCGCGGATCCACTCCCAGGCCTGCTGGATCTCCTGAGTCTTCTCCTTGGCCATCTCCATCATCTCGGGCGGCAACCCCTTGGCGGCCAGCTTGTCCGGGTGATGCTTGCTCATCTCCTTGCGATAGGCGCGCTTGATATCCTGATCGCTGTCGCTCTCGCTCACCCCCAGCAGCTGGTAGGCATCCTTGAGGCGATCCTGGGAGGGGGCCTCCTGCCGGTATTGCTGCCCTTGTCCACCCTGCTGCTGGCGGTGGAAGAAGTTCATCTGCGCCTCCGCCATCGCCAGGATCCGCGCCAGCTCGATGCGGCTGAAGCCGAGCTCGTCCGCTATGGTCTGCAGGATGGCGCGCTCGTTGGCCTCCACCTTGCCATCGGCAAAGGCTGCCTGCAGCTGCACCTCAAGGAAGAAGCGCAGGATGTCGCGCTGCCCCAGGCTCGCCTGGCGAAACTCCGCCAGGGTTTCGCGCAGCGGGAAGTCGTTCTCCTTGCCCTGGCGGAACGACTCCTGAGCCCGCACCCGCTGCTCGCCGGAGAGTCGCATCCTGTCCATCAGGCTGGAGGCGACCCGGATCTCGTGCTCGGTGACCTGACCGCTCGCCTTGGCGATGTGGCCCATGACGGCGAAGGTGGCGTGGAAGAAGACCGCCTGCTGCTGCTGGCTGGGAGCTCGCTGGAATGCCCCCCGAATGCCCATGCCCCGATCGAAGCGGTGGCCAATCCAGAGGCCAAGCAGGGCGCCGAAGATGTTGCCGAGCAGAAAACCGAAGAAGGCGCCAAGCACCTTACCCCAAATACGCATGGTTCAAGACCTCGTGATGTTAATGAGTGCCGGCAAGCAGCTGGTCATCCAGCTCCCGCAGCCGATCGACGGTGCCTATGTCCCGCCACTCGCCGGCCAGCAGACTGCCACCGACCCGGCCTTGTGCCATCCAGTCGCGCAGCAGGGGTGCCAGCTTGCGGGCACCGCAAGGCAAGGAGACAAAGGCCGCCGGGTGATAGAGACCAACGCCGCTGAAGGTCAGAGCCGGGCTGTCCTGCACCCTACCCTCCGCCAGGGAGAAATCCCCCTGAGGGTGCTGAGGTGGATTGGGCACCAGCCAGAGGTGGGCCAGGTCATCCGCCAACGGCTGATTCACCAGAGCGCCATAATCGGCATCAATCCAGGTATCGCCGTTGATCACCAGAAAGGGCTCGCTGCCGAGCAGTGGCAATGCCTGCACGATGCCGCCCGCAGTCTCGAGCGCACTCTCCTCCGCCGACCACAGGATCTCGACCCCGAACTGGCGGCCATCGCCGAGGGCCTCCACCAACTTGTGGCCAAGCCAGGCGTGGTTGATGACAAGCTGGATCACACCGGCCGCCTTGAGCTTCTCGATGTGGTGGACGATGAGGGGCTTGCCCCCCACCGCCAGCAGCGGCTTGGGCAGCAAGTCGGTGAGCGGGCGCATCCGCTCCCCACGGCCTGCGGCCAGGATCATCGCCTTCATGACGGCTCCCCGGCACGCCGAGCCTCTGCCGTTCGGGTCAGGCCCGGCAGCACAATCCGCTGCAACCAGTCGCCGAAGCGGGCCAGCACAGGATGCTCGGCCCCATGTTGGTGGCACACATCCACCACGTAGCCCAGGGTACGGGGGATGTCCTTGAGGTAGCCGGACTTGCCGTCGCGATGGTAGAGACGGGTGAAGAGGCCGGCCGCCTTGAGGTGGCGCTGCATGCCGGTCAGATCGGCATACCGGCGGAAAGCGACATAATCGAGATCGCCCAGCAGACCGGCCTGGCTCAGGGTATCGAAGCCATGGCCCATGCCCTGCTCTATCACGGCATCGGGCCAACGCACGTAGCAGTCTTTCAGCAGGGAGACCAGGTCGTAGCTGAGAGGGCCGATGACCATGTCCTGGAAGTCGATGACGGCCAGTTGGCTGTCGTCCGGCGTATCGCCACCACACACCATCAGGTTGCGACTGTGGAAGTCTCTGTGCATCACTCCCTGAGGCTGAGCCAGGTTGCTCTCGGTGAGGCAGGCGAATGTCTCCGCCAGCAAGCCTTGCTCCTCGGCGCTCAGGGTCAGTTGCAGATGATGACCCAGCAGCCACTCGGGGAAGATGGCGTTCTCGCGCGCCATGAAGGCCTCGTCGAAGGGCTCGAGCTCGAGCGCCACCGATCCGAGCCGAGGCAGCAGGGCGAGGGCCTTGCCATACCAGGCCAGCACGTTGTCATCGTTCAGGCAGCCGATAAGCTGGGTATCCCCCAGATCCGTCACCGCCAGCAGGCCCTGCTCATAGTCCACCCCCCTGACCTCGGGAGCCAGCAGCCCCACGGCGTGCAGGGCGGCCGCATTGCGAACGAATTCATGATTTTTTTCGGTTTTCGGATTAGCATCCACCCACACTAGGCCACCACCACGGAAGTAGCGGCGGAAACTGGCGTCACCGGAGATCAGGGTCAACTGGAGATTGGCATCACCGGAAATCCGGCGTGCCCATTGCAATAGCAGGGAAGCGCGATCGTGCATGAGTCGGGAACCAAATTGGAAAGCAGCACTTGGCTGTTAGCCCTGGCCGCAATAATGCTTTATCATTGCCGGCTAACATAAAGCAATGACATGCAATGTCAACTCGATGGATCCTGACATAAAATGCATGCCCTGAATCAACCGTTTTTACTACGGATTGCGCGAGCCCTTCACATGACAAAATGGACACTGGGGTGTTCTTATCCCATCGCCCTGACCATCAGCCTTGTTCCTGCCCTGAGCCCGCTCACGGTACAGGCGGCGCCCCTCAACGCGCCACCGGCCACCGGGATCCTCAACAGCCTCTGCTATGACTATGTCCCCAAGATCGAGAAACCCAGCGCGGATCAGGACGCCAATGCCCAGCCCGTCGAAGTGGATGCCGATCGCCTGGAGGCCAAGCAGGGCGGTACAGCCGTCTATGAGGGTGACGTCAAGGTGCGTCAGGGCGTGCGCAAATTTGACTCCGACTATGCCCAGCTTGATCAGAAGAGCCGGGATGTCATTGCCATCGGCAACATCTATTACAACGATGGCCAGATTACTGTCACCAGCGACAAGACCCTCAAATCCAACCTGGACACCAAGAACTCCGAGCTGGAAGAGGGCAAGTATCAGGTTCATGGCTCACCGGTGCGCGGCTTCGCCGAAAAAGTCACCATGACCAACAACAACCAGAACATCACCCTGGAGGGGGCCCAGTACACCACCTGCCCCCCGGGTCAGGAGGCCTGGACCCTGAAGGCCGGCAGCATCGACATCGATCAGTCCGAAGTGTTCGGGGAAGCCTGGAACGCCAGCCTCTGGCTCTATGATTATCCGGTCTTCTATTTCCCCTATATCAACTTCCCCATCAAGGATGAGCGCAAGACCGGTCTGCTCTACCCGGGCTATACCCAAAGCTCCAAGAACGGCATGGACATCACCCAGCCGTTCTACTGGAACATAGCCCCCAACTACGATGCCACCATCACCTCCCGCTTCATGGACAGACGGGGCCTGATGGAGCAGGTCGAGTTCCGCTACATGCCGGATCCGGCCCATGTGGGCACCCTCTATTTCGAAAACCTGGCGGATGACAAGCAGTACGACGAGACAGACAGCCTCAACGATCACCTGTCCGATGGTCACCGCTATCTGCTCAGTGCCCGCCACACCTCCATGTTCATGGACAACGCCATGCGAGTGTCGGTGGACTATACCAAGGTGCGGGATCAGGACTACAACTACTTCAACGACTTCTCCCCCAAGGTGGGGACCCAGGTCGACAACCAGTTGCAGCAATCTCTGAAAGCCGGCTACTACCAGCAGAGCTGGAACCTCAATGCCGAGGTGCGGACCTACCAGATCCTGCTGGCCAGCGCCCAGCAACCCCACGAGCTGATGCCGCGCATCAACCACAACTACTACCAGCAGGGCAACTGGTACGATCTGGCCTGGAACACCGAGCTGACCAACTTCGGCTACAACAACGACCAGGCCATCGAGGAGAACAAGGGTAGCGCCTACACCGGCACCCGGGTCTACACGGCCCCCACCCTGACCATACCGCTCATCGACGAGGCGGGTTACTTCCTCGACAGCCAGTACAAGCTGATGTACACCCGTTACGATCAGACGGTGCCGGATGACATGAGCAGTACCTTCACCAACCGATTCACGCCCCAGGGTGGGGGTGACGTCACCCTGGAGGAGGGCATCATCACCCGGGTGCTGCCCTCGTTCCGCCTCAAGGGCGGCATGACCTTCGAGCGCGACCAGCAGTGGTTCGGGGAAGGGGCCAGCCAGACTCTGGAGCCTGAGTTCCAGTACCTCTATGTGCCCTACAAGGATCAGGACAACATCGGCGTCTACGACTCCACCACCATGCGCCAGGACTATTACAGCCTGTTCAGCGACCGCCGCTTCGCCGGCCTGGACCGCATCAGCGACTCCAACCGGCTCTCTGTTGGCGTCACTACCCGCATCTATGATCCGGCTGGCGATGAACGAATCCGGCTGGCCGTTGCCCAAGCCTTCGACTTCGTGGCGCCCAGGGTCAAGCTCTACGCCAGCGACAACCTGAGTACCAATACCCGCTCGCCGCTGTCGTTCGAGGGCGATGCCAAGATCAACGAGCAGTGGTATGCCCATGCCGGGGCGCAATATGATGTGGAGCAGCGCCAGATAAGCTCTGCCAACAGCGCCCTGGAGTACCGCCATGAGAAGCTGATCAGTCAGTTGAACCACCGCTTCGTGCGGGACGCCAACTATGACCTCGACCGCAAGGGCGAGGTGACGGATCTCAACCAGATCGGCTTGCTGTTGACCACCCCGCTCAACGATCAGTGGCACCTCTATGGCGGCTACTATCAGGAGCTCGACCAGAACGTCAAAGTTGACCGCAAGGTGGGTCTGAAATATGACTCCTGCTGCTGGAGCATCAACTTCAACCTGGAGTGGGTCAATACGCCGGACAACGTGAACCTGGCCCCGACGTCCGAGCGCAGCCTCGGCATTCAATTTGAAATGAAAGGATTGGGTAGCGTGGGTACCGGCTCCAAGGGTACCTCCCTGGATACCGAAGCACTGCCTTACATTCGTCCGTTTAACCTGCGAGACCAATAACGGGTCTGGCAAACGCCTTGAGAGATGGATATGAAGAAGACGTTGATTTCCCTGCTGACCGCAGGCCTGTTTGGAGTCATGAGCCAGGGTGCCTTCGCCGCGCCCGAGCTGATGGACAAGGTGCTTGCCGTGGTCAACAAGGACGTGGTGCTGGCCAGTCAGCAGGAAGCCCTGGTGCAGAAGGTGAAGGCCTCAGCCCAGGAGAGCGGCCAATCCCTGCCCGATGACGTCACCCTGCGCAAGCAGGCGCTGGATCGCCTGATCCAGGAGAGCCTGCAACTGCAACTGGCGGATCGCCAGGGGCTCAAGATCAGTGACACCCAGTTGGAGCAGGCCATCCAGAGCATCGCCGCCGACAACAAGATGACCCTGGATCAACTGCGTGCCCAGCTCGAACGGGAAGGGCTGACTTATGCCCAGTACCGGGAGGAGGTGCGCCGCGAGATCCTGATGAACGAGGTGCGCCGCAGCCAGGTCCGCCGCCGCATCAACATCTCCGAGCAGGAGGTGAAGCAGGTGGTCGAGGCCCTGAGCAAGCAGGGTCAACAACAGACCGAGTACCACGTCGGTCACATCCAGGTTGCCCTGCCTGACAACCCGAATGCCGAGCAGCTCAACGCCGCCAAGGCCAAGATCGAACGCATCCTGGCCGCGCTGAAAGAGGGGGCGGACTTCCGCAAGCTGGCCATCGCCGAGAGCAACGGTCCCAAGGCCCTGGAAGGGGGAGACTGGGGCTGGATGAGCCCGCAGGAGATGCCGACCCTGATGGCCGAAGCGGTACAGGGTGCCAGCAAGGGTGACATCGTCGGCCCGCTGCGCTCGGGCGCCGGTCTGCACATCGTCAAGATCTTCGACACCAAGGGTCAGCAGCAAGTGATGCAGACCGAGGTGAAGGCGCGCCACATCCTGATCAAGCCCTCCATCATCCTGAGCGAGGAGAAGGCCAAGGGCACTCTGGACGGCATCTTGCACGACATCAAGAGCGGCAAGGCGAGCTTCGCCAGCATGGCGGAGAAGTACTCCGAAGATCCGGGCTCTGCGGTGCAGGGTGGCGAGCTGGGCTGGTCCGATCCCAACGTCTATGTGCCGGAGTTCCGCGACATGGTCAACCGCCTGCAACCGGGTCAGCTCAGCGAGCCCTTCCGCACCACCCACGGCTGGCACATAGTGCAGCTGGAAGATCGCCGCAGCCAGGATGCCACCGGCAAGGCCCAGGAGCAGCGTGCCTATCAGCTGATCTTCAACCGCCGCTTCACCGAAGAGTCCCAGGCCTGGCTGGATGAGCTGCGCGACGAAGCCTACATCCAGATCGAACCCAATTAATGGCCGACGAGCAGATGAACAGCCATCGTCTTGCCATCACGCCGGGTGAGCCCGCCGGCATAGGCCCGGACCTGGTGCTGCAGATAGCCCAGCGGGACTGGCCACACCAGCTGGTGGTGATCGCCGATCCCGCCCTGCTGCGCGAACGCGCCGCCCTGCTGGGGCTGCCCATCGAGCTGGAACCCTATGATGCCGCCGCCCCCGTGAGGGGGCAGCGGGCGGGGACCCTGACGGTCTGTCCCGTTCCCCTCGGCGCCCCCGTGGTGCCGGGTGAACTCGACGAGGGCAATGGCGCCTATGTGCTGGCCACCCTGCAGCGTGCCTGTGACGGCAACCTGAGCGGCGAGTTCGCCGCCGTGGTGACCGGCCCGGTGCACAAGGGGATCATCAACCAGGCGGGCGTCTCGTTCAGCGGTCACACCGAATTCTTCGCCCAGCAGTCAGACACCGCCGACGTGGTGATGCTGCTGGCCACCGAAGGGCTGCGGGTGGCGCTGGCGACCACCCACATTCCCCTCGCCTATGTGGCGATGGCCATCACGCAGGAGCGCCTTGGCAAGGTGATCCGCATCCTGGATGCGGATCTCAAGGGAAAATTCGGCATCGAACACCCCAGAATTTACGTCTGCGGCCTCAACCCCCACGCCGGGGAAGGGGGCCATCTCGGCCGTGAAGAGATCGACGTGATCGAACCCGCCCTGGCCGACTTGCGCCAGGAAGGGATCGATCTGGTCGGCCCCTTGCCGGCCGATACCCTGTTCCAGGACAAATACCTCAAGGATGCGGATGCGGTACTCGCCATGTACCACGACCAGGGGCTGCCGGTGCTCAAATACAAGGGCTTTGGCAACTCGGTCAACATCACCCTCGGACTTCCTTTCATCCGTACTTCGGTGGATCACGGCACCGCACTGGATCTGGCAGGCAAGGGCCTGGCAGACTCCGGGAGCCTGATCACCGCGATTAACCACGCCATCCAGATGGTAGAGAAAAAAAGATATGAGCAGTAAGGTGCAGAGCAACAAGGTGCACATGGGCCACACGGCCCGTAAGCGTTTCGGTCAGAACTTCTTGCACGACCGTTATGTGATCGACCAGATCGTCGCCGCCATCAATCCACAGCCGGGTCAGAACCTGGTGGAAATCGGCCCGGGTCTGGCGGCACTGACCGAACCGGTCGCCTCCCAGATGGACAAGATGACGGTGGTCGAGCTTGACCGGGATCTGGCGGCTCGCCTGCGCGAGCACCCGACCCTCAAGGACAAGCTGACGGTGATCGAGGCCGATGCCATGCGCTTCGACTTCGGCACCCTGATGGGGGAAGGCAAACCGCCCCTGCGCATCTTCGGCAACCTGCCCTACAACATCTCCACCCCGCTCATCTTCCACCTGTGCGAGTTCGCCGACCGGGTGGAGGACATGCACTTCATGCTGCAAAAGGAAGTGGTATTGCGGATGTGCGCAGGCCCGGGCAGCAAGGCCTATGGCCGCCTGAGCGTCATGGTCCAGTACTACTGCCAGGTGATCCCGGTGCTGGAAGTGGGCCCGGGTGCCTTCAAGCCAGCCCCCAAGGTCGACTCGGCCGTGGTGCGACTGGTGCCACACAAGAACCCGACTATCGTCGCGAAAGACCTCCGCTGCCTGAGCCGGGTCTGCACCGAGGGCTTCGGCCAGCGTCGCAAGACCATCCGCAACAGTTTCTCCAACTTCATCACCGACGCTCAGCTGACCGAGCTTGGCATCGATGGCAACCTGCGTCCGGAGAACCTCTCCCTCGAGCAGTTCGTCATGATCGCCAACTGGCTGGCCGATCAGCAGCAGGCCTGATCCCATGGCATCCACCCGGATAGTGGTGCGCCCGCACCCCAGCTATGTGGCGGGCACCGAGGATCCCTACCATTTTCTCTATCTCATCGAGATAGAGAATCTGGGGCCGGGCAAGGTGCAACTGCTGCATCGGCGCTGGCTCATCACGGATGCCGATGGCAAGATGCTGGAAGTGGAAGGGCCCGGGGTCGTGGGCGAGCAGCCCTTCATCGCCCCCGGCGAGACCTTCACCTATCAGAGTGGCGTACCGCTCGCCACCCCCTTCGGCGTGATGGAAGGCAGTTATATCCTGCAAGACGAATCGGGGCTGCAGTTTGAGGCCCCCATCGCCCCTTTCACGCTGGCCGTTCCCAACATAATCAACTGAGGTTTCATGGCGAATTGTTTCGTCGGTGATATCCAGGGCTGTTACGACGATCTACGCCGTCTGCTGGATCTTGCCGAATTCGACTCCGACAAGGACACGCTCTGGCTGTGTGGCGACCTGGTCGCCCGCGGGCCGGATTCCCTCAACACCCTGCGCTTCGTCAAGTCACTGGGAAGCCGCGCCGTGACCGTGCTCGGCAACCACGACCTGCACCTGCTGGCGGTGGCTCATGGGGTCGCCCCTCTCAAGAAGAAAGACAAGCTGCAGGCCCTGATGGAAGCCCCGGATCGGGACGAGCTGCTGGAGTGGCTGCGCCACCGTCCCCTGCTGGCGGAGCACCCGGATCTGCCCATCATGATGATCCATGCCGGACTCTCTCCGGCCTGGGATGCCCACACGGCACGCAGTTGTGCCCGTGAAGTGGAGACGCTGCTGCGCGGCGATCAGTACAGCTGGCTGCTGCACCACATGTATGGCGACCAGCCCGATAGCTGGGACGAGAACCTGCAGGGGATAGAGCGCTACCGCTACATCATCAACACCTTCACCCGGATGCGCTTCTGCTACTTCGATGGCCGGCTCGATTTCAAGTGCAAGAAGGGACCCACAGAGTCCACCCCGGGCCTGCGCCCCTGGTTCGAGCAGCGCGAGCACCACGACGACGACCCCATCCTGGTATTCGGCCACTGGGCGGCACTGATGGGCGCCACCGGCAAGGCGGACATCAAGGGGCTGGACACCGGCTGCGTGTGGGGTAACAGCCTCACCCTCTGGCGCTATGAAGACGATGCCCTGATAGCGACCCCCTGCCCCGCCTATGCCAAGTGAAACAAAGACGCTGGCGATATAAAGAGGCCCGGCATTGCCGGGCCTCTTCGTTGGTCAGCACGCAGGCTAGAGCCTGCGCCCCAGCCGCTTCTCGACCTGGCGCCGCTCCCATTCGGGCCCGAACAGCCTGAATGGCTGGAACAGGTTGATGGCATGGGACATCAGGCCAAGCCCCCAGCCCAGCATGGGCCACCAGGCCCAGATATAGTCCGGGTTGCTCAGGTAGTTGATGACAAACAGCCCCCCTATCACCAGCACATAGCTGATGAGGTGGCCGTAGAAGCCTTTGAGCCCCTCGACGAACTTCATCGCCTCCCGCTCATCCTTGGCCACCTGCACCGTCCCCTGACTGTCGGTCTCGTTCCCTTTCATCTCGCTCTCCTGCAGTTGCGTCACATCGAGCTCAAAGACGGAGGCCAGGGCCTTGAGGGATTCCAGTCCGGGCTGCTGGCCCTGCTCGATCCGCTGTATGGTGCGGACACTCAGGCCAGTCAGGGTCGCCAACTGATCCTGGGACCACCCCCGTTGCAATCTCAACTTCCTGACGATCATCTCGAACTCCTTGTGGTGATTGACAGGGCCAGCATAGGGCCAGCGCGGCGAGAGGTGACACGACAGAGGGCCGACATAAACCTGACTATCGTTTTAAATCAAAGGCTTGAAATATGAACGGGAGGTTCACCCCTGTGCGGACACACACGCTGGTACGCCCGACCAGATTGTCACAGGCTCTGCATCAGACCGGCGGCGATCTCGAAGGAGCGCAGCCTGGCCTGATGATCGACGATGGGACCGTTGAACATCAGCTCGTCGGCCCCGGTTTCGGCCAGCAAGGCCTTGAGACCGTGGCGTACCTGATCCGGATCCCCCACCAGGGAGCGGGCCAGGGTCTGCTCCATCGCCATCAGCTCCCGGGGTGACCACGCCTCTCCCAGACTCTCCACCGGCAGCGGCAGCTTGCCGGCATCCCCCCGATAGAGGCGCAGGAACTGCAGCTGAAGCGTGGTGAACAGGAAACGGGCCTCCCGGGTCGTGTCGGCGGCGATCACGTTGATGCAGACTACCGCATAAGGTTTGGGCCAGCGCGCGGAAGGGCGGTACTGGGCGCGGTAAATCTCCAGTGCCTGCAACAGCAGACCGGGTGCAAAGTGAGAGGCAAAACCGAACGGCAACCCCATGGCGGCCGCCAGCTGGGCGCTGTAGAGGCTGGAGCCCAGCAACCAGATCGGCACATGCAGCCCTTGGCCAGGTACCGCCTGCACGGCGCCCACCTCGTCACCGAAGTAGCCCATCAGCTCACGCACGTCCGCAGGAAAATCATCCACCTCGCCGCCGCGCTGACGACGCAGCGCCTGCATGGTGCGTTGATCGGTGCCGGGCGCACGACCGAGACCGAGATCGATCCGATCCGGGTAGAGAGAGGCCAGCGTGCCGAACTGCTCGGCGATCACCAGGGGCGAGTGGTTCGGCAGCATGATGCCACCGGCCCCCAGCCGCAGGGTGCTGGTGGCGCCGGCCAGATGGCCGATCAGCACGGCGGTGGCGGCACTGGCGATCCCCGGCATGTTGTGATGTTCCGCCAGCCAGTAGCGGTGATAGCCCCAGCACTCGGCATGCCGGGCCAGATCCTGCGAATGACGAAACGACTCGGCCGGCAGGCTACCTTCGGGGACGGGCACCAGATCCAGGACGGAATAGGGAACGACAGGCATGGGATACTCCATTGATTCAAAGGCGATTCATCAGTGGAGCAATGTAGCATGAGATATCTGAATGAATCACGCGACCCGGTTGTCGGTGAGGCGCCCCGTCCGTGCCGGCGAGGGTGCGTCCCTGAAGATAGAGGGCCTCTTCCCCCCTCACCTCCTATGCTTTTTGTCATCTTGCGAGCACACTGTTTAGCAGATCATCGCGGGGTGCGCCCGCAGGACAAGGATAGGTCCATGACAAAAACAAGCCTCGGCAGCAAACCCTTTTACGTGCACATTGCCACCCTCTTCATTCTGCTGTTCTCCGTGCTGGGGGGCGCCCTCATCATGTTGCAGTTTCAGCAGGGCATGCAGCAGGGGTTGGCGCACGAGCGACAGAGCTTCCAGCAGTACAGGGAACAGCTCGCGCTTGCCATCAAGTTGAACCAGCGCCCGGCTCGCATGTCGCTCAGCCTGCTGCGCAGTGGCCAGCTGGCCGCCATGACCAGCCTGGAATCCCGCCTCGGCTACCTGCCCCAACTGGCCGAGGTGCTGGCCAACAGCGCCAGCTATGGTGCCATCTATGCCGGTTACGAGAACGGCGACTTCTTCCTGGTGCGCAAGTTGACCGAGCGGGCCAGGGGATTGCTTGACAGCCCCCCTCCCGGGAGCCACCTGCTGGTACAGAGCCTGAGTCAGGGCCGGGGAGAGTTCCTCTATTTCGACCAGCGGCTGCGATTGCTGGAGCGGCGGCCCATGCCGGACTACCGCTTCGATCCGCGCGACCGTGGCTGGTACAAGGAGGCGCGCTGGGGCACGGGCATCATAGTGACCCACCCCTATCTCTTCTTCACCACCAGAGAGCCTGGCATGACGCTGGCGGTGGAGAGCGACGATCGCCGGGCGGTGATCGGGCTGGATGCCGGTGTGGAGGGGCTTTCCTCCCTCATCGGCGAGCTGCCTCTGCCCAGCTATTGCCAGCTGGTACTGTTCGACGAAGTCGGAACCCTGCTGACAACGGATCCCAAACGGCTGCCCAGCTTCGATCAACTGAGCCGGCTGCCCATGTTGTCGGCGCTCAAGCAACCCATACTGACCAGGTTGCAACAGGAGATGGCATCCAGACCCACCCTGCTGCACGAGCCAACCGAGCTGACGCTGACTGCCGAGGATGGCCGCGACTGGCTGGTCAACCTCTCCGCCCTCGACGAGGGGTCTCCCTTCTACCTGGCCCTGCTGGTACCGACGGACGAACTCACCGCACCGGCCCGCCACGACGCCCTGCGCAACCTGGTCTGGGCCCTGACGGGTCTGCTGTTGCTGCTGCCCGTCATCTGGCTGGTGGCGAGGCGCACCGCCGCCCCCTTGCTGGCGCTGACGCAAGAGGCCGAGCGGATCCAGCACTTCGACTTCGGCGAGAGCGAGCGACCAGACTCGGCGATCCGCGAGATAGACGATCTCGCCCGCGCCATGTCCAGCATGCGACTGACCCTCGGCAATTTCATGAACATGGGTCTGGCGCTGGCGGCCGAACACCGCTTCGACTCCCTGCTCAGCCGCATCCTGCACGAGACGGTGGCGGCGGCCCAGGCTGAGGGGGGCTGCCTCTATCTGGCCCAAGAGAAGCAGATGAAGGCGGTTCAGGCCATCTGGCAACGGCAGCCCCTGGACTGTGAACAGTTGCACTGGCAGGAGTCCCTGCTCGGCGGCCTCTATCATACCGAGCGACTCAGCCTGCCCCTCAATGCCGAGCAGTGGTCGCACTGCCTGGCCGACTGGGGCCCCTTCCCCGGCCCCCGCCAACTGCTGGCCGAGCCCCTCTACAACCACCGCCAGGAGCTGATCGGCTGCCTGCTGCTGATCTTGCCGGACTGCGCACCACGGGAGCTGGCGTCACGCATCAGCCTCATCGAGGCGCTGGCGGGCATGTCCGCCTCCGCCATCGAGAATCAGCGCCTGCTGGAGGAGCAAAAGCAGTTGCTGGAGGCCTTCATCGAGCTTATCGCCGGTGCCATCGACGCCAAGAGTCCCTATACCGGAGGCCACTGCCAGCGCGTGCCCGAACTGACCCGCATGCTGACGGAGGCGGCCTGCGCCCAGCAGCAGGGCCCCTTTGGCGACTTCACCCTCAGCGACGAGGAATGGGAGGCCATCCATATCGCGAGCTGGCTGCACGACTGCGGCAAGGTCACCACACCGGAGTTCGTGGTGGACAAGGCCACCAAGCTGGAGACCATCTACGACAGGATCCACGAGATCCGCACCCGTTTCGAGGTGCTCAAGCGCGACGCCCATATAGAAGCGCTGGCGGCCCGGCTGCCCGCCTCCGATCGGCAGGCAGCCCTCGAGGCAGTGACCCCGACCTGGCAGATGCTGGATCAGGAGTTCGCCTTCGTCGCCGAGTGCAACCTGGGGGGCGAGTGGATGGCACCGGAAAAACTGGCACGGCTCGATGCCATCGCCAGCCGCACCTGGCTGCGCACCCTGGATGATCGCCTCGGCGTCAGCCCGGAGGAGCTAAAGCGCCATCCCGAGGAGCCAGCCCCGCTACCCTGCCGCGAGCCGCTGCTGGCCGACAAGCCGGTGCACCTCATTCCCCGCCCCGCCCACGACAACCTGGCCAGACACAATCCCTGGGGCTTCAAGGTCAGGGTCCCCGCCCATCTCTACAACCGGGGGGAGCATTACAACCTCGCCATCGGCCGAGGCACGCTCACCGAGGAGGAGCGCTACAAGATCAACGATCACATCATCCAGACCATCCGCATGTTGGAGCGACTTCCCTTCCCCCGTCACCTGCGCAAGGTGCCGGAGATCGCAGGGGGCCACCACGAGCGGATGGATGGCACCGGCTACCCACGCCAGTTACAGGGTGAGCAGATGAGCATTCCCGCCCGAATCATGGCCATCGCCGACATCTTTGAGGCCCTGACCGCGAGCGATCGTCCCTACAAATCGGGCAAGACGGTCTCCCAGTCCCTGACCATCATGCAGAAGATGGTGCAGGAGCAGCACATAGACCCGGCACTGTTCTCCCTCTTCCTCGACAGCGGTGTCTGGCGGGACTATGCCCTGCGCTTCCTCGCCCCCGAGCAGCTGGACGAGGCGGCCTGCCAGGCCCTGCTGGCGGAACCGCGCTAGCCGCTATCCGCCGAGCGCCCATAAAAAAACGGTCAACCGAAGTTGACCGTTTTTTCATCTCCAGGCTGCCCCTTAGAACAGCAGGTGTGCCACGCCGGCGATGACCGGCAGGGTGACCAGGGTACGCAGCAGGAAGATGACGAACAGTTCCCACAGCTTGACCGGGATCTTGCTGCCCAGCAGCAGGGCGCCCACTTCCGACATATAGATGAGCTGGGTCACCGACATGGCGGCGATCACGAAGCGGGTGATGTCGCTCTCGATGGTTGAAGCCAGCACAGCCGGGATGAACATGTCGGCAAAGCCCACCATGATGGTCTTGGACGCCGCTTCGGCCTCCGGCAGTTGCAGCAGCTCCAGCAAGGGGACGAAGGGCGCGCCCAGCCAGTTGAAGATGGGGGTGTGCTCCGCCAGCATCAGGGCACAGGTCCCGATCGCCATCACCACCGGCAGCACGCCAAACACCATGTCCAGGGCATTCTTCACCCCTTCCCGCGCCACGGCGCCGAGGTCCGTCATGCTGTCGGCCTTGGTCAGTGCACGCTGATAGCCATAACTCAGCACGCTGTGCTGGTGGGGAATGGCCTCCTGCTTGCGGCACAGGGGAGTGCCGTCGCTGTAGACATCCTTCTTCCAGGAGAGCGGCGGCAGGCGCGGCACCACTATGGCGGCGACCACGCCGGCCAGGCAGACGGTCAGGTAGAAGGGAACGAACATGTGCTCCAGTTTCACCTGGGAGATCACCACCAGACAGAAGGTGATGGAGACTGCGGAGAAGGTGGTGCCAATGACGGCCGCTTCACGCTGGGTGTAGAACTTGCCCTCGTACTGCTTGCTGGTAAGCAGGATGCCGACACTGCCATCCCCGAGCCAGGAGGCGAAGCAATCCACCGCAGAGCGGCCAGGCAAGCGGAACACAGGGCGCATGATGCGGGTCATCATGGTGCCGACAAACTCCAGCAGACCGAAGTCCAGCAGTAGCGGCAGCAGCAAGCCGGCGAAGATGAAGACGGAGAACAGCACCGGCAGCAGATCGTGCAGCACCAGGCCACCGGTCGCCCCGGAACGCAGCACCTCGGGACCGGCCTCGAAGAAGGTCAGCAGCACGAAGAGGCCCCCCAGTACCCGCACGCAGGCCCAGAAGGGGGAGACGTTGAACAGGCTGTTGAGGAAGGGGCGACGCACCAGGATCGCCGGCTTGAACAACCAGGCGATCAAGGTCATCAGCATGGTAGTAGTAATGATGGCGCTGACCATGGCCACCAGATAGTCGGCGAACACCGTCTGTACCAGCTTCGCCAGCACGGCGACGGGGATGGTGACATTGCCGTCATAGATGACCGGGGTCATGAACAGCAGGATCCCGATGAGCGACGGGATCAAAAACATCAGCACATTGCGGCGAGTATGGATCGCCGGTGCCTGCAGGGTCTTTTCCAACATGATAGACAGCCTTAAATGTGACTTTTCCTTCAGCCAGGCCGCCTGCATATTCATGCCCTCGCCCGGCAAACGGGCGCAAGAATAACCCAAAAAACTGCACAAACAAGCTTTTAATGGATTATTTCAAGCATAAATATTTTATCAGGCAAACCATCCATAAGAACAAACCAAAACAGTCATGCATATCAATTCAATTCAACAGGTTAGCATAATGTTTCATACAGGTTACGTTCAGGGGCGCAGTATAATCCGTTGCGGTTGGCAGGCAATAAGTGGCATGAGAAATATATCTATAAGGTGATCCCGTCGATCCTCCCATAAAAAAACCGGAGCCTGTCGGGGCTCCGGTCTTGTCACGAAAGAGAGTCTCAGTCGCGGACGTAGATCACTTCGACACCGTCGTCATCTTCGTCATCCCAGTCGTCGTCATCGTCCAGAGCGTCATCGAAGGCCTTGGAGGCCGCCAGGGCTTCCGCCTCCGCCTGGGCCAGCTGGTTCTTGTGGTAGTCGTCCCACTTGAACTCGACCTTCTCGATGGCGGCCTTGGCATCAGCTTCCAGCTGACGGGGCATGGTGTCCAGCAGATCCAGGATGTCGTAGCAGACCTTCTTGGTACCTTCCTTGCTGATGGCGGTGATCTGGTAGACAGGGCCTTCGTAGGCCAGCGCGGCCTTGACGCGATCCATCACTTCCTGAGCTTCTTCTTCCAGGATCAGATCCATCTTGTTGAACACCAGCCAGCGCGGCTTGCCTGCCAGCTCGGGGCTGTATTTCTCCAGCTCCCGGACTATGGTCACGGCATTTTCGGCCGGATCGGAACCGTCGACCGGGCAGATGTCCACCAGGTGGATCAGCACGCGGCAACGCTCGAGGTGCTTGAGGAAGCGGATACCGAGGCCGGCACCTTCGGCAGCGCCTTCGATCAGACCCGGGATATCGGCGATGACGAAGGAACGGGAGTTCTCCCCACGTACCACACCCAGGTTCGGCACCAGGGTAGTGAAGGGATAGTCGGCCACTTTCGGGCGAGCAGCAGAGACGGCGCGAATGAAGGTGGACTTGCCTGCGTTGGGCAGGCCCAGCATGCCGACGTCAGCCAGCAGCAGCAGTTCCAGCTTCAGGGTACGCACTTCACCCGGGGTGCCGTTGCTCTTCTGATAGGGGGCACGGTTGACCGAGCTCTTGAAACGGGTGTTGCCAAGGCCGTGGAAACCGCCCTTGGCGACCAGCAGCTTCTGGCCATGGGTGGTCAGATCCCCCAGCAGTTCACCGGTATCTTCATCGCTGGCGCGGGTACCGACCGGGACGCGCAGGGTGCGATCCTTGCCGCGTCGGCCGGTACAGTTGGCGCTCTGACCGTTCTCGCCACGCTCGGCGGCATGGAAACGCTCAAAACGGTAGTCGATCAGGGTGTTCAGGTTCTCATCGGCGATCAGATAGACATCGCCACCGTCACCGCCGTCACCGCCGTCCGGGCCGCCGTTCGGGATGTACTTCTCACGGCGAAAGCTCACACAACCGTTACCACCGTCACCGGCATCGACTCGAATCTGGACTTCATCAACAAACTTCATAGGTAACCGTCACCTTAATTCGAAAAACCGATACGCAATTATAGTGGTACAGGCCCCTTCGGGCGAGACGCATCTGGCCGATGAGGCCCGTCTGCGCCGGCTCATCCGCGTGCCGTTTTTTCGTCAAACTCATCAGAAAAACAAAAGCCCCGCCAGGTTGGCGGGGCTTCGGATCCTTGCGGTCCGTAATTACTCAGCAACGATGCTGACGTACTTACGATTCTGCGGACCTTTAACTTCGAACAACACTTTACCGGTCGCAGTAGCGAACAGAGTGTGGTCGGTACCCAGGCCAACGTTGGTGCCAGGGTGGAACTTGGTGCCACGCTGACGAACGATGATGCTGCCTGCCAGAACTGTTTCGCCGCCGAAACGCTTAACGCCAAGGCGTTTAGCTTCAGAATCGCGACCGTTGCGGGATGAACCGCCAGCTTTTTTATGTGCCATTTATCGGACTCCTCTAATTAAGCGCTGATGCCAGTGATTTTGACTTCAGTGAACCACTGACGGTGGCCCGCTTGCTTACGATGGTGCTTACGACGACGGAACTTGACGATAGTCACTTTCTCGCCACGGCCGTGAGCCACAACTTCAGCTACAACCTTGCCACCTTCAACGAAAGGAGCACCTACTTTAAAAGTGTCGCCTGCAGCAACCATCAGAACTTCGTTGAAGTCGATGGTAGCGCCAGTCTCAACGTTCAGCTTTTCCAGACGAACGATTTGACCTTCGGCCACACGGTGTTGTTTTCCGCCGCTTTGGAATACCGCGTACATTTGATTAACTCCGTAAAGGCGTGTCTTTTGCTCAAGGCCAGACACGCGCAAAAACCTATAACAATGGGCCGGCATTCTACGCAGAACGATTTGCCTAGGCAAGGCCAATTTAGCAAAAAGTTTATTTTGTGCGCATATCTGCCGCCGTGAATAAACGCTTAACTGTAACCCATTGTGAAATCGTGTAGAATCCCCGCCATTGCTAAAAACGCAGTAATTGCTGCCGTCACGTTACGAGACTTATGGACCAACAGACTATCCGTGCGCTCTGTGCCGCCGACATGACGGCGGTCAATGAACTGATCCTGGCCAGACTTCAGTCCGATGTCAGCCTGATCAACCAGCTGGGTTTCTACATCGTCAGTGCAGGCGGAAAACGGATGCGCCCCATGCTGACGGTGATGGCCGCTCGCGCACTGGGGTACCAGGGTCAGGACCATCTCAAGCTCGCCGCCATCATCGAATTCATTCATACCTCAACCCTGCTGCACGACGACGTGGTCGATGAATCCGACCTGCGCCGCGGCCGGGAGACCGCCAATGCGCTGTTCGGCAATGCCGCCAGCGTCCTGGTCGGTGACTACCTCTACAGTCGCTCCTTCCAGATGATGAGCGAGCTCTCCAACTTGCGGGTGATGGAGATCCTGTCGGATGCCACCAACACCATCGCCGAGGGGGAGGTGCTGCAGTTGATGAACTGCAACGATCCCGACACCACGGAAGAGAGCTACATGACGGTCATCTACTGCAAGACCGCCAAGCTGTTTGAAGCCGCCACCCGCCTCGCCGCCGTGCTGACCCATCAGACCGAGCCCGTCGAGCAGGCCATGACCGACTACGGCAAGTACCTGGGTACCGCCTTCCAGATCATCGACGACGTCATGGACTACTGCTCCCAGAGCGATGAGATGGGCAAGAACGTCGGCGACGATCTGGCCGAAGGCAAGCCTACCCTGCCGCTGCTGCGCGCCATGGCCGTGGGCACCCCGGAGGAGCGTCAACTCATCCGTGACGCCATCGAGCACCGTAACGGCATGGAGCATCTCGAGCGCATCCTGGCCATTCTGGACCGCACCGGTGCCCTCGAGTACGCCCGTCAACGCGCACGGGAAGAGGCCGACAAGGCCATCGCCGCCCTCGCCATCCTGCCTGACTCCCAGCACAGGCAGGCGCTGGAGACCCTGGCCCAGATGGCGGTACAGCGCAGCGCCTGAGCCAGCGTGTCAGCATCCATAAAAAAAGAGGCCTGCGGCCTCTTTTTTATGGTCTGCGCTTTGTTCTGAGGCGTCAGCGCTCTCTATGATCGCTCAATGAGCCAGTGCCCAGAGGATCACAGCCCCCGCCACCACCAGGCAGCCGCCGATGCGCCGCAGCTGCTCCGGCGGCTGATCACTCATCAGTCTCAGCATCCGCTGCCAGACCCTCGGCGCCAGCAAGGGGCCCAGTCCCTCGAACAGCAGCAACAGCCCCACTCCTATCAAGATGGCTGTCAGCATGACTCCTCCTGCCCTCTGGGTCCTTGTCTCATCAAGCAAAAGGGCCTGAATCATCAGGCCCTTTGGGTTATGGCGCTATGCCTGCTTACTGCTTGTCACCATGAGGTGACTTGAGGTAGCGGAAGAACTCGCTGTCAGGCTTCAGGACCATGAGGTCGTTGCCGCCGGCGAAGCTCTTGCGATAGGCCTCCATGCTGCGCACGAAGCTGAAGAACTCGGGGTCCTTCTTGTAGCTGTCGGCATAGATCTTGGCGGCTTCGGCATCCCCTTCACCACGCAGCTGACGCGCATTACTCTCGGCGTCAGCGATCATGACGGTGACCTTGCGGTCGATGTCGGCACGCAGGATCTCGGCCTGCTCGCGGCCCTGGGAGCGGTGCTCACGGGCGACTGCAGTCCGCTCGGCACGCATCCGCTGATAGATGGAGCTGGAGACTTCCACCGGCAGGTTGATCTGCTTGATGCGCACATCCACCACCTTGATGCCGAGCTCGGAGGAGCGCGCCATCTTCATCAGGGCGTCTTCCATCACGGTACTGCGCTCGCCGGAGACGATGTCCTTGATGGTGCGGTTACCGATCTCGGAACGCAGACCGTTGTTGATCTTGCGCTTGAGCAGGTCTTCGGCCTGGATCTTGTTGCCACCACCTGTCGCCAGGTAGTACTTGGAGAAGTCCTCGATCTTCCACTTCACGTAGGAGTCGATGATGAGGTCTTTCTTCTCGGAAGTGACGAAACGATCCGCCTGACCTTCCAGGGTCTGGATGCGGGCATCCATCTTGCGTACCTGATCGATGAGCGGCACCTTGAAGTGCAGGCCCGGCTCATAGAGACGCGGCTCGCCGGAGTCAACCCGCTTCACCTTGCCAAACTGCACCACGATTCCCTTCTGCCCTTCATCGACGATGAAGACGGAAGAGAAGCAGACCATGGCGGCCACAGCGATGACACCAATAGCTAGCTTTTTCATCTATCAGTTTCTCCCTGTGCTGAAACGATCACCGCCACGGAGCGGGGTCGGAGTGGAGTTGGCCCCTTCGTTGGACGGCTGGGCCGGCTCCACCGCAGGTGTGCCCGCCGGACGCGCTGGTTGCACGGCATTCGCCTTGCCGGACAGCTTGTCGAGCGGCAGGTAGATCATGCTGTTGTTGCCAGCAGGCATGTCGACCAGCACCTTGTTGGCTTGCTGATAGAGCTCTTCCATGGTTTCCAGGTAGATACGCTCACGAGTCAACTCGGGGGCGGACTGGTACTGGGGCAGCAGCTCGTTGAAGCGCGCGACTTCACCCTTGGCCTTCAGCACGATCTGGGACTTGTAGCCTTCGGCTTCCTGTTCCAGACGCTTGACCTGACCACGGGCCTTGGGCTCGACTTCACGGGCATAGGCTTCCGCTTCACGGATGAAGCGCTGCTCATCTTCCTGGGCGGAGATGGCATCATCGAAGGCGTCCTTCACCTCTTCCGGCGGACGCGCCGGCAGGAAGTTGACGTCGACGATCTGCAGACCCATCTGGTAGGGCTCAATGATGCCATCGATCACCTGCCAGGTCTCCTGACGGACTTTTTCCCGACCCGTGGTCAGGACATCATCCATCTTGGTGTGACCCACCACGTAGCGCAGGGCGCTGTCGGTGGCCTGGCTCAGACTCTCGTCGGCATTGGTGACGCTGAACAGATACTGCTCGGGATCGACCACGCGGTACTGCACGTCCATCTCGACCCGGACCACGTTCTCGTCCTGGGTCAGCATGAAGCCGGAGGCAGGCAGGGAGCGCACCGATTCCACATCCACCGGGATCACCCGATCGATGAAGGTCGGCTTCCAGCGCAGGCCCGGATCCACGTTATGGGAGTACTCCCCAAAACGCAGCACCACGCCCCGCTCGGCTTCGCGAATGGTGTAGAAGCCGCTGACGACCCACACCACCACGGCCACCACCAGGGCGATGGAGAGGCCAAACTTGCCCACATCACCACCGGATTTGCCACCACCGAACAGGCCACCGAAACGACGGCTCACCTTGCGCAGCATTTCATCCAGATCAGGGGGTCCCTGATTCTTGCCGTTGTTCCCCCAAGGGTCACGGTCTTTGCCGTTGTTACCAGGCTCATTCCAAGCCATCAGCGTCTCCATTAATACATGCGGATGGATATCATCTCTATCGGACCATCAACCGTTGACGAAGCCTGTCTTCATCGCCGGATCAATGCCTGATAAAGCGTTGTAAACTCTCACCTTCTTGTTTCATGAGGCGGTTCCAGTCGGCAAGCTGCAAGCGAACCTCCAGGACAAAATCCCCCTCCTCGCTGAAACCTTCCTGCTCGATGCCTTTCAGCCGATAGAGCGCACTGCGCAATCTCGCGGCCGAGGGCGGCAACTGCAGGGTGTGATGGACCATGGATCCGGCCAGCAGTTCGGTCAGGGCCTGGAACAGGTATTCACTGCCTTCACCCGTCTGGGCCGACAGCCAGACTCGCTGCGGGCGCCCTTCGTCATCCCGCTCCAGACCGGCCGGACGATCGGTCAGCTTGTCGATCTTGTTGCAGATCATCAGCTGGGGGCGGTCGTCCGCCTCGATCTCGGCCAAAACGGTCTGCACCGAATCGACATTCTCCTGCATCTGCTCATCGGCACAGTCCACGACGTGCAGCAGCAGGTCCGCTTCGCGGGTCTCCTGCAGCGTCGCCTTGAAGGCCGCGACCAGATCATGGGGCAAGTGCCGAATAAATCCAACTGTATCCGCCAGGATCACATCACCCACATCCTGGATCACCAATTTACGCAGGGTGGGATCCAGGGTTGCGAACAATTGGTCGGCAGCATACACGCTGGCATCTGTAAGTTGGTTGAACAAAGTGGACTTTCCGGCGTTGGTGTAGCCCACCAGCGACACGGTCGGCACCTCGTTGCGGTTGCGGGCGCGACGACCCTGCTCCCGCTGCTTCGCCACCTTGTCGAGCCGGCGCAGAATCGCCTTGATGCGCTCTCGCAGCAGGCGTCGGTCGGTCTCAAGCTGGGTTTCACCCGGGCCGCGCAGACCGATCCCGCCCTTCTGACGCTCAAGGTGGGTCCAGCCTCGCACCAGGCGAGTAGAAAGATGGCGTAACTGGGCCAGTTCGACCTGCAACTTGCCTTCGTGGGTACGGGCGCGCTGGGCAAAGATATCCAGGATCAGGCCGGTTCTGTCCACGACCCGACACTGGAACAGGCGTTCCAGGTTGCGCTCCTGGGCAGGGGTCAGGGCATGGTTGAAGATCACCACGTCTGCGCCCAGCATCTGTACCTGGGACGCGATCTCTTCAGCCTTGCCGCTGCCGACAAAAAATTTGGCGCTGGGTGCACTGCGGTTGGTGGTGACCACCCCCAACGCATTGACCCCGGCCGAGCTCACCAACATTTTGAGCTCTTCCAGATCCTCCCGCTCACCCTCATCGCTGAAGTTGACATGTACCAGAACGGCCTGTTCGCCGGCTTCATAACGGTCAAACAAGCGCTTGCTCCTTGACAGGAATCATGATGAATCTGGGTTGGCGAGTCGTCTCGCCTCGGGATATCACGCCTCGGCTTCACCCTGTTCTTCGCCAGCTGCGCCAGGGACGTGCTGGTGATGGTTGACGGCACGGGCCGGCACCACGGTGGAAATGGCGTGCTTGTAGACCATCTGGCTCACGGTGTTCTTCAGCAAAATGACAAACTGGTCAAACGATTCGATCTGACCCTGCAGTTTGATGCCGTTCACCAAATAGATAGAAACAGGAATCCGCTCACGGCGCAGCGCATTCAAAAACGGGTCTTGGAGAGATTGCCCCTTAGCCATCTTCTTTTCCTTATAGTTTGTTGTTTTTAAACACCGGATATCAATATAACAACCTGATTATACAGGGAGTGTCAAGCCGCACCAGCTCGGGCGACCACCCTGGCCACATTGCCAGACTCACCAGATTCCAACCAGGTCAGGTCGGGCCAGCCACGCAACCAGGTCATCTGACGCTTGGCCAGCTGACGGGTGGCCACGATGCCACGATAGCGCATCTCATCATACTCCACTTCCCCTGCCAGGTAGTCCCACATTTGGCGGTAGCCAACGCAGCGAATAGCGGGCAGGTCGGGGGTGAGATCGCCCCGCTCATAGAGTGCCCTGACCTCTTGTTCGAACCCGCTTTGCAACATCTTGTCAAAGCGCTGTTCGATGCGCTGGTGCAACAGGGCACGATCGCTCGGGGCGATGGCAAATTGATGCACGCGATAGGGTAATCCTTCCCCCTGTACCTGGGTCAGCTCGGTGAGCGTCTTGCCACTGATGCGATAGACCTCGAGTGCCCGACTCAGCCGCTGCGGGTCATTGGGATGGATGCGCGCCCCGGCGACCGGGTCTATGCGCACCAGCTCTTCGTGCAGCGCCTGCCAGCCGAGGCGAGCCGCCTCTTCCTCAATCCCGGCACGAATAACCGGGTCGGCGGATGGCAGCGGCGAGAGTCCCTCCAGCAGCGCCTTGAAGTAGAGCATTGTGCCCCCCACCAGCAGCGGAATGCGGCCACGGGCGACTATGTCGTCCATCTCCCGCAAAGCATCGCGGCAAAAATCCGCCGCCGAATAGCTCAAGGCAGGATCGAGCATGTCGATCAGCTTGTGGGGTGCCAGGGCCAGCTCGTCGGCCGTCGGCTTGGCGGTGCCTATGTCCATGCCGCGATAGATGAGCGCGGAGTCCACGCTGATGATGTCGCAGGGCAGGGCCTGGCACAGAGCGATGGCGAGATCCGTCTTGCCGGAGGCCGTCGGCCCCATCAGAAAAATTGCAGTCGGCAAGTCAGCCACTTTCATGTTCCTCTGGCACGGTCGCCTCGTCGGGAGGCGTACCATGCAATTGACTATCAATGGATTGAAGCGGTCAGCCCCGGCGACTCAATCGCCTTGTGCAAACCCCTCCAGCACGGCCGCCAACGACAGAGGGCGCACCATGCGAATGTCTGCCAGTTGGTCACTGAAATCGGTCACAAGTTCCGTCAGCAGCCGGCTGGCCGTTGAAAAATCATATATTTTCTCGGTGCTTATCCCCTGCTCCACCAGCCACTGGCATAGTACTTCAGCCTGCTGGCCGGCATCACTGTCAGATCCGCTCTCGACCAATTGCAGCAATTCGGGTAAGAGACGCACCAGATCGGTCTGGCGCAGCAAGGCGGGCACCCTGGTCAGGATCATGGTGTCGCGCCCCCCGCTTTTCAACTCCAGCCCCATGCGTTTGAGCAAACGTTCCTGCTCCTGCGCCAGCGCGATCAGGTTCTTTGGCAGCTTGAAGGAGACCGGCAGCAGCAGGGGCTGCGCCGCCAGCCCCTGCCCCCAGGTCTCCAGCAGCCAGTGGCGCAGCAGCACCCGCTCGGCCCGCACCAGGGAGAGCAGCGCCAGTTGTCCCTCCTGCTCGATCAGCAGAAAGGCCTGCTCCACCAGGGTCAGGGCGCGAGTCCCCTGGGGCGACGGACCGGCCGGGGTGACGGGGGCGGTCTGGGGCACCTCTCCCGCTACCGGCAGGGTGGTGAGCAGGGCGCCCATGCCGCGCATCGCCTCCCGGCTGGGGGGCTCGGGGGGCTGATAGTTGCCCGCGCGGCCAGCACCTTCGCGCACGGCGCCGCCATCCCGCGTCTGGACAGGGGCTCTGTAGCTGTGCTCGGCACCGTACCACTCGGGGCGCGGTGCCTGGCCTGGATACTCTATCTGCGGGCTGGTCGGCAGCTCGACCAGGGTCTCGGCGAGCGGCTCGTCCTGCTCGCTGGCTCCCGCCCCTTCCCGGCGCAGGGCGGTAAAGAGCGCCTGGAAGATGAAGTCGTGAATGAGCCGCGCCTGATGGAAACGCACCTCGTGCTTGGCGGGATGGACGTTCACATCCACCTGACGGGGATCCAGCTCGATGTAGAGCACATAGGCGGCGAAGCTGCCGGCGGGCAGCAGCTCGTCATAAGCCTGACGGATGGCGTGGTTGATGAGCTTGTCGCGCATCATGCGGCCGTTTACATAGGTATATTGCAGATCGTTCTGCGGCCTGGCCCCCGCAGGCAGCGCCAGCCAGCCCCACAGACGCACGTCGCTGTGCTCGCTCTCCACCGCCAGCGCGTGGTGCATGAAGGGAGTGCCGCAAACGGCGGCGAGGCGGCGCTCCTGTTCAGGCACCGTATTGGCAGCCTTGTACTGGCGCACCACCTTGCCGTTGTGGCGCAGGATCAAGGTAATATCGAAGCGGGAGAGCGCGATGCGGCGTACCAGCTCGTCGATGTGGGCAAATTCGGTCTTCTCGCTGCGCATGAACTTGCGCCGCGCCGGGGTGTTGAAGAAGAGGTCCACCACCTCTACCGTGGTCCCCACCGGGTGGGCCGCCGGCTTGACGGTGACACTCATCTCGCGCCCTTCGGCCTGCGCCTGCCAGGCTTCGGACTGCTCCGCGGTGCGGGAGGTGAAGGTGAGACGGGAGACGGAGCTGATGGAGGCGAGCGCCTCGCCGCGAAAACCGAGGCTGTTGATCCCTTCCAGGTCATCCAGGGTCGCCACCTTGGAGGTCGCGTGTCGTGACAGCGCCAGCACCAGCTCCTCCTTGGCGACGCCGTTGCCGTTGTCACGAATACGGATAAGCTTGGCGCCCCCCTTGTCGATGTCGATCTCGACCCGGTCGGCCCCCGCATCCAGGCTGTTTTCCACCAGCTCCTTCACCACAGAGGAGGGCCGCTCCACCACCTCGCCGGCAGCAATCTGGTTGGCCAGGATAGGAGGCAATATACGGATCGGCATGGCTTACTCCTGATGGTTTCGCTTGCGGGGTCAAGACACTTTCAACACGTGGACAGGCCGCGCCACCGCACCTTCGTCAGCAACCATCCGGTTGGCCGACGTGGCAAACAATGCAGGGCACGGCCTGGCTTGAGCGCCAATCCGGGCGTCCCTCGGCCCTGCATCGCCAGCTCCCGCGCGTTAGTTTTGGGGAATGTAGAGCACCTGCCCTATCTGGATATCCCGTGACTTGAGCTTGTTGATCTCCACCAGCCGCGCCTGGCTCACCCCGTGCTTCTCGGCGAGGCGGGAGAGGCTCTGGCCGCGGGTGACCACGTGGCGGATCATCTGGGACTTGTCGTCGCGCTGGCTGCTTGCGACCGGCACGCTCGGCTCCTTGGCCGCCACCTTGTAGGGTTTTATCACCCCGGCACCGGAGGCGCTGCCGACACTGCTGACCGGGGCTCCGCCATCACTGCTGCGGCTCGGTACTGTCGCCGGCATGCGGTTGGTCACCTGCTGCCGGGGCGCGGGGGCAACCGCCGCCTTTTTCGCCGCAGGCTGACTGACGCTAGCCACTTGCTGCCCCTTGCCGGTCATCATGGGGCCCTTGGTCGGGTGGCTGCGGTAATAGTTGCGGATCCCCTCGAAGATGGCCCGGGCCAGCTGATCCTGATAGCTGGCGGTGGCCAGCAGCTTCTCTTCCGCATGGTTCGAGATAAAGCCCGTCTCCACCAGTACCGAGGGGATGTCCGGCGCCTTGAGCACCGCCAGACTGGCGTGTTCCGGCGCCTTCTTGTGCAGCCGGGCCACCCGTCCCATGGAGCGCAGGATCTGGCGACTGACGTCGTATCCCTCGGCGCGAGACTTGTCCATGGAGAGATCGAGGAAGGTCTGCGCCAGATAGGGGTTGGGATCGGACTCGGCCAATACCTTGCCCACCCCGCCCAGCAGTTCCCCCTGCTTCTCCTGCTTCTCCAGCCAGCTGCCCATCTCGCGGTTGGCGCGATTGGTCGACAGCACCCAGACCGAGGCGCCGCGCGGGGTCGAGTTGTGGAAGCTGTCCGCATGCACGGACACCAGCAGATCCGCCTTGGCCTTGCGGGCGATTTCCGAGCGCTTGTTGAGATCGACGAAATAGTCACCACGACGGGTCATCACGGCACGCATGCCCGGCTCGCGGTCGATCAGTGCCGCCAACTTCTGGGACACCGCCAGGGTCACCCGTTTCTCGTAGGTGCGGCGCGGGCCGATGGAGCCGGGATCTTCCCCGCCATGGCCCGGATCGATGGCGATGACGATGGCCTTGCCCTGGCCGCCGACGGGAACAGGCTGCGCCGTGGCGCCGCCCTTCTCTTCATAGGGCAGATCGATCACCAGACGATGACCGTAGGGGCCCGCCGGTGCCAGCGGGAACACCACCGGCTTGATGCTGGAGCTGAGATCCAGCACCAGACGCATGCTGCCTTTTTCAAGGGGCGTGCTCTCGCGGATCTTGCGCACAAGCTCGCTCTTGTTCTCGATGCGAGCCAGGTTGGCGGCGTTGCTCGCCCCCTTGAGATCGATCACCAGACGACTCGGGCCGCTCAGGGTGAAGTAGTTGAAATTGGGGGCGCTGCTCATGTCGAGCACCACCCGGGTGTTATCCGGCGACGGCCAGACCCGCACACTCTTGAGCTGATTTGCCCAAGAGGGTAAGGCCATCAGGGAGAGGGCAATAACAAGGATCAAGCGCACTGAGATGACAACCGTTCCAGAATGGCTTCGCCAATAGCAGTGCGGGCCGCAATCAGGGCCTCGCGCTGCTCGTTTACATACGTCAGGGTAATCTCGAGATCGGGGGACGGCAGCCAGCCTTCCCCTTTTTCAGGCCACTCCACCAGGCAGAGGGTATCGGCGCCGAAATAGTCTCGAATCCCCATGAATTCCAGCTCTTCCGGATCCGCCAGTCGATAGAGATCGAAGTGATAGACCTGCCAGTCGGCCAGTTCATAGGGCTCCACCAGGGTATAGGTCGGACTCTTAACCTTGCCTTGATGGCCAAGTCCTTGCACCCAGCCGCGGGTCAGGGTGGTCTTGCCGGCCCCGAGGGCGCCGTGCAGAAATACGGTAGTGGCCTGTTGGCATGCCTGCGCCAGGCGGCCGCCCAGAGCCACAGTTGCTGCCTCGTCCGGCAGTGTCATCATCAACGTTTTTGCCATGTTCTTCTTGTTACTTGTTACGGTGTCGGATTGACCAGACGGCGGATCCAGGGCAGCAGATCCGATGCCAGCATGCCCCTCTCCCCCTCGGCCGCGGCCAAGTCGGCGGCCTCTGCGTGAATCACGGCCCCCAGTCGCGCGGCCATGCCGGCAGACCAGCCCTGAGCCAGGAGGGCGGCGATTATACCAGATAACAGATCCCCCATGCCGCCACTGGCCATGCCGGGATTGCCTTCATCGCAGAGGCTGATGCGCTGGCCATCGCAGATGAGCGAGCCCGCCCCCTTGAGCAGCACCACGCCGCCGTATCGCTGCTGCAGCCGCGATACGGCGGCGAAGCGATCCGCCTCGACCTCGGCGACGCCGCAATCCAGCAGGCGGGCCGCCTCCCCTGGGTGGGGCGTGAGCACCCAATTATCCTGATGACGGGGTGCCTGCGCCAGCCAATTCAATCCATCGGCGTCCAATACCAGTGGCCCGCTGGTGCTGAGGTGGTGTTCGAACTGGGCCCTTCCCCACTCATCCTGCCCGAGCCCCGGCCCCAGTACGCGTACCGTGGCCCACCCCTCGTCCATCCCGACCGGGCATCCCATCAGCTCAGGCTGCACCAGGCTGGCGGGGGGAGAGTCCGGGTGCTGGCACAGTCGCACCAGACCCGCCCCCGCCCGCAGGCAGGCCTGCCCCGCCAGCAGTATGGCTCCCTGCATCCCCAGGTTGCCCCCCACCAGCAACACCTTGCCGTGCTTGCCCTTGTGAGCCGAGCGGGGACGGGGAGAGAGCAGATTCTTTAGGCGGGGATAATCCAGGCGCTCGGCGGCAGGCACCAGGCCGGCCTCGGGCACCACCCCGAGGGGATCCCAGTCGAGTTGGCCGACGCCGTCCACCCCGTCGGCGGTGAGCATGCCCTGCTTGATGCCGATGAAGCTGAGGGTGCGGGTGGCGTGCACCAGGGCCCCCATGGCGCGGCCGGTGTCGGCATTGAGCCCGGAGGGGAGATCCACCGCCAGGACGGGGGCATTCAAGCCATTGATTGTTGCGACGATCTTTGTCATTGGCAAGGAGAGGGGGAGCTGGACACCGGTGCCGAGCAGTGCATCTATCACCAGATCCGGCGAAGGGAGCGACGCCCCCTCGAGCGCATCGGCCATCATTACCTCTCCCCCCACCGCCAGCCACTCGTCGGCGGCCCGCCTGGCGTCTCCTCTGAGCAGGCCCGGGGCCCTGGCGGCGATCACCAGAGGCTCGAGGCCGAGTCGACGGGCGAGGCGGGCCAGCACATAGCCATCCCCCCCGTTGTTGCCCGGGCCGACGAAGATCCACCAGTGGTGACTCTGGGGCCAGTGATGGCGAGCATAACTGCACAGGGCGGCACCGGCCCGCTCCATCAGGGCGTAGAGGGCTTGCCCCTCACGCTCGGCCCAGCGCTGCTCCAGCTTGCGGATCTGTTCGGCCCGCCACAGCGGCTGTGCTAGACTGATGCCTTGTTTTTTGCCGATAGCGTCCTCGATACCCTCTACCATGACGGCTCCCCACCTTCATCATCCACTGGCCCGATTCCTGGCTTGGCATATGACGTGCCATGACGGCGCACGGCCCTCGTCACCCTCTGTGCTGCGGGCGCCATGCCGCTGCCAGCAGGCAGGTAAGGCACAATGACGGCCGCCGAACTCGCGCAACTGGCCCACGATATCAAGCTCTGGGCACGGGAGCTAGGATTTGACCAGGTCGGCATCACCGACACGGATCTCGCCCTCGAGGAACCCAGATTGCAGGCCTGGCTGGATGCGGGTCATCACGGCACCATGGACTACATGGCGCGCCACGGCATGATGCGAGCCCGGCCCCACGAGCTGCTGCCGGGCACCCTGCGGGTGCTGTCGGTGCGGATGAACTATCTCCCCTTCGAGGCGGGCTTTGCCGCCACCCTGCGCGATCCTACCCTGGGCTACATCAGCCGCTATGCCCTCGGGCGCGACTACCACAAGGTGCTGCGCAACCGGCTCAAACAGCTGGGAGAGCGCATCGAGCAGCGCTGCCAGACACTGTTGCCATCCACGCAGGCAACCCCGGGGGAGTGGCGCCCCTTCGTCGATTCGGCCCCCATCCTGGAGCGCCCGTTGGCGGCCAAGGCGGGGCTCGGCTGGGTGGGCAAGCACTCGCTGCTGCTCAACGAGACTGCCGGCTCCTTCTTCTTTCTCGGGGAGCTGCTGGTCGGCCTGCCGCTGCCCGCCGATGCCCCGGTGGAAAAAGAGCAGTGCGGCAAGTGCGTGGCCTGCATCAACATCTGTCCGACCGGCGCCATCGTCGCGCCCTACGTGGTGGACGGGCGGCGCTGCATCTCCTACCTCACCATAGAGAACGACGGCCCCATCCCGGAAGAGTTCAGGCCGCTGATGGGCAACCGCATCTACGGCTGTGACGACTGCCAGCTCATCTGCCCCTGGAACCGCTATGCGGATGCGAGCCCAGAGCCCGGCTTCAGCCCGCGCCCCAATCTGCATCGCCCGCCGCTGTTGACCTTGTGGGGCTGGAGCGAGAGCGACTTTCTCAAGCACACCGAAGGCAGCCCCATTCGCCGTATCGGCTATCGGCGCTGGCGCCGTAACCTGGCGGTAGCGCTCGGTAACGGCCCGGCCAGCAGCGATGCCATGGCCGCACTGCAACAGGCGCTCGCCAGTGCCGAGCCCATGGTGGCCGAACACATCGAGTGGGCGCTGGCGACCCTGGCCGTGCGCCAGGAGAAAGAGAACAAGAAGACCCGTTTGCTGATCCGCTGCATCGAAAAAGGCCTGCCGGATCACGCATAAGTGATCTGGTCCTTGCCGGATGACAGCACTTTTTTCATGCTCTGCCGACCATTGGCCATCGGCACAATAAAAGGAAGATTCGGATGCAGATGTTGGGAGTAGATATTGGCGGCTCCGGGATCAAGGGCTGCCTGGTGGACACCGAGACTGGCGAACTGATTGGCGAGCGCCACCGCATCGCCACGCCGCAACCGGCCACCCCGGCCGCCGTGGCGCATACCCTCAAGGCGCTGGTCGAGCATTTCCAGTGGAAGGGCCCGGTGGGGTGCGGCTTCCCCGCCACCATCCACAACGGCATCGCCAAGAATGCCTCCAACATCGACAAGAGCTGGATCGAGACCGACGCCGCCCACCTGTTCGCCGACGTGACCGGCCTGCCCTGCCACGTGCTCAACGACGCCGATGCAGCCGGGTTGGCCGAGATGCGCTTCGGTACCGGCCGGGATCGCAAGGGAGTGATCATCCTCATCACGGTGGGGACCGGCATAGGCACCGCCGTGTTCGTCAACGGCCAGCTGCTGCCGAACACCGAGCTGGGTCATCTCATCCTGGAAGGGATGGTGGCGGAGCACTACTGCTCGGACGCGGTGCGCAAACGCGAGGATCTCTCCTGGAACCGCTGGGGCAAACGCTTCAACAAGTATCTGGCCCGCCTCGAGTTCCTCTTCTCCCCCGACCTCTTCATCCTGGGTGGCGGCAGCGCCGCCAAGCTCGACAAGTTCATCGACCGGATAGAAACCCGTGCCCCCCTGGTGGCGGCGGCCAACCTCAACCAGGCCGGCATCATAGGGGCCGCCCTCTACGGCGCGGCCCGGCAAGAGGACTGACTCTCCCCGACAACGCCGCAAGAGGCCCGGACCGGGCCTCTGCCATGGCGCGCTAGATGTCGTCGAGCCGATGGGCTCCGTGCACCAGCCGGGTCAGCCGGGATTGCGCCATGGATGCCAGCGACGTCAACAACGCGGCCGTGTCCGGCGTGGGGCTCTCGCGAGCCAGGCGCCCCAGCTCGCCAACGAGTTTTTCCTCCTGCCGCGACACCATGGCCACTATCTCCTCGGGTTGAGTACCGGCCGCCAATGCCAGACGCTGGCAATCGGCCAGCAGATCCTCACCGAAGCCCTGATCCAGCCAGGTCTCCTTGACCGCACTCCCCATCTGCTCCCGATAGTCGTGCAGGTGGGCCGCCGCCGCGTCCTCCCGCCCTTGCAGATAGGCCAGCAACATCCGGCTGCGCTCCCCATCCACCTGGGGGATCAGGCGCCCGTAACTGCGCCCCTGCTGCTGATGCAGTTGTTCAAGGTAAAGCATCAGGTCCTTGATCTGTTGAAATCGCATCTCTGCTTCCTCCTGCCGTCCACCTCCTGCCAGTATAAAAAAACGCCGCTCCCTCCCCGGATAAAAGCGGTCGTTTTTTGTTCTACATCAAAGGGATGGGAAAGAAAAAGGAGAAAACGAAGAGCAACAGGCAAAGAGATTCCTCCCTGTCATGCTGGCAACTGGCCGCCAGCGCCCAGGGGTAGGCCGTGACAAAACGGGGGAATCATCGATTCAAGGGTGATTATCCAGGTTATATTCGGAAGGATGATTTCAAATCAGAATCTAATATTGAAGCTGTCGGTTTACCCCTCTTCCCTTAGTCAGCGAGCGGGAATCCTTATCCATTTTTTAGACGTCTAGACGTAGAAACATGCGTTGACACAGCCATCCGGACATCTTAGCATCATCCTCCATGATGGCAGAGCAACCCAGTGAAACCTCTGCCCAATTCACCCGCCTGTAGCGCCCTGTGCTTTAAGGCTGTTAGCACGGAAGAATCCATGATTAAGTTGATCGGTCTCAACAAAGTCTACGGTAAAGGCAGTGACGCCGTGCACGCCCTGCGTGACGTGAGCCTGCATGTGCCACAAGGCAAGATTTTCGGGGTGATCGGCGCCTCCGGTGCTGGCAAGAGCACCCTTATTCGTTGCGTCAACCTGCTGGAGCGTCCCACCCAGGGCCAGGTCATCGTCGATGGTCAGGATCTCGTGGCTCTGAGCGAACGGGACCTGACCCAGGCTCGTCGCCAGATCGGCATGATCTTCCAGCACTTCAACCTGCTGGCCTCCCGCACCGTGTTCGCCAACATAGCCTTCCCGCTGGAGCTGGCTGGCTGGAGCAAGGCACAGATCCAGACCCGGGTCGACGAACTACTGGCCCTAGTCGGGCTGGAAGCCCGTGCCCACGCCTATCCGTCCGAGCTCTCCGGCGGCCAGAAGCAGCGCGTCGCCATCGCCCGCGCCCTGGCTCCGGCCCCCAAGGTACTGCTGTGCGACGAGGCCACCTCGGCCCTCGACCCCCAGACCACCCGATCCATCCTGAGCCTGCTCAAGGAGATCAACGTCAAGCTGGGGCTCACCATCCTGCTCATCACCCACGAGATGGATGTGGTGAAGGGGATCTGTGACGAAGTGGCCATCATCAGCGACGGTCGCCTGATCGAGCAGGGTGAGGTGGCCTGGTTCTTCAGCAATGCCAAGACCCAGCTGGCCCGTGATTTCATCCACTCCACCATCCACCTGGAGGTGCCCCAGGAGTACCAAGACAGGATGAGTGCGGAGCGGGTGGCCAACAGCTATCCCCTGGTGAAGCTCGGCTTCACCGGCGCCACCGTCGATTCGCCACTCATCTCCGAGGTGAGCCGCCGTTTCAACATCGACATCAGCATACTGAGCGCAGACATCGAATACGCCGGTGGCGTCAAGTTCGGCTTCCTGCTGGCGGAGCTGTTCGGGGATGAGGCCCAGTGCGAGGCCACCCAGCTGTTCTTCATCGACAACCACATTCAGCTGGAGGTAATGGGCTATGTACGAAGCAATGACTAATCTGCTGCGCCCAATCCTCGGCGACTCAGCCATCCTATCCAGCTGGAGGTAATGACTCATGTCCGAAGCCATGATTAATCTGCTCATCACAGCCCTCGGCGACACCCTGATCATGGTGTTTGCCTCCGCCCTGTTCGGCTGCCTGCTCGGCCTGCCGCTCGGCGTGGCACTGCACGTGACCAAGGCGGGCCAGATCCTGGCCAACCCGCTGCTGAACAAGATCCTCGGCATCGTCGTCAACGTCGGCCGCTCCGTGCCCTTCATCATCTTGCTGGTGGCCATCATCCCGCTGACCCGGCTGATCGTCGGCACCAGCATCGGCACCATAGCCGCCATAGTGCCGCTGACCGTGGGCTGCATCCCCTTCATCGCCCGTCTGGTGGAAGGTGCCCTGATGGAAGTGCCGGACGGCCTGCTCGAAGCCGCCAAGGCCATGGGTGCCAAACCCTTGCAAATCATTGCCAAGGTGCTGCTGCCTGAGGCCCTGCCCGGGATCCTCAACAGCATCATCATCACCCTCGTCACGCTCGTTAACTACTCCGCCATGGCCGGTGCCATCGGGGGGGGCGGCCTGGGCGATGTGGGTATTCGCTACGGCTACCAGCGCTTCGACCCTACCGTCATGCTGGTCACCGTGGTCATTCTGGTGGTACTGGTTCAACTCATCCAGAGCGCGGGTGAGCGCCTGGTCAAACAATGTGATCATCGTTAATCGTCGATTTCTGACAGGAGGTTTTTATGAAATTGGGCATTAAATCCGCTGCGGCTGCGCTGCTGGCAACTCTGGTACTGGTCGGCTGCGGTCAGAAGGAAGAGAGCAAGACCCTGAAAGTCGGCGCCATCGCCGGCCCCGAGACCGAACTGGTCGAGACCGCGGCCAAGGTGGCCAAGGAGAAATACGGCCTGACCGTGGAGATCGTCACCTTCTCCGACTACGTCACCCCCAACGTGGCCCTGAACGACGGCAGCGTCGACGTCAACGCCTTCCAGCACAAGCCCTACCTGGATGCCCAGATCCGTGATCGCGGCTTCAAGCTGGTGCCGGTTGGCAACACCTTCGTCTACCCAATCGCCGGTTACTCCAAGAAGATCAAGGCCCTGTCCGAGCTGAAAGACGGCGCCCAGATCGCGGTGCCGAACGATCCGACCAACCTGGGTCGCTCCCTGATCCTGCTGGAGAAGCAGGGCCTGCTGAAGCTGAAGGAAGGCGCCGGTCTGGAAGCCACCGTGCTGGACATCGCCAGCAACCCGCGCAACTTCAAGATCGTCGAGCTGGAAGCCGCTCAGCTGCCCCGCTCCCTGGAAGATGTTGATCTCTCCATCATCAACAACACCTTCGCCGGTCAGATTGGCCTGACCCCGACCGAGAACGGCCTGTTTGTCGAAGACAAGGAGTCCCCCTACGTGAACCTGATCGTTGCCCGCGAGAACAACAAGGACGACGAGAAGGTCAAGGAGTTCGTCCAGGCCTTCCAGACCGACGAGGTCTACAAGAAGGGGACCGAGCTGTTCAAGGGCGGTCTGGTGAAAGGTTGGTAATCACTCACTCTGTAAAAAAGGCCACGTCAAGCGTGGCCTTTTTTTTTGCCACCGTTATCATAGCCAGAAGCACGGCAACACGAAAAAACAGAACAACAATGAAGAAATGGTATCTGGCCTACTGCAAGCCCAAGGAAGAGGCTCGCGCTCGCGCCCATCTGGCAGCCCAAGGCGTCGAATCCTATTACCCCATGGTGGAAGTCGAGAAGCTGAGACGGGGTAGACGGGTTCCGCTACGTGAACCCATGTTCCCCAATTACCTGTTCATCTACGTGGATCTGGAAGAGGTCACTCCGGTCACCCTGAAGTCCACCCGCGGCATCAGCCGCATCATTCACTTCGGCAAGGAGTGGACCCCCGTCAGCAGCCAGCTGATCTACCGGCTGATGAGCCGGGACGACAGCGACGAGGCGCGCGCCAGCTATGCCCGCCTGCCGACGCAAGGGGACAAGGTATTGATCGAATCTGGTCCCCTGGCCGGGTTCGAGGCCATCTACCTGGAGCCGGATGGCGAGAAGCGGGCGATCCTGCTGGTCAGCCTGCTCAACCAGGAGACCAGCAGCAGCTTCGACAACCAGGCCTTCCGGCGCCTGGACTGATTCTCACCAGACGTCGCTGGCGAGAAGCGCCCCAACCCTGCTGGTGAGCCTGCTCAATCAGGAGACCAGCAGCAGCTTCGACAACCAGGCCTTCCGGCGACTGGACTGACCCGGATTCCGGCATCTAGACGGC
Source organism: Aeromonas sp. sif0611 (assembly GCF_019218845.1). Lineage (NCBI taxonomy): Bacteria > Pseudomonadati > Pseudomonadota > Gammaproteobacteria > Aeromonadales > Aeromonadaceae > Aeromonas > Aeromonas sp. sif0611. The sequence continues at coordinate 49,977 of NZ_JAHUWU010000003.1, read as the reverse complement.
GTCGGCAGCGAGAAACGCACCATGCATGCTGGTCAGCCTGCTCAATCAGGAGACCAGCAGCAGCGTCGACCACCATGCACTGGAAACAAAACGGGGCAGGCCCATCGGCCTGCCCCGTTTTTATGCCGCTGCACCGCTCCCCTCCTCAGGCATCCAGCGCAAAGCGGCTGATGGCCGTGGTCAGTCGGTTCGTCTCCCGGGTCAGTCTGGCGGCGATCAGCTCGCCCTGTTGACTGTGCTCGCTGGACTGGTGGCTGAGCCCGGCGATCTCCTCCACGGTGCCAGCCACCTCCTGCGCCACTCTCGACTGCTGCTCGGTCGCGGTGGCGATGGCGGCAAGCTGGCCGCTGAGATCCTGCACCAGCGTCGACATGGCCGCCAGTGTCTCGCTCGCCGAGACCACGGCGCCCCGGCCTTGCTCCACCAGCAGGGTACCGCTGCCCACGGTATCGGCCGTCTGCCGGGTCTGTTGCTGGATGCTGGCGATGGTCTGGTTGATCTCCGCCGTCGACTGGCTGGTGCGGCTGGCCAGCAGGCGCACCTCGTCCGCCACCACGGCAAACCCCCTGCCCTGCTCTCCCGCGCGCGCCGCCTCGATGGCGGCATTGAGCGCCAGCAGATTGGTCTGCTCGGCGATGGTGGCGATCACCTCGGTGACGCGACCCACCTGCTCGCTCTGGCTGCTGAGCAGCGTCATCGCCTGATTCGCCTGGGTGATCATGGCGGCAATCTGCGCCATGGTGGTACTCATGCGGGCAAGAGCCTGTTCCCCCTGTTTGGCCTGTCGCTCGGTCTGACGCGCCGCCCCGGCCGCATCGGCAATGTTCCCCGCCACGTCCCGGGTGCTGGCCGACATCTGCTCGATGGCGGCTGCAACCGTATCCAGCCGCTGATTCTGGCTCGCCAGATCGTCCACTATGGCGTTAGTGGTCAGTCCCACCTCGCGACCGGCCCCCTCCACCTGCGCCACGGCCCCCTGGATCTCCCCCACCAGCTGGCGCAACTGGCTCGACATCCGGTTGATGGAGCCGGTCAACCCGCCCAGCTCGTCCTGGCGCAGCACCGGCAACGGCTCCCTCGGCAGACGGCCATCGGCGACCTGCCCGGCACGGCTCACCAGGCTGGCGATGTCACGGGTCAGGCGACGACTGAACAGCAGGGCCACCAGGGTGCCGAGCAGGATGACGCTGGTGGTTGCCAGCAGCAGGGTGCGGTGGATGGTCTGACTGGCGCCGGCCATCTTGCCCGCTATCTTCTCCACTTCCCCCCGGGTCTGGGTCACCTGGCTCGCCAGCTGGTCGGCGAGCCGGGTCAACGCAGGTTCTATGTCGGTGGCCATCAGGTGGTTGGCCTGATCCCAGTCCGGCGCCTGTCGTCTGGCGATCACCTGCCCGACCAGCTCGGCAAAGGGAGCCGACATCTCCTCAAAGAGCGTCCACAACCCCTTCTGCGCCTCGGTGAAGTTGGCCTGTTGCTGTTTCAGCTCGGCCACTCGCTGCAGGTGGAACTGGTAGTAGTCCTGGTACTTGTTCAGGTACTCCTTGTCCCCGGAGATGAGGAAGTCCCGCAGGGCGGAGAGGGCATTGGCCAGCCCGTTGTAGGCATCCCCCACCTGCTTGAGCAGCAGGCGGCGATCGCCGGGCAGCGTCATCTGGGGGGTCGCCACCTCTTCGTTGGCAATGGATTGCAGCTGATCGAGGGCCGCCTCCGCCAGGGGGCCTGCCTCAAGCAGCATCAGGGTGTGGGCCGGCAGATTCTCCTCGGTATGGGCCAGGGCCCACACCTTCTCCTGCCCCCCCTTGAAGGTCTTGAGGGACCGGGTCAGAGCGGGTGTGAACCCCTGCTGCTCGATGGCCTGCCAGGCCGCCTCCCACTCCTGCTTGATGCGCGCACCTTGCGCGGGATCCTTGCCGAGGATGAGGTAGGCCCGCAGGGAGGAGACGGTGGCGATCAGGGCCTTCTGGCTCGCCTCGTCCCGTTGCAGGGCGGGCAGGGCCTGGGCCAGCAGGGTCTCCTGGGACGCTTCAATCCGACCGAGCTGATGGTAGACAAGGGCGGAGGAGAGAATGATGAGCAGATTGATAAAACAGAAGCTCAACAACAGCTTGCTTGATATTTTCATGACCATCCTTGTGTCGCAGCGGGCATCCTGCCCTTGATTAGCGCCCGATCAATGCGGGCAATCGTTCGCGCCAGGTGTCATGCCAGACGAGCAACTCCTCGCGTGGCATGGGGCGGGCGGAGAAGAATCCCTGGCACTGATCGCACCCCAGCCTGGCCAGCAGCCGCCAGGTGGCCTCGTCCTCGACTCCCTCTGCCACCGATTTTAACCCCAACTTGCGCGCCAGTTCGATACTGGATTCGATGATGGCGAGGCGGGAGGGATCCTCATAGCAGCGATCGACGAAGGATCTGTCCAGCTTCAGCTCGGTGAACGGCAGCAGGGCGAGCTGCTGCATGGAGGAGTAGCCGGTCCCGAAGTCGTCGATGGAGAGGCCGAAGCCGTGCATCCGCAAGCGGGTCAGCACCTCCAGCGACTTGCCGAGATCCTTGACGAAGGCACTTTCTGTCACTTCCAGTGTGATGAGCTCGGGGTTGATGCTCCAGCGCTGGCAGTGATTGAGCAGGGTATTGCACAGATCCCCCTCGATCAGCGAGGTGGTGGAGAGGTTCATCGACAGGTTGAGGGAGAGTCCTGTCTTCTCCCACAGATGGCCGTCGCGCAGGGACTTGCCGATGATCACCTCGGTCAGCGGATCCATGAGCCCGTTGTGCTCCGCCAGCGGGATGAAGCGGGCCGGCGAGATGAGCCCATATTCGGGATGCTGCCAGCGGGCAAGCGCCTCCATGCCGACCCACTGACCGTTTTCAAAGCTCACCTTGGGCTGATACCAGGGCAGCAACTGATCCTGCTCCAGGGCCCGACACAGCTCATCCAGGCTCAGGTTGTGACCGTCCTCCTCCTGGCTGCGCACCTGCTGGGGCTGCCAGGCGCCGATCAGCTGCGCGATCTGCTGATGGCTCGCGGGTTTGTCGATACGCCCCAGCACCTGCAGGCCGTAGGCACGGCTCATGCGCAGTACGGCGTCGACCACATCGTCCTCCAGTGCGCTGCACAGCACTATGCCGCCGCGAAAACCGCCCAAAGAGAGGCGACGCAGCAGGGCCATGCCATCCATGCCGGGCATCCGCAGATCGCAAAACAGGATGTCGACCTGGTGGTGCTGGCACTGGGCCAGTGCCTCCTCCCCGTCCTGAGCCTCCAGCAGGTTAGCGTAGCCAAGTCCGCGGATCTGATGCATCAGGGCCTTGCGCTGGAAGTTGTGATCCTCCACCACCATGATCACCCACTCATGCCGTGCACTATTCATCGAGCCATAACCCCGTTTCACCTCTGATAGAGTCCATCAATACCTGTACCGTCTGACTCAGCTCACCGAGCCTGTCCAGCTGCTTCAACCTGGCCGCCGCCTCCAGTCGGGCAGCCTCCTCCGCCAATGCCTGCTGTCCCACCATGCGAGCGGCCCCCTTGATGCGATGCGCCGTCTCCACCAGCGCCTGGGTATCCTGTCGGGCCAGAGCCAGCATCATGTCCTCCCCATCTTGCCGATTGGCCTCCAGATATTCGCTGGCCATGCTGCGAGCCACCGCCTCCTCCCCAAACAGGGTCAACCAGCTGATGCCCGACGCCTGGGCCCTGGCTTGTCGGGGGGCCACTGACTCATGCTGCAGCGCCAGAGCCGGCAACCAGCGAGCCAGGGTCTGACGCAAGGTCTCCAGGCTGTAGGGCTTGAACAACATGTCGTTCATGCCCGCCCCCCGCATCTGCTGACCGGCCTCCTCCGAGGTGTCGGCGGTGACGCCTATGATGGGCGCCTCGTCACCGGCCGCCCGCAGGGTGCGCGTCAGGGTATAACCATCCATCACTGGCATGTGGCAGTCGGTCAGCAACAGGGTAAATCCCTGCCCCTGCCAGGCACGAAGCGCCTGTTCCCCATCATCCACCACCTCGGACTCGAGCCCCAGGATGGCGAGCTGACGGGTCAGCAGCGCACGGTTGACGGGATGATCGTCCGCCACCAGCACCCTGCCCTTGAGCTTATCCCGCTGTATCTGTATCGGCCGACTGGATCGCTCGCTCGACAGTTGGCGACAGGTCTCCAGCAGCAGGTCGGGATAGATGGGCGACTGGCCGAGCCGCCACCAGGCGTCGCTGCCCATGCGGCCGCGCAGTGCTTCGTGGGGGGAGAGTACTATGCCCTTGAGCGAAGACTGCTGCAAATACTGCAACCAGCCACCACCGAAAATCTGCTCCATATGACCCTCTTGAGCCAGCAGGTAGCCATCCAGAGGCTGGTGCCACTGGTCGGCGGTCAGTCGGTGGAGTCTGGCGCCGAGTTGTTCCATCACCGACTGCACCACCTCATCCTCACCGCACCACCACCACACTTGGCCGGCCAGCGGCGGCGCATCCCACTGACACTCGGACAGGGGCATCGCGAAAGTCACCGTGGTGCCCACCCCTGCCTCGCTCGCCAGCGTCAGGCTCCCACCCATCTTCTGGGTCAGCTGATGGCAGATGGCGAGCCCAAGCCCGGTGCCGCCAAAGCGCCGGTTGATGTCGGACTCCACCTGCTTGAACGGGATGAACAGGTTGTCCTGCTTCTCCCGGGCGATGCCTATTCCCGTATCCCGTACCTGCAAGCTCAATCGATGGTCGTGGTAGCTCACCCGGATGGCAATCTCCCCCGCCTCGGTAAACTTCACCGCATTGCTCAGCAGATTGGAGACAACCTGGCCCACCCGCACCGCATCCATGCTCGCCTGATCCGGCACCTCCCGCCCCCACGTCAGCGCCACATTGAGTCCCTTGCCATAGGCCAGGGCGGCATGCCCCCGGATGACGTCACAGATGACCGAGGTCAGTCGGCAAGGATGGGGGTGCAATTGCAACTGCCCCGCCTCCATCTTGGAAAAGTCCAGGATGTCGTTCACCAGATAGAGCAGGTGATTGGTGGAGGTCGAGATGTTGCGCAGCATGTAGCGCTGATCGTCATCGAGATGGCTCATCTGCAACAGCTCCAGCATGCCGTGCATGCCGGAGATGGGGGTGCGCAACTCGTGGCTCATGGTGGCGAGGAACCGGCTGCGCACCCGGGTCGCCTCCTCCGCCACCCGCCTCGCCTGGCGCAGCTCCAGCTCCTGGCGTTTCAGGTTCGTGATGTCCTGCACCACCCCGTTCAGAATGACGCCCTCGAGCCCCTCCTGCCGCACGAAGTGACCCCGGATCTGCAGGTAACCCGATTGCCCCTGGCGCTGGATCTCCACCTCGAGATCCAGCGGTTTCATGGCCCTGGCATGCTCCTCGACTGTGTCAACGAAGTCCTGATGGGCCTGCCCCGCCAACCCGAGAATCGTGGCTCCGGTGCTTGCCGTCTGCACCGGTTCATCTTCATAGCCCACTATCTCTCTGAGGCCCTGGGAGGTGTAGAGGAAGTGCCCATTGCCCGGCCCCAGCCAATGGTACTGGTAAACCAGGCCCGGCATGCTGTCGGTGATCTGGGTGAGTCGGGTCTGGGCCTCCTGGGCCGCGAACCGCGCCTGTTCCAGCTCGGTCACATCGGTCAGCACGGTCAGGATCCCGAGTCGCTTGCCGCCGGGGCCGACGAACAGGCGCTTGGTGTAGATCATCTGATGTTCGACACCGTTGGCGAGCTGGATCTCGCCGCGGCCATGGAGCTCCTCGCCACTCTCCCAGACCCTGGCATCCTCCTCGATCACCCTGGCCCGGATGGCCTCCGGCAGCCTGTCCTGGAGCAGTCGCTCATACGAGCCGTTCAGGTTCTCGCCCCCCAGGAACATCTGCCGATACGCCAGATTGGTCATCGCAATTTCATAGCGCTCATTGGTCAGCACCACCTGATTGGGCAGGGCATCGAGCATCATCTGGACAAACATCAATTGCTCTTCGAGCCGCCGCTCCGCCTCCCGCCGCTGGCTGATCTGGCGGCGCAGGGTCCGGTTCCAGCCCACGAACAGCAGCAGAAAGAGCACGAAGATGCCCCCGCCCAGGGTGGACCAGAGCAGCACCTTGTCGGGATCCAGTCCCGTCTGTATGGTCAGGGAGAGCCACTTCTTCTCCAGGGCGGCCAGCTCCGCCGGCGAAATGGAGAGCAACACCTTGGTCAGGATCTGCTGCAACATGGGATCCTGCAGATGGGTTGCCATGGCGATGGGAACCCGCAGTTCGTTGCCGGAGAAGACCACCTGATAACGGTCGCTGAATCCCTTCTTCAACGACTCTTCCAGGGTGGTCATGCTCATCAGCACGTAGTCGACCTGCTGCCGATCCAGCTGGGGCAGCAACTCGGGATCGCTCGCGACCGCCACGGGCTCGGCCCCCACCTCGGTCAGCAGCGTTTTTTCCACCGAGCCCCCCACCATGCCCACCCGGTGTCCCTTCAACGCCCTGGGGTTGGTCAGCTCGGCCATGCCTCGCCTCGCCACTATCACCCGGTTGAGAGAGGCATAGTTCGGCGTGAAACGGGCAAACTGCTGTCGTTCGGCGGTCGGTGTCATGGCCGGGATGACATCCAGCTTGCGAGCCTGAAACAGATCCAGGGTCTGGGCCCAGCTTCGGGTCTGTACCAGGGTGAACTGCAGACCGGCGCGCTGGTTCATCATCGCCAGCAGATCGGCAATGAGCCCCTTGAGCCTGCCCCGATCGTCAATCTCACTCATGCCGGGCCAGTCCGGGGCGACCCCGTACCTGATCACCGGATGCGCTTGCAGCCACGCCTGCTCCTGCGCGTTGAAGACAATCTCCCTGTTCCCTTTCACCAGGGCATAGTCGACGATGCCGCCAGCTTCCAGGATGCCGCGACGCTCCAGCGGGGAGATGTCCTCAAGGGCCCGGTCCAGCAGCCCCTGCAGTACCTCGCCCCCAGGGGCGACCGCCATTGCGAGCGAGGTATCCCTCATCCAGTCCACCGTGGTCAACGTCATGCCCGCCATGGCTTGCAGGCGGCTCAGCATGGGCAACTCGGCCAGATAGGCATCCGCCTGCCCCTCCTTGAGCATGAAGATCGCTTCATCCCGGCTGTCCACCGTCACCAGGTTTGAGATGCCGAGTCGCAGCAACTCATCGCAAGCGCTGACACCGAAGACGCAGACCCAACGCACCCCATAGGCCTCCTCCAGGGAGAGACTGTCCCGTCCTCCGGTCAACAGGACGGCGCGCGGCAGCGCCATCAACGCGGAGGTAAACAGCATCTGCAGCTTGCGTGTCGGGCTCGGTGCCACGCCGATCACCATGTCGACCTTGCCATCCAGCAATGCCTGCTGGACCCCTGCATTGTTGGCATAGGCCTGGTAGCGCAGCTTGAGCCCCAGCCTGCTTGCTATCTGCGAGGCAAATTCATCCAGAGGGCCGGTGAAGTTGCCCCGGCCATCGGTATAGACATAGGGAGGCCAGGCCGTCGCCGGCATGCCGACCACCAGCTCGTCATGGACGGCGAGCCACTGCTGTGCGGCTGGCGTGAAAGTGCTTCTGTCCAGTTGCGTCGAGGCCGCCATCACCACCAGGCTACAGCAGGTCAACCAGCACAACAGGATGAGACGGTAAAACATTGTTAGTTCCTAATAAAGCGAGGGCGATAGCAGGTCAGAATCTCAGGGCAAGGTGAGAACACTGCGAGTAAAAATAAAGCCAGGCTCTCACCTTGCTTGAAAATGTCGCGTTTTCGCGCAGGTCAGGGGTCCTTCCCTGAGCATTGTTACAATACCACCAGGCAGCAGTACCGCATGAGTGGTTTCTTGATATCAAAAATCCAGGAGAGTGCCATATTCAGTGACAGGGATGGGCACAGCAATACGTTCCCTGACCCAACATAAATCCATTGCTGACAGCGAAGGCGAAATGCTCTTTATGTTCAAGACCATGCACTATGGTTTGCTCACCGCCCCATGCATTGAGTATGCGTCTTAGCTCAGTAGCATCCCCCCTGCTAAATGCAGCTTCAAAAAAATTGCTGTCTATCTTTACCCCATCAATATATGGGTGAAAGGATTTTGACATCTGCAATGAAGGCCATTCATCATCAGCAATCATCCAGAACCGTACGCCTAATGACTTGAGTTTTATAATATTATCCAGCGCAATGTCGGACGACTCGTTCATGATCGTCTGCATCTTCACGCCGACATTGACTCTGAATTGAAAAACAAATGGAATAAAGTCTTTCCATGCCGATCTGGTATCCAGCAAACTAGCCGCCGCATCAATAAACAACCCTCGATAGGACAATGCATCCTGCCGATTCAATTTTTGAAAGAACTCCAGTTGTCGTATAAAAGACATTCTTTCATCGCTGTGATTGTTGAGCACACTCCCATTGTTTTTTAGGATGCGTTGCTTGATTTCAAAAGAAAAGACATCGCCGCTATTGAAATTAACTATCGGTGTTAATGTATGCCTAACAGAGCCAGGGCATTGACTGATTGCCATAGTCATCAAATTCCTCCATCTCAAACCTTGCAAGACGTGGATAAAACATGCCTCAACTTGACCAAGGTAACTATGTACCGGCAATCAAGGTCCGTTTTTATCACTATGCTCCTGATCCCAGAAAGGGGCACCTGCACCGTACCTTCACATGCGGTTAGTTCACGCCTGAGATGGATTGGCAATGTGTCTCTGAAAATCAGGTAGCCACGGTTTCTTGTCAAAGATATGAGCTAATTCATTTCTCTGTTTCCATATTTATGATGCGGTGGTACAACCGCCGGCACATTCACTGGATAACATCACGTGACTTCTCAAGTCGATGACAATGTTTTTCTGTATTCTTCAAGTACAACGCTTTTCTCCGACCTTGAGTGCCCTCGAACCATGCAAAGGGATGCTCATCATTCGAGCAAACCACTGTACGGAAACTGAACGAATGACCAGATGGCGACCCTGAATAGAAAAGATGCATTATGATCCACATAATTCACACCAATTTAAATGACAAAGAAATCAAAAAAACAAAAAATTTAAAATGTCGATAAAAAACAAATACATAAATGAAAATCAAACAGAAAAAAGCCCCGAACGAGACGAATTTATAATCTGAAAACCAAGTATTGAAAGTATAAAAAACCTTTTGTTAAAGAGTTACCCGCATTACGAAACATAAATACAACAGTGAGCGCACTCGATGCCTGTCGGTGTCACATGGTTTGAAGAGGTCATTCTGGAAACCATCATCTGCGATCGGAATGAATTTCATAGCGAGGTATATCTCACCGAAAGATTTATCTTCCTCTGAGATTGCTTTATACCGATTTGGGCCGTGCTGCGAATGATGACGGCTTCTATCAGAAAAGAAAAATGGCAGGCCCGGGCCTGCCATCCACAAGTCGGGGGCCGAAGCCCCTCGCCTCAGGTTATTCGATTCCCGAGTCGGAAACCGGTTTGAAACTCCCGCTCACGGACATGAGCGACCTGCACATTGTGCCCTTCCAGCCCGATGTCTTTGAGCAGGGCGGGAGAGAGATGCAGATAGCTGACGCGACGTTCCAACCGGGTGATCCGTTTTTGAACCAGGGTTTCGACGTGGCGCAGCAGGGCGAGTTCGATAGACATAATATTCTCCAGTTGAACGTGCGGTTCTCCCGGAGAGAGGACATCACCCTGCGGGACAACCGCGGGTGATGAAAAGGCAGGTGTTACCTGTTCCCTCCACGCGGTAAATAAAGAGCACGAGTCTTCGCGCTGCCATTGCAGCGATCGAACGCAACGTTGAGCATGGAATGTTGCATGATCGTCTCCTTACCGTGTGAAAGTTGAACAAGTTGCCACAGTCTAAAAAAACACCGAATTTTACGCAATATCACCCCCACCCATATGGGTGGAATGCGGCCACAGCCGACCTCGGTCAAATCCCGGACAACAGCCTGAACTCCTCCAGCGCATAGGTATCCGTCATGCCGCTGACGTAGTCGAGCAAGAGCCGCACCCTGTAGTACCACTCCTGCTCGCTACCCTTGTCGAAGCGCGGATCCCGGCTGGCCACCGCCAGCCGGTATGCCTTGAGATGGCGGGCCGACAAGCGGTGGAACAGCCGCCGGGCGAAGAACAGCTCGCTCCCGCCGTTGCTGGCCAGCAACCGCTCGAACTGCGCGGCCGGCAGTGCCAGCAGGCAGGAATAGGTGGAAAGCACCCCACGCAGGGCGGCATGGCCTTCCAGCTCCAGCGCCTCCACCTCGGGGCGCATGAATACCTGCTCGCGGGCCACACGTTTGAGGGTATCCAGCACTCTGGCAGCCGGTGCCTGACCGTGCAAGAGCGCCCTGGGGTAGGCGCCGCTCAGGATGGCCTCGTGGTCGCTCACATAGGTGTGGGCCGCGAGCGCCACCAGATCCCGAGTCAGATGCTGACGGAAATGGGGGAAGAAGCCCCTGCCGGATGCCAGCGCCTCCTCGAGCAGGCTGGCCATGTAGCCCCCCTCATCGGCACCGCGCAGCGCCACCAGCAGCTCGCCCTGGGTGAGGATGCGCCTGTCCACCGCGTCTTCCAGATCGGCGATGCAGTAGGAGATGTCGTCCGCCGCCTCCATGATGTAGACCAGCGGATGTCGGCATCCCGGCGCCAACCCCAGACTCTGGCCGAGGGCGCGATAGAGAGGCTGCTCGCTGAAGAAGATGCCGCGCTTGCTGGTCCAGCCATGGTGCTGGCCATAGCCCTGGGGATTGTGCAACAGGGGCTGCTGCGGGTATTTGCACAGGGCCGCCAACTGGCCCAGGGTCAGGTTCATCTCGTGCAGACTGTGCACCAGTCGCAGGCTCTGGGCATTGCCGTCAAACACCAGCAGGTCCTGGCGAAGCTCGGCCCACTGCGGGCTCGGCAACTGATCATGGGCGCTGGCAAACAGCTCATCCAGCGACTGTGCCAGCCACTGGCTCATCACCTGCTCGCCGAAGTGGCCGAACGGCGGGTTGCCGACGTCGTGCAGCAGGCAGGCCATCTCCACCAGGTTGATGAAGGCCCCTTCGCAGACGGTGCCCGCCGGCAGGGCCGCCAGGATGCGCCTGCTGATCTGGCGACCCGTCTCCTGCACCTCCAGGGAGTGGGTGAGACGGCTGCGCACCGAGGCCTTCACATCGAGCGGAAAGACCTGAGTCTTCTGCTGCAGGCGGCGCACCGGCGCGGCCTGCACGATGCGAGCGCGATCCTGCTCGGTCGCCTCCAGCAGCTCTTCGCTGCCCCAGGGGTGAATGCGCGCCGGGGTAATCAAACGGCTATACATGGTGCGGCTCCTTGCCAGCGACGTCCGTCAGGTTCACGACAACAACCAGCGCCGCAAGCGGGCGATATCGCCGGGGTATTCACGGCGCAGCGTCTCAATCCAGTCCTCCACGTTCTCCCACCAGGCGGGGTGATCCGGGCTCTGGATAAGCTGGGCTGTCTGCTGCAGGCGGCGCAGGCCGATGGAGCCCGCCGCCCCTTTTATCTTGTGCGCCTCCTCCACCACGCCGGCCTGATCCCTGGCAATCATGTTGGAATCGAGCACCGCCATGTAGTCCGGCATCATCTTCTCGAACAGATCCACGCTGGAGAGCAGCACCGGCTTGCCGACCGTACTGGCGTAATCGGTGAGGAAGGGCAGATCCAGCAGCGCATCCTGGTTGCCCGCGTCCGCCTGATCAAAGGCCTCGTCGTCGGCGAGATCCGCAAACAGATGACCTATCACCTCCCGCACGGCCTTGGAGCCGAGCGGCTTGTTGATCACATCCTGCATGCCGTGATCCCGGTAGTACTGGCGATCGCCGGTGGCGTTGGCGGTGAGCGCCACCATGGGGGGCAGGCTGTCGCCATAACGCGCCAGCAACTGGGCCGCCACGTCGAAGCCGGTCATGTCCGGCAGCTGGATGTCCAGCAGGATGAGGTCGAAGTCATCCGGGTTGGCCATGGCCAGCGCCTGGGTACCGTCCCGCGCCACCTGCACCTGATGACCCAGCTTGTTGAGCAGGGCGCAGGCGACGGTGACGTTCAGCTCCACATCCTCCACCAGCAGGATATCCAGGGAGGGCATCTCGGGCTCCTGCGGGGTCACCTGCGGCTCGACACAATCCACCTCCAGCTCGGCAGTGAAGCAGGAACCCTCACCCGGGTCACTGTCCACGTAGAGTTGGCCGCCCATGGCCTGCACCAGCTGACGGGAGACGGCCAGCCCTATGCCGGTGCCGGTGGCGTGCTTCTTGCCCTGCACCTGATAGTACATGGCGAAGATCTTCTCCTGCTGGGCCCGCGGGATGCCGACCCCGGTGTCTTCCACCTCGAAGTGCAGCGCCAGCTTGCCCGGTTCATCGGCAGCGTGGGCGAGGCAACGCACCGTCACGCCACCCTCGTCGGTGAATTTGACCGCATTGCCCACCAGGTTCCACAACACCTGGCGCAGCCGGGTGCCGTCAGCCATCACGAACTGCGGCATGTCGCCGTCCCGATCGAAGTGCAGGTAGAGCCCCTTCTGCTCCGCCTGGATGCGCGACAGCATCTCCAGCTCGTCGAGGAAGGCGGGCAGGTCCATGGGGGCAGGTGCTATCTCGAGGCGGCGGCGGTCAAGTTTGTCGAGATCGATGATGTCATTGAAGATGTTGCCGAGCGTCACCGCGCTCAGGTGGATGGTCTTGAGCTGCTGCTGCCGCTTGGCATCGAGCGGCGTGTCCATCAGCATGCGGCTCAGGCCGACGATGCCGTTGAGCGGCGTGCGCAGCTCGTGGCTGATGGTGGAGATGAAGGTGGTCTTGTCCCGGCTCGCCTTCTCCAGCTTGTCCTGATACTGCTTGCGCTCTGTGATGTCGCGGCCAAAGCCGAGCAGGCCGAGCCGCTTGCCGAACCTGTCGAAGAAGGGCACCTTGCGCAGCTCGAAGTAGGCCTTGCGGCCATCGGGGTACTCCAGCCACTGCTCGTAAGTGAGGGGCTCGTTGCTGGCGAAGACCTGCTTGTCCGTCTCCACCACCTTGCTGGCGATGTCGTGCTTGTAGACGTCGAACGGCGTCAGCCCGATGAGCTCAGCCTCCACCTTGCCGGTCAGCTCCTCCATGGCGCGGTTGCAGCCGGAGAACTGCTCGTCCTCGTTGCGGTAGTAGACCAGGTCCGGAGAGCAGTCGATGAAGGAGCGCAACAGGGCGGTGCGCTCCCCCAGGTGCAACTGGGCCTTCTCCCGCTGGAACACCTCGTTCTCCAGATCTTCTATGGCTTGCTGGCGCAGGGTCTCGGCCCGGTTGGTCTCGGCTATCTGGGCATTGAGGCGGCTGATGTTCTCCTGCAGCTGGCTGTTGAGCTCGAGATCGCGCTCGCGCATGTCCTGCAGCTTGCGCACCATGCGGGTCAGCCGCTGGCGGGAGTCCTCCAGCTGATCTACCACGATGGAGAGGAAATAGACGGCCCAGGGGGTCACCAGCAGGCCGAAGAAGACAGAGCGCACCAGGTCGACGATGTCCACGGTACCGCGCAGAAACAGGGTCACCCCCATCTGGATGGAGACCGCCAGCACTATGATCGCGGTCGCCAGGAACATGCTGAAGCGCACCAGTCCCAGCTTGGTCATCAGGTCGACATAATATTGCGCCCAGGATTTGATTTGCTTCATCTCGTTGTTTTCTCCCCGTTATTGCGCAAACAGAATACCAGTACGGCGCCCTGAACTCTTGCCCGTTGCACCTTAAATTATTGATTAACGTCACACTCCGACTGGGGTAGCATTCCCGCCTGAGTCAGTCAGCTCCGGTTCAGCAAAGGATCCCGAGCCGCACTGCCACCCTTGTCATCCCTTGTGTCAGGAGCACACCCCATGCGCAATCATGTCCTGTTGAGTCTTGGTCTGCTAGCCGCCAATGCCGCCCACGCCGATCTTGGCGAGATCCCCAGAGAGTCCGGCTGGTCCGGTTTCCTGCTCGGCGGGGTCAACGTCGTCAGCTACGAGTCCAACTTCTACGCCGGCGATGACAACCACAGTCGTATCAACGACCTCGGCTCTCCCGACAGCGAGAGCGGCCTGACGCCGCTCATCAACGCCGACATCCGCTACACCTTCGCCGACACCCGCACCCAGGTGTTCCTCGGCAACCTGATTCAGGATGCGGTGCGCTTCGACTTCACCCAGCAGCTGGGCCTGCGCCAGGAGATGGGCGACAAGGGCATAGTGGCCACCTCCCTGGTGTTCAGCGCCATGCCGGTGGAGCTGTGGAGCGATCCCTTCGCCACCAAGGTAGATCGCAGCTCGACCGACGTGAAGTCGAAGGGCGTGCGCTTTGCCTGGGACAAGATCTGGGGCAGCCACTTCTACGGCACCCTCACCACCCGGGAAGTGGATCTGGACGAGGAGCGCAGCGGTCAGCAGTATGACCAGACCCACGGCACCCAGTATGCCGCCATGCTGAATCGCAACGGCAAGGTGCACGACATGGCGCTCTCCTACCAGTTCCACTTCGGCGGCAATCAGTTGCTGGAGCCAGCGATCCTCTACAAGCAGGCCAGGCTCGACGGCAGTGCCGAGAGCTTCGACAACACAGGGTTGCAGCTGACTTACGCCAAGCGGGGCCCGCAATGGTCCATTGTCAGCAACCTCTATGCCGGCAAGCGCAAGTATGACGAGGCGAATCCCCTGTTCGGCCAGCGTGCCGATGCAGACGAGTTCGCCATCAACGGCACCTTCTTCTGGCACAACCTGTTCGGGGTCAAGGCCCTGGCCGCGACCTTCACCGCCGCTTACTCAGGCGCCGACTCCGACATCGACTTCTACGATACCCAGGCCACCCGCTTCAGCACCGGCTTGCTCTACAACTTCTAAGCCAAACCCTGTCGAAAACAGCGAGGCCACCCCAGGGGTGGCCTCGTTTTTTTCGCTTTCTGACTGCCTTAGATGCCGAGGGAGTCCAGCAGATCATCGTGCTCGTTGCTCGCCGGGGCGACCGCCTGGGCCGGCTTGGTCGCCGCCAGCTTGGCCTGGGCGATCAGCTCGTCCGGATCGACCTCCTCCTGCACCCCACCATCGTGAATCCGGATAAACTCGGTCCTGTCCATGGCCAGCTCCAGATAGAAGATGTTGTTGCTGGCGGTGAAGAAGGTGACCCTGCGGGTCTCGGGGTTGTCGAGGTTGGTGTCGACGCTCAGCATCACCTGCTTGTTGAGGGCCAGCATCTTGGGCTGGTTCTGGGTGATGTGGGTCTGCAACTCGCGTCCCACCTTGGTGGTGAAGCTGCCGACGATCTGGTTCATCAGCTCGCCCATGACGTTGCTCACCTCATCCGAGGTATGGGAGATGGCGAGATCCTCCTTGGAGAGCCCCATGCTGAGCATGTAACGCTCGTAGAGCTCCATGGCGGCAGCGGCGGAGAAGTTGATCACCACCAGCCCGGAGAAGCCCCCGTCAAACAGCACGAAGCAGCCGATGTCCGGCTTGAGGCAGGTCTTGCTGATCCGTTGCACCATGCCGGAGAAGCGCACCTGGGTCTGGGTCGCCGCACTCAATACGCTCGTCACCGAATTGCACAGGCTCAGCAGCACGTCCTCTGTGGTCAATACGGCATCATCCTCGGATCTTGTCACTATCATGGAACCTTCCTGCTGATCGAAAAAATAGGCTTGTCTGTCTCACCGCCCATGTCATCACGCGCGCGTCCGATACGCTAACAGATTGCGTGATCCCGGTGTTGAAACCGCGAGCCGCCTCTCACTTGACCGTATTGTCAGTCAGAAACGGCTGGAATCCACCCAGGGTGGCCAACCGGGCTCGCCAGTTATCGGCCTGCTGTCGCAAATCTTGTGTCTGATAGGGGATGGTGGGATGTGCTCCCCAGATGGGACCGGGCCAGGCGGCATCCGAGCTGAAGCGGGCGACATGATGCAGGTGCAACTGGGGCACCAGGTTGCCGAGCGCCGCCACGTTGATCTTGTCCGGATTGAGCGCCTCTTCCATCAGGGTGGCAACGGCGCAGGACTCCTGCATCAGCTGTTGCTGCTGCGCGGGGGCTAGGTGGTGGATTTCACGCAGGTCGGCGACCCTGGGCACCAGGATGAGCCAGGGATACTGGCTGTCTTTGGCCAGCAGCACGCGGCAAAGGGGGAGATCCCCGAGTATCTGGGTATCCGCCTGCAGGCGGGGGTGCAATGCAAACATGGGGCCTCGCTGGTCAACATGGGCACGTCAGGAGATGAGTGTACCCACGTTACTGCAACGGGGGGCAAACTTAAAGCCGGGGCACGGCCCAACCGATGAAGCGCTTGCGAAGATCGGGATCCGCCCGCAGGAAGAGTTGCTGCAACTGCCCCTCCAGTTCGCTGGCAGGTACTGAAGGGGCCTGGGCCGCCGTCGCCGCGGCCGTGGTCGCCACGGCGCCGGTCGCCAGCACCGCCTTGCCCGTGCCGCGGTTGTACTCCATCAGCCTGGCGTGCCAGTCCATGCCGATCTGCATGCCGTTGACCACCAGGGCCTCCTGCTGCACCTTCAGGGGCTTGTCCCCCACCAGCAGGCTCACGACCGGCGCCTTGGCGTAGCGCTCCATGCCTTTCTCGTCGGTGGGCACCGCGGCCTGCAGGCGCACCGACTGGCCGCTGGCCTCATAGCGGATCACCTGGGGCTCGGAGCGGATCTGGCGATCGTTGTCGCTGCTGTTGCGACTCGGGATCACCCCCTCATAGCGCACCAGCAACTGCTGCGCCCCGTCGGCCAACACCCCATGCCGCTCGTCCTGCACCTTGCCGTCGCTCACCGCCAGGATCTGGAAATCCCCGGGGACCTCGACCCTGACCTCGGCCTGCACCGCGCCAGCACACAACAACATGACCCCAACCCAACCCTGATGACCCTTCATTCCCGTCTCTCTCTGCTCGCTATGATGGGCGCAGGCTAGCAGCCAAAGATGACAGAAAAATAACGCGAGCCAGCCTCTCAGAGCAGGTAGTGGGGCCGCTCGGCAAACCACTGAGCCAGCACCTGCTTGAACAGCCGTATCTTGCGCGGCACCCGGCGCTGCTGGGCATGGAGCACATGCAGTGGGTGCAGGCCGGTCTGCCAGTCCGTCAGCACGGCCACCAGCTCGCCCCTGGCCAGACTCGTCTCCACCAGCATCAGCGGGCACTTGGCAAACCCCATGCCCGCCCGTGCCAGCTGCAGCACTGTGCTGTAGTGGTTGGCCCGCACCTTGCCCTGCACCAGGATGTGGGCCTCCTCCCCTGCCTTGCGAAAATGCCACTGCTCCCAGGCCGGGTTGTGCCCCTGGCGCAGGCAGGAGCGCCCTCCCAGCTCATAGGGGGTGGCGGGGAGCCCCTCCCGTGCCAGCAGGGTTGGGCTCGCCACCACCACGTCTTTCAACTGCCCAAGGGGCAGCGCCACCAGGTTGTCCGGCACCTGATCCATGGCGCGCAGGGCGATGTCATTCTCCCCCTGACTCATGTCGATCATGGCGTTGGTGAAGTTGAGCTCCACCTCGACCCCGGGGCAGAGCACGGCGAAGCGCGCCAGCAGCTCGCTCACCATGGCATCCCCCGTGCTGACCGGGCAGGTGAAGCGCAGGCGACCACTGTCCTCCTCGGTCAGAGCCTGGATGTCCTGCTCCGCCTGACGGGCAAGGGCAAAGATCTGCCCCGCTTGCACATGGAGGGTTCTGCCCGCCTCGGTCAGGCTGAGTCTGCGGGTCGTGCGCTGCAACAGTTGCGCATTGAGAGCGGACTCCAGAGCGCTGACGTGGCGGCTCAGCATCCCTTTGCTCACCCCCAATGCATCGGCAGCGGCGGAGAAACTGCCCCGCTGCACCACCTCGTAGAAACTGCTCAGATGGGCGATCTCCATCCATTAGCTCCAATATGGAAACAATGGGTTTATCTTAAGCGCTTTTTCTCCCTTTTCATCCAGCTATCATCAACACATCCCAACCAGGAGCGATAGAGATGAAGATTGTGATTGTGGGTGCCTCCGGCACCATAGGTTCCGCCGTCAGCGAGTTGCTTGCCAGAGACCACCAGGTGATCAGGGTTGGCCACAGCCGGGGGGATGCCACTGTCGATATGACGGATGGTGCCTCCATCGCCGCCCTGTTTGCGGGCATCGGCCGGTTCGATGCTCTGGTGGTCGCCAGCGGCAGCGTGGCCTTCAACGCTCTGACCGAGATGACGGACGAGCAGTGGCAACTGGGGCTCCAGAGCAAACTGATGGGCCAGATCAACCTGACCCGGGCCGCCATTCCCCATCTGAATGACAACGGCTCCATCACCCTCATCAGCGGCATACTGAGCGAGGAGCCCATCAACTGGGGGGTGAGCGCGACCACCATCAACGGCGCCATAGAGCACTTCGTGAAGGGGGCCGCCTGCGAACTGCCGAGGGGCCTGCGCATCAACGTGGTGAGCCCCACCGTGCTGGAGGAGTCCATGGACAAGTACGCCGACTTCTTCCCGGGCTTCGTGCCTGTGCCCGCCGCCCGGGTGGCGCAGGCCTACAGGAAGTCGGTGCTGGGAGTGCAGACCGGCCAGATCTTCCGGGTCAATGGCTGAGGCCTCCCTCTCTCACTGCCAGATGCCAATAAAAACGGGCCCCGTCATGGGGCCCGTCTGTTTGCCGGCTTGCTGCCTTCACCGCCGGCAAACGTTTGTGCGCCGGTGGCAAAAAAAGGCGGTCAGCCTCAGTCGATCAGCCCGTACTGCTCCCGCAGTACCTCGATGATCTCCTGCTTGGGATTGGCACTGCGCACCAGCTTGTGACCAATGACCTTCTCGGCGATCCCGACGTAGGTGTGGGAGATGTCCATCATCACCTCGGTGGGCAGCTTGTTGTCCCGGGCCAGGGCGAAGCGTTCCGGCATGCGGTTCTTGTTGAGCAGGATGTCCGGATCCGGGAAGTGATTCAGCAGCCACTGGCGGAAGCCCTCTTTGGACTTCTCGACGATCTCGCCCTGACGCAGGGCCGCGCCGTCCCAGATACGGGAACTATCGGGGGTACCCACTTCATCCATGTAGATGAGCTTCTCGTTGCTGGCGGCATCCTGGACATAGCCAAACTCGAACTTGGTGTCGACGAAGATCTGATCGAGCGCGGCCAGGGCCTCGCTGATGACGTTGAAACCATCCTTGAGCAGCGTCTCGTAGCGGTCGATGTCCGCCGGGGAGCGGAAACCGAAGGCCTGATGGTGGCGCGCTATGTCGGCACGGGAGACGTTGACGTCGTCCGCTTCCGGCACGCCATCCAGCCCCTTCAGCACGCCCTTGGTGGAGGGGGTGATGAGGATCTCGGGCAGCTTCTGATCCTTCTTCAGCCCCTCCGGCAACGTGATGCCGCAGAACTCCCGCTCGCCGTCCTTGTAGGCACGCCACATGGAGCCGGTGATGTACTGGCGGGCGATGGCTTCGATCATCACCGGGCGGGCCTTTTGCACTATCCAGACGAAGGGGTGCGGTATGTCCAGGATGTGGCTGTCCGCCAACCCCTTCTCCTTGAACAGCTTGAACCAGTGGCTGGAGATGGCATTGAGTGCAGCGCCCTTGCCCGGCACGCCGTTCAAGCCATCCACACCCTGCCAGATGCAGTCGAAGGCCGAGATGCGGTCGCTGATCACCATGAGGGCGAGCGGTGTATCGGCCGGCACATCATAGCCTTTCTCTCTTATGAGCCGGGCACTGTCTGCGGGGGTCAACCAGTAGACGCTGCGCACTTTGCCGGAATGGACAGGTTTATCGGTACGGATCGGCAAATCGTCATTCACCGCCAATACTTGATCTGCAAGACTCATGGCTAATAACACTTCCTGTTGTGGGACTGACAAGACAGGCGCATCAGGCTCCTGTCTACGAGGGATTCATTCAAGCGAAGCAGCGCCAGGCCTCTCTGCCGGGGCAGGCTCCCAAGAGGGCCTCTGCGCAAACTCCACATAACAAAACAGGGGCACCAGGCCCCTGTTTCTATTCTGCTTTCGCAGCCTGATCGGCCACGCCTTTGGCAAACGCCTCGGACAGGCTGATATACATCTGGGAGATGACGCCGGATGCAACCGGCTTCTTGTCCTTGTCGAACAGGGTGATGGAGGTCTTGCCTCCGGCCATCTCGCCCAGCTGGAAGCGATACTTGTCTTCCTCCAGCTTGAACGGCTCGGCCCCCTTGGCCTGCCAGAACTCTGCATCGGGCTCGTCATACTCGACGTCGATCCAGCCCAGGGACTGCTGGGTATCCTTGATGGTGAAACCGTAGGCCGGCAACACCTGGTTGAGGCGGCGCCAGACCTGCTCGAAGGAACCATCGGCAATCCAGGCGCTCAGCTCGTTGTTGTCCAGACCCAGCTCCAGACCCATGCCATCGTTGGACTTGTGCTGTTCGCGGGCCTTGAGCTGCTTGTCGTAGTAGAGGGAGAACTGGTTCAGTGCCCGGGTCGCATAGCGCTGGGCATCGGCCGGGGTCAGCACTGTGCTGGTCTCGCCGTCGATGGTCTCTTCATGCTCCAGCACCCGTACCGACATGTTGACGGCGTGACGCTGCACATCGTTGCTAAGGGTGAACTGGTAGCGTTGACGGATACGGAAGTCGTCGTCCTCCTCCGCCCAGCCATCGAGGGCGGCGGAGTTGTCAAACCAGCCGGTCTGCAACACGCCGGCCTGCTGCTCCAGCTTCTCTGTGGTGACCTTGTGCTGGGCCAGGAAGTTCATCAGGAAGGCCCAGGTATCGCGCTCCACGCTCTGGCTGGTGCTCAGGGCATAGAAGGCCAGGGTCGGTTCGCTGGCCTTGGCCACCACCTGACTGCCAGGGACCACCGTCAGCAGCTGGGCTGGCGGACGCACGTCCACCTTGGCACCGATGGCACCTTCGCGGCTGCTCTCCGGCAGGGCCGGGATGTCGAAATTACTGTTAAAGGCGGGGGTACTCAACCCGGAGGGCACGAGGAAGGCGCGACCTTCGAGGCGGCTCTCTTCATACTCGAAGCCACGGTTGGCCATCTTGCGATCCTGGGGTGAGCTACAGGCTGCCAACACGGCAACAGTCGCGACACTCAGCACCAGGCGCACTGCATTTCCCTTTCCATTTGCTTTAAACACTCGCCATCAACTCCGCAGTCGTCAGTGCTCGCGCCATCGCCTGTTCCCCCTCGGGGGTGAGGTCGGTCAGCGGCAGGCGCAAGGTCGCCGTCGCCATCAATCCCAGTCGGGCACAGGCCCACTTGACCGGAATGGGACTCGGTTCGCAGAACAGAGTCTGATGCAACGGCATCAATCGATTGTTGATGTCATGAGCCTGCCCGGCATCACCGGCCAGCGCAGCACGACACATGTCGGCCATCTGGGGCGCCGCAATATTGGTGGTGACCGAAATGACGCCATCGCCCCCTTGCAGCATAAAATCACATCCGCTGGCATCATCGCCACTATAAAGCGCGAAATCCGGCCCGCACAACTCGCGCAGCAGCGGGGTGCGGCTCAAATCCCCCGTCGCCTCCTTCAAACCGATGATGCCGGGAACCTTGGCCAGACGAGCCACGGTCTCCGGTTTGAGATCGCAGCAGGTGCGACCGGGCACATTATAGAGAATTTGAGGCAGACCACTAGCCTCGGCGATCGCACAATAGTGACGATAGAGACCTTCCTGGGTGGGTTTGTTGTAATAAGGGGTCACCGAGAGACCCGCCACCACGCCGGCTTGGGCGAAACGCCTGGAGAGGGCGATGGCATGGGCTGTGCTGTTGGAGCCGCAGCCCGCGATGACCGGAATGCGGCCAGCGGCGAATTCGACGGCTTTTTCCACGACGGCGATATGTTCCTGCTCGCTCAGGGTGACCGACTCTCCCGTGGTGCCCACCGCGACTATGGCACTGGTACCGGCGCCGACATGATACTCCACCAGGGCCGCCAGACTGGTCCAATCGATGTCACCCGAGGCCAGCATGGGGGTAACGAGCGCAACAATACTACCGCGTAACATGGATATTTCTCCCGATTTTCAGGGGCGTAATGGTAAAGCTGCCCCTTTTGAAAAACAAGGGAGGCAAGGGACAAGCCGTGTTACCATCCGCCACAAAACGTATGGATGCACGAGGGCAGGAGAGAGCCCGGAGCAGGGCGTCATGCCCGCCAAGCGCTCGCTTTCACCGCATTCGCAATAAATGGACGAGAGACGATTTATGACTCACTACCTGGTCGTAACGGCCATCGGCACGGACAGGCCTGGCATCGTCAATGAGGTTACCCGTCACGTCAGTGGCTGCGGTTGCAACATTGTCGACAGCCGTCTTGGCATCTTCGGTAACGAATTCACTTTCATCATGCTGTTGTCCGGTGACTGGAACAGCTTGATGCAGCTTGAGATAAGCCTCCCCCTGCGCAGCCAGGAGTGGGATCTCATCACCATGATGAAGCGCACCGAGCGCCACCACTCCCTGCAATACGACATCAGCGCCAGCGCCGAGGTGCTGATCCGGGATCAGCCGGGCATCGTAAGCCAGTGCACCCAGTTCTTCAGCGATCACGGCTGGGATATCCAGGCCATGCAGACCGTCACGCTCGAGCAGCAACCCTTCAACCTGCTCAAGGCCAATTTCCAGCTCAATCAGGCCAAGCAGGGCGAGGCGGCGGACTCGAAGACGGCCTTCGCCGATTTCTGTCGTGAACTGGGTGCCGAGTCATTCGAGTTCATCGTCAATCACAAATACGCCTGACGGCGTTTATCCGAGGAGACCCCATGCAACCACTACAAGTTGGTACTCAGGCCCCCGATTTTTCCCTCCCCGATCAGGATGGTCAGCAGGTCAGTCTGTCCTCCCTGCGGGGCAAGAAGGTGCTCATCTATTTCTATCCCAAGGCGATGACCCCGGGCTGCACCACCCAGGCCTGCGGCCTGCGCGACGTCAATGCAGAGCTGGCCGCCCTCAACGTGGTGGTGCTCGGTATCAGCCCGGATCCGGCCAAGCGCCTGAAGAAGTTCGAGGAACGCGATAGCCTGAACTTCCGGCTGCTGGCCGATGAGGATCACGCCGTGGCCGATGCCTTTGGCGTCTGGGGCCCGAAGAAGTTCATGGGCAAGGAGTATGACGGCATCCATCGGCTGAGCTTCCTCATCGATGAGGAGGGCAAGGTGGCCCATCGCTTCGACAAGTTCAAGACCAGCGATCACCATCAGGTAGTGCTCGATCTCGTCAGGGGCTGAGCCCCGCCAGTTCAGACACGACAACAGGGCCTGCAGATGCAGGCCCTGGTCGTTTGCACCCAACTCTGCCACGCAAGAGCCGGGGATGTCCTGCCAAATGCAGCGCCCCTATTGCGCCCTCCTTCCCGTTTTTCTCGCCAACCTCCCCTATCAGATCAAAAAATTTATCCTGGATATGGGTTAACGTGACCCCAGATTCATTTTCCAGCGAGACAGCCCATGAACATGAGCCATACCGAACGCCTGATCCTGAGCAACCAGTACGAGATCCTGGCCAAACTCAATCCGGAGAAGGCGGCGTTTTACCAGCGGGCCAGCACCATAGTCGAGCGTGGCTACTGCCTGCAGATCCTCGAGCTGGAGAAGAGCTTCGGCCACCTGGATCTCGCCACCTGCCAGGAGGTGCTGGACACCCTGGAGCTACATCATGCGCTGGCCATCTCCTGGGGCAACCTCGACGCTGGTACCCGGGCCGAGGTGAACGAGAGTCGCCTGGCCTTCAACGGCTACAGCCGCAGCCAGGAGCGGGAACTGGCGGATTATGTCTGCTTCCTGCTGGAGGTGGACAAGCGCTTCCCCGAGCTACCCTGCCCCTGCGACGAGCTCTCCAGCGACATCGCCATGCGCGACAAGTACCAGCGCATGCTGGCGGCCTGGCGTCAGTGCCCCCGTCAGTACAAGCTCTCCATTCAGGAGATCAGCAAGGTACTGGCCGCCTGAATATGAAAAAGGCGCCTGAGGGCGCCTTTTGCTCCCCTGCCGGGGTTATTCGTAGAGGAAGGATTTGTCCAGCTGCTTGAAGGCGGCGTTGAGGGTATCGGCCAGCTCCTCGTAACGGGGGCGGGCCACCAGCTGACGATGACCGCCCTGCTCGTTCATCTTGCCGTTGATCTCCCTGTACCAATTGGCAAGGGAGGGAGGGAGCCGGGTATCGGCACGCTGGCCGAGCCAGTAATAGCCTTGCAACGGCAGGCTGAGCAGGAAGAGCACGGAGGCCATCACGGAGGGCCAGTAGTGCAGCTCGCCGAACTGGAACTGCAGCATGACGCTGAGCACGGCGAGTGCCGGGATGACCCTGAGGGCGAACTCGGTGGCCTTGATCACCCGATTCTCCGGGAACATGGAATTAAGCTCGGGACGGCGCGGCCAAAGAGTCATATAATGACGGCCTTGCTGTAATTTAGTTCCAAAAATGTTCATGCTCATACTACCTCCGAGCTCTTTTTGAACGTATTAACGGCAAAACCTCGACAATATTTGAGAGGCAATAACAAAGGTTGAGGATGACTTTGTTATTTTTCAACAATCAGGTTATCCTTTGTACGCCCAATTTTTACGCCAGTGGTTTGCTGCTGGCCTGTCAGGGACGTCAGAATTCCGGGTCTTGTATCACTATACAAGGGGCAAGCAACAGATTGCCAACCCTCATAAGGATAAGTTGATAGTTTTTGGACGCACCGCGTCCGGCGCATCCTCCAACCCAACCCAATCTGCGATAGGATTTATTCATGAGTAAGCTGGTTCTTGTTCTTAACTGTGGCAGCTCGTCCCTGAAGTTTGCTGTCATTGACGCAACCACCGGTGATGATCTGCTGTCCGGCCTGGCCGAGTGCTTCAACCTCGACGACGCCCGCATCAAGTGGAAGCTCAACGGCGAAAAGGGTAGCGCCGATCTGGGTGCCGGTGCCGCTCACCAGGAAGCGCTGGACTTCATCGTCCACAAGATCCTGCCGCTCAACCCGGAACTGTCCAAGAACCTGATCGCCATCGGCCACCGCGTGGTACACGGCGGCGAGCAATTCACTTCTTCCGTGCGGATCTGCAATGACGTGATCGCCGGTATCGAAGCCGCCATTCCTTATGCTCCGCTGCACAACCCCGCTCACCTGATCGGTATCCGTGCCGCGCTGAAGGTCTTCCCTGAGCTGGCCGAGAAGAACGTCGCCGTGTTCGACACCGCCTTCCACCAGACCATGCCGGAAGAAGCCTTCCTGTACGCCCTGCCGTACAAACTCTACAAAGAGAACGGCATCCGTCGCTACGGCGCCCACGGCACCAGCCACTACTACATCAGCCTGGAAGCCGCCAAGCAGCTGAACAAGCCGGTGGAAGAGCTCAACATCATCAACTGCCACCTGGGCAACGGCGGCTCCGTCTGCGCCATCAAGAACGGCAAATCCGTCGATACCTCCATGGGCCTGACCCCGCTGGAAGGCCTGGTGATGGGTACCCGTTCCGGTGATCTGGATCCGGCCATCATCTTCTTCCTGCACGACAAGCTGGGCATGAGCGTCGCCGAGATCAACACCATGCTGACCAAGGAATCCGGCCTGCTGGGTCTGACCGAAGTCACCTCCGACTGCCGTTTCGTTGAAGACAACTACGACAGCAAGGAAGAAGCCAAGCGCGCCATGGACGTGTACTGCTACCGTCTGGCCAAGTACATCGGCGCCTACGCCGCCGCCATGGACGGTCGTCTGGATGCCGTGGTCTTCACCGGCGGCATCGGCGAGAACTCCGCCCCGATCCGCGAGATCACCCTGGGCAAGCTGGGCCTGCTGGGCTTCGACGTCGACCACGACGCCAACCTGAAGGCACGCTTCGGCAAGGGTGGCGAGATCACCAAGGCTGGCTCCACCAAGGCCCTGGTTATCCCGACCAACGAAGAGTGGGTCATCGCCCACGACGCGCTGGAACTGGTCGGCGCATAAATTAGCTGTAGAGCAAGGCCGCCCCAGGGCGGCCTTTTCCTGATCCCAAAAATGAACAAGGGGTAATAAGTGGCACGCACTATTATGCTCATCCCGGTCGGCACTGGTGTCGGCGTAACTTCCGTGAGTCTTGGCGTCGTTCGCGCCATGGAACGTCACGGTGTCAATGTCAGCTTCTTCAAACCGGTCGCCCAGCCGCGCCCGGGTGAAACCGGTACCGAGCGCTCCACCGCCGTGATCCGCGCCGCCGCCAACATCAACCCACCCGAGCCGTTCGCCCTCTCCTACGCCGAGAACATGATCACCTCCAGCAACACCGACATCCTGCTGGAAGAGATAGTGGCTCGCTTCGAAGAGCACGTGAAGACCAGCGGTGCCGAAGTGGTGGTGATCGAAGGCCTGGTACCGACCGACAAGCAGCCCTTTGCCAACAAGCTGAACTACGACGTCGCCAAGGCGCTGGACGCCGACATGGTGTTCGTGACCCATCCGGGCAACGACTCCAGCCAGAAGCTCAAAGAGCGCATCGAGCTGGCCTGCTCCAACTTCGGTGGCGTCAGCAACCCGCGCATCGTGGGCTGCGTCATCAACAAGGTGGGTGCACCGGTTGACGAGCACGGCGTGACCCGCCCCGATCTGACCGAGATGTTCGAGGCCCATCACCACACCTCCGACACCGCCCACAACCTGGAAGTGCTGCAGGTGTTCGGCAAGAGCCCGCTGCGCATCCTCGGCTGCATCCCCTGGAACACCCAGCTGATCGCCCCGCGCGCCAAGGATCTTGCCAAGCATCTGGCCGCCAAGATCCTGCACAAGGGTGAGCTGGACAGCCGTCGCCTGCAGACCGTGACCTTCTGTGCCCGCTCCATCCACAACATGATCGAGCACTTCCGTCCGGGTAGCCTGCTGGTCACCTCAGGCGACCGCTCCGACGTCATCGTCTCCGCCTGTCTGTCCGCCATGAACGGCGTCAAGCTGGGTGCCCTGCTGCTGACCGGCAACTACCACCCTGAGCCGCAAGTCATCGCCCTGTGCCAACAGGCCATGGCTACCGGCCTGCCGATCATGATCACTGGCACCAACACCTGGCAGACCGCCGTCAGCCTGCAGAACTTCAACGTCGACATCCCGGAAGATGACCGCGAGCGTATCGAGCTGGTGCAGGACTATGTGGCTGGCCACATCGACAAGCACTGGATCGAGTCTCTCTCTGCCAAGTCCACCCGCTCCCGTCGCCTGAGCCCGCCGGCGTTCCGCTATCAGCTGACCGAGCTGGCCCGTCAGGCCAACAAGCGCGTCGTGCTGCCGGAAGGGGAAGAGCCGCGCACCATCAAGGCTGCCGCCATCTGTGCCGAACGTGGCATCGCCCGTCCGGTGCTGCTGGGCAACCCGGAAGAGATCCGTCGCGTCGCCGAACAGCAGGGTGTGGTACTGACCGATCGCGTCGAGATCATCGACCCGCTGGAAGTACGCGAGCGCTATGTGCCGCGTCTGGTCGAGCTGCGCAAGAACAAGGGCATGACCGAAGTGGTCGCCCGCGAACAGCTGGAAGACAACGTGGTGCTGGGCACCATGATGCTGGAGCGTGGCGAAGTGGACGGTCTGGTTT
The DNA here is from genome assembly GCF_019218845.1 of Aeromonas sp. sif0611. NCBI lineage: Bacteria > Pseudomonadati > Pseudomonadota > Gammaproteobacteria > Aeromonadales > Aeromonadaceae > Aeromonas > Aeromonas sp. sif0611. The sequence continues at coordinate 22,492 of NZ_JAHUWU010000003.1, read as the reverse complement.
CCGGCGCCGTGCACACCACCGCCAACACCATTCGTCCGCCGATGCAGATCATCAAGACTGCCCCGGGTTCGTCCCTCATCTCCTCCATCTTCTTCATGCTGCTGCCTGATCAGGTACTGGTGTACGGTGACTGCGCCATCAACCCGGATCCGAGCGCTGAACAGCTGGCCGAGATCGCCATCCAGTCCGCCGACTCCGCTGCCGCCTTCGGCATCGAGCCGCGCGTCGCCATGATCTCCTACTCCACCGGTACCTCTGGCGCCGGTGCGGATGTGGAGAAGGTGCGTGAAGCGACCGAACTGGCCAAGGCCAAGCGCCCCGACCTCATCATCGACGGCCCGCTGCAGTACGACGCGGCCATCATGGAGAACGTGGCCAAGTCCAAGGCACCGAACTCACCGGTCGCGGGTAAAGCCACCGTGTTCGTGTTCCCGGACCTCAACACCGGCAACACCACCTACAAGGCGGTACAGCGCTCCGCCGAGCTGGTCTCCATCGGCCCCATGCTGCAAGGCATGCGCAAGCCGGTCAACGACCTGTCCCGTGGCGCCCTGGTAGACGACATCGTCTACACCATCGCCCTGACCGGTATCCAGGCAGCCCAAGCCGAGTAATATCGCCCTCGCTGACCCTGTGAAAAACCCGCCTTCCGGCGGGTTTTTTTATGGCGGCGAGATGTTGATCCACAAGATCAAATCAGGATCCTAGGCAGATCCCCCGATCTGACGCTGGGGCTCATCTGGCAAGGCGCTGGCGATAAGCAAACACTCACACCCGCGCAGGGGGATTGCACAATTGCGATCCAGTCAGGATCAAATCAGAATATCCCTTTAAGATCAGCAAACTAACGCCAGACACACCGCTAATCTACAGAGTTTTCCACAGCTTTTGTGGATAGTTTACCGATCATTTGAAAGAAAATGACAGTTCCAGTCAGCACTTCCCCCCCTAGAGCGACCATGAGAAAGGGGCTCCGAAGAGCCCCTGTTGGATAGATTACCAGCCCCTGATATCAGGGACGCAGGGACTTGTCCGCACGGGAGATGCCGCAGACACCAGAGCGCACCACTTCGATGATCTCGTTGGTTTGGGCGGCAGTCTTGATGAAGGCGTCCAGCTTCTCGCTGGTGCCCACCAGCTGCACTGTGTACTGCTCGGGGGTGACGTCCACAATCTGGCCACGGAAGATATCCGCCAGCCGTTTCAGCTCGTCGCGGGCACCACCGGCGGCACGTGCCTTGACCAGGGCGATCTCCCGCTCGATGTGCTCCCCTTCGCTCAAATCGCACACCTTGAGCACGTCCACCAGCTTGTGCAGCTGCTTCTGGATCTGCTCCAGCACCCGCTCGTCACCCATGGTGACGATGGTCATGCGCGACAGGGTGGGATCCTCGGTGGGGGCCACCGTCAGGGTCTCGATGTTGTAGCCGCGCTGGGAGAAGAGGCCCACCACACGGCTCAGGGCGCCGGATTCGTTCTCCAGCAGAACGGAAATTATATGTCTCATCAGGTCCTCTCCGTCTTGCTCAGCCACATCTCGTCCATGGCACCGAACTTTATCTGCATCGGATAAACGTGTTCATCCGGGTCAACCGAGATGTCCATGAACACCAGCCGATCCTTCATGGCGAACGCCTTCTCCATGGCACTCTCCAGCTCGGCCGGATCGCTCACCGCGATGCCGACGTGGCCATAGGCTTCCGCCAGCTTGACGAAGTCCGGCAGGGATTCCATGTAGGAGTGGCTGTGACGGCCGCCGTAAAACATCTTCTGCCACTGCTTGACCATGCCCAGCGCACGGTTGTTGATGGAGATGATCTTGATGGGCACCCCGTACTGCATGCAGGTGGAGAGCTCCTGGATGTTCATCTGCACCGAGCCGTCACCGGTGACGCAGCAGACCACGGCATCGGGGTTGGCAAACTGGGCCCCCATGGCGGCCGGAATACCGAAGCCCATGGTGCCGAGGCCACCGGAGTTGATCCACTGGCGCGGCTTGGCGAACGGGTAGTAGAGGGCGGCAAACATCTGGTGCTGACCCACATCGGAGGCGACGAAGGCCTCTCCCTTGGTCACCTTGTAGAGCGCCTCTATGACCTGCTGCGGCTTGATCAGGGTGGGGTGGGTCTCGTAGGCCAGGCAGTTGCGGGAGCGCCACTGATCGATCTGGCTCCACCAGTCCGCCAGCGCCTGCTTGTCGTTGTCGAAGCCGCACTCGCGGATCACTTCCAGCATCTGTTCCAGCACGGTTTCCACCGAGCCGACGATGGGCACATGGGCCTGTACCGTCTTGGAGATGGAGGTGGGGTCTATGTCGATGTGGACTATGGTGGCGTTGGGGCAGAACTTGCTCACGTTGTTGGTGACGCGGTCATCGAAGCGGGCACCCACGGCGAAGATGAGATCCGCGTTGTGCATGGTTTTGTTCGCTTCGAAGGTGCCGTGCATCCCCAGCATGCCGATGAATTGCGGATGGGTGCCGCTGAAGGCCCCCAGCCCCATGAGGGTGGTGGTCACCGGCAGGTTCAGCAGCTCCGCCAGCTTGGTCACCAGATGATCCGCATTGGCGTTGATGGCGCCACCGCCCACGTACATGACAGGGCGGCTCGCCTCGGTCAGCAGCTTGGCAGCCCGCTTGATTTGCCCCTTGTGTCCGGCCTTGGTCGGATTGTAGGAGCGCAGGGAAACGGACTCGGGATACTGGTAGGGGAATTTCTCTTTCGGGTTCTGCACGTCCTTGGGCAAGTCCACCACCACGGGCCCCGGGCGGCCACTGGCGGCAATGTAGTAGGCCTTCTTGATGGCCTCTGGAATCTCGCTGGCCTTCTTGCACAGGAAGCTGTGCTTCACTACAGGGCGGGAGATGCCGATCATGTCGGTCTCCTGGAACGCGTCCTCCCCTATCATGCTGGTCGGCACCTGACCGGACAGGATCACCAGAGGGATCGAGTCCATGTAGGCGGTGGCGATACCGGTGATGCAGTTGGTGGCACCGGGACCCGAGGTCACCAGCACAGTGCCCACCTTGCCGGTGGAGCGGGCGTAACCGTCCGCCATGTGCACCGCGGCCTGCTCGTGCCGCACCAGGACATGCTCCATCTTGCCGTTTTCGAAGAGAGCGTCATAGATGTCGAGCACTGAGCCACCAGGGTAGCCGAAAACGTGTTCCACTCCCTGATCTTCCAGCGCTCTAACCACCATCTGGGCGCCTGATAACATCTCCATGATAAAGCCCTCCAGGCTTTGCTCCGTTAAGCGAAAGCTACCGACAGTCCGCTGCTTCCCGGCAGCGCCGATCCGTCTCTTGTTGTTGTCTGCATCCAGACCAGGCGAGTTCGGAGCCGTCGATAGTAGAAAAATAGGTTTTTTCCATCATTCACCCGAAAAGCGGGTGAAAAACCAACTTAACCCGCTTGTGAACGCTTGTCCACGGCTTTGTCTGACCAGAACAGTCATAAATTTCAAACAGCTATTAACATTCAGTGACTTGGTCACCAGACCGGAAACAAAGCGGGGAGTATGGGGGGGAAACTAGCGGATCATGCTGCCAATCAGGGCAGAGATGGAAATAAATGGCCCGCCCCCAGGGGGCGGGCCGTCAAAACCATAACGTTTTAGTGCTCGTCTTCCGGCTCCGCCAGCCAGATCTGCTGATCCGGATCCGTCTCTTCACAGACCGAGATGCTGACCCCCATGTCGAGCAGCTCATGCAGGGTGAGATTGTCTGCCAGGGTCATGGTGTCGCCGTTTTCATTGGTAAAGCGCATGGTGTCCGTCCTCTCCTTGGTGGGATCAATTCAGTCTAGTCAAAGGCGCTGAGTTGCGATAACCAGGGACGGGACAATGCCGGGTTGCCCGCCAACTCGCTAAGGCGATCGCACACCTCCTCCGGAAAGAGGGTTCTGGCCCACAGGCGGCGGGAGAGAGACTCAATATCTTCCTCGGTACCGGCCAGCAGCCAGTCGGCCAGCGCACCCGCCACATCGGGGTAATGCACTCTGCCGGGTGCCGGCGCCTCCAGCCAGGCTCTCACCGCATTGACATCCAGCGTCTCCATCAACTGGGCCAGCCCCATCAGCTCCAGGGTCCTGCCGTTGGTCAGCTGCTCGAACTGACCGCCCAGAGGCTTGACCAAGAGCTTCTTGCCCAGCGACAGCGCCTCCGAGGCCAGTTCAAACCCCGCATTGCTGATGACACCCCGGCAACCGGCCAGCGCCAGCTTGAAGCCCTCACGGGCCGCCGGCTCGAAGCGGATGTTGCGCCATTGACTGGCCTTGCGAAGACCGGGGTGAAAGCAGACGAATCGCTGCTGGCTGAAGCGCGACAACAGCGCAGCTATCTGCTCTGTCTGCTCGAATGGCAGATAGACCAGGATCTGCTGGTTGTCCGGGACCGGGGTCATGGGATCTATGATGGGGGGCAGCAGCGGCTGACCGAAATGGAACCAGTGCAACCCCAGAGAGCGGCTCACCGGGGCGAAGTGGCGCATCAGCTGGCGGTTGAAACCACTCTCCCCCCAGCGCGGAATGGGCCAGTCGAAGCTGGCCTGATGGCTGATGGTCAGACTGGTTTTTTGCCAGCGCCGGGCTGCATGGGCACTGAGTGGCTCAAAATCGCTGATCACCAGATCGTAATCCCGGCAATCCAGCGCTCGCATGTCCTGCCAGAAACGCAGGGGAGAGAGCCCCTTGAGGGTACGCCAGCCCGAGATGCAGCCCTGATGGCTGACGAAACTGATGCCGGGAAAGGTGCGGTAGTCCCCGAACTCCCCCATCTCGAAGTAGCCGTCGACGGCGCGCCCGCTGAACAGGTAGTCGACCTCTATCCCCCTGGCCTTCAGGGCGCGCGCCAGAGTCCTGCTGCGGCTGATATGACCGTTGCCGGTCCCCTGTACCCCGAACAGTATCCTCATCCCTGGCTCCAGTTAAGGGCCCAGAGGGCGCAGCCGCCCCCGAGCAGGGCGCCGGCCACCAGATCGCTCAGATAGTGCACCCCGAGCAGCAGGCGCGACGCCCCGACCAGGATGGCCCAGAGAAACAGCAGCGGCGCCCAGAGCGGAAAACTTGCCGCCAGCACGGTGGCCATCAGGAAGGCGGCGGCGGTATGGCCGGAGGGCAGGCTGTAGCGATCGGAGGGGGTGATGAAGACCGGCAAGCCCACGGGGCGCTGACGTCTCAGGGCATTCTTGAGCAGCAGATAGAGCGGCAGCTCGGCGGCAAAGGCCAGCAGGGCGACTTGCACCACTTCCCGCTGCGCCTCCCCCTGCCACCAGAGCAGGGCGGCCAACACGGCGTAGAGGGGACCGTCACCGGTGCGGGAGACGAGCCGGCTGATCCTGGCCTGCGACCGGTTGTAGGGATGAAGCAGACAGACGCGGCACACCCGCAGGTCCCATTGCTGGATCTTGTTCATCACGCCTCCTGCTCTTGAGTCTTGCCTGCAGACTAGGGCGGCGGAGTGACACTTGGTTGAAGGAGAGATAACAGATTTGTGAAATGAGCCATGCAAAAAGGGCCATGCGGCCCTTTTTTCAGTTTTTACCCGGGAAGACTCAGTTCAGGGAACCGCGCAGGCCGTTCTCCATCAACTGGCAGTTGTGGGCCGCCAGCCGGCTCATGAAGCTCTCGTCCACCGTCAGGCCGAACACCTGCTCGTAGAGATCCTTCATCACGAAGGGCTGCCACATCATGCTGAGGAAGGAGATCTTCAGCATCTCGGGATCCAGGTTGTCGCCCAGCTGGCCATTGGAGCGCATGGATTCGAGCAGGGCATCGAACTGGGGCAGTTGACGCTCCAGCAGACGATTCAACACAAAATCCCGCCCCGGACTCTTCTCGGTTGATAATGCGCTGGAGATGGCGGAAGTCAGTTCGCTGTTAGGCGCCATCACCTGATAGTAGGTATTGAGCAGATCGGTCAGGCTGCGGTTGCTGCTCTCGTCATGCCAGGCCTGATCCAGCGGCTCGGCCACATCCCCCAGCACCGCCTTGTAGAGGCCCTCTTTGCTGCCGAAGTAGTAGTGGATCATCGCCAGATTGGAGCCGGCCAGCTCGGCGATCTCGCGGGTCGTCACCTTGCTGTAGGGGGTGTTGAGAAAACGTTCGCGTGCGGCGGCGAGCAGCTTGTCACGAATGTCGGAACGTCCGACCGGACGGCCAGGTCTGCGTTTTTCCATGGAATACCTCAGATAATTCAGCAAGGGCTGATAAGTCGATCTGATTGTGCGGGTGATCGAGTACAGCAGGAACGACCAGATAATCAGGCATGAACCGAATATGGGACAAGGAAATTTGCACTCCTTTACAATCCGATTAAATAACACAGTGAATTGAACCTGTCCTTTCGAGTTGACACAGCATAAAAATCTCGATATTGGTAGTAGCGTTATCGACTGGAAGGATTGAGTCATCATGCATATTGCCGCTCCGCTACTACTGCTCCCCCTAATCGCGACTTCTCGCGCGGGATCCTTGTAGCCGGGCTAAGGCATAGCCGGAATTTACAAAAACCCGTGCACCCCGCACGGGTTTTTTTATGCCAATGCAGGATGCACGCACCGAACTTAGGAAGAGGGAAGTCACATGTCAGATCGAGTCATCATATTCGATACCACCTTGCGTGATGGCGAGCAGGCGCTGTCGGCCAGCTTGACGGTCAAGGAGAAGCTGCAGATTGCCCAGGCGCTGGAACGACTCGGTGTCGACATCATGGAAGTGGGCTTCCCTGTCTCCTCCCCTGGTGATTTTCAATCGGTGCAGACCATAGCCCGCCACATCAAGAACAGCCGTGTCTGCGCCCTGGCCCGCGCCCTGCCCAAAGACATCGATGCCGCCGGCGAAGCCTTGCGGGTCGCCGACGCCTTCCGCATCCACACCTTTATCTCCACCTCCTCCATCCACGTCGAAAGCAAGCTGAAAAAGAGCTTCGAAGACGTGCTGGAGATGGGGGTCGGTGCCATCAAGCACGCCCTGCGCTACACAGACGACGTGGAGTTCTCCTGCGAGGATGCGGGCCGCACACCGATTGATAATCTCTGCCGCATGGTGGAGGCCGCCATCAAGGCGGGGGCTCGCACCATCAACATCCCGGATACCGTGGGCTACACGGTGCCGACCGAATTCTCCGGCATCATCCAGACCCTGTTCAACCGGGTGCCGAACATAGACCAGGCCATCATCTCGGTGCACTGCCACGACGATCTGGGCCTCTCGGTGGCCAACTCCATCGGTGCCGTACAGATGGGGGCGCGTCAGATAGAGTGCACCATCAACGGCATCGGCGAGCGGGCGGGCAACTGCTCCCTGGAAGAGGTGGCGATGATCCTGAAAACCCGCGCCGACCTGCTCGGGGTGCACACCAACATCCGCCACAACGAGATCCACCGCACCAGCACGCTCGTCAGTCAGCTGTGCAACATGCCGGTGCAGCCGAACAAGGCCATCGTTGGGGCCAACGCCTTCTCCCACAGCTCAGGCATCCATCAGGACGGCGTGCTCAAGGCCAAGAACACCTACGAAATCATCACCCCCGAGAGCATCGGCCTCACCCAGAACAACCTCAACATGACCTCCCGCTCCGGCCGCCACGTGATCAAGCACCGCATGGAGAGCATGGGCTACGCCGAGAGCAGCTACGATCTCGACCACCTCTACGGCAAGTTCCTGGTCCTGGCCGACAAGAAGGGGCAGGTGTTCGATTACGATCTCGAGGCGCTGGCCTTCTTCAGCCAAATCCACGAGGAGCCCGAACACTTCAAGCTGGAGTACCTCGGGGTGCAGAGCGGCAGCTCTGTGCTGGCCACCGCCTCGGTCAAGCTCAAGGTGGGTCAGGATCTGATCTGCGAAGCGGCCACCGGCAACGGTCCTGTGGATGCGGTCTACCAGTGCATCAACCGCATCACCGGCTACGAGATCCGCATCGACAAGTACGAGCTCAAGGGCAAGGGGGAAGGCAAGAATGCCCTCGGCCAGGTCGACATCGTCGCCGAATACAAGGGCCGCAAATTCCATGGCATGGGGCTGGCCACCGACATCATAGAATCCTCGGCCCAGGCCCTGGTCCATGTCATCAACAGCATCTGGCGTGCCGATCAGGTCGCCGAGCAGATGGAACGCAATAACAACATCAAATCGGAAACCGTCTGAGCAGTTAGTGATAGGTTCACTGAGCAGATGGGACATAAAAACAACACCAAATCGGAAACCGTCTGAACAGTGAGTGATCGGCTCACTGAGCAGATGGGACATAAAAACAACACCAAATCGGAAACCGTCTGAGCAGCGATCGGCTCGCTGAAAGGACGGAATTCAATCACAACATCAGGACGGAGACAGTCTGAACAGGTATAGGCTCGCAGTATCGGGTCACTGGGCAGATGGAACTCAAGACAACATCAGGACGGAGAGAGTATGAGCAGTTATCGGATCGCAGTATTGCCGGGGGACGGCATTGGCCCGGAAGTGATGGCCGAGGCCATCAAGGTACTGGAAAAGGTACAGGCCAAATTCGGCTTCTCCCTCGACTATGATCGCCACGACGTCGGTGGCATCGCCATCGACAACCACGGCACCCCGCTGCCCCAAAGCACCATAGCGGGCTGCGAAGCGGCCGATGCCGTGCTGTTCGGCTCGGTCGGCGGCCCCAAGTGGGAGCACCTGCCACCGAACGATCAGCCGGAGCGCGGCGCCCTGCTGCCCCTGCGTGCCCACTTCAAGCTGTTCTGCAACCTGCGCCCGGCCCGTATCTACACCGGCCTGGAGCAGTTCTCCCCCCTGCGTGCCGACATCTCGGATCGCGGTTTTGACATCGCCTGCGTGCGGGAGCTGACCGGTGGCATCTACTTCGGCCAGCCCAAGGGGCGCGAAGGGGAAGGCGCCATGGAGAAGGCATTCGATACCGAGGTGTATCACCGCTTCGAGATCGAGCGCATCGCCAGGATAGCGTTCGAATCGGCCCGAGTGCGCAAGTCCAGGGTCACCTCCATCGACAAGGCCAACGTACTCGCCTCCTCCATCCTGTGGCGCGAGGTGGTCAGCGAGGTCGCCAAGTCCTATCCGGACGTGGCCCTGAACCATATGTACATCGACAACGCCACCATGCAGCTCATCAAGGATCCGTCCCAGTTCGACGTGCTGCTCTGCTCCAACCTGTTCGGTGACATCCTCTCCGACGAGTGCGCCATGATCACCGGATCCATGGGGCTGCTCCCCTCCGCCAGCCTGAACGAATCCGGCTTCGGCCTGTTCGAGCCGGCCGGTGGCTCGGCCCCCGACATCGCCGGCAAGGGCATTGCGAACCCCATAGCCCAGATTCTCTCCGCCGCCCTGATGCTGCGTTACAGCCTCAAGCAGGAAGAGGCGGCCCAGGCCATAGAGCAGGCCGTGGCCCAGGCTCTGGCCGAGGGTTACTTCACCGCCGACCTGCATCAGGGTAACGCACAGCACCCGGTACAGAGCACCGCCGAGATGGGCAGCCAGATAGCCGCACGGATCTGAGCCACGCAGCACATAACAAGGAATACAGAGCAATGTCCAAGACCCTCTATCAGAAAGTGTTCGACGCCCATGTGGTCCGGGAAGTGGAAGGGGAAACCCCCCTTATCTACATCGACCGCCATCTGGTGCATGAAGTGACCAGCCCGCAGGCGTTCGACGGCCTGCGCGCCATGAAGCGCCCGCTGCGCCGCCCGGATCTGACCTGGGCCACCATGGATCACAACGTCTCCACCACCACCAAGGACATCGCCGCCTCTGGCGAGATGGCCCGCATCCAGATGGAAACCCTGGCCGCCAACTGCAAGGAGTTCGGGGTCCGTCTCTACGATCTCAACCACAAATACCAGGGCATAGTCCACGTGATGGGTCCCGAGCTCGGCATCACTCTGCCCGGCACCACCATAGTCTGCGGCGACTCCCACACCGCCACTCATGGCGCCTTCGGATCGCTCGCGTTTGGCATCGGTACTTCCGAAGTGGAACATGTGATGGCGACCCAGACCCTGAAGCAGGGCCGGGCCAAGACCATGCGTATCTCTGTCAACGGCAAGCTGGCCGAAGGCATCAGCGCGAAAGACGTGGTGCTGGCCATCATAGGCAAGGTCGGCGCGGCCGGCGGTACCGGTTATGTGGTGGAGTTCGCAGGCGATGCCATCACGGGTCTCTCCATGGAAGGGCGCATGACGGTGTGCAACATGGCCATCGAGCTCGGCGCCAAGGCAGGCATGATCGCACCGGATCAGACCACCATCGACTACATCCGCGGCAAGGTATTCGCCCCCACCGGCGAGGCGCTGGCGCAGGCCATCGCCTACTGGCAAACCCTCAAGAGCGATGCCGATGCCAGATTCGATGCCGAAGTGGTGCTGGACGCCGCCGCCATCGCCCCTCAGGTGACCTGGGGCACCAACCCGGGCCAGGTGATTGCCGTCAATGAACCCATTCCTGCGCCGGAGTCGTTTACCGACCTGATGGAGCAGCAGTCCGCCCGCAAGGCGCTTGCCTACATGGACTTGCAACCGGGCCAGAAGCTCTGTGATGTCACCATCGACAAGGTGTTCATCGGCTCTTGCACCAACAGCCGCATCGAGGATCTGCGCGCCGCCGCCGCCATCGCTCGTGGCCGCAAGGTGGCCGCCGGGGTACAGGCCCTGGTGGTGCCGGGCTCCGAGCAGGTGAAGGCCCAGGCCGAAGCCGAGGGGCTGGACAAGATCTTCCTCGAGGCGGGTTTTGAGTGGCGCCTGCCCGGCTGCTCCATGTGTCTGGCCATGAACAACGACCGGCTGCAACCGGGGGAGCGCTGCGCCTCCACCAGCAACCGCAACTTCGAAGGGCGTCAGGGCCGTGCCGGCCGCACCCACCTGGTGAGCCCGGCCATGGCCGCCGCCGCCGCCGTCACCGGCCGCTTCGCCGATATTCGCGCACTGTAAGAGGACATAACGATGACAGGCTTCAAGCAACACAAAGGGATCGTCGTCCCCCTCGACAGCGCCAACGTCGACACCGACGCCATCATTCCCAAGCAGTTTTTGCAGAAGGTGAACCGCATCGGTTTTGGCAAGCACCTGTTCCACGACTGGCGCTTCCTGGACGATGCCGGCCAGCAGCCCAACCCCGAGTTCGTGCTGAACCAGCCGCAATTCGCCGGCGCAAGTATCCTGCTGGCCCGGGAGAACTTCGGCTGCGGCTCGAGCCGCGAGCACGCCCCCTGGGCGCTGGCAGACTACGGCTTCAAGACCATCATTGCCCCGAGCTTTGCCGACATCTTCTACGGCAACGCCATCAACAACGGCATGGTGCCGGTGCGCCTGAAGGAGGAGGAGGTCGAGGCCCTGTTCCAGTTGGTTGCCGCCCAGCCGGGTATCGAGATCGACGTGGATCTGGAGGCGAACCAGGTGCGCGCCGGCGCGCTCACGTTCGGCTTCGAGATCGACGAGTTCCGCCGCTACTGCCTGCTCAACGGACTGGATGCCATCGGCCTGACCCTGCAGCACGAGGCCGCCATCAGCGCCTTCGAGGCGAAGCAGCCGAGCTGGATTTGACCCATCAGGTGCCATAAAACGAGTAGAATCCACAGGGAGCCGAGGCTCCCTGTTTTATTGTCGGGTCGCTGTACAAGGCCCGCCACCTCTGCATGTCCGACAGGAGACACCTATGTCCGCAAGGGGCGCCCTTTCACTGCTCTGCCTGCTGCTCAGCCTCCCGGCCCTGGGCGGACAGACCTACTTCAACAGCAACGGCGGCCAGCTCAACGTCGGCTGGCAAGACAAGGAAGGCAAGGCCCAGCAACTCAGCTACCGGCTGGAGGCGGGCAAGCTGCCGCCGCTCATCGCCTATCGCCCGGCCAGGATGCAGGAGGAGGTGCTGCAGAGCTTGCTGCAGCAGGCTGCACTTGAGTTCCCCGAGGTGCAGTTCTCCCTCTCTCGCCCCAGTCTCGCCCTCAGCCTCAAGAGCCGCAACGCCGACAAGGCCAGGGAAGCCTCGCTATGGGTCAAGCCGGAGCAGGCCAGGCTGGAGGCCGAATGGCTCAAGCAGCACTACTTCCAGCCCTTCACCCCGCCCGACGGTGCCCCCGCCATCAAGCAGGATCATGTGCGTATCGCCCTGGAGAGCCGTGCCGAACTGGCGCCACTGGCCGAGCAGCTCAAACAGGAGGGGGCCACAGAGACAGAGGCGCGCCAGAAGACGGTGGAGCACATGCTCGACTTCATCCAGGCCATCCCTTATCAGCTGCTCGACAGCCAGTCGGGGCGCTCGGGCAAGGGCTTTCTGAGCCCGCGCCAGGTGCTGGAGCAGAACCGGGGGGACTGCGACAGCAAGGTGACCCTGATGGCGACCCTGCTGGCCCAGCGCTTTCCCGAGCTGAAACAGGCCATGGTGTTCGTGCCGGGTCATGCCCTGCTGGGAGTCGCGCTGCCGGCTGGCCCGGGTCAGGCGACCCTGAGCTGGCAAGGGGAAACCTATCTGCTGCTGGAACCGACCGGCCCCGCCCAGCTCCCCATGGGCCAGATCGCCGCCACCAGCAAGACGCTGGTCGACAGCAAGCAATTGAGCGTCCAACCCGTGCTGGCCAGCCACTGAGTCGCCTCCGGAGCGGCGATCCGGGCGGGAAGGCAAGGTTGGCCCGGGCCGAAAATGCATCGACCAGCCGGTGGCTGGTCGATGGAACAGGGTGGCGTGCGGACTCAGGTCAGCGGCAGAAACTCCAGGGCCAGCAAGAGTCCACCCTCCTCCTCCAACACCCGCACTATGCGGGCCTGGGCCTCGAAGGGGGGCAGCAGGTTGCTGCTGGTGGCCAGGCTCACCCGGATGGGTTGGGCCAGATCAAACCCGTGTTCGTTCACCTCGACCCCCATGCCATTGGCGCTGAGATCCCGGCAGACTCCTTCAAGCACCTGCGGGTGCTGGAACAGGGTGACAGGGGCGTTGATGACCATGCGCTGGAAGGCACGTCTTTCCTTGGTGCTGGTGATCACTGGGGCATCCTCCTTGGTGGTGGCTCGCGCGGCGCGGCCCCGGAAACATAGTGCTGGCCTCCCCCAAAGAAGGTCAATACAATGCGGTTCGTTGCTCAAACGGGGTGCGGTTTACCGCTGAGATTATACCCGTGAACCTGATCCAGATAATGCTGGCGGAGGAATTTGAGGCATGGCGCGCGTTTTTTGCGCCCTCATCCGCTGGCCCTCACCACAAGAGAGGTGCCATTGATGCGCAGATCGCTGCCCATGGCACCTCAGTACTCACAGGAGTGCCATTGATGAAGACCCTGCTGCTGCTCGCGACCGGCCTGCTCTCTGCCCAGGCATTTGCCGCCGACACCCTCACCGTCTACACCTACGGCTCCTTCGCCGCCGAATGGGGCCCAGGTCCCAAGATCAAGCAGGCCTTCGAGAAGGAGTGCGGCTGCACCCTCAATCTGGTGGCCCTGGAAGACGGTGTCGCCATCCTCAACCGGCTGCGGCTGGAAGGTCAGCACAGCAAGGCAGACCTGGTGCTGGGGCTGGACGATGCCCTGGTCAGCGAGGCCAAGCAGAGCGGCCTGTTCGCCCCCCATCACACCAGGCTCGACGCCCTCAAGGTTCCGGGTGGCTGGCAGGATGACACCTTCGTCCCCTATGACTACGGCTACTTCGCCTTCGTCTACGACAAGGACAAACTCAAGCAGCCTCCCAAGAGCCTGAAAGAGCTGGTGGAACGCCAGGATCTCAAGGTGATCTATCAGGATCCCCGCACCTCCACCCCGGGTCAGGGGCTGATGCTCTGGATGAAGTCTGTCTATGGCGATCAGGCCCCCGCCGCCTGGGAACAGCTGGCCAAAAAGACGGTAACCGTCACCAAGGGCTGGTCGGAGGCCTATGGCATGTTCCTCGACGGCGAGGCGGACATGGTGCTCTCCTATACCACCTCCCCCGCCTATCACCTGATCGCCGAGAACAAACCCCAGTATCAGGCGGCCGCCTTCGCAGAGGGGCATTACCGTCAGGTGGAAGTGGCCGCCAAGCTGAAAAGCGCTACCCAGGACAAGCTGGCTGACCAGTTCCTGCAGTTCATGGTGAGCCCGGTCTTCCAGCAGGAGATCCCCGCCGGCAACTGGATGTACCCGGTGATCGACCAGCCGCTGCCCAAGGGCTTCGAGCAGATGATCACGGTCGCCAAGCCGCTGAGCTTCACCTCTGATGAAGTGGCCGCCAATCGCAAGAACTGGATCCGCGAATGGCTGCAAGCCGTCACCCAGTGAACGCAGACACTCGTCCCCTCTGGTGGCTGCCAGGCAGTGCGGCCACCTTTCTGATCCTGCTGTTGTCCCTCGGGCCGCTCGCGGCCCTGCTGTGGCAGGCGGGCACCTTGTCTCCCCGCACTCTGTTGGCCGATCCCTACCTGCGCCATGTGCTGGGCTTCAGCCTGGGGCAGGCGCTGCTTTCCACCCTGCTGAGCCTGGGGCTTGCCATTCCGGTCGCCCGGGCCCTGGCGCGGCGCCGCTTCCCCGGCCGTCGCCTGCTGCTCAAGCTGTTCGGCCTCTCCCTGGTGCTACCGGTCATCATCGCCATCTTCGGCATGGTCGCGGTGCACGGTCGCCAGGGCTGGCTGCCACAGCTGCTGCGCGGCCTGGAGCTGGATCCCGGCAACTACCTGTACGGCCTGTTCGGCATCCTGCTGGCCCATGTCTTCTTCAACATGCCGCTGGCAGCCAGACTCATCCTGCAGAGCATAGAGAGCATCCCCGAATCCTCCTGGCGCCTCGCCAGCCAGCTCGGCATGCGCTCCTCCCATATCTTCCAGCTGCTGGAGTGGCCGCTCATCCGCGGCATACTGCCGGGGCTCGCCAGCCTCATCTTCATGCTCTGCTTCACCAGCTTCACCACAGTGCTGGCGCTGGGCGGCGGCCCCAAGTCCACCACCCTGGAAGTGGCCGTCTATCAGGCACTGCGTTTCGATTTCGATCTCGCCACCGCGGGCGGACTGGCGCTGGTACAGCTGCTGCTGACCGTCGCCCTGCTCCTGCTGCAACACAGGCTGCAGACCACCCCGGCCAGCCGTCTCACCAGCCGCCGCCCCTGCCTGAGGCCGGATCGCCATCAGCCGGGGACAGGCCTGGTGGATGGGCTGGCCCTTGCCACCGGGCTTGCCATCTTCCTGCCCCCCCTGCTAGCCATAGTCGTGGCCGGTTTCAACCCCGGCCTGCTGACGGCGCTGGCATCCCTCCAACTGTGGCAGGCGGGCGGCCAGTCCCTGGCCATCGCCCTGGCGGCCGGGTCGCTGGCGACCCTGCTCGGCGCCAGTCTGCTGCTCACCAGCCGCCACCTGAGGGTGCGTGGGCGCAAGCGGCGGGCCGCCGCCCTGTGGGAGGCCAGCGGCTCCATGATCCTGATGATCCCGGCAGTGGTGCTGAGCACAGGGCTGTTCATCATGTTCATGCCCTTCACCGATGTCTTTGCTCTGGGCCCCTGGCTGGTGGTGCTGGTCAACGCCCTGATGGCGCTGCCCTATGTGCTGCGCACCCTCAGCGCCCCCATGCAGTTGGTGGTGCGTCAGTATGACCGGCTGGCGGACAGCCTGGGGGTGCGCGGTCTGCATCGCCTGCGACTGGTGGAGTGGCCTCTGCTGCGCCGCCCGCTGGCGCTCGCCATGGCGCTCTCCATGATATTGTCCCTCGGGGATCTCGGCGCCATCGCCATGTTCGGCAGCCAGGCTCTCACCACCTTGCCCTGGCTGCTCTATCAGCAGCTCGGCAGCTACCGGCTGACCGAGGCGGCCGCCACCGCCCTGCTGCTGCTCACGCTCTGTTTCTCCCTGTTCTGGCTGGTTGAGCGGGGTCTTGGAGGAAAAAATGCTGAACATTGAGGCACAGAGCGTACGACTCCACCCTCACCGTTTATTCGGCCAGACAGCTGGTCAAGCGGCCTCTTGGAGAAGACAACATGCTGAACATTGATCAGCTGGTCACCAGCTACCCGGATTGGCGCGTCAGCTTCAGCGCCACCCTGCCCAGAGGGGAGATCACGGCCCTGATAGGGCCGAGCGGCGCCGGCAAGTCCACCCTGCTCGGCATGATCGCAGGTTTCGTGCCGGTGGAGTCCGGCCGCCTCAGTTTCGATGACGTCGATCTGCTGCCGCTCGGCCCGGCCGAGCGCCCTGTCACCACCCTGTTTCAGGATCACAACCTCTTCCTGCACCTGTCTGTGTTCGACAACATTGCCATCGGCCTGCACCCGGGCCTGCGCCTGAGTCCGGCACAGCGCGAGCAGGTGAAGCAGGGCGCAGAGCGGGTCGGTCTTGGCGACATGCTCACGCGCCTGCCGGAGCAGCTCTCCGGCGGCCAGCAACAGCGGGTGGGGCTGGCCCGCGCCTTGGTGCGGGGAAAACCGCTGTTGCTGCTGGATGAGCCCTTCTCGGCCCTGGATCCCGCCCTGCGCCGGGAGATGCTGGCCGAAGTGGCCCGCCTCGCCTGCGAGCAGGGCATCACTGTGCTCATGGTGTCCCACAACCCGGAGGATGCCCAGCTGATCGCCGATCAGGTGTTGTTCGTGGACGAAGGGCGCATCGCCCTGCAGGGCAAACCCGACATACTGCAAAACAGCGAACACCCCGGGCTGCTGCGCTACCTTGGTCGCGCTCTCTCTCCATAGTGGATGGCCAACAAGCTGATGGTCTCCCCCTGGCATAACCCCGGAGGATGCCCAGCTGATTGCCGATCAGGTGTTGTTCGTGGACGAGGGGCGCATCGCCCTGCAGGGCAAACCCGACATACTGCAGAACAGCGAACACCCCGGGCTACTGCGCTACCTTGGCCATACACATGGGCAATGACGGCAACGGAATCAAAAAAGGGGAAGCCGTCCGGCTTCCCCTTTCTCATGCAGAGATTGCGTTAAATCAGAGATTTTCCTCGGCGAACGAAGCCAGGCGGCTGCGCACCACCCCGTTCAGGAAGATATTGGCACTGCCGTCGAAGTCCTTGAACCGTTCGACTATGTAGGTCAACCCTGAGGTCACCGGGCTCAGATAGTTGGAGTCTATTTGCGCCAGGTTGCCGGAGCAGACGATCTTGGTCCCCTCACCGCAGCGGGTGATGATGGTCTTGATCTGGGAAGCGGTCAGGTTCTGACACTCGTCCAGCAGCACGAAGGTGTTCTGGATGCTGCGCCCGCGCATGAAGTTGACCGATTTGAACTGGATGTTGGCCTTCTCCATGATGTAGCTGAGGGACCCGCTCATGTTCTCGTCCTGCTTGTGCAGCACCTCCAGGGTGTCAGTCACCGCCGCCAGCCATGGCATCATCTTCTCTTCTTCGGTACCGGGCAGGAAGCCGATGCTCTCGGCGATTTCCGGGGTGTTACGGGTGACGATCACCTTCTCGTAGATCCCCTTCTCGATCACCAGCTCCAGGGCAGCCGCCATGGCGAGCAAGGTCTTGCCACAGCCCGCCGGGCCGGTCAGGATCACCAGGTCGATGTGCGGATCCAGCAGGGCATCCAGCGCCATCCCCTGATAGACGTTCTTGGGGTGCACCCCCCAGGCCTTGCGTGACATCAGCCGCTCGCGGCCCAGATCCTTGAGACGGATCTTGTTGCCATCGTGGCTGAGTACCCTGGCTGCAAAGAAGTTCTCCTCGTCCAGCAGGTACTGGTTGACGTGTACCCCCTCCAACAAGTTGGCATCAATAACGTGCACCGTATCGCGGCCATGGGTTTCGCTGTCGCACTCGCCCACCCGCTCCCAGAAGCTGCCGGGCACCACCTGAAAGCCCTTGGCGAGCAGACGGATGTCGTCGATGAGCTGGTCGCTGCGATAATCCTCCACATGGGCAAGGCCCGCCCCCTTGGCCTTGAGGCGCATGTTGATGTCTTTGGTGACCAGCACCACCTGGCGTTTCATCTCATGCTTTTGCAGGTAGAGGGCCGCGTTGATGATGCGGTTGTCCGCCTCCTTGTCGGTGAACACCTCGGCATCCTGGGGCAGATGGTGATCGCTGAAGATGGAGATATGACCGCTCGCCTCGCCGGCCAGGGCCACCCCCTGCACTATCTGTTCGGGGTTGGCGTCGCGAAACACGTCTTCCAGCGCCCGGATGGCGACCCTAGCATCACGACTGACGTCTTTCTGGCGATCCTTGATGTTGTCGAGCTCTTCGAGCACCGTCATGGGAATGAGCACGTCGTGCTCTTTGAAGGAGTAAATGGCGAGGGGTTCGTGAAGCAGAACGTTGGTATCCAGGATAAACAGCTTTCGGTCCGTGTTGTCCATAAGCATCCTCCTTGGCACTGAAGGTGCCACGTGTGTGAATCTCAGATGTCATTGAAACCACACGGCCGTGACAGTTTTATTACCCCCAACGCTACGCCCGATTTTACCAGCGTGCAACAAATCCCTTTGGCTCCCGCGACTGACTGAACAGAAAATACCCAATAGAAAAGACCGGCCCACAGGCCGGTCTTTTCATACTGCTTTTCGGACTAACCGCACCTGCTAGCCACACTTGGAATCGCCACAGTTGAGGCAGGTCATGCAGCCATCCTTTTGCACCAGCGCCTTGGTGTGGCACTTGTAGCAGAGCGCCGCACTGGCCGGGAAGCCGCTGCCTGCCTGCTGGACGTCAGCCTCCTGTTCGGCCTGGATCTGTGCCTGCTTCTCGGCCAGAAACGCCTGCTGGTGCTCATCCAGCCCGGTGGCCTTGAGCATGCCTATCTCGGTGAGATGAGTCTCGATCACGTTGCCAATTTCGGCGATGAGCGATGGCACATACTTGCCCTTGTTCCAATAACCCCCTTTGGGATCGAACACGGATCTCAGTTCCTCCACCAGGAAGGTGACATCCCCGCCCTTGCGAAACACCGCAGAGATGATGCGGGTCAGCGCCACTATCCACTGGTAGTGCTCCAGGCTCTTGGAGTTGATGAAGATCTCGAACGGACGGCGCGTCTCGTGGACCGTGCCCTCGTTGAGAATGATGTCGTTGATGGTGATGAACAGCGAGTGCTCGGAGACATGCTCCGGCGTCTTCAGCTTGTAGGTGGTGCCCATCAGCCGCTCCGGACGCAGTACCGTCTCGTGCATGTGCACCACGTCATCCTGAGGAGCCGGCGCTTCTTGCGGCTCATCCCGGGTTTTCACCTTGTAGGCGACGATTTTCCTGTCGATCTTCTTGACCATAATCTGTTCTCAGAATTTACCGTAATAGCCTTCTTTCAAGGCGTCGTAGAGGTTGGCGGCGGTGTGCAGCTCACCATCGTATTCGATCTCTTCGTTCCCCTTCACCGTGATGACGGAGCCATCCTCCAGGGTGAACTCGTACTGAGTGTTTTCCAGATCCTTCTCCTTCACCAGCACGCCCTGGAAGGCCTCGGGGTTGAAGCGGAAGGTGGTGCAGCCCTTGAGGCCTGAGTCCGAGGCATACATGTAGATGTCCTTGAACTGCTCGAACGGGAAGTCGGTCGGTACGTTGGCCGTCTTGGAGATGGACGAATCTATCCAGCGCTGGGCCGCGGCCTGGATGTCCACGTGCTGGGCCGGGCTGATGTCGTCGGCGGTGATGAAGTAATCCGGCAGACGGCAGGCTTCATCCTCGGTGTAAGGCATGGCGCCAGCATTGATGAGCTCCCGGTAGGCCAGCAGCTCGAAGGAGTAGACATCCACGCTCTCCTTGCTCTTCTTGCCCGCCTTGATGACGTTGCGGCTGTAGTGATGGGCGAAGCTCGGCTCTATACCGTTGCTGGCATTGTTGGCAAGCGACAGGGAGATGGTACCGGTCGGCGCTATGCTGCTGTGGTGGGTGAAACGCCCACCCACCTCGGCCAGTGCGGCCACCAGGGCGGGATCCACCTCGGCCACCTGTTGCATGTAGCGGCTGTAGCACGCATGCAGCACCTTGCCCTTCACCTTGTCGCCGAGCTTGATGCCATCGGCCGCCATCTCGGGGCGCAGCCGCAACATCTTGCCGGTCACCTCGAACTCCTGCTCCATGATGGGGGCAGGGCCCTTCTCTTTCGCCAGCGCCAGGGACTCCTGCCAGCCGGTCATGGCCAGCTCCTGGGAGACCTGCTCGGTGAAGGCGACAGAAGCGGCAGAGCCGTACTTTATCTGCAGCATGGTGAGGGTCGACCCCAGGCCGAGGAAGCCCATGCCGTGGCGGCGCTTGGCGGTGATCTCCTCGCGCTGCTTAGGGAGCGGCAATTGATTGATCTCCACCACGTTGTCCAGCATGCGGGTGAAGATGGCCACTACCTTGCGAAACGCCTGCCAGTCGAAGGCGGCCCGCTCGGTGAAGGGCTCGCGGACAAACTTGGTCAGATTGACCGACCCCAGCAGGCAGGCGCCATAGGGGGGCAAGGGCTGCTCACCACAGGGGTTGGTGGCGCGGATCTCCTCGCAGAACCAGTTGTTGTTCATCTGGTTGACCTTGTCGATCAGGATGAAACCGGGCTCCGCATAGTCATAGGTGGAGGTCATGATGACGTTCCACAGCTTGCGCGCTGGCAGGGTCTTGTAGACCTTGCAGGCCACCTGCCCCAGCGCGTTGATCACCACTCCTTCCTTGTTCGGCCAGTCGGCCCAGAGCACCTGAGCGGGATCATCCAGGGCGATGCCGTCCTGCTCCACCTCTTTGGCGGTGTAGGGGAAGATAAGCCGCCAGGGAGCATCCTCCTTCACCGCCTTGACGAACTCTTCTGTGATCAGCAGGGATAGGTTGAACTGGCGCAGGCGGCCATCTTCCCGTTTGGCCTGAATGAACTCGATCACGTCGGGATGCCGGATATCCATGGTACCCATCTGGGCGCCGCGACGACCACCGGCTGACGAGACGGTGAAACACATCTTGTCGTAGATATCCATGAAGGAGAGCGGGCCCGAGGTATAGGCCCCGGCGCCGGAGACGAAGGCACCACGCGGGCGTAGGGTCGAGAAGTCATAACCGATGCCGCAGCCCGCTTTCAGGGTCAGGCCGGCCTCGTGCACCTTGCCGAGAATGTCGTCCATCGAATCTTCGATGGTGCCGGAGACGGTGCAGTTGATGGTCGAGGTGGCCGGCTTGTGCTCGAAGGCCCCGGCATTGGAAGTGATGCGACCCGCCGGGATGGCGCCATTGCGCAGCGCCCACAGGAAGGGCTCATACCAGGCATCGGGCTCGCTCTCCTGGGCCGCCAGCGCACGGGCAACCCGCTGATAAGTCTCGTCTATGGTGCCATCGATGGGCTCCCCATCCTTGCTCTTGAGGCGATACTTGCTGTCCCAGATCTCGAGGGAAGTTTCCTGCATGGGGATGAGGGCAGAACCGGGTCCACTCTCCAGAACAGGGTTGGATTTAGCCATTTTCAAGCCACCTTATGTGAATGCAACAACGTCATGACAGAGTTAAAAACACAACTAATAGGTTTCATATAAACCAGATAACACTATATATAGTGTCTCTCTCACGGGGCGCCGATTCTATCCTAAAAAAATGCCCCGGCCAGCAGATATTTGGGCCAGGGCATTTAACCAGTTCATTTCCCGATGAATTTAACGGGAGGGGAAATCTCAGGGCTTCTTGACGTACACGCTCGGCGTCTCACCCGCCATATTCAGATAGAACTCGTAGACACCGTCAGCATCCGGCGAGAACTTCATGTCCTCATACTTGGAGCAGGGGTTGACCGGCACAGGCTCTCCGCCCAGCACGGCGACGCCGTCACTCGGACTCTTGTAGCCGAAGTTGGTACCACAGCTCCAGCCGGAATCGGCGAACTTGAACTTGTAGGGCGCCCACTCTTTCTTGAGCGTTCCCTTGGCCATGTAGAGCTTGTCTGCTACCTTGACAACCTTGCTCTCATCGGTCGCCATCCAGTCGTTCATCTCCCCGCGCAGGTAGATGGACTTGCCGTCGAAGTCGCTGTTGTCTGCCGCCTGCTCTGCACCACCATTGGATGCGCAACCGCCTAATACCAGGGTTCCCGCCGCCAGCATCATCGTTACTGTTCTTTTGAACATGTGTCCATTCCTCAGATTATTGTGATTCCTTGGCCCATCGAACGTGGGCAGACGAATTAAAGCAGAGCAGGCATCACAAGAAAGGTAGAGTCATCACATTCTGTGCTTTTTATATCCAGCACGTGGCGATAATGGATAAATATCGAACAGAAGATGGTCGAGGTTTTTGGACCGAGGGAACATGTCGTCAAAGTTAGAGGTCAATTATCAGTCAATGCGCTAATTTTCAGACAATAAAAAACCCCGCTCGAGTGAGCGGGGTTTCTTGTATTGGGTGCCTGGCAGTGTCCTACTCTCGCATGGCGAATGCCACACTACCATCGGCGCTACCGCGTTTCACTTCTGAGTTCGGCATGGGATCAGGTGGTTCCACGGCGCTATGGCCGCCAGGCAAAAAACTTCATCTGGAAAGCTGACGTGAATAACGAGTTGCCTGTTGGCTTCGCTATCACTGAATTAGGTAGTAGTTCGTTCACTTGCTACAAGGCCCAGAACACTTCTTGGGTGTTGTATGGTTAAGCCTCACGGGTAAT
>NZ_JAHUWU010000039.1:0-331 GCF_019218845.1 Aeromonas sp. sif0611 | reverse complement strand
GTGTGGTCACCGTCGCCGCCGCCATCGACCGTGAAGCCCTCGGTGCCAGCGTGAATATCGAGGTCACCGCCACCAGTGCCGATGGCTCCAGCCAGGCGCAGACCTTCACCATCGCCATCAACGATGTCGACGAGTTCGATGTCACTACCCCGACCGACACCAACGCCGCCGCCAATGCCGTCGACGAGAACATCGCCATCGGCACCCTGGTCGGCATCACCGCCTTTGCCAGCGACGCCGACGCCACCACCAATGCCGTCACCTACAGCCTGTCCGGCAATCCCGGCGGCCTGTTTGCCATCGATCCCGCCACCGGTGTGGTCACCGTCGC
>NZ_JAHUWU010000038.1:0-334 GCF_019218845.1 Aeromonas sp. sif0611 | reverse complement strand
GTGACGGTGTGCTCGGTGCCATCCACAGACTGCACGGTGAAGGTCTCGACCTTGGTCTCCCCTTCACCCAGGTACTGCACCTTGCTGTTGTCGACCTGGTAGGTCCAGGCACCGCCTTCGGTGATGGTCAGGCTACCCAGCGCACCCGCACTCGGGGTGCCGTTGCCGGCCAGGAACTTGGCTTCATCCGCCCCGTCCACGTCGGTCACGCTCAGGGTGCCGGTCTCGGTCAGCAGCGGGGTGCTCTCGTCTTCGGTCACGCCGCCGGTGTCAGTGCCGGTGATCACCGCCGCATCGTTGACGCCGGTGATGGTGATGGTGACGGTGTGCTCGG
>NZ_JAHUWU010000037.1:0-355 GCF_019218845.1 Aeromonas sp. sif0611 | reverse complement strand
ACGAGGCCAAGTTCCTGGCTGGCAACGGCACCCCGAGCGCTGGCGCACTGGGTAGCCTGACCATCACCGAAGGCGGCGCCTGGACCTACAACGTCGACAACAGCAAGGTGCAGTACCTGGGCGAGGGGGAGACCAAGGTCGAGACCTTCACCGTGCAGTCCGTGGATGGCACCGAGCACACCGTCACCATCACCATCACCGGCGTCAACGACTCTGCCGTGATCGGTGGCACTGACAGCGGTGCGGTCACCGAAGATGAGAGCACTCCGCTGCTGACCGAGACCGGCACCCTGAGCGTGACCGACGTGGACGGCGCCGACGAGGCCAAGTTCCTGGCTGGCAACGGCACCCCGAG
>NZ_JAHUWU010000036.1:0-368 GCF_019218845.1 Aeromonas sp. sif0611 | reverse complement strand
GGTTAGTACGTCCTTCATCGCCTCTGACTGCCAAGGCATCCACCATGTACGCTTAGTCACTTAACCATACAACCCCAAGAAGTGTCGTCGAAACGACGCGACTTGTTGCTGTACAACAAGGACCAAAATAAATTTTGGTTTTCGCCAAGAAGTTTCCAAAGCACTTGTAACAAATGTTTGAGAACTACTTTTTAAATCAGCTTTCCAGATTGTTAAAGAGCATGTTTGCAACGGCTCAAGGCCGAAGAAAACAGACATAAACATGTAATGCTTATGTCTGCATTCTTGTTAGCAAGAAGAGAAGTGGCGTCCCCTAGGGGATTCGAACCCCTGTTACCGCCGTGAAAGGGCGGTGTCCTAGGCCTCTA
>NZ_JAHUWU010000035.1:0-374 GCF_019218845.1 Aeromonas sp. sif0611 | reverse complement strand
TTCTTGTTAGCAAGAAGAGAAGTGGCGTCCCCTAGGGGATTCGAACCCCTGTTACCGCCGTGAAAGGGCGGTGTCCTAGGCCTCTAGACGAAGGGGACCCAAAATCATCTTTGCGCTGCGTTAGCAGTGCAGATTTTGGGTAATGGCGAGTGCTGAGCCTGCGAGGCCGAGCGCCATTATTCACATCCCAAAACCCAATGATAGGGCTTCTCTCATCTGGCCTAAGCCAGATAAGCACTGACGCTTTCGCATCAGGTCTTTGCTCTAACTACTTTGAATCAAGGCAATCTGTGTGAACACTCAACAACTTCGACATCTTAAGGTAAGGAGGTGATCCAACCCCAGGTTCCCCTAGGGTTACCTTGTTACGACTT
>NZ_JAHUWU010000034.1:0-378 GCF_019218845.1 Aeromonas sp. sif0611 | reverse complement strand
CATAAACATGTAATGCTTATGTCTGCATTCTTGTTAGCAAGAAGAGAAGTGGCGTCCCCTAGGGGATTCGAACCCCTGTTACCGCCGTGAAAGGGCGGTGTCCTAGGCCTCTAGACGAAGGGGACCCGGATTTGTCTTTGCGCTTGCGCGCAGGTAACCGGGTAGCCGCTTGCGCCGCTATTCACGTCCCGACACCCAACAAAAGGGCTTCTCTCGTTTGGCATTCGCCAAACAAGCACTGACACGCCAGGGCGCATCAGGTCTTTGCTCTAACTACTTTGAATCAAGGCAATCTGTGTGAACACTCAACAACTTCGACATCTTAAGGTAAGGAGGTGATCCAACCCCAGGTTCCCCTAGGGTTACCTTGTTACGACT
>NZ_JAHUWU010000033.1:0-400 GCF_019218845.1 Aeromonas sp. sif0611 | reverse complement strand
ACCACGGTGTGATTCATGACTGGGGTGAAGTCGTAACAAGGTAACCCTAGGGGAACCTGGGGTTGGATCACCTCCTTACCTTAAGATGTCGTGTTGTTGAGTGTTCACACAGATTGCCTTGATTCAAAGTAGTTAGAGCAAAGACCTGATGCGAAAGCGTCAGTGCTTATCTGGCTTAGGTCAGATGAGAGAAGCCCTATCATTGGGTTTTGGGATGTGAATAATGGCGCTCGGCCTCGCAGGCTCAGCACTCGCCATTACCCAAAATCTGCGCTGCTAACGCAGCGCAAAGATGATTTTGGGTCCCCTTCGTCTAGAGGCCTAGGACACCGCCCTTTCACGGCGGTAACAGGGGTTCGAATCCCCTAGGGGACGCCACTTCTCTTCTTGCTAACAAGAA
>NZ_JAHUWU010000032.1:0-432 GCF_019218845.1 Aeromonas sp. sif0611 | reverse complement strand
AGGTCGACAACAGCAAGGTGCAGTACCTGGGCGAAGGGGAGACCAAGGTCGAGACCTTCACCGTGCAGTCTGTGGATGGCACCGAGCACACCGTCACCATCACCATCACCGGCGTCAATGATGCGGCGGTGATCACCGGCACTGACACCGGCGGCGTGACCGAAGATGAAAGCACGCCGCTGCTGACCGAGACCGGCACCCTGAGCGTGACCGACCTGGACGGGGCGGATGAAGCCAAGTTCCTGGCCGGCAACGGCACCCCGAGTGCGGGTGCGCTGGGTAGCCTCGCCATCACCGAAGGCGGCGCCTGGACCTACCAGGTCGACAACAGCAAGGTGCAGTACCTGGGCGAGGGCGAAACCAAGGTCGAGACCTTTGTGGTCACCTCCGTGGATGGCACCGAGCACACCGTCACCATCACCATCACCGGCG
>NZ_JAHUWU010000031.1:0-455 GCF_019218845.1 Aeromonas sp. sif0611 | reverse complement strand
CCGCGACGGCAAGCCGATTGTATGGCCAGAAGCGACCCACGGCGCACCAGACGACCGCGAAGTGATTTCCGGCCGCAAGAAGCCATGGCGCACAGCCGCGGAGTGCATTGATTGGTCGCTGCCTTGCCCGTCGATCTTCGACACCACCGAAGAGATCTGGGAAAAGTATCAACTCAGGGCCATTCGTCCCCTCGCCAAGAACACAATGGCTCGAGTTGCTCGCGGCATGAAGCGCTACGTCCTCGATGCCGAGCGTCCATTCCTCGTCCAGACAGGGTACGGTGAGCGGGCTGGGCAGGCCCCGCGAGCTATGAGCGTTGACAGGCCCCTCGGCACGGTGGTTGCCAGCGGAATTAAGCACAACGTCGTCACGCCGCACCTTTCGGCATTCTATGGGCCTGGCGACGGAGGCAAGGATCGTTCCGCCAGCGTTGAAGAGCCGGTCAGGGTTGTAA
>NZ_JAHUWU010000030.1:0-460 GCF_019218845.1 Aeromonas sp. sif0611 | reverse complement strand
GCGGAGAAGAGAAAGGGAAGGAGAAGGGGAGGAAGGAGAGGGAAAAGAGAAGAGGGAGAAGAAGGAAAGGGGAGAGGGAAGGGAAGGGAGGAGAGGGGAAGAGGAAGAGAGGAAAAGAGAGGGAAAGGAAAAAGAGAGAAGAAGAGGAGGGAAACAGGAAAAAGGGAGACGGGAGAAGAAGAGGGACGGGGAAGGGGGAGAGAAAAGGAAGGAGGAGGAGAGAGAAGAAGGGGAAGAAGAGAGAGAAGGGAAGGGGGAAGAAGAGGGGAGAGGAAGGGGGGGGAAAAAAAAAAAAGGGAAAAAAAAGAAGGGGAGGGGGGGGAGAGGGAGGAAAAGGAAAAAACCAGAAGAAGAGGGGGGGAGGGGGGAGCGAACCACACCAGGGAAGGCGGCGGCGCCAGGGAAGAGGAGAGAGAAGACGCGGCCCCCTGATCGACGAACTGCACCCTGTAATGGCCCT